>NZ_JBIVKJ010000001.1:637967-763867 GCF_044750705.1 Kitasatospora sp. NPDC088783
TCCGCGGCCGTCACCGCCACCACCCAGGTCGGCACCGGCACCGGCGGCGCCGGCTGCACCGCCACCTACAAGGTCAGCAGCGACTGGGGCGCCGGCTTCAACGCCGACGTCACCGTGACCGCGGGCAACACCGCGATCAAGTCCTGGAAGGTCACCTGGACCTACGCGGGCAACCAGCAGGTCACCAACCTGTGGAACGGCACCGTCAGCCAGTCCGGCCAGTCCGTGACGGTCACCAACGCCGGCTACAACGGCGCGGTCGCCGCCAACGGCTCCACCAGCTTCGGCTTCGGCGCCAGCTACTCCGGCAGCAACGCCACCCCGACCCTGACCTGCACCGCCACCAGCTGACGCCGGGCAGCCGGTAGCACGCGGCGGGCCTGCGGCAAGCCGCCACCGGACCCGACCGACGCGGGAGAGAACCGCGAAGCACCACCCCGGAGGCACCGCCCCCGTGCAGGGTCTGCACGGGGGCGGTCGCCCGTCCACCGCCGTGCGGACGCCGCCGCCCGGGACGTGCCGTACGGGCGTCCCACGCCTCCCGGGGCACGCCGCGCGGGACGTGCCGCGCCGCGCCGCCGTTCGGCTGCCAGCGCTTGCGGCCCGGATCGGAAGTGTAGGAGGATCTTGGTGTCCTCTTGCCATTTTCGACTGCCAGGCCGGAAGGCCGGAAGGAGTGCCGTCATGGCGCGTCCGAACTGGGTGCCTGCAGGGACCGACCTCGACAAGCCGAACGCGGCCCGGGTGTACGACTACTACCTCGGCGGTTCGCACAACTTCGAGGTCGACCGGAAGATGGCGCGCAAGGCGATCGAGCTCTGGCCGGACCTCCCGATGATCATGCGGGCCAACCGGGCCTTCCTGCGCCGCGCCACCCAGTTCGCCGCCGCCGAGGGCATCAGCCGCTTCCTGGACATCGGCTCCGGCATCCCCACCTTCGGCGCCGTCCACGAGGTGGCCCGCGAGTACCGGCCCGACGCGCGCGTCGTCTACGTCGACATGGACCCGGTCGCGGTCGCCCACAGCCGCCTCATCCTGGCCGACGACCCGCTCTGCCCGGTCGTCGACGCCGACCTGCGCAACACCGACGACCTGCTGGGCCGCCCCGAGGTCGAGGAACTGCTCGCCCCCGGCGAGCCCGTCGCGGTCATCCTCAACGCCGTCATGCACTTCGTCACCGACGACGACCACCCGGACCGGATCCTCGCCAAGCTCCGCGAGGCCCTGCCCAGCGGCAGCATGCTGATCCTCTCGCACGCCTCCCTGGAGGGCCGCCCCGATCAGGCCGGCTCCCACCAGAGCCTGTACCGCTCCACCCCGACGCCGCTCACCATGCGCAGCCGCGAGCAGATCGCCGCCTTCTTCACGGGCTACGAACTGGTCGAGCCCGGCATCGTCTACCTGCCCGAGTGGCGCCCCGACGACGCGGAGTCGGTCGGCCCGCATCCCGAGCGGATGACGGGGATGGCCGGCGTCGGGCGCCTGTCGTGAACCAGTCGCCCGGCGCGGACGAGCCCCCCGGCACGGCCGCGGGGGGAGCGGCGGACGCACCGGGCGCGGCGGCGAGCGAGGCGGGCGCGGCGGGCGCGGCGGGTGCGGGGGCGAGCGCCGGGTTCCGCGACGCGTGGGCCGCGATGCTGCGGGCCGGGCACGGCGCCGCGGTGCGCCCCGGCGTGCTGAACCCGCTGATCGCCCGCACCGCCGAGCTGCTGCACCGGGCCTCCCGGGAGCAGCCGTTCCGCCCCGAACTGGCCGGCCAGGCCGGGGCGCTGCTCATCGACAACCAGTTCACCGACCCGCAACTTCTCGCCGAAGCCGTCCAGTTGATCCAGCGTCAACCCGTCCCGGACGACCGCGGCCCGGTGCTCGGGGGCGCCTTCGCGGCCGGCTGGGCGGCCGCCCTGCGCGAGCGCACGCTGCGCGAGCAGGAGGCGATCCGGCTGGCGGCCGACACCGCCCGGCAGGAGGTCGAGAAGGCCCTGCGCGCCTCCGAGGCCCGCTTCCGCGCGCTGTTCGAGTCCGCGGCGATCGGCATCGGCCTCGGCGACACCGACGGCAAGATCCTGGCCGTCAACCGCGCCCTGGGCGAGATCTTCGGCGGCGGCCCCGAGGACATGCGGGGCGTGCGGGTCGGCGACCTGGTCCACCCCGAGGACACCCCCGGCGTCTGGGAGGCGTACGAGGAGCTGATCAGCGGCAAGCGCGAGTACTTCCAGTTCGACAAGCCGTACTACCGGCGCGACGGCGAGGTGGTGTGGACCCACCTGACCGTCTCGCTGATCCGCGACGACGACGGCGTCCCGCTCTACCAGGTCGCCATGCTGGAGGACGTCACCGACCGCTACCGCCTCCAGGAGCGGCTGCGCCACCAGGCCACCCACGACCCGCTGACCGGCCTGCCCAACCGGGCCGCGTTCTTCGAACGGCTGGAGAAGCTCTTCGAGGACCCGGAGCCGGACGCCCGCTTCGGCCTCTGCTACGTCGACCTGGACGGCTTCAAGATCGTCAACGACAGCCTCGGCCACGACATGGGCGACCAGCTGCTGACCGTGGTGGCCGGGCGGCTGGAGAACGCGCTCAGCCCGCTCGGCCACATGGTGGCGCGGCTCGGCGGCGACGAGTTCGTGGTGCTGCTGGAGAACTGCCGCGGCGAGCAGGAGGCCGTCGCCGCCGCCAAGACCGTCCTCGCCGCGCTCACCAAGCCCGTGGTGATCGGCGACCACCGGCTGGCCGTCGGCGCCAGCGTCGGCGTGCTGGAGCGGCGGATCGCCAGCACCACGCCCGGCGCGGCCGTCCGGGCCGCCGACCTCACGCTGTACCGGGCCAAGGAGGCCGGGCGCGGCCGGTGGACGCTGTTCGACCCGGAGGAGAACGCGCGCGCCGTCAGCCGGTACGCGGTGTCCGTGCGGATGCCCGCGGCGCTGGACCGCGGCGAGTTCTTCATCGACTACCAGCCGATGGTCGACCTGGCCTCCGGCGCGATGACGGGCGTCGAGGCGCTGGTGCGCTGGCGGCACCCGCAGCTCGGGGTGCTCGGCCCGGAGGAGTTCGTCGGCGTCGCCGAGGAGACCGGGCTGATCATGCCGCTCGGCCGCTGGGTGCTGGAGCAGGCCTGCGAACAGGCCGCCGACTGGGTCGCCCGGTTCGGCGACCGGGCACCCAGGGTCAGCGTCAACCTGGCCGTCCGGCAGGCCCGCAGCGCCGGACTGGTCGGCGACGTCGAACGCACCCTGCGCACCACCGGCCTCGAGCCGTCGATGCTCCAGCTGGAGATCACCGAGTCGACCGTGGTCGGCCCCGAGGACGAGGCGCTCAAGGCGCTGCACGCCCTGGTCGACCTGGGCGTCTCGCTCGCCGTCGACGACTTCGGCACCGGCTGGTCCAACCTCGCCTACCTGCGTGACCTGCCGGTCTCCAACCTCAAGATCGCCGGGTCCTTCGTCGGCGACCTGCACGACCCCACCAAGGACACCCACCTCGGCTGGCGGATCGTCAGCGGCCTGGTCTCGCTCGCCCACACCCTGGGCCTGACCGTCACCGCGGAGGGCGTGGAGAGCCGCGCCGACGCCGAGCGCCTGCGCCTGATGGGCTGCGACCTCGCCCAGGGCTGGCACTTCGGACGGCCGGTGCGCCCCGCCGAGATCGCCCGGCGGATCGCCGAGACCGAGACCGAGACCGACCTCGAGGACGCGCCGGAGGCGTGGGGCAGGGGCGGGGACGGGGCCGGGGCTGGTTCAGGGACCGATTCGGGGTCCGGGTCCGGGGCCGGAGTCTGAGCCGGAGCCGGCGAGTTCGCGCAGGACCGGGACGAGGACCTCGCGCAGCCGGTCGCGGTCGCGGGCGAAGCGGCGGGACTGCTCCAGGCGGCCCGAGACGTGCCACAGCCAGGCCGACAGGGCGCCGGAGAGCGGGAGTTCACCGGTCTCCGGGCGGTGCAGGCCGCCGGTGCGCAGGGCGGTGACCAGCTGCTCGCCCCAGGAACGGCCGTCCAGCAGCCGGCCCAGGTCCAGGGCGAAACTCGCGCGGTCGACCACGGCCGGGCCGTCGGCCAGGGACTCGCCCCAGCCGACCAGTCCGGTGACGGCCGGTGGCGGTCCGTCCGGGTCGGGGGAGCGCAGCAGCAGGTTGCCCGGGGTGAAGTCGCCGTGCGTCCGGGCCACTTGCACCGGCCGGCCGGTCAACTCGCGGCGCAGGAAGGACCGCAGGGCGAGCAGACCGGCGGTGCCCTCCGCGCCCCGGCACCAGCGCACCCGGTCCGAGAGCACCGCCAACCGGTGGCCCAGCCAGCCGTCCACCAACCGCCCGTCCCGGCTCAACCCGCCCGTCGCGCCGTGCAGTTCGTCCAGGACGCCGAACGCGGACGCGGCCAGCCGCCCGGCCAGCTCCGGGCGGCGGGACAGCAGGACGTCGCCCGGTACGCCCGGCAGCACCCCCTGCACCAGCACCGGCGGCCAGCCGCCCAGCCGGGAGTCGACGGTCTCCGGCAGCAGACCGCGCAGCCCGGGCGACCGCAGCTCCGAGGCCAGCACCGCGACCGCGTCCCGCTCGCGGACCAGCGCCCGTACCGCCTCCCGGGTGCGCGGGCACTTCACCAGCACCGGCGACCCGCCGCCGGCCGGACGCCGCCGCGCCACCAGCACGTCCGAGGACCCCGGCGTCACCGCCTCCCACCTCCCGGGCCCCAACTCCCGTGCCACCAGGCGCAGTCGCAGCCCGTCCGCGACCCGCCCCGCCACCCCCGGCGGCACCAGCAACAGCCCGCCCGCGACCTCCCGCACCCCCATCAACTCGTGCAGCGGGACACGACTGCCGACGTTCATCCCCACCCCCGCCCGCCCCCGGCGCCGACCCCCGACGTCCGGAGACCGACCCACCACCCGCCCGACACCACCCGGCCGACGGCGCGCCGGTCCGGCTCGGCGGGATGGTCCCCGGTGCCCCGGGGCCCGCTCGCCGCGACCGCCGGGTGCACGGGGTGGGTGGGCGAGGTCCGGGCCCGGCCCGTCGCGGGTCCGGTCGTGAGCCTGGCGGAGCTGGTCGGCCTTGTGGTCATGGCGCTCTCCGGGGAGCGACGGGGTACCGGACGCGGGTGCTTCCACCGTCCGCCCGGCCCGCCCGGAACGCAACGCGGGCCCGGGCGGGCCCGGGCGGGTCCGGCTCCCGGTCGACCCGGCGTGGCCGGGCGGGTACAGCGCGTCGACCGGCGGGCGCGGTCGGCCACCAGCCGTCGCCGTCGCCGTCCTGCCCGCACCCGGCCGGGCCGTCCCCGGGGCGGGGCGGTGTTCACCCGACGGGAGATCGAGATCCGGACGACCGTCCGCTCACCCGCCCAGGCGCGGGTTCGCGTCGACGGCGAGGACCTGGTGGAGGCCGCGGCCGGGTCCGACGGTCTCGGCAGCTACGTCCCGCGGTTACCGCCCGCCGACGGGCGCGGCCCGCTCCGGGCGACCGACCGGGCCCGCCGGGCGGAGTTCGGCGAACCCGGGTGCACGGGGCGGCCGCTGCGGCTACCCGGCCGCCACCGTCCGGCGGTACGGCGAACCCGTGGTCCGGTCCGACGGGGGAGACTCCGGACGACGGACCGCCCCTGCCCGACTTCCACTTCGACGCCCGGTAGTACGACGCCCAACTCGCCCGCGCCACGGCCGACCGCCGGTAGGACGCACCCCGGCGCCCTGAGCCTCCAGCGGCCCCGCCCCGGGCGGCCGAGCCGCAGGGCGGAAACTCTCCCGTCCCGCACCGATGAGTCCGGGCGGTCGCGTCCGTCGAAGCCGGTGAGAGCGACGACCACCGACCGGGGAGCACCTCAGATGTCCACCACCACGACCGCCACCACCACCACGACCGCCACCACCACCACGACCGCCACCACCACCACGACCGACACCGCCGCCACGACCGACACCGCCGCCACGACCGACACTGCCGCGAAGCCCGGAAAGGCCGTCGTCCGGACGGTCTGGACGCTCCGCGTCCTGCTCGCACTGTTCTTCGCCCTGGCCAGCGCGCTGCCCAAGCTGCTGGCGCTCCCCGCCGCCGCCACCGTCTTCGACGCGATCGGGGTGGGCGACTGGTTCATGTACCTGACCGGCCTGGTGGAACTGGCCGGCGCCGTCGGCCTCCTGCTGCCCCGCCTGGCCGGGCCCGCCGCGACGGCGCTGATCGCCTTCCTGGCCTGCGCGTTCGTCACCCAGCTGACCGCGATGCACGGCGAGAACGCCGGCACCCCGTTCCTCTTCATGGTCCCGCTCGCCGTCATCGCCTGGCACCGCCGCACCGACACGACCGCCCTCCTCGGCCGCCGTCGCTGAACGTCCGCCGGAGCGCGTGGCCCGGGACGAGCCGAGCCGTCGAGCCAGGCCGAGCAGGCGGCGGACAGCCTCGTGGTGCGGATGCCGGGGAGCACCGGAGCGTCCCCGCGCCGCAACCCCCGTGACCCGACGGTCAGCGGCCGAGTTCGCCCAGGGCGGTGAGCCGGTCGGCGAGTTCGGCGGCCGACGGACGGTTCCTGGCGTCGGCGAGCAGCACCTCCTTGAGCACCTGCTGGAACTCGGGCCAGACCTCGGTGCCGACGAGCGGCGCGGTCCGCTCCCCGACGGCTTCGAGCAGCGCTACCGGTCCGGCGGACTTCCGGTCGATGCCGACCGCCTCGTAGTCCAGCGGCCAGTCTCCCGTCACGGCCGTCCACAGGGAGGCGGCGAGGGCGTACACGTCGGACGCGAAGCTGGTGAGCACGGGCTGGCTGCCGACCGTGATCTCGGCGGCTAGCTCGGGCGCGGTGAGGTGCACCATCGTTCCCCGGAACGCCGACCAGGGCGTCTCGCCGAGGTGGCGGGCCCACGCGAAGTCGATCAGTCGTACGCCGTCCACGGTGCGGATGACGTGGGCGGATTGGAGGTCGCCGTGGACCCAACCGCGCCCGTGCAACTCCGCCACCGCCCGGGCGACGTGCACGGGGGCCGGACTGCCCATCGCGGTGCAGGAAGTCCCCCGAGGCGATCAGCTGCTCTCGCAGCCACTTCGGGCCGCAGCCGTACAGCTGGTCGAGGACGACCAGCCCCAGCCCAGTGCGGTACCGAGCGGAGACTCCAGGGAGCGCCGTGCGGATCAGCCTCTTCAGCATGGTCTGATACTCAGGCCCGGTAGTAGCCGGCCCACATGAGGTCCCCGAAAGAAGGGAGGACCCGCCCCGTGGCTGCCGGGGAAGGCCATGGGGCGGGGCCTGAGCCCGCCGGAGGGGGGAGACCGACGTGGGTGGTGCGGGATGGGTCAATGCGTTTCGTAGTCCTGGATGCCGTCTCAGACGGCCGGTGCGGCGGTTGGCTCGGCTTGGGTTACGCCGGGGCCGGGGGGAGGTTCGTGAGGGTGCGCCGGGCCTGATCCCGTGCGCGGAAGCCGAGGCTGATGAGGGTGATGCTCTCGCCGACCCCGAGCGGCGTCCGCCCGTGTGGCGTGAGTGCGCCGTCGAAGACGACACCGCTGCCCGCTCCGAGGTCGCATTCGAGGTAGCTGGCGGTGCTGATGAAGACGGTGGTGCTGGCCTTGTCCGCTTGGGTGGGGCGGGTGCGCTGGAGGCAGATGATCAGGTTGGCGTCGCCGAACCCGGACTCGTCCAGGTGGAAGTCGAGGGACTGCCCTTCCGTGTAGCCGATGTAGACACCGGTGTGCGGCTGCTCGACGGCGAGGCCGGTGGACCGCGCTACGAGCGCGGCCAGGTCGACCTGGGTGGCGAACTGGTTCGCGGCCTCGCCGACGGCCGCGTTCCGCTTGCCATTGTGCAGGTATCCGTCGGTGAAGAGAGCCTTCTCGGCCTCCGCCGCCATGGCGGCGACCGGCTCGGCGGGGAACGGGTGGTCCCGCAGGTGCCGGGGCTGCACCCGCTGGTGGGCGGCGAGACCCCGCACCTGCTCTCGAATGGCGGGGAACCCGGCGTGCCACTGCGACGCGTCGGCGACGGTGGTACGGGTCTGTAGCCACGCCGTCCACCGACGACTCCACTTGTTCGGTGCCGCTGCGGCGGCGTTGCCGAGCAGGGTGTCGACCCGGTCGAGTGCGGCTTGCGTGGACTCGACCAGTTCGGTGTTCCCCTTGGCGATCCGCAGCCGCAGCGCCTCTTGCAGGTGCGTCCGGGCGCCGGTGAGGTTGCCGCGTTCCGTGAGGTGCTTGCCGGTGTGCTGGAGCGCGAAGTCGAGGAGTTCCGGGCACGTGCCTCGCGCGGTGTCCAGGGCGCTGCGGTAGAACGTCTCCGCGGTCTCGATGTCGCCCGCGTAGCGGTGGGCGTCGCCGAAGTTGAGTTCGGTGGCGATGACGGCCCGGACGTTCCCGCTGGTGATGGCGAGTTCGAGCGACTGTCGGAGGGACGTGTGTGCCTCGTCGTAGTTCCCGAGGCTCATCTGGGCGATGCCGATCCACCGGGTCAGGACCCGAATCCGGTCGGGATCGGGGCTGGTGGCCAGTTCCTCTCGAAGCCCCTGCAATGCGGTGGTCAGCTCGGCCCGGTCGGTGGGGACCATCCGCAGGTCTGCGTCTTGTCTGATGAGGTGCTGGAGCACTGGGCCCTCCCTCGTTCGGTTGCGGTCAGCCTGGCACTACAGCTGGTCGATCTGCTGGCGCAGGCCGGTCAGCAGGTCTGCCCCGTGCGGGGTGAAGTGCGCCCCCAGGATTTCGAGTTCGCGCATGAGGTAGCGGGCGGCCGGCAGCCCCTCGTCGTAGGCGCTGCGGAAGCACGCACGCTCGTCGGCGGTCAGGTCGTCTCGGTCCAGCTCGGTACGGCGGAAGCGCAGCAACTGGTTGTCGACGCAGATCGCGTGGAAGGCGCGGTCGATCTCCCAGAACTGGTTGCGTGCGACGCCCTGCCCGGCCCACCACGCGATGTCGATCTTCGGTGAGGTCTCGGACGAGAACCCGTCGGCGAAGACCTGGTGTTGGTTGATGTGCAGGGCGATCGACTGGTGCGTTCCCTCGTGCAGCAGGTTCTCCGCCAGGAAGGGGGGGACGGCTCCGGGCTGAGGGCGTTCGGCGGGATGTGGTGCCGGGCCTTGGCGTAGCGGACGACCTTACACCTGGGCACTGAGCTGCGGGTTTCCGGCGAATGGCAGGTGTGGCCGGTAGCCGGTTCCAGAGGGCGGGCATGATGGTTCAGCTCGGACCGGTCGCGTCCGGGGGCTCGTCGACTTCCATCCAGACGATCCTTGTACGGGACGAGTAGCCGTAGCGGTTTGACAGCGCCATGGCCGGCAGCGTGGCTGCCTCGGCGTCTCGGTCACCGTTGCTCTGCCAATGCAACCGGTAGCCGCCCCCGTCCAACCGGGACAGCCTCACCTCCTGCCCCGTGATGCCGTTGATCCGCTGGGCCAGCGTGAACGCCTTCATCCCCGCGTCCATTCTTCCCTCCAAGGTGAAGGCCCCGCCCGCGGGCCTCGGGGGGGTGCGCGCGGACGGGGCCGGTCGGTGTGTGGCGGCCGAGCAGCCGTCGCCGATTCGGCGAGCGGTCAGGGAGCGTGGCCCCAGAGCGGACGGCTCCTGGCCCTCGACCACGTCCGCAGGCCACCGGTCTGGATGCGCCCGCCGCCGGTGCTCTTGCTCCGGCCCAACTCGATGCGCTAATCCTCCGGTTGCCCAGGGCGTCCGTCGAGCGGGTCGGGTGGGCCGGGTCAATTCCGGGACGTGATGACCAGACGGAGGCTCAACCCCTCCCGCCACAGCTCGACCGTGCGGGTCGGGGTCACCCGGAGCCACCGCAGACGGCCGGGCTTCCAGTCGTCCCGGTCGAAGTCGACGCCACCGACCACCAGCAGGACCAGGACGGCCAGGAACAGTAGGTGTCCGCTCACGGATCACTCCCCGTCCCAACGGCCCGGGGTCACGAGCACGTGGTCGCCCGTGGTCCGCAGGAACGACCTGTGGGCGGTGTCGGCGGTGTGCTGGGCCATCGCCTTGTTCAACGCCACCATGTCCAGCGGCGCGTCGGAACTGGTCCACGCGCAGGCCCCGTTCGGCCCGCCCTCGCATCGCGCGCTGCCCACCGTCGACCTCTCGTCGTCATGGGCCACCTTGAATTCCCGGAACCGGAACACCCCCGATCCCGTGCTCACTCGCCCACCTCCCCAAGCGGGTGGCCGGTACCGCCGCTGTCGAAAGCCCCGGATCGCGGGTAGTCGTCGTTCACGGACACGGGTTTCCTCACTCGAATCACTCGAAGATCCAGCGCCAGTCAGCGGCGCGATTCGCTCGCAACTCCCGGGCACGGGCCCTCAGGAGGCGCATGGTGTCGGATTCGGTGGGTTCCAGGGCCGGGCCGGACCCGATCGTCCCGGCGGCTGACGAACCGTCGTCCGACGTGGTCGGCGGGGCCGTCCCGGGAAGGTCGTCACCCACGCCCACCGCCCCCGGGGAACCCGCACTCGCCCCGGTGCCGTTGCCGGAGGATCTTCACGTCCAGGAGCAGGGACTCATTGGTGTACCTGCCCGCCGAGTCCTCCGCTCTCCTCGCCGCCGCCGCCATCACCGCCAGCTCGGCGCAGCGCGCACAGCGAGGCCCGACCGAGGCGACAGTCCTCCTGCCCTGCTTCTCGGCGGGACGCCCCGCCACCGTGGTCTCACGCAACAACGCGCACCAACTCCCCACCGGGGTGCGCCGGGCAACCGGGGCACACGTACCGGTACCCCCTCGCCCGCCGCTCCGCCTCCCCTACCCGGTAGTCGGCCGCCATCTGCGCCATCTGCGCCCGCGTCGCCCTACCACCGGGCCGAACGGCGCGCTGCTCCCTGCTTCCCTCCGGCATCGTCCTGCCTCCCGTCCACCGGCATCTGCTTGCCTGTCAGCAGGACGGTAGAGACGGTGAAAGGGGCATCGCCACGAAATTCTACGGAGTTCTACGCCAATCACTCCAGGGCGTTAATCGCCTCCGCGATCAAGGCCCGCGCGGCAGCCCCGTGTACTGCTTGAGAGGCCAACTCGGCGAATGCTCGGACGTATTGCTCCACCTCTGTGGGCGCGGTCACGGTCACTGCGGCAGTCAGTAGCTCCACGTGCACTCGCTGATCATCGAAGACGTTGAACGCTTCCAAGGTCCACATCTCCCGCCGGGCCGTGAACGGAACGATGCCGAGGGACACCCGAGGAAGGCTCATCAGGGCAAGCAGGTAACCGAGTTGGCCTGCCATAGTCTCGGAGTCGCCCACCCGGTTTCGCAGCACCGATTCCTCCACCAGGACGGCGAAGCGGTGGTCTCCTTCCCGAACCACGCCGTCCGAGCGGGCCACCCGAGCCGCAACCGCCTCCGCCACATCGTCAGGGGTTCGATGAAACCGTGCGATGGTACGCAGCAGTGCTGTTGCGTACGCCTCGGTCTGGAACAAGCCCGGCACGACGTTGGAGCAGTAGACACGGAAGAAACGAGTGCGCTGGTACAGCGGGACGCGAGACTCCTGGACACGCCGCAGGCCAGCGCGTTGGACCCGACGCCATTCGACGTACATCGTGTCTGCGGCACGCGATGCCGCGATCAGGTCATCAGCCTGGTCGTCGGCACCGCATGCCGCACACCATGCCTGGATATCCGCATCGGACGGCGGAGTCGTGCCTGTGGCGATGCGGGACACTTTGGACGGATACCAGCCGGTACGGGCGGCGATGTCCGCCCTCTTGAGTCCGGCGTCCTGGCACAACTCCCGAAGCCGCGCGGCCACTGCATCACGGGCTGCCTGAACGCTGGACGAAGGGGATCGAGCCATGGGATCGAGCGCGTTAAAGCTCGAAGTCCTGGTGGGGAACAGCGCGTTGCCACACTGCTTCGAAGGCGTCCACGCAGCGCTTCACCACTTCGGGGTCGTCGCTCATCACGTTACCGAGGAACGCGCCGTCGCCGGAGAACAGACCAAACTTCGCCACCCTGCCGTCGAACAGCCAGAGGTCATTTCCCGGCAGCATCAGGTCGGAGGCCAGTTCGCGGGGTAGCCATCGCACAGCTTCCCCCGCGGCGATGTTCTGGAAGGTGCACGAGTGCTCGTACCGGATGTAGTCGGTCACGGGCACTGAAACGACCCGGGCCCGACGAAACTCCACTCCTCGGGCGACAGCTTCCGAAACGGTTGTCAGGAAGGGGTTCCACCAGGACCCCCGGTCGTTCGGGTCGTACCGATGTCCGGCCTTCCGCGCCGTGAAGTCGGCGTCTTCCTCTGCGACGCCGTACACGTCACGCATCTCCAGATGAACGGCGCTGTGTCGGCTGTCCGCCAGCAACTCAGCGAACGTCGGCACCTTCTGCGGCACTGCAAGCCTCCCTGAGAGCAGCCACCATCCGGGCAGGCACCCGAACAACTGCCTCGGACTCCGGGATGTGCCCCGCCGTCAAGCACGCGGCCTCGGTTTCGGCGTCGGCCTTCCATCCCTGAATCACAATGTCGCGCGTCTCCGGGTCCACCCAAACGGTGGGGCAGTTCTCCCCGTTCGTGTGGGGGTCCTTGGCAATGAACACTAGCTCCGCGCTGGCCTCCATCGGCGGTCCGTTCCGCGAACTTCTACGCGTTTCAGCCGACGGAGTACCCACAAGCGAGGCATGCCAACCGGTCCAGTAGCCCTGCTTTCCTGACGTCCAGCCAATGGTGCCTGTGGCTGCTCGCCGGCAGGACTGGGAGCAAGGAGTGCCAAATGCGCGAAAAGCCCCGCTCCGCCTCCGGGGTGGGGCAGGGCGGGGCCACGGGGTGCCCGTCGGTTCGGGGCTGCGGCGGTCGGGTCAGTGTCGTCCCCAGTGGCGGGCCGGCGTGGCGTCGCGGGCGCTGTACCCGCGCGGTGCGGTTTCCGGCGGGGGGCGGGAGACGCAGGATGCGGTCGGCGGCGGTGCGGTGGCGTTCGGCCTGGGCGATGGCGGGGTGGATGACCTTGACTCCGGTGCGCATGCCGCCGTCGATCGTCCGGCCGTCGCAGTGCACCTGGTCTTCGAGTGCTTCGGCTTCGGCGAGCAGGGCGGTGGCGTTGTCGAGCAGGACGACGTCGAAGATCAGCCGCTTTCCGGCGTCCGGCACCCCGACCCGGTACCCCTCCTGGGCGGCGAACGCCCGGCCGCGGCTCTCCTGCGCGTCCACGGACGGCTCGTGCTTGTGGCTGCCCTTCCGCAGTTTCTTCGACGTGCGGCGTGTCCCACCTCTGCTCAGGCCATGCTCACCCGCAACATGTCGTGCGCGAGCGAGAAGGCTGTTCCGTCAGCCTTGGCGCGGAGGTAGCGGAGGTTGCTGGGGGAGAGGTGGACGCCGGTGGGGACGCGTTCGGTGATGGTGATGCCGAGGGCGGTGAGTTGGGCGGCCTTGTCGGGGTTGTTGCTGAGCAGGCGGATCGCGGGGGCGGCGAGGGTGGTGAGCATCTGGGCGGCGGGGGTGTAGTCGCGGCCGTCCTCGGGGAGGCCGAGGGCGGCGTTGGCCTGGTAGGTGTCGAGGCCGGAGTCCTGGAGGGCGTAGGCGTCGAGCTTGTTGTAGAGGCCGATGCCGCGGCCCTCCTGGCGGAGGTAGAGCAGGTAGCCGCCGGTCTCGGCGATCCGCTGGACGGATTCGCGCAGCTGGGGGCCGCAGTCGCAGCGGGCGGAGCCGAAGACGTCGCCGGTGAGGCACTCGGAGTGCAGGCGCACCAGCGGGGCGGCGGTCGGGGACGGGTCGCCCAGGGCGAGGGCGAGGTGTTCGGCGCCGTCGGCCAGGCCGTGGAAGGTGTGCACGTCGGCCTCGACGCGGTAGCCGTCGCCGAAGGCGAGCGGGACGCGCACGCGGGAGCGCACGGTGGCGGCGGGGAGCTGTCGGCTGGTCTCGGGGTGCGTCATGTCGGGTCCCTCCGGGGCCGCGGGTGGTGGTCGCCTGCGCTCGCGGTCCGGTGCGAGCCGTCACCAGGTTGTTCAAATTCGAACCGGATCGTGCTCGCCCGACGCTACACCGTGGTTCCAATTTGAACAACCGGCTTTCCCGGCCGCATTCCCCCGTCCCGTCCGTCCCGCCGCTCGTGCGGACGCACCGCCCTCCCGTTCGGCCCACCAGCCCCCGGCTACCCGTCGGTATCCCGGCAAGGTGGAGGGGTGAGGCGGAGGGGCGGAGCGCGGGCCCGTCCGCGGCAGAGCGGTGCAGAGCGACCCTGGAGATGAACCGACCGTGAAGATCACCCAACCGAGCCCCGGCGCGCCCTGCTGGGTGGAGCTCGCCACCAAGGACCCGGCCGCCGCGAGGGCCTTCTACCACGAGCTGTTCGGCTGGCGCGCCGAGGCGGTGCCGGAGGAGGGGGCGGCGGGCTACAGCCGGCTCTACCTGGGCGAGCAGCTCGTCGCCGGGCTCAGCGGCCTGATGCAGCCCGACCAGCCCACCGCGTGGACCATCGGCTTCCACACCGCCGACACCGACATCACCGCCGACGAGATCGCCGACGCCGGCGGCAGGCTGATCGCCGGGCCGATGGACGCCCTGGACTGGGGCCGGTTCGCGGTGGCCGCCGACCCCGCCGGCGCGGTCTTCTCCACCTGGCAGCCCGCCGCGATGCGCGGGGTCGACGTGCGCGACGAGCCCGGCTCGCTCGGCTGGGTCGAGCTCGCCACCCGCGATCCGCGGGCCGCCGCCGAGTTCTACGGCCGGGTGTTCGGCTGGAGCGTCAACACCGGTGAGATGTACACCGAGTTCGGCCTGGGCGGCCGGGACTTCGGCGGCATGATGGACATGTCCGACCAGTTCCCGGCCGAGGTCCCGCCCTACTGGATGCCGTACTTCGCGGTCGCCGACGCCGACCTCGGGGCCGAGCGCGCCGCCCTGCTCGGCGCCACCGTCACCCTCCCGCCCACCGACGTCCCCGACGGGCCGCGGCTGGCCGTCCTGCGCGACCCGCAGGGCGCGCTGTTCGGCATCCACGTGGTGGAGCCGGGCGACCGCGAGTAGCGCGGCGGGCGCGGCTCAGACCCGGGCCGGGGGCGCGCCGGTGGGCGCCGAGGACGGCGGCGGGCCCGGGCGACGGCGCTCGCGCAGCAGCGGCCCGGCGGCGGTCGCGGCCGCCGCCAGCACCACCGCCAGCGCCGTCAGCGGCACCCAGTCGCCCAGCCGGACGTACCAGGTGCGGGCCGCCGGGTCGGCCAGCGCCAGCCGGACCGTCGCCGCGCCGGTCTCGTCGGTGCCCAGCCGCACCAGCCGCCGGCCCTGCGCGTCGTACGCCACCGACTCGCCGGTCAGCGCCGCCTGCACCACCGGCCGGCCGGTCTCCGCCGCCCGCAGCGCGCCCAGCGAGGCGTGCTGGGCCGGGGCCCAGGTGGACTGGAAGGTCGAGGTCGCCGACTGGTAGACGATCAGCGCGGCGCCCTGCTGCGCGCTGGTGCGCGACAGGTCGGGGAACGCCGACTCGAAGCAGATCAGCGCGCCCACCGGCAGCGGACGCCCGTCCCGGTCGGCCACCGGCAGCAGGTGCACCGAGCTGCCCGGGGCCCGGTTCTCGCCCGCCGCCGCGCTCACCCCGGCGATCCAGCCCAGCAGCGGGCGCAGCGGGATGTACTCGCCGAACGGCACCAGCCGGATCTTCCGGTAGCGCGCCACCAGGCCCGAACCGTCCACCAGCACCGCGTCCTTGGAGATCCGGCCGTCGGCCTTCCGGGCGTCCTCGCCGACCAGCAGCTGCGCGCCCGTGGTGCGCGAGAGCGCCGCCAGCCGCTGCACCGTCGCGGCGTCCCGGTCCAGGTCGTCGGTGGTCGAGCTCTCGCCCCACACCACCAGGTCCACCGGGCTGCCGGCCAGGCTCCGGGTGATCTTGACGTTCGCCTCCAGCCGGGCCTGCTCGTCCGCGGTCGAGCCGACCTGGACGAGCGCCACCGACGCCGAACCGGAGGTCGCCGGGGCGGCCTGCTCGGCGAACGCCAGCGGGCCCGCCAAGGCGACGGCCAGCGCGGCCGCCCCCGCCGCCGCGCGCAGCCGCAGCTCGTGCGCGCACAGCAGCACCAGCAGCGCCGTGTTGACCGCGACCAGCGCCCAACTCACCAGCCACACCCCGCCGATCGAGGCCAGGCCGAGCACCGCCGGGTGCTCCCACTGGGTGGCGCCGAGCAGCGCCCACGGCCCGCCCAGCGCGCCCCAGGAGCGGACGAACTCGGCGCTCACCCACACCGCGGGCAGCACCGCGAGCGCCGCCGCCGCCCGGCGCGGCGCCGGCTCGCCGTGCAGCAGCCACCACGCGGCCAGGCCCAGCGGCGCCTGCAACGCGCCGAACAGCACCGCCAGGACGGGCAGCGCCGGGCCGATCGACGGGATCAGCCAGTACATCCCGGTCAGGATGAACCCGGCGCCGAACCACCAGCCGCGCACCGCCGCCTCGCGCGGCCCGTCCGCCGCCCGCATCAGCAGCAGGCCGGGCACCAGCGCCGCCCAGGCCAGCCAGGCCAGGCCGACGCCGGGGAAGGTCAGGACGGGCAGTGCGCCCGAGGCCAGCGCGCCGTAGCGGGCGGGTCGGGTGAGTGCGGTTCGCAGGCTCATGCGGAGATTGTCCGCCCGGGAGGGCGGGAAGACACCCCTATTCGATCATCGGCATGTCAGGGACGCCCCCCTCATGCCCCGGTCCCGCGGACTCACTCGCCCTCCAGATCACCTTCCGTCTCCAGCAGCACCTGCCGCAGCTCGTCCAGCAGCGCCGCGTCCGGCTCCGCCCACAGGCCGCGCCCCGCGGCCTCCAGCAGGCGCTCGGCGATGCCGTGCAGGGCCCACGGGTTGGCCTCGGCGAAGAACTCGCGGTTGACCGGGTCGAGCACGTACTCCTCGGTCAGCTTCTCGTACATCCAGTCGGCGACCACCCCGGTGGTCGCGTCGTAGCCGAACAGGTAGTCGACGGTCGCGGCCATCTCGAACGCGCCCTTGTAGCCGTGCCGCCGCATCGCCTCCAGCCAGCGCGGGTTGACCACCCGGGCGCGGAAGACCCGGGCCGCCTCCTCGGTCAGGGTGCGGGTGCGCACCGTCTCGGGGCGGGTCGAGTCGCCGATGTACGCGGCCGGGCTGCTGCCGGTCAGCGCCCGGACGGTGGCCACCATGCCGCCGTGGTACTGGAAGTAGTCGTCCGAGTCGGCGATGTCGTGCTCGCGGGTGTCGGTGTTCTTCGCCGCCACCGTGATCCGCCGGTACGCGGTCTCCATCTCCTCGCGCGCGGGCCGCCCGTCCAGGTCGCGCCCGTACGCGTAGCCGCCCCACACCGTGTACACCTCGGCCAGGTCGGCGTCGGTGCGCCAGTCCCGGCTGTCGATCAGCTGGAGCAGGCCCGCGCCATAGGTGCCCGGGCGGGAGCCGAACACCCGGACGGTGGCCCGGCGTTCGTCGCCGTGCTCGGCCAGGTCGGCCTGCACGTGGGCCCGGACGAAGTTCTGCTCGTCCGGCTCCTCCTGGCGGGCGGCCAGCCGCACCGCGTCGTCCAGCAGCGCCACCACGTGCGGGAAGGCGTCCCGGAAGAAGCCCGAGATGCGCAGCGTCACGTCGATCCGCGGCCGGCCCAACTCGGCCGCCGGGATCGGCTCCAGGCCGGTCACCCGGCGCGAGGCGTCGTCCCACACCGGGCGCACGCCCAGCAGGGCCAGCGCCTCGGCGATGTCGTCGCCCGCGGTGCGCATCGCCGAGGTGCCCCAGAGCGAGAGGCCCACCGACGGCGGGAACCGGCCGTCGTTGTCGGCCCGGTAGCGCTCGACCAGCGAGGCGGCCAGCGCCTGGCCGGTCTCCCAGGCCAGCCGGGACGGGACGGCCTTCGGGTCCACCGAGTAGAAGTTGCGGCCGGTGGGCAGCACGTTGACCAGCCCGCGCAGCGGGGAGCCGGACGGGCCGGCCGGGACGAAACCGCCCTGGAGGGCGTGCAGCACCGCGTCCAACTCGTCGGTGGTGGCGGCCAGTCGGGGCACCAGCTGGGCCGCCGCGAAGTCCAGGACGTCGGCGACGGCGGACGGCAGCCCGGCGGCGACCTTCTCCACCGCGGCCGGGTTCCAGTCCTCCGCCTCCATCGCCTCCACCAGCGCGCGGGCCTTCGCCTCCGCCGCGTCCGTCGCGCCCAGCGACAGCGCCGCCTCGTCCAGGCCCAGCGCCTCGCGCAGGCCCGGCAGCGCGCTCACGCCGCCCCAGATCTGCCGGGCCCGCAGGATCGACAGCACGATGTTCACCCGGTCGGTGCCCGCCGGGGCCTGGCCCAGCACGTGCAGGCCGTCGCGGATCTGCGCGTCCTTCACCTCGCACAGCCAGCCGTCGACGTGCAGCAGGAAGTCGTCGAAGCCGTCGTCCTCCGGGCGCTCGTCCAGGCCCAGGTCGTGGTCGAGCTTGGCGGCCTGGATCAGCGTCCAGATCTGCGCCCGGATCGCGGGCAGCTTCGCCGGGTCCATCGCCGCGATGTTCGAGTGCTCGTCCAGGAGCTGCTCCAGGCGGGCGATGTCGCCGTAGGAGTCGGCGCGCGCCATCGGCGGCACCAGGTGGTCGACCAGGGTGGCGTGCGCCCGGCGCTTGGCCTGGGTGCCCTCGCCCGGGTCGTTCACCAGGAACGGGTAGACCAGCGGCAGGTCGCCGAGCGCCGCGTCCGGGCCGCACTCCGCCGACAGCGCCGCCGTCTTGCCCGGCAGCCACTCCAGGTTGCCGTGCTTGCCCAGGTGCACCACCGCGTGCGCGCCGAAGCCGCCGTCCGCGCGGTCCGCCGCGATCCACCGGTAGGCCGCCAGGTAGTGGTGGCTGGGCGGCAGGTCCGGGTCGTGGTAGATCGCCACCGGGTTCTCGCCGAAACCGCGCGGCGGCTGGATCAGCACCAGCAGGTTGCCCGAGCGGATCGCGGCCAGCACGATGTCGCCGTCCGGGTTGTGCGAACGGTCCACGTACAGCTCGCCCGGCGCCGGGCCCCAGTGCTCCTCCACCCGCTCGCGCAGCCCCTGCGGGAGGGTCGCGTACCAGCGCCGGTAGTCGGCGGCCGGGATGCGCACCGGGTTGCGCGAGAGCTGGTCCTCGGTCAGCCACGCCTGGTCGTAGCCGCCCGCCTCGATCAGCGCGTGGATCAGCGCGTCGCCCTCGTGGCCGCCCTCGGTGCCGGTGTCCAGGCCGGGCAGGCCGTCGCCCAGGTCCATGCCCTCCGCGCGCAGCCGCTCCAGCAGCCGGATCGCCGACGCCGGGGTGTCCAGGCCCACCGCGTTGCCCACCCGGGCGTGCTTGGTCGGGTACGCGGACAGCACCAGGGCGAGCCGGCGCTCGGCCGCCGGGGTGTGCCGCAGCAGGGCGTGCCGCACCGCGATGCCCGCGACCCGCGCCGCCCGCTCCGGGTCCGCCGCGTAGACCGTCAGGCCGTCCTCGTCGACCTCCTTGAATGAGAACGGGACGGTGATCAGCCGGCCGTCGAACTCCGGCACCGCGACCTGCGTCGCCGTGTCCAGCGGCGACAGGCCGTCGTCGCTGTCCTCCCACCGGGCCCGCGACCAGGTCAGGCAGAGCGCCTGCAGGATCGGCCGGTCCAGCGCCGCCAACGCGCCCGCGTCCCAGGCTTCTTCGTCCCCGCCCGCCTGCGCGTCCGCCGGGCGGGTGCCGCCCGCCGCCAGCACGGTCGTCACGATCGCGTCGGCCGCGCCCAGCTCCGCCAGCAGCTCCGGCTCCGCCCCGCGCAGCGACGCGCAGAAGTACGCCCTGGCCCGCGCGCCCCGGTCCTCGACCGCCCGGCAGAGCGTCTCGACGAACGCCGTGTTGCCGCTCATGTGGTGCGCCCGGTAGTACAGCACCGCGACGACCGGGCCCTCGGTGGTGCGCGCCTCCCGCTCCAGCGGACCCCAGGCCGGGGCCGAGGCCGGGGGCGCGAAGCCGTGGCCGGTCAGCAGCACCGTGTCGGACAGGAACGCGCCCAGCTCCGCCAGGTTCGCCGGACCGCCGTGCGCCAGGTACGCGTGCGCCTCCGCCGCGATGCCCGCCGGGACGGTCGACAGCTCCATCAGCTGCGCGTCCGGCGCCTGTTCACCGGTCAGCACCACCACCGGGCGCGGCCCCGCCAGCAGCGCGTCCAGCCCCTCCTGCCAGGCCCGGCGCCCGCCCAGCAGGCGCACCACCACCAGCTCCACGCCCTCCAGCAGCGCGGGCAGCTCCTCGGGCGACAGCCGCGCCGGGTTGCCCCAGCGGAACGGCACCGGGCCGCTCGACGCCCGGGCGCTCAGCAGGTCGGTGTCGGACGTGGACAGCAGCAGGATCATGCGGAGGCCCTCCCGGGCGTCTCGGACAGCTCGGACAGCTCGGACAGCGCGGGGCGGACGGCGTGGGGCAGCCCGGCACGGGCGGCGTGGGACGGCCCGGCGACGGCGGGCGCCCGCCGGGGCACGGGCATGCGGCAGCGCATGGAACAGCCTTCCTCGGGGTCCTCGCCCCGGGCGGTGGAGGACGGCCGGAGTTCCTGGCTCCCGCGGCTCACTGAGCCGCGGTCACAGTGGCGGGACCGCCCCGGATTCGCACCGGACTTCCTCCGCTGTGCCGTCGCTGGCAGCGGACGCCCCGAGAGGCGCCCGGCAGCATCGTACGGGGTGATCGGCCCCCGGGGGAGTGTGACCTGTGACGCTGACCGAAACCCGACCGTCCGCACCCCCGCCCCCGGACCGCCCCGCCCTGAGCTGCGCAATCGCCCGCCCGGCCGGACCGCGGGTGTGACCCACGAGCGGACCGCGGGTGTGACGCACGAGGCGGTGGCGCGTCCGCACCCGATGGGTATGCTCGCCGCCATGCCACCCACACCCGACGCCGCCCAGGCACCCTCCGTCGGGCCCGACCGAGGCCGCGCCGACGCCTGCCCCGGCGCGCTCCGCCTGCACCCCGCCGAGGACGGCAACCTCGCCCGACTCCGGCTGCCCGGCGGGTTCCTGACGCACCGTCAGCTGATCGCGGTCGCCGACGCCACCGACGCCCTCGGTGACGGCGAGGTCGAGATCACCTCGCGCGGCAACGTCCAGCTGCGCGGCCTCGCCGACGGCTGCGCCGCCGACCTCGCCGGACGGCTGCGCGCCGTCGGCCTGTTGCCCTCCGACACCCACGAGCGCGTCCGCAACGTGGTCGCCTCGCCGCTCGCCGGGCTCGACGGGCGGGGCGTCGGCGGCGGCGAGATCGCACACTGGGTACGGGAGTTGGACCGGGCGCTGTGCGCCGCGCCGTGGGCCGCCGGGCTGTCCGGCAAGTTCCTGTTCGCCCTCGACGACGGCCGCGGCGACGTCGCCGCGCTGAACGCCGATGTGACCTTGATCGCAGTCGGCGCCGGCCGCGCCCTGCTCCGCCTCGGCCGGGCCCGCCGCGCCACCGCCGTCGACGCCCCCGTCCCGGCCGCGCTCGACGCCGCCCGCCGCTTCCTCGACCTCGCCGCCGGCCGGGCCTGGCACCCGCGCGAGCTCCAGGCCGAGCTGCCCGAGGGCGACGTCCCGCTGCCCCCGTTCGCCGGGGAGCCGCCCGCGCTCGGCGCGGTGGGGGCGGCAGGCGCGGTGGGCGCGGTGGTCGGCGGCCTCTCGGTCGGCCTGCGGTTCGGGCGCGCGAGCAGCGCGCAGTGGCGGCTGCTCGCGGCGGCGCTGGGCGAGGGGGCTCCGGACGAGGGGGCTCCGGGCGGGGGGGCCCGGGACGGTGAGGGCCCGCGGGCCGCCCGGCTCACCCCCTGGCGCGGCGTCGTGCTGCCCGGCGCCGACGGCTCCTGGCTGGCGCGGCTGGCCGACGCCGGATTCCGCACCTTCCCCGGCGGCCCCTGGGAGGGCGTCACCGCCTGCACCGGCCTGCCCGGCTGCGGGAAGTCCCTCGCCGACGTCCGCGCCCAGGCCGCCCGGGCCGTCGCCGACGTCCCCGCCGAGGGGCTGCCCGTCCACTGGTCCGGCTGCGCCCGCCGCTGCGGACACCCCGCCGGCCGCTGGGTCGACGTGCTGGCCACCGCGGCCGGACACCGCGTCACCGTCGACGGCACCGTGCGCGACACCGAAGAGAACGAAACGGCCGAGGCAGTCGCCGAAGCCCGGAACACCCCATGGCGGAGGCCCAAATGATCGACTACGAGAAGGACGGCGCGGCCATCTACCGCCAGTCCTTCGCCACCATCCGGGCCGAGGCGGACCTCGCCCACCTGCCCGCCGACGTCGCCCGGGTCGCCGTCCGGATGATCCACGCCTGCGGCATGACCGACCTGGTCGACGACCTGCTCTGGTCGCCGAACGCCGTCGCCGACGCCCGCCGCGCCCTGCTCGACGGCGCGCCGATCCTGTGCGACGTCAACATGGTCGCCAGCGGGGTGACCCGCAAGCGGCTGCCCGCCGACAACGAGGTGCTCTGCACCCTCACCGACCCCGCCGTCCCGGAACTCGCCCGCGCCATGGGCACCACCCGCAGCGCCGCCGCGATGGAACTGTGGCTGCCCCGGCTGGAGGGTGCGGTCGTCGCCGTCGGCAACGCCCCCACCTCGCTGTTCCGCCTGCTGGAGCTGGTCGAGGCGGGCGCGCCCCGGCCCGCCGCCGTGATCGGCGTCCCGGTCGGCTTCATCGGCGCCGCCGAGTCCAAGCAGGCCCTCGCCGACCACCCCTCCGCCCTGGAGCACCTGGTGGTCCGGGGCCGCCGCGGCGGCAGCGCGATCGCCGCCGCCGCCATCAACGCGATTGCGAGCGAAGAAGAATGACTGACAGTCAGCAAGGCGGCCGCGGCGTCGGCCGGCTGTACGGCGTCGGCGTCGGACCGGGCGACCCCTCGCTGGTCACCGTGCGCGCCGCCGAACTCATCGGCAAGGCCGACGTCATCGCCTACCACTGCGCCCGGCACGGCCGCTCGCACGCCCGCGCCATCGCCGAACGGTACCTGACGGGAAGTCAGCTCGAAGAACGGCTGATGTACCCCGTCACGGTGGAGACCACCGACCACCCCGGCGGCTACCGCGGCGCGCTCGACGACTTCTACCAGGAGGCCGCCGCCCGGCTCGCCGCCCACCTCGACGCCGGACGCGACGTCGTCGTCCTCGCCGAGGGCGACCCGCTGTTCTACGGCTCCTACCAGCACATGCACAAGCGGCTCGCGCACCGCTACCCGACCGAGGTCGTCCCCGGCGTCACCTCGATCAGCGCCGCCGCCGCCCGGCTGGGCACCCCGCTGGTCGAGGCCGAGGAGATCCTCACGATCATCCCCGGCACCCTCCCCGAGGAGGAACTCGCCGCCCGCCTCGCCGCCACCGACTCCGCCGTCGTCATGAAGCTCGGCCGGACCTTCCCCGCCGTCCGCCGCGCCCTGGAGCGCACCGGCCGACTGGCGGACGCCCGCTACGTCGAGCGCGCCACCATGGACGGCGAACGCACCGGGGCGCTCGCCGAGATCGACCCGGAGAGCGTGCCGTACTTCTCGGTCGCCGTGCTGCCCAGCAAGGTCGCCGCGCTCGACTCCGCGGGGCGGCCCTTCGCGGCCCCGGCCCAGGACGCCTCGGCCCGGGACGCCTCGGCCCGGCATGCCTCGACGCAGGACGACTCGGAGGCGGTCGGCGAGGTGGTGGTGGTCGGGACCGGTCCCGCCGGGCCGCTCTGGCTCACCCCCGAGGCGCGCGGCGTCCTCGCGAACGCCACCGACCTGGTCGGCTACACCACCTACCTGGACCGGGTGCCCGTCCGCGCTGGGCAGGTCCGGCACGGCTCCGACAACAAGGTCGAGGGCGTCCGCGCCGAGTTCGCCCTGGAGCTGGCCCGCCGGGGCCGCCGGGTCGCCGTGGTCTCCTCCGGCGACCCCGGCGTCTTCGCGATGGCCACCGCCGTCCTCGAAGCCGCCTGCGAGGACCCCTACCGGGACGTCCCCGTGCGGGTCCTGCCCGGCATGACCGCCGCGCACGCCGCCGCCTCCCGGGCCGGGGCGCCGCTCGGCCACGACTACGCGGTGATCTCGCTCTCCGACCGGCTCAAGCCCTGGGAGGTGATCGCCCGCCGGCTGCGCGCCGCCGCCGAGGCCGACCTGGTCCTCGCGCTGTACAACCCCGGCTCCAAGTCCCGTACCACGCAGGTCGGTTCGGCCCGTGACCTGCTGCTGGAGTACCGCTCCCCGGAGACCCCGGTGGTGCTGGCCCGGGACGTCGGCGGCCCCACCGAGCGGGTCCGCACCGTCGAACTCGCCGCGCTCGACCCGGCGGACGTCGACATGCGCACCCTGCTGCTGGTCGGCTCCACCCAGACCCGGTGGGTGCGGCGCGGCGGCGGGGCCGAGGTGGTGTGGACGCCGCGCCGCTACCCCGAGGGGTAGCGGGGGCGGGGTGGTCGGCGGCGCGTCAGGCGGGGCGGGCCCGGCAGCGGTCCAACTGCCGGACCCAGTCGGCCGCCCCGGCGACGTCCGGGGCGGTGCGCACGCCCTCCGGGGCGGCCGGGCGCTGCACCACGACCACCGGCAGGCCCAGTTCGCGGGCGGCGGTCAGCTTGGGGGCGGTGGCGGCGCTGCCGCTGTCCTTGGTCACCAGCACCTCGATGCGGTGCGCGCGCAGCAGCGCGCGCTCCCCGTCCAGGGTGAACGGGCCGCGCTCCAGCAGCACTTCGGTGGCGGCGGGCATCGGCGGCTCGGGCGGCTCGACCGAGCGGGCCAGGAAGGTCAGGCCGTCCAGGTGCGCGAAGGCGGCGATGCCCTGGCGCCCGGTGGTCAGGAACACCCGGGTGCCGAGCGCGGGCAGCGCCTGCGCGGCGGCGGCCAGGCTCGGCACCGGGTGCCAGCGGTCGCCGTCCTGCGGGGCCCAGCCGGGGCGGCGCAGCGCCAGCAGCGGGGTGCCGGTCCCGGCGGCGGCCAGCGCCGCGTTGCGGCTGATCCGCTCGGCGAACGGGTGGGTGGCGTCCAGCAGCGCGTCCACGGCGTGCGCGCGCAGCCAGGCGGCCAGGCCGGACGGGCCGCCGAAGCCGCCGATCCGGACCTCCCCGACGGGCAGCCGGGGCCGGGCCACCCGCCCGGCCAGCGAGCTGGTCACCCGCAGCGCCGGGTCGGCCGCCAGGACGTCCGCCAGCCGGCGGGCCTCGCTGGTGCCGCCGAGGATCAGGACGTGCATGACGGGCTCCCGGGGCCGCTGTGGTCAGGACACACCACCCTAACCGGGCGGTCGGGACGGGCGGCGTGGGACGGTGGGACGGTGGGAGCGGGGCAGGGTGGACGAGTCGACGAGGGCGGACAGAGCGGTGAGCGGTGAGGTGCGGGACGGCGCTCCGGCGGCCGGTGGCGGAGCGGCCGAGGGCGGGCGCCGGGGCCAGTTGCGCAGCAGCGGGCTGCGGCCCGGCTGGACCACGGGGGCGTGCGCGACGGCGGCGACCAAGGCGGCGTACACGGCCCTGCTCGGCGGCGGCTTCCCGGACCCGGTGGTGATCACGCTGCCGAAGGGGGAGCGGCCCGCGTTCGCGCTGGCGGTGGAGGAGGTCGCGGCGGGCCGGGCCAGCGCCGGGGTGGTGAAGGACGCGGGCGACGACCCGGACGTGACGCACGGCGCGCTGGTGCGCGCCACGGTGCGGCCGGGCCCGGCGGGCAGCGGGGTGGTGTTCCGGGCCGGTCCGGGGGTGGGGACGGTCACCAAGCCGGGCCTGCCGCTGGCGGTCGGCGAGCCGGCCGTCAACCCGGTGCCCCGGCAGCTGATCCGCGAGGTGGTCGCCGAGGTGGCCCGGGAGTTCGGGGCGTCCGGCGACGTGGAGGTGGAGCTGTCCGTCGACCGCGGCGAGGAGATCGCCCGGCACACCTGGAACCCGCGGCTGGGCATCCTCGGCGGCCTGTCCATCCTCGGCACCACCGGCGTCGTCGTCCCCTACTCGTGCTCGGCCTGGATCGACTCGATCCGCCGGGGCATCGACGTGGCCCGGGCCGCCGGGCACACCCACGTCGCGGGCGCGACCGGCTCGACCTCGGAGAAGGTGGTGGTCGCCGAGTACGGCCTGCCCGAGGACGCGCTGCTCGACATGGGCGACTTCGCCGGGGCGGTCCTGAAGTACCTGCGCCGCCACCCGGTGCCGCGGCTGACGGTCTGCGGCGGCTTCGCCAAGCTCTCCAAGCTCGCCGACGGCCACCTCGACCTGCACTCCGGCCGCTCCCAGGTCGACAAGGGC
The DNA here is from genome assembly GCF_044750705.1 of Kitasatospora sp. NPDC088783. Classification (NCBI taxonomy): domain Bacteria; kingdom Bacillati; phylum Actinomycetota; class Actinomycetes; order Kitasatosporales; family Streptomycetaceae; genus Kitasatospora; species Kitasatospora sp. NPDC088783. Next base: position 663,995 of record NZ_JBIVKJ010000001.1, read on the forward strand.
CGGCTCGCCGCGCTGGCCCGGGAGGGCGGCGCGACCGAGGAGCTGGTCGCGCGGGTCGCCGCCGCCAACACCGCCCTGGAGGCGGTGCAGTCGTGCGCGGCGGCGGGCGTCCCGCTCGGCGACCTGGTGGCCGAGCGGGCCCGCGCCACCGCCCTCGGCGTGCTGCTCGGCGCGCCCGTCACGGTCGACGTGATCTGCATCGACCGCGCGGGCACGATCGTCGGCCGGGCCGCCCCCGCCGGGCCCTGAGCGAACCCGGCGGGCCGTCGGTTCCCGTTCGGCGCACGCTGCCCGCGTACCGCCGCGCGAAGGCCCCCCGTCCGCGCGGGGCCGGGGGCCGTCGCGGCGCCGGGGTCAGCCGGTGACGACGGCCTGGGCGTCGATCTCCACCAGCATCGGCTCCTGCGGGAGTTCGACGAAGATCGTGGTGCGGCAGGGCTTCACGCCGCCCGGCGCGATGTTCTCCTCGATGAACTGGGCGTACACCTCGTTCATCAGCGGGAAGTCGGCCCGCTTGGTCAGGTAGACGCGGAACATCACCACGTCCTCGATGCTCGCGCCGCCGGCCTCGACGATCGCCTTGACGTTCTCCAGCGTGCGCCGGGTCTGCGCCTTCACGTCGCCGTGGTACAGGTACTCGCCGGTCGCCGGGTCCTGCGGGCCCTGGCCGGAGACCTGCAGGATCGGGCCCTTGCGCACGCCCTGGGAGAACATCCAGGCCGGGGCGGGCGCGCCGTCGGTACGGACCTCGATCTTGTCGCTCATGCGTCTTGCTCCAGAAGGTTGGTGACGGATCGTCAGTGGACGGTGCCGCGGGCCGGGAGGCCCGCGTCGGCGGAGATCGCCCGGGTGCAGGCGAGCAGCTGGGGGAGCAGGTCGAGCACCTGCTCGTAGCGGAGGACCACGTCCGGCACCGAGATCGACGCGGCGGCCACCACCCGGCCCGAGGCGTCCCGGATCGGCGCGGCCACGCAGTTGATGAACGCCTCGTGCTCGGCGTGGTCCTGCGCCCAGCCCTGCGCGGCGACCTGGTCCAGCTCGGCCAGCAGCGCGTGCGGGCTGGTGATCGTGCGCGGGGTGTGCACGGTGAACTCGATGCCGTCGACCACCCGGCGGCGCTCGACCGGCGGCAGGTCGGCCAGCAGCACCTTGGCCACCGCCGTGTTGTGCAGCGCCGCCCGCAGCCCGATCCGCGAGTACATCCGCACCGGGTGCCGGGAGTCGTACTTGTCGATGTACACCACCTCGCCGCCCTCGTACGCGGCCAGGTGCACGGTCTGGCCGGTCGCCGCGTTCAGCTCGGCGAGGTGCGGGGCGGCGGTGCGCCGGATGCCGCGCTGCTCCAGGGCGAGGCTGGAGAGCGCGAACAGGCCCGCGCCGAGGTGGTAGCGGTACTGCGCGTCGCGGTGGACGAAGCGCTCCTCCTCCAGGCTCTGCAGCAGCCGCAGCACGGTGGTCTTGTGCACGCCGATCAGGTCGGCCAGCTGGTCGAGGGAGCGTTCGCCCTCGCCGAGTTCGGCGAGCAGGCGCAGGGCGCGGGTGACGGTCTGGCTCATGGGTGTCCCGAGTGTTCTTCGAGGGTGCCGGGAGGGGGTTCGGGCGGTCGGCGGGTCGGCGGGTCGGCGGGTCGGCGGGTCGGCGGGTCGGCGGGGTCAGGGTGCGGGGACGGGCCGGGCGGCCGGGGCGGGCAGGGCGGGGGAGTCGATGCCGGACGCGGAGACCCGGGTCGCCGCCCAGTCCCGCTCGTCGGCTGCCAGCAGCGCGGCCACCGTCCGGGCGTCCGGCAGCGCGCCGTGGTCGGTGGGCGCGGTCAGCGCGCCGGCCGCCGCCAGGTGGCCCAGCCGCAGCCGGGAGCGCTGGTCGAGGCCGCGCAGGGTGCCCGCCAGGTAGCCGGCCGCGAACGCGTCGCCCGCGCCGGTGGGCTCCACCACCTCGACGCGCAGCGCCGGTTCGGTGACCGCGCCGCCGTCCCGGTCGAGCGCGGTGACCAGGTGCCCGGAGTCCTTGACCACCAGGGTGGCGGGGGAGGGGAAGCGGCGGCGCAGCGCCCGCGGGTCGCCGGCGCCGAACGCGTCCTCGGCCTCGTCCGCGCCGAGCAGCAGCACGTCCGCGGCGTCCAGCAGCTCCGGCAGCACCGCCGGGTCGCGCAGGCGCCACAGCGCGGGGCGCCAGTTGAGGTCGAAGGAGACCAGCCGGCCCGGGCGGCGGCGGGCCAGCAGGGCGCGCACCAGGGCCAGGCAGCCGTCCGACAGCGCGGGCGTGATGCCGGTCAGGTGCAGCAGCGGCGCGGCGTCCAGCAGCGCGGCGGCGGCCGGGTCGTCCAGCAGCGCGGGGCAGAGCGCGGAGGCGGCCGAGCCGGTGCGGTAGTAGTGCAGGCGGGAGCGGCCCGGGCCGAGGTCGTGCGGCAGGCCGGAGCCGCCGGTCTCCTTCAGGTACACGCCGGTGGGGCGGTGCGGGTCGACCGCGACGGCCGACACGTCCACGCCCGCCGCGGCCAGGTCGCCCGTCAGGCGGCGGCCGAAGCCGTCCGCGCCGACCCGGCTGATCCACGCCGTCGGCACGCCCAGCGCGGCCAGCGCCGCCGCCACGTTGGACTCGGCGCCGCCCACCGAGGGGCGGAACGCGCCGACGGCCTCGAACGGCCCCGGCCGGTCGGGCAGCAGCACCGCCATCGACTCGCCCAGGCACACCGCCCGGGCGGCGGCTGCCGCACCGCCTTGATCCGCCATCAATCCCGCTCCCTCGCCCTCGGGCCCGTGCCCCGCTCCCGCCGCCGGGGGCCCGCGCGGACCGGCGCTCGGCGGTGAGCCCGGTGCTGCGTGCCTGGTGGGAGGGGTGGACGAGCCGCGTCGCGGTCCGTTGACCGCCGTCCGGCGTGAATGCTAGAACCGTATCACCAACATGCGCAATAGAGGTTGCGCATGTTGCAACTCCCCAGCTCGCAGGCGGGTCGGGGTTCGAACGGAGGCACGGCGATGGGCGAGACGGTGGACCGGGCGGACGCGGAACGGCAGTCGGACGCGGAACGGCGGCCGGGTGCGGAGCGGCGCGCGGACGCGGGGCGGCGGGCGGGCGCGGGGCGGCGGGCGGGCGCGGAGCAGCGCGCGGGCGCGGAACGGCGGTACTTCGCCGACCCCGCCCAGGGCCCCGGCATCGACCCCGCCGCCGTCGCCGCCCTCGCCGACGAGACGCTCGACTTCCGCTTCAAGGCCGTCCCCGCCGCCGCCCACGGACTGACCGTCCGCGACTGGCTCGCCACCCGCCCCGCCCTCGACGGCCTCGGCACCCCCCTGCTCACCCTCGACGCCGCCGCCCTCGACCACAACCTGCGCACCATGGCCGCCTGGTGCCGCGACGCGGGCGTGCTGCTCGCCCCGCACGGCAAGACCACCATGGCTCCCGCCCTCTGGCAGGCCCAGCTCGCCGCCGGAGCCCACGCCGTCACCCTCGCCAACCTCCCCCAGCTGCGGGTCGCCCGCGCCTTCGGCGTCCGGCGCCTGCTGCTCGCCAACACCCTGCTCGACCCCGCCGGACTCGCCTGGATCGCCGCCGAACTCGACCGCGACCCCGGCTTCGCCTTCACCTCCTGGGTCGACTCCGCCGACAGCGTCCGGCAGATGGACGCCGCCCTGCGCGCCGCCGGAGCGCGGCACCCCGTCGAGGTGCTGGTCGAACTCGGCGGCCCCGGCGGCCGCACCGGCGCCCGCGGCGTCGACGCCGCCCTCGACGTGGCCGCCGCCGTCCTGGCCGCCCCCACCCTGCGGCTGGCCGGCGTCGGCGGCTACGAGGGCGCCCTCGCCCACGACGCCTCCGCCACCGCCCTCGCCGCCGTCCGCGGCTACCTGCGCGACCTCGCCGACCTGCACCGCCGCCTCGCGCCCGACTACCCCACCCGCACCCCCGTGGTCACCGCCGGCGGCAGCGCCTACTTCGACACCGTCGCCGAGGAGTTGACCCCGCTGGCCGAGCAGGTCCCCGGCACCGCCGTGGTCGTCCGGGCCGGCGCCTACCTCGCCCACGACGACGGCTTCTACCGCGGCATCTCCCCGCTCGCCCGCGCCACCGGCGCCACCCCGCTGCGCTCCGCCCTGCACGGCTGGGCCCGCGTCGTCTCCCACCCCGAACCAGAACTCGCCCTGCTCGACGCCGGGAAGCGCGACCTCCCCTTCGACGAGGGCCTGCCCGAACCCCAACTCGTCCGCGGCGGCGGCCCGCTGGCCGCCGCGGCCGCCGTCACCGCCCTCAACGACCAGCACGCCTTCCTGCGCGACGCCGGACCGGCCGCCCCCGTCGGTGCCGTCCTGCGGCTGGGCCTGTCCCACCCCTGCACCGCCTTCGACAAGTGGAGCCTCATCCCCGTCCTCGACCACGCCGACGCCGAACACCCCCGCGTCGTCGACCTGGTCCGGACGTACTTCTGATGGCCGACCTGCTGCTGCGCGCCGCCACCGTGGTCGACGGCACCGGCGCCGACCGCTACCGCGCCGACGTCACCGTCACCGACGGCCGCATCGCGGAGATCGGCCGCGCGGGGAAGGAGCTGACGGGACGTCAGGTGATCGACGCCGACGGGCTGGTGCTCGCCCCCGGCTTCATCGACATGCACGCCCACTCCGACCTGCGGCTGCTGCTCGAACCCGACCACCCCTCCCGGATCACCCAGGGCGTCACCCTCGAGGTCCTCGGCCAGGACGGCCTCTCCTACGCCCCCGTCGACGACACCACCCTCGCCGCGCTGCGCCGCCAGCTCGCGGGCTGGAACGGCGACCCCGCCGACGGTGAGTTCGACTGGAACTGGCGCACCGTCGCCCAGTACCTCGACCGCCTCGACGCCGGGGCCGCCGTCAACACCTGCTACCTCGTCCCGCACGGCACCGTCCGGATGCTCGCCATGGGCTGGGACAACCGGCCCCCCACCGGGCCCGAACTCGCCCGGATGAGCGAACTGGTGGACCGGGCGCTGGCCGACGGCGCGGTCGGCATGTCCACCGGCCTCACCTACACCCCCGGCATGTACGCCGACACCGCCGAACTCGTCGCGCTGTGCACCGTCGTCGCCGCCCGCGGCGGCTTCCACGCCCCGCACCAACGCTCCTACGGGGCGGGCGCGTTGGAGGGCTACGCGGAGATGGTGGAGATCTCCCGCCGCTCCGGCTGCCCGCTGCACCTCACCCACGCCACCATGAACTTCGGCGTCAACGAGGGCCGGGCCGGCCAGTTCCTCGCCCTGGTCGACGCCGCCCTCGCCGACGGCGTCGACCTCACCCTCGACAGCTACCCCTACCTGCCCGGCTCCACCACCCTGGCCGCCCTGCTGCCCAGTTGGTCCACCGAGGGCGGCCCCGAGGCCACCCTCGCCCGGCTCGCCGACCCCGCCGCCCGCGAGCGCATCCGCGCCGACGTCGAGGAGCGCGGCAGCGACGGCTGCCACGGCGTCGTCACCGACTGGGACACCATCCAGGTCTCCGGCGTCCGGCACAGCGCGCTGTCCGCCGTCGTCGGCCGGAAGGTCTCCGAACTCGCCGCCGAGCAGGGCCGCACCGGCACCGAGGTCTTCTTCGGACTGCTGCGCGCCGACCGGTTGGGCACCACGATCCTCCAGCACGTCGGCCACGAGGAGAACGTCCGCGCCATCATGCGCCACCCCGCGCACACCGTCGGCAGCGACGGACTGCTGGTCGGCGCCCGCCCGCACCCCCGGGCCTGGGGCACCTTCCCCCGCTACCTGGCCCGCTACGGACGCGAGTTGGGCGTCCTCACGCTCGAACAGGCCGTCGCCCGGATGACCGGCCGTCCCGCCCGCCGCCTCGGCCTCGACCGGCGCGGCCTGATCCGCCCCGGCCACCACGCCGACCTGGTCCTGTTCGACCCGGACACCGTCCGCGACACCGCCACCTTCGACCGGCCCCGGCAGCCCGCCGAGGGCATCCGGCACGTCCTGGTCAACGGCGTCCCCGCGCTCACCGACGGCGAGCCCACCGGCGATCTGGCCGGCCGGGCCCTGCGGCGCGGCGCCGACCGGAAGGTCCGGGCGGCGACCTGACGCACCGTCACTTCCACCGGTGGGATGCCCCTTCGGCCCCGCCACCCCCCAACGACCAGCACGGAAAGAGGAATGGCCAGGATGGGAACCGAAACGACCGAACTGCGCGCGGCCCTGGCCCGGCAACCGGTGATCGCCGTGGTGCGGGCCCCCGTGATCCCCGACGCGGTCGCGCTCTGCGAGGCGCTCGCCGAGGGCGGCATCGCCTGGACCGAACTCACCTTCACCACACCGGACGTGACCCGCCACCTGGCCCGGGCCGCCGGGGCCGGCTGCCGGATCGGCGTCGGCACCGTGCTCACCGCCGACCAGGCCCGGGCCGGGATCGCCGCCGGGGCCGGCTTCCTGGTCACCCCCGGCCTGCGCCCGGCCGTCGCCGACACCGCTCGCGCGGCCGGAGTCCCGGTCGTGATGGGCGCGTTGACGCCCAGCGAGGTCGCCGACGCCGTCGACCTCGGCGCCGCCGCGGTCAAGATATTCCCCGCGAAGGCGTTCGGCCCCGGCTACTTCAAGGACCTGCGCGGCCCCTACCCCGACGTCCCGCTGGTCGCCTCCGGCGGCGTCAACGCCGGCAACGCCAGGGCCTTCCTCGACCACGGCGCGCTCGCCGTCTGCGCCGGGACCGACGTCGTCCCGCCGCAGGCCGTCGCGGACGGCGACTGGGCCGGGATCACCCGCCGCGCCAAGGAGTTCACCGCCTCGCTCGGCTGAGCGGGGTCACTCGCGGTCGGCGGAGGCGGCGGGTGCCGCCGTCGGGGCGGTGGCCGGGGCGGTCGCCGGACGGTGCTCGGCGGCCAGGGCGAGAACGCGATCCACGGACCAGTGGTCGGCCGCGTGGGTGCCGTAGTGCGCGGCCAGGACCAGGCCGTCGGCGGCGATCAGGAAGTCGGCGGGCAGGCCCAGCCGCCCGCCGACCGGGCGGGAGGACGGCGGCCGCTCCCGCCCGCGCAGCACCAGCGGCACGCTGCGGGCCACCCCCCGCGCCATCGACGGCCACGCCCGGGGGTCGAGCAGCGCCCGCGCCCCGCGCTCGACCCCGTACGCGCGGTACAGCCGCCGCTCCGGATCGGCCAGCAGCGGGAACGGCAACCCGTCGGCGTACGGCCGCAGTTCGGCGGCGGGCGAGTGGAACGCGACCACCTCCCGCACCTCCGCCGCGCGCAGCTCCGGGTGGCGGACAGCGAAACCGCGCAGGTGCAGGTTGCAGATCGGGCAGCCCGCGAAACGGCGGAACTGCAGGTGCGTCAGGCCGCCCGCCGGCACCGGCGGCAGGGGCGTGTCGGCGGCGTCGGTGGCGGGCAGGGCGGGGGCGGCGGTACCGGTCCGAAGTCGGGACACGTGGGCTCCTCGTAGGTGTAGACCGTACGCCAAAACTGTAGGCGTATGCCGTACGCTGTCAACCCGTGCCCCGCCCGCGCTCCCTGACCACCCGCCAGATCGCCGCCGCCGCCCTCGCCGTGATCGACCGCGACGGCCTGCCCGCCCTCTCCATGCGCACCGTCGCCGCCGAACTCGACCGCCGCACCATGGCCCTCTACCGCTACGTCGAGGACCGCGAGGAGCTGGAGTGCCTGGTCGTCGACCTCGCCCTCGGCCCCGTCCTCGACCGCGCCGCCCGCGAACCCGCGGCGCCCTCCCCGCGGGCCCGGCTGCTCGCCCTGCTGGACCTCATGCGCGAGGCCGTCGGCGCCCACCCCGGCGTCCTGCCGCTGGCCGTCCGGCACCACGGCGGCTGCCTGCCCGCGCTGCGCTGGCGCGAATGGCTGCTGGAGGCCCTGGCCGACGCCGGACTCGACGCGCCGCGCCGCGCCGCGGCCCTGCACGCCCTGGTCGCCTACGTGATCGGCGAACTCGAACTGGAGCACCAGGCCGCCGCAGCCGCGGCCTCTGCGGCCGACCCCGGCGGCCCGCTCGTCCCCGAGACCTTCCCCCTGCTCTCCGCCGCCCTGGCCGCCCGCGCCGCCACCGACCCCGCCCGGGCCTTCACCGACGGCGCCCGCACCGTCCTCGACGGCCTCGGCATCCGCTGATCCTGCGCCCTGGTGGCGGTTCTCCGTCGCGGGCGGGTGTCTCAGTCGAGGGCGCTCCAGCCGTGGTCGAGGAGGTCGAAGGCGCGGACGATGGCGCCCCGGACGTCGGGGTGGGACTGGACGGCCCGGGGTGCCTCCAGGGCGAAATGGGCCAGGGCGGTACAGGCCGGGTCGTCGGCGGGGCGGCCGCTCTGCTCGGCGATGACCGCGGCGAGCGCGGCGGTGTGGCGCAGCCACATGGCCTGCTGGTAGTCGCGCAGGGCCGGGGTGGAGTCCACCAGGGCGGCGAACGACGGGAAGCGCGGGTCGCCGCCGGCGCCGGCCCGGCGGTGGCGCAGAGCGTGGTCGCACAGGGCGGCCGGGATCGACCGGCCGGGGGGCCGCTCGCGCACGGCGGCGAGCAGGTCGGCCTCCAGGTCGGCCTCCTCGTCGAAGACCAGCGCCTCCTTGACCGGGAAGTGCTTGAACAGCGTGGTGGTGGAGACGTCCGCGGCGTCCGCGATCTCGCGGATGCCGACGTCGTCGTAGCCGCGCTCCAGGAACAGGCGCAGCGCGGCGTCCGCGATGGCCTGGCGGGTGGCGGCCTTCTTGCGCTCGCGGCGCCCCGGCGGGGCTGGGGGCGGGGGTGCTGGCGGGGGGGACACGGGGCTCGGCGGGGGGCCGGGGCTCGGCGGGGGCTCGGGGCTCGGTGGGGGTGGCGGAGGCGGCGGGGTGTCGGGCATGGGGACATCCTACCCGCCGGGTTCACTCGGTTCAAAAGTTGAGCCGTTGCACTTTTGTACCCGGTGTGGTCTGCTGGAGCTGCGGCCCCGTGGAGCGTCAACGCCCCGGCCGCCCCCACACCCCCTGCCCGGTCGCCCGGCACCGCCGTGCGCCCGTCCGGAAGGAGCACCACCATGACCACCGCACCCGCCTCCACCACCCCGTCCGGCCCGCCCGTCCCCCGCATCGCCGTCGTCGGCGCCGGGCCCGGCGGCCTGACCTGCGCCCGCATCCTGCAGCGCCACGGCATCGCCGTCACTGTGTACGACCACGACCGCGGCCCCGACGCCCGCGACCAGGGCGGCACCCTCGACCTGCACGAGGACAACGGCCAACTCGCCCTGCGCGAAGCCGGACTGCTCGACGACTTCTTCCGCCTCGCCCGCGCCGAAGGGCAGGAGATGCGCCAACTCGACGCCCTGACCGGGGAGATCGGCTTCCACCACGTCCCCGAGGACGGCGAACGGTTCAAGCCCGAGATCGACCGGGGCCAGCTGCGCGACCTCCTGCTGCGCTCGCTCGCCCCGGACACCGTCCGCTGGGGCCGCACCCTGCGCTCGGTCGAGGGCCCCGCCGGCGGCCCCCGCCGCCTGCACTTCGCCGACGGCACCACCGTCGAGGCCGACCTGGTGATCGGCGCGGACGGGGCCTGGTCCACGGTCCGCCGCGCGCTCTCCCCGGCCACCCCCCGCCACACCGGGATCAGCTTCCTCGAAGCCTGGTTCCACGACGTCGACCGCCGCCACCCCGAACTCGCCGCGCTGGTCGGCCCCGGCAGCGCCTCGGCGGCCGACGGCGAACGCGGACTGTTCGCCCAGCGCAACAGCGGCGACCACATCCGGGTCTACGTCATCCAGCGCGCCCCCGCCGACTGGATCGCGCAGGCCGGCCACACCGTCCAGGACACCGACGCCCTGCGCGCCCTCCTCCTGGACCGCTACCGCCGCTGGTCGCCCGCCCTGCGCCGACTCCTCACCGACAACGACGGCCCCTACGTCGACCGCCCGATCCACGCCCTGCCCGTCCCGCACACCTGGACGCCCGACCCCGCCGTCACCCTGCTCGGCGACGCCGCCCACCTCATGCCCCCGCTCGGCGTCGGCGTCAACCTCGCCATGCTCGACGCCTGCGAACTCGCCCTCGCGATCGCCGGACACGACACCCTCGCCGAGGCCGTCCGCGCCTACGAGGCGACCATGCTGCCCCGCTCCGCCGACATGCAGCGCCTCCTCGACGGCGCCGCCGACGGCCTGCTGTCCGACGAACCGCACCAGGAGGAGCCGCAGGAGGGTGAGCCGCACCGGGGGGAGCCGGAGCCGCGGCCGTCCGGCGGCGCGTCCGAACCGTCCGGCGTTCGCTGAGGCGTCGCCGAGCCCCCGTCGAGCCCCCGTCGAGCCCCCGCCGGGCGGGGAGCGGCCCTGTTCAGCGGGCCCGGGTGGTCGAGTACAGGTGGCTGTCGCGGAACTCCGTCGCGGCCAGTGTCCGGCCGACGATGATCACCGCGGTGCGCAGCACGCCCGCGGCCTTGACCTGGACGGCGATGTCGCCGAGCGTGCCGCGCAGCACCAGTTCGTCCGGGCGGCTGGCCATGGCGACCACCGCCGCCGGGCAGTCCGGCCCGTAGTGCGGCAGCAGCTCCTCGACCACGCTGTCCACGTAGCGGGCCGCCAGGTGCAGCACCAGCAGCGCGCCGCTCCTGCCCAGCACGGAGAGTTCCTCGCCGGGCGGCATCGGCGTCGCCTGCCGGGCCACCCGGGTCAGGATCACCGTCTGGCCGACCGTCGGCACCGTCAGCTCGCGCTTCAGCGCGGCGGCCGCCGCCGCGAACGCGGGCACCCCCGGCACCACCTCGTACGGGATGTCCGCCGCGTCCAGGCGGCGCATCTGCTCGGCCATCGCCGAGAACACCGACGGGTCGCCGGAGTGCAGCCGGGCCACGTCCTGGCCCGCGCGGTGCGCGCTGACGATCTCGGCCAGGATCTGGTCCAGGTCCAGGTTCGCGGTGTCGACCAGCCGGGCGTCCGGCGGGCAGTCCGCCAGCAGCTCCGGCGGCACCAGGCTCCCCGCGTACAGGCACACCCCGCAGCGGGCCAGGGTGCGCTGGCCGCGCACTGTGATCAGATCGGCCGCGCCCGGACCGGCACCGATGAAATAGACCGTCACTTCGCTCCTCCGAGAACTCCGACAACCTCGTCCGCACCGGCGTCCGCACCGGATTCGCCTGCGTCCGGACCCGCGCCCCCGCCGCCCTTGACGACGCTCCACTGGGTCACCGGCATCGCCTGCCGCCACCCCGTGAACCCGCCCACCGGCACCGCGTGCGCCACGCCCAGCTTCACCAACTCGCCGCCGTGGCGCCGGTACCACTGCGTCAGCAGCGCCTCCGACTCCAGCGTCACCGTGTTCGCCACCAGCCGCCCACCGGGCCCGAGCGCCGACCAGCACGCCTCCAGCAACCCCGGCACCGTCAGCCCGCCGCCGATGAACACCGCGTCCGGACGGCCCGGTTCGGTCTCCAGCCCGGCCAGCGCCCGCGGCGCGGCCCCCGTCACGACCCGCAGCCGGGGCACGCCGAGCGCCGCCGCGTTGCGGACGATCCGCTCCGCCCGCGCCCGGTCCCGTTCCACGCTCACCGCCCGGCAGGTGCGGTGCGCCCGCAGCCACTCGATGCCGATCGACCCCGAACCACCGCCGACGTCCCACAGCAGCTCGCCCGGTGCCGGGGCGAGCGCCGCCAGCGTCGCGGCCCGGACGTGACGCTTCGTCAACTGCCCGTCCGACTCGAAGAGTTCGTCCCGCAGTCCGGGAACCAGCTGCTGCCGGGGGGCGTCCGCCGCAACGGCCGGATCGAGGACGCACTCCACCGCCAGCACGTTCAGCGGATCGCCCGGCGGCAGCGACCAGCCCGCCGCCACCCCCTCGCGCACCGCCTCCGCCGGACCGCCCAACTGCTCCAGCACCCGCACCCGGCTCGGTCCGAACCCGCGCTCCGCCAGCACCCGCGCCACCCGCGCGGGCGTCGACGCGTCCGCGCTCAGCACCAGCAGCCGACGCCCCGGGTACAGCGCCGCGTGCAGGGACGCGACCGGCCGGCCGACCAGCGTCACCACCTCGGTCTCCTCCACCGGCCACCCCAACCGGGCGCACGCCAGCGACACCGAGGACGGATGCGGCAGCACCCGCAGCGACTCCGCCGGGACACCGCACTCCAGCAGCGTCCGCCCGATCCCGTGGAACATCGGGTCACCGCTGGCCAGCACCGCCAGCCGCCGCCCCGCGAACCGCTCCAACAGCCCCGGCACCGCCGCCCGCAACGGCGACGGCCACGGCACCCGCTCCGCCGCCACCCCCTCCGGCAGCAGCCCCAACTGGCGCCCCCCGCCGAGCACCACCTCCGCCGCGCCCAACGCCTCCCGCGCCGCCGCCGAGAGCCCCGCCCAGCCGTCCGCACCCACCCCGACGACGGTGATCGCAGACACGCGCAACTCCTCAGGGCTCGGGGACGGGGCAGCCGCAGCCTACCCGCAACCGGCCGCCGTACCCCCCGCGAGCTGCGGAGATCCACCGTGCGACATTGGCCACACCGGGCGGGGCGGGCCACCGGCGCGGGCGCGGGCGTGCGCGCGGAAGTCCGCTGCCCGAAAAGCCTGTTGGAGCAACGGGCGGTTCTAGGGTTGGGTGGGGGGTGATCGAATCCAAGAGACCTGACGGGGGACTCCGCGTGCGGACAAGAGCGGGAGGGGTGGCCCTCGCGGTCGCCTGCGCGACATTGCTGGCCGGCTGCGGTGGCGGCGGCAGCGGTGCGGACTCACCGGGCCGGAACGGCGACCCGGCCGTGGGGCGCGGGAAAGCGGCGGTCGTCCTCTCGGCGGAGCAGCTCCGGGTGGCCGCGCCCCTCGGCGACGCCCTGCCCGACGGGCTGGGCGGGGGGATGGGCGGCACGGACATCTTCGAGGGCCAGAAGGCCGCCGACCGGTGCGGCTCGGAGACCGGCACCGCCTGCTCCGGGCTGGTGGCGGCGGGCCTGAGCGGATACACCACCCGCCCGGGGGACGGCGACGTCTTCTGGGACGCCTTCTCCTTCGACACCCCCGAGGACGCGCAGGTGGCCTGGAAGGCCATGGCCGCCGGCAAGCGGGAGGAGGAAGCGTCGTCCGACCCGCAGCCGCTGGAGGTCTCCGCGGACGCGGACGAACTCGACGCCTACGGCCTCCCGCCCTCGCACGACTACTCCAGCGGGCAGGACATCGAGATCCACGACGCCAAGGTGATGATGCGGATCGGCGGGGTGGTCGTCCTGCTCACCGGCTACGACATGCCCAACTTCGAGCTCATCCAAGGGCTCGCCACGGTGGCGGCGGATCGCGTGGCCAAGGTGGCCCAGGGCAAGAACCCCGACGCCTGAGCCCCGCCCCGCACTGCCCCGCCCCGCACTGCCCCGCCCCGCACTGCCCCGCCCCGCACTGCCCCGCCCCGCACCGTTCCGCTCCGCACCGCGCACGGCCGCCGGACCGGGGCGGCGCGCCCGCCAGCGGTGCCGCCCGCGACCCGTTCCGTCGATTTGTCGATCTGTCGGCTCACCGAGGCCGCCCCACTCCGGAGGACCGCAGCACCCATGACCGGACTCTCCTTCCTCACCGCCCCCGGCATGGCGGCAGGGTTCATCGCCGAGACCCGCCCGCGTGCCCACGGCGCGGGCATCGACCCCTACGAGTACGACCGGGTCACCGCGCCGATCGACTCGCTGCTGCACTGGCCGGACGCCTGCCGGGCCGCCGCCCTCGCCCACCGCGCCCGGGCCGAACGGGCCGCCGGGCGCGGCCGGGTCCGCACCGCCGGGCAGCACCACCGCTCGGCGGCCCGCTGGTTCCAGCTCGCCGCCATGCTGCCCGACCCGGACCGGGAGCGGGCCGCCGCCGTCGCCGCGGAGGCGGACCGTTCGATGGGCGACGCCCTCGCGCTGCTCGAACCCCGGGCCCGCCGGATCGAGGGCGAGGGCTACGCGGGGTGGCTGCGCCTGCCGCCGGCAGCGGACGGTGAACGCGTCCCGCTGGTGGTCCTGGTGCCGGGGATGGACTCCTCGAAGGAGGAGTTCCACGGCCCGGCCGACGCGCTGCTCGCCCGCGGGCTGGCCGTGCTGGCCGTCGACGGCCCAGGCCAGGGCGTGCTGGCCGACGGCCCCGTGCTCGGCCCGGACCACCGGCACGCGATCGGCCGGGCCCTGGACCACGCCCTGGCCACCGCCGCCGCTGACCCGGCGGACCTGGCGGACCTGGCGGACCCGGCGGTCCCGGACGGGCCCGGCGACAGCGGCCTGATCGACCCGGAGCGGATCGCGGTGCTCGGGTTCAGCCTCGGCGGCTACCTGGCCGCCGCCGTCGCCGCCCACGACCCGCGGGTCCGAACGGCGGCGCTGGTCAGCGGCCCGTACCGGCTGGACTGGGACGCGCTGGTCCCGTTCGTCGTCGCCACCCTCTCCCGGCGCTGCGGCGGCACGTCCGCCGCCCGCGCCTTCGTCGAGCAGCTCGACCTGGCCGCGCTGGCCCCCCGACTGCGCGACCTGCCACTGCTGTTGGTCGACGGCGGCCAGGACCGCATCCCGGGCGTCACCAACGCCGAGGCCCTCACCGCCGACCTCCCGCACGCCGAACTGCTCCACGTCCCGCACGGCAACCACCTCCTCGGCAACGCCCTGCCGGACTGGCTCCCCGACACGGCCGACTGGCTGGCGGACGCCCTGACGGCGAAGCGCTGAACCGCCCCCGACCGCACGGACGGCGTGGCGCCTCCGCCCCGGCGCTCTCCAGGCCCGGCCTCCCGGGCCCCGGTCGGGGTGCGAGCACGAGGGGATGCGGAACGAGGTGCGGACCTTCGTCGCGGCGGGCCCGCTCCCGGCCACGGACGCTGACCCGGACCCGGACCCGGACCCGGAGACGGACGAGGACCCGGAGGAGCTCGACCGGCGCGGTCGGCAACTGGAGGACATCCCCCGGCCGGTCACGGCCGAGGAGGCGACCGCGCCGGCGGCCTGCTCCGGCCCGGACGACTGCTGCGGCGTCGCCCGAACGCTGCTGCACCTCATCGAGACGGCACCCGGCCCGCCGCCCGCCGCGCCCGCGCCCGACCCGGTCCTCGGGGAGGACGACTGGCGGCACGTCCTGCACCGGCGCCGGGGGCGGTCCGGCGGGGAACCGGACTGACCGCCACCCGGGTCGCGCGTCCGTCCCGGTGCCCGATCCGCCGGGCGGGGCGGGGGAGTCGGCAGAATGCGGGGGATGGAGCCACCGCTGCTGTACCTCGACGTCGACGGCCCGCTGATCCCGTTCGGCGGGCCGGCCGGGTGGCACCCGGAGCACCTGACGGAGCGCCGGATCCGCGACGTGCTGGGGACGGCGGCGGGACACCCGCTGCTGGCCCGGCTCGACCCCCGGGTCGGCGCGCGGCTCGCGGCGCTGCCCTGCCGCCCGGTGTGGGCCACCACCTGGGAGCACGCGGCCAACGACTGCGTCGCCCCGCTGCTCGGCCTGCCGCCCTGGCCCGTCCTGGAGGAGTCGGACGACCCGGACCGGCCGGACCTCCCGCCGGGAGTGCACTGGAAGACGCCGCTCCTGCTGGCCCACGCGGCCGGCGCGGCGTTCGCCTGGGTCGACGACGAGATCGGCCCGCCCGACCGTGCCTGGCTGGCCACCCGCCACCCCGGCCCCGCCCTCCTCCTCCGGGTCGACCCCCGGACGGGCCTGACGGACGACGACCTCACCACCCTGGACGACTGGCTGCGCGCCCCGACCTGAGCGGTGGGGGCCGTGGGTCAGTCGCGGCCGGGGACGGGGTTGTCGGGGCGGTCGAGCCAGGCGGTGTGGGCGTCGGGGGTGACGGTGAGGCCGAAGCGGTTGTGTTCGGGCCGGCCCTGGTCGTCCCACCAGCGGTAGGCGGCCTCCACCTCGTCCCACAGACGGCGCGGTCCGGACTGGTACACCTCGTACTCGGTGCGGTCCCGCTCGTGGTCGACCGAGGCCCATGACTGCTTGTCGCGACTGTAGATCCACAGCGTGTACGCATCCCGGTCGTAGCGCTCCGCCCGCCAGAACGCCCCCGGGACGCCCAGGCCGATGACGAACTGCCGGAACCACTCGCCGGTGTCCCGCGGCGACAGCGTGGTCGTGCTCCTCACGCCGTCCGCCGGCCATGGCACCCCGTGCAGGTACTCATCGAACGGCGGTCGTTCGGTGCGCTGCTGACGGATCCTCATGAACGCGGAGCCGCCGGTGAAGCCGCCGACCGCCCGGGTCCCTTCCCCGTTCACGGTCAGGCGGACGATCTGTTCGCCGCCGTACTCCGTGCCGAACGGAGCGACGATCACCGCGCCGGGGGCCGACTGTTCCAGCCACGCCGCAGGGATCTCCAGCAGCGAGCACGTGGCGATGATCCGGTCGTAGGGGGCGCCCGTCGGCCATCCGGCCCGTCCGTCGGCCTCGACCACGGTCGGCGCGAGTCCGGCCCGGCGAAGGTTCTCCCGCGCGCCGCGCGCGACGTCCGGGTCGAATTCGATGCTCACCACGTTCGGGCCGCCGAGGCGGTGGGCGAGCAGACCCGCGTTCCATCCCGTGCCCGTGCCGATCTCCAGCACCCGGTCACCCGGGCGAACGCTCAGGTCCCGGAGCATCGAGACCACCATGGTCGGCATGGAGCTGGACGAGCTGGGGACGCTGCCGAGGCCGTCGCCCTCGTGCCGGCCGTCGTCCCACTGCGTGGTCAGCGGGATGTCCGAGTAGACCGCGTTCCACCACGCCTCGGGATCTTTCGACCGGTGGACGACCGGGTTCTGCTTCGTTCCGTTCGCGATGCCGGGCCAGATGCGGTCCGGGACGAACAGTTCCCGGGGCACGGCCTCGAACGAGGGAAGCCAGTCCGATCGCAGCGCGCCGCCGGTCACCAGCGCGGAGGCGAGCCCCCGGGGGCCCACCTCCTCGGGTGCCTCGCCGTTCACCTGCCGCCCGCCGGGTTCCGGCCGTCCGAGGTGTTGCCGCCCTCGTCCGAGCCGCCTCCGCCGTGCCCGGAGCCCTTGTTGCTGTCGTCCTGCTGCTTGCCGCCGTCACCGGAACCGGTGCCGCCTCCGTGCTTGCCCATGCCGCTGCCTCCGTGCTGGTCGTGCCCGGCGGGCGGTTGCCCGCCGGGGTGAGGACTGAGGAACCCGGCCATCCCCTGGGGGCACACTCCCTGTCCTCTCGCCACCGGTCCGTTCTCCTCCGCCCGAGTGACGCGGGTACGTGACAGACCGTAGGGACCTCGGTGCGCCGCGTTCAACGGAGTTGCGCCCGATTGCGGCGCCATCACTCCAAGGAGGCGGCGGCAGCAGCGATCAATGCCCTGGCTTTCACCCCGTGCACGGCCATGCCGGACAGTCCGGCGAAGGCCCGGGCGTAGTCCGCGACCTCGCTGGGTTGGAGCACGTTCACCTTCGCCGTCAGGGTCTCCACCACCACTCGGCGGTCGTCGAACAGGTAGAAGGCTTCCAGCGGCCAGATGGCACGGGCGCAGCCGGCCGGGATGATGCCGATGGAGACGGCCGGAAGCGACATCAGGGTGAGCAGGTGGCCGAGTTGGGCGGACATGTCCTCCGCGCTACCGATCCTGGTCCGCAGCACGCACTCTTCGATCAGCACGGAGAACCGACGTCCCCCCGTGTACATGAGCCGCGCTCGTGCCAGCCGTGCCGGAACGGCCGCCGCAACGTCGTTCGGGGTCCCCTGGAAGTCCGTGATGGCTTGCATCAGCGCCGTTGCGTACCCGGCCGTCTGGAAGAAACCGGGCAACACGTTCGAGACGTAGATGCGGAAGCGTCTCGTGCGCTCGTAGTCGCCGATCACCTTCTCCTGAGCGAGCCTCAGGCCGGATCGGTTCCGGCGTCTCCACTCCTGGTACATCGAGTCGGCAGCACGGGACGCGGCGATCAGGTCCGGGATTCGGCCGGGGGCTCCGCAGGCGGTGCACCAAGCCCTGATGTCCTCCTCCGACGGAGCGGACTTGCCGGACTGGATGCGAGACGTCTTCGCGGGGTGCCAACCGCACCGGGCGGACAGCTCACCCCCCTTGAGCCCGGCATCCTTGCGGATCTCGGCCAGCTGTTCCGCGATGGCCTTCCGTGCTGCGACGACGCTGGACGAAGGCGACGATGGCATGTGCTGTCCACCCGGTGGTTCGGAGCCGGCTCAGACCTCGAAGTCCGCGTGGGGGACCGCCCGTTCCCACACGGCTTCGAACGCCTTCGCGCACAGGCCCGCGGTGGCCGGCTCCTCCGTCATCACGTGGCGGGGGTGAGCCCACGCGCCGTCGCCGGTGAACAGGTTGAACCGCACGATCCGGCTGTCGAACAGCCAGAAGTCGGCACCTGGCAGTGCCAGGTCGAGCGCCCGGATCCGAGGCAGCCATCGGATCTGCTCACCGGCCGCGATGTTGGTGAACGTGTGGGAGTGCTCGTAGCGGATGTACTCGGTGACGGGCTCCGACACGATCCGGGCACGCCGGATCGTCACCCCGCGGGCGATGGTTTCCACCACGAAGTCGTGGAACGGATGCCACCACTCGGACCGGTTCTCCATCGAGTACCGGTGCCCGGCCTTCCACGCGGCGAACTGCTCGACCTCGTCGGCGATGCTGTACTGATCACGCATCTCCAGGTGCACGGCCGACTTCTCCGTCTCCCGGAGCAGGGTTCTGAAGTCCGGCGCGTTCGATTGCATCGCAAGCCTTCCTGATGAAGGGGATCATCTGCTCGGGGATGCCGATCACGGACTCGTGGGCAGGTACGCCGACCCGGTGACCGGCCACCCACTCGGTCTCGCTGACCTCCACGAACTCGGCCCCGTGAGGGTGTCGCCCTGGACCACGAGCCGGCGTCGAGTCAGGTCCGCCCAGACCGTGGGGGAGCCCTCCTCGTTGGTCTCAGGGTCGATTCCGAAGAACTCCAGGCCCATGGACACGTCTCCTGTCACGTTGCCGGCCCGTTGTCGGGCCGGGCGCCGCCGTGACCTCAGCATCCAGTGTCCAAGGCCGAGTTGTCAGGCATCTCGCTTCCTGACACCCCGACAGTGGGGCAGCCCTCGGCCGCCGAAGGCCAGATGCGGTCATCGCGGGGTGTCGCCCGGGGTGGGGCCGCCGAGGTGGCGGTTGCGGGTGGCGCGGGCGGTGAGGCGGGCGGGGGTGGGGAGGGCGGCGAGTTCGGTGAGGGTGGTGGTGATCGCGGTGGCGAGGCGGTCGCGCAGGTCGGTGGGGTCGGGGGTTTCGGGGATCACCTGGTCGACCAGGCCGGTGGCGGTCAGGTCGGTGGCGGTGATGCCCTGGGCGCGGGCGAGTCGGGGGGCGTGGTCGCCGTCGCGGTGGACGATCGCGGAGGCGCCCTCGGGGGGCAGGGGGGCCAGCCAGGCGTGCTGGGCGGCGAGGACCCGGTCCGCGGGCAGCAGGGCGAGTGCGCCGCCGCCGCTGCCCTGGCCGAGCAGGACGGCGAGGACGGGGGTGCGCAGCCCGACCAGGGTGGTCAGGCAGTGAGCGATCTCCAGTGCCACGCCGTCGAGTTCGGCCTCGACGGAGAGTTCCGCGCCGGTGGTGTCGACCACGGTGAGCAGCGGCAGCCCCAGTTCCTCGGCGATCCGGGCCTGGCGCCGCACCGCGCGCAGATCGGCGGCGGTGACGGGGAGTTCGGGCCGGTCGGGGCCCCGGCGCTGCTGGGCGACCACCATGACGGGCCGTCCGCCGATCAGTGCCAGGCCCCGGACCAGCGCGCTGTCCCCGTCCAGCGGGAGGAACAGGTCGGCGGTGTGGTGCAGGAGTTCGAGCGCGGAGAGGCGGTCGGGGCGGCGGCTGAGCAGCACCGACTCCCAGGCGTCCGACGGCGCGGCGGGGGCGGTCGGAACGGTGGGAACGGTGGGAGGGGCTGCGGGGGAGGGGGAGGGGGAGGGGGAGGGAGCGGGCCGGGAGGTCGGGCGGGCGGTGAGGACGGTGAGGGCGCGGGAGAGGAAGACGCGCAGCCGTTCGGGCGGGACGATGGCGTCCAGCCGGCCGTGGGCGGCGAGCGTCTCGGCGCGCTGGACGGTCGGCGGCAGCGGTTCGCCGCGCAGTTCCTCGTACACCCGGGGGCCGAGGAAGCCGAGCCGGGCGCCCGGCTCGGCGAGCACCAGGTGGCCGAGGGTGCCCCAGGAGGCGAACACCCCGCCCATGGTGGGGTTGCGCAGGTAGGTCAGGTAGGGGAGCCCGGCGGCGCGGTGCGCGTGGACGGCGGCGGTGACCCGGACCATGCACAGGAACGCGGCCGAGCCCTCCTGCATCCGGGTGCCGCCGGAGACCGGCAGGGCGAGCAGCGGCAGGCGTTCGGCGGTGGCGCGCTCCACGGCGCGGGTGATCCGTTCGGCGGTGGCCACGCCGATCGAGCCGCCGAGGAACCCGAACTCGCCGGCGACCAGCGCGATCGGCCGCCCGTCCAGCAGGGCCCGCCCGGTGAGCACGGCCTCGTCCAGGCCGGTGCGCTCGCGGGCCCGGGCCAGCGCGTCCCGGTAGGCGGGGTCGGCGTACTCGGCGGTGACCGGCTCGTCCCAGCTGTGCAGACTGCCGGGGTCGACCAGCAGGTCGAGGAGCTGACGTGCCGTCACCGGGAGCCTCCGTCACGGGCGAATCGGGCAGGGCGCGGGGGCGGGCCGCGCCACCGAGGCTAGCGGGGCGGCGGGGCCGTCGGCGGGTGCGCCGCACGGTGGTGAGCAGGATCACCGGGCCGTGCGGCGGGATGCCGCGGGCAGGCTCGCCGCCGACGTCCACCACGAGGTGTTCGGCCCCGTCCTGCGGCTCGGCCGGGACCGGCCGGACGCCCCTTCCCGTGGGCCCGGCTCCGGACGCGTCCGGAGCCGGGCCCCGCCGGTCACAGCGCGGCCGTGATCGCGTCCCACAGCCCGACCCGGGCCCGCAGCGCGGTGCGGACCGTCGCCGCGCACTCCTCCCAGCGCTCGGTGTCGTCGCCGCACAGGTCGATCAGCATCTGCATCGCCATCGGGGTGTGCTGCTCGCCGTCCACCTCGATGTGCCGGGCCAGGTAGTCCTTGAAGACGCTCAGCCGGCCCTCGGCGTCGTCGATCCGGACCACCTGCTCGAACATCTCCGGAATCAGGTCCTCCCGGCCGAACGCGAACGCCGCGGCCTGGCAGTGCACCGGCGCGTCCTCGATGATCCGGAACGTGACGGCCGCGAACTCGGCCGCCGCCTCCGGGATCTCGGCCGTCTTCGCGGCCTCCGCCACCGACCGGCCGGCCCGGATCGCGTCCAGGAACGCCTCGACCGGGGCGGTGTCCGCGCCCGCCCTGGCCATGCCGTCCAGGTACAGCTCGAAGTGGCTGATGTAGCCGTCGCCGAGCTCGTCGCTCTCCTCGACCAGCACGATCTCGTTGATCAGCCGGCGGCTCGCGGTCGGACCGTCCGGCAGCCACGGCAGGGTCACACAGGTGAGCTGCCGCTGGAGGCACTTGAGCAGGGACATGAAGTCCCAGACGGCGAACACGTGGGTCTGCTGGAAGGTCCGCACCTTCTCCAGGCTGTCCAGCGACAGGTACATCGGGTGGGACACCACCTCGTGGCGGACCTCCTCGATCGACTCGCGCAGGGCGGTCAGGCCGGGGTGGCTGCGGTCCCAGTGGTAACGGTCGCTCATGGCTGCTCTCCTCTGTGGTGTGGTGCAACGGGGGTACGGCGGGGGTACGGCGGGATGCGGCGGAGGCAACGCGGGTGGACGTTGCGGTGGTCCGGTGGTGGACAACGACCGCCCGGAGGCGGCGGTTACGCGGGAACGGTCGTGGCGGGAGGGGTCACTTCAGGACGGCGCGGATCGCGTCCCGCAACTGCTCGGCGCTCGGCTGCAGGGCCCGGTCCAGGGCGAGGGCGAACGGGAGGACCGCGCCGTCGGGGCGGGTGACCCGGCGGGGCGGGGCGAGCAGCCGGCACTCCTCGGCGGCGACCGCCAGCACCTCGGCGGCGAAACCGGCGAAACGGTTGGAGTCGTCGGCCACCACCAGCCGCCCGGTGCGGTCCAGCGACTCCACCAGGGCCGCCCGGTCCAGCGGGTACAGGGTGCGCGGGTCGAGCACCTCCACCGACACCTCGTCCGCCAACTCCTCGGCCACCGCCAGCGCCTGCTGGACCAGGTGGCCGACCGCCAGCACCGTCACGTCCGAGCCACGCCGGGCCGTCCGGGCCTCGCCCAGCGGCAGCGGGGCCAGCGGCGCCGTCACGTCCTCCCGGACGCCCAGCGCGCCCGCCGGGGCGAACAGCACCACCGGGTCGTCGTCCGCGATCGCCGAACTCAGCAGCCCGTACGCGTCGGTGGGCGTCGCGGGCACCAGCGTCTTGATGCCGACGTGCGCGAACAGGCCGTACGGGTGGTCGGAGTGCTGGCCCGCCCAGCCGCTGCGCGAGCCCGAGCCCGGCACCACCACGGTCAGCGGCACCCGGGCCTGCCCACCCGTCATCAGCGAGAACTTGTGCGCCTGGTTGGCGAGTTGCTCGAACACCAGGAACAGCAGCGACGGGATCTGCAACTCGATCACCGGCCGCATCCCGGTCAGCGCCGCCCCGATGCCCGCCGAGGTGAACGCCTGCTCCGACAGCGGCACGTCCACCACCCGCTCGGCGCCGAAGCGCTTCTGCAGGCCCAGCGTCAGACCGGCCAGGCCCGCGCCGACGTCCTCGCCGAACACGCACACCGCCGGATCGGCCTCCAGCGCGTCCGCCAGCGCCCGGTTCATCGCCTTGGCGTACGACAACAGCGTCACAGTGCCGCTCCCGACCGGGGCCGCAGCCCGCTCGCGTACAGGTGGTCATTGGCCGTCACCGGATCCGGCTCCGCCGAAGCTAGCGCGAACCGCGCCGCCCTGGAAAGGAGTTCGACAATCTCCCGGTCGATCGCGGCGGCCTCCCCGGCGGGCAGCGCGGTCGCCAGCGGGTCGCGCTCCCGCCAGGACGCCACCTCCTCGGCCGTGCGGTACGACAGCCGGAAGCGCCGCTCCATGGTGTGGTGCGCCTCGAACCGGTACGTCAGGCACTCCAGGAACGACGGCCCGCCCCCCGCGCGCGCCCGCTCCACCGCCCGCCCGGCCGCCGCCCGGACCGCCTCCACGTCCATCCCGTCCACCGTCTCGGCCGGGATGCCGAACGCCTCGGCCCGGCCGCAGGCCGAACCGCCCACCGCCGCGCCGGCCGGCAGCGTCGTCGCGTAGCCGTTGTTCTCGCAGACGAACACCACCGGCGCCCGCCAGATCGACGCCAGGTTCAACGACTCCAGCAGCACGCCCTGGTTGAGCGCGCCGTCGCCGAAGAACGAGGCCACCACGGTGGGTTCGCCGCGCCGCCGGGCCGCCCAGGCCGCGCCGACCGCGATCGGCGCGCCCGCGCCGACGATGCCGTTGGCGCCCAGGATGCCCAGCGAGAAGTCCGCGGCGTGCATCGAACCGCCCCGGCCGCCGTTCAACCCGCCGACCCGGCCCAGCAGTTCGGCCAGCAGCCGGGCCGGGTCGGCGCCCTTCGCCAGCACGTGCCCGTGCCCGCGGTGGGTGGAGGTCAGCCGGTCGGCCGGCTCCAGCGCGGCGCACACGCCGACCGCCACCGCCTCCTGCCCGATGTACGGGTGGGTGCCGCCGACCACCAGCCCGGCGCGCACCCACTCCAGCGCCAGCTCCTCGAACGAGCGGATCAGCCGCATCGTCCGGTACCGGCCCGCCGGGTCCGCCAGGTGCGGCAGGCTCACCGGCCCGACCGCCACAGCACCGGGCAGAACTCCGGGTCCGCGTAGTCCGGTCGGCCGTCCGCGTCCCGCCGCACCACCGCGTCGTGGTTGTACACCACCGGCGAGCCGTCCGGCCGCAGGTACGAGCGGTAGCGGTTCGAGCCGTCCTGCAGGTGCAGCGACACCGCCCGGCGCGGCTGCGCGGACCGGTTCGGGCCCGAGCCGTGGTAGGTGCGGCAGTGGTGGAAGGAGACGTGCCCGCGCGGGATCTCGATCGGCACGGTACGGACCTCGGTGCCGTTGAACTCGGCGTTCTCGTGCAGCAGTTGCTCCAGCTCGGAGCGGTCCCGGGCGGCGAAGTGCCGGGTCGAGTCGTCGCCGCCGGGGCGCTCCTCCCAGCGGTGGCTGCCGTCCACCATGGTGATGGTGCCCATCTCCTCGGTGCAGTCGTGGAACGGCAGGAACGCGGTCAGCATCCGCTGCGAGGTGGAGGTCTGCCAGTAGTGCTTGTCGAAGTGCCACGGCACCACGTTGCTCGGCTCGCCCGGCACCGGCGGCTTGTAGATCAGCGTGGCCTGGAACAGCCGGATCTCCTCCGCCTGCGCCAGCCGCGCCGCGACCGCGCCCAGCAGCGGCTTGCGCAGGATGCGGCCGATCTCCGCGTGCTCGTAGTGCACGTAGTCGTTGTGCCGCTGCACCGGCCCGTCCGACGGCCGCCAGGACGCCAGGTGCGGCGGCCGGGCCGGGAGTTCGCGGTCCCGTTCGCCCGCGTAGTAGCGCTCGGTGGCGGCCTGCAGCGCGTCCAGCTCGGCGTCGGAGAACAGCCGCCGCGACAGGTACCAGCCGCGCTCCGCGTACTCCAGCACCTCCTCGACGGTCGGCAGCAGCGCCGACTCCTCCTCGGTCAGCTCGAACCGGTCGATCGCGGTGGTCACGTGGGCTCTCCTCTGCTCAGCTGTCCGCGGTGGCGCGCTCGCGCTCCACCGCCTCGTACAGGGCCTTGATGTTGGCGGTGCCGAAACTGCCGGCGCCGCGCCGCTCCACCAGCTCCAGGAAGAAGGTCCGGCGCGGGTGGGTGGAGCGGGCGAAGATCTGGAACAGCTCGCCGCCGTGGTCCCGGTCCACCAGCACGTGGGTGTCCCGGAGTTCGGCCACCGGGATGGCCGTCGGGCCGAGCCGGGACTCCAACGCCTCGTAGTACGCGCCCGGAGTGCTCAGGAACGCCACCCCGCGCCCGCCCAACTCCCGCACCGCGGCGGTGATCGACTCCGTCGCGTACGCCAGGTGCTGGACGCCCGCGCCGCCGTGGGCCGCCAGGAAGCCGTCGATCTGGCCGGAGGCCCGCGAGGTGTCCGGCTCCAGCAGGGTGAAGGTGACCGTCCCGCACGGGCTCTGCACCACCCGGGAGTCCATCGCCTGGTCGCCGACCTCCACGTACTCCCGGAACACCTCCCGGAAGCCCAGCCCGTCTACCGCCCACCGCACCGAGCCGTCCAGCTGCCCGCCCGGCACCACCACCGCCACGTGGTCCAGCGACAACAGCGCGCCGTCGCCGGGGAGTTCGCCCGCCGGCAGCAGGTCGTCCGGGCCGACGAAGCGCAGCGCCAGGTCGCCGAAGCCGGAGACCGTGCCCGCCCCGTCCGGCCCGGCTCCGTGCGCCCCCGCCCCGTCCGCCCGCTCACCGTCCGCCCGCTCACCGTCCGCCCGCTCACCGTCCAGCCGTTCACCGCCCGCCGCCAGCGCCCGTTCGGCCGCCGCGACCGCCGACGCCCGGTCGGCGTGCCGCAGCGCGATCACCGCGACGCCGTCGCCGTGCCGTCGCACCCAGGCGGCCACCGGGTGGTCGGCCTCCACCGCCGAGGTCAGCAGCACCCGGATCGAGCCCTGGTGCGCCACCACCTGCGCGGTGCCCGGAGCGGCCCGGTCCGGCTCGCTCAGCGTGAAGCCCCAGTCGTCGCGCAGCCGCGCGGCGTACTTGTGGGCGTCCTCCACGTACAGTTCGGTGTACGCGATGCCCGGCACGGTCATGAGTCCCCTCCGAGGTGCTTGGCCGTGATGCTCGGCGGGCCGAACAGCAGGCTCAGGTTGTGGCCGCCGAAGGCGATCGAGTTGGACAGGGCGTGGCGCACGACACCGTGCTCGGCCGCGCCGCGGACGTGCCGCAACGCGCAGGCTTCGTCCGGCTGTTCGAGGTTCAGGGTGGGCGGGATCAGGCCCTCGGCGACGGCCAGCGCCGACACCGCCGCCTCCACCGCCCCGCCCGCGCCCAGCAGGTGGCCGGTGGCGCCCTTGGTCGAGCTGACCCACGGCTGGTGGTCGCCGAACACCTCGCGCAGCGCCGCCGCCTCGGCCCGGTCGCCCAACTTGGTGCCGGTGCCGTGCGCGTTGACGTAGTCCACCGCCGACGGCGCCAGGCCCGCCGAGCGCAGCGCGGCCCGCATCGAGGAGACCGCACCCGCGCCGTCCGGACGCGGCATGGTCGGGTGGTGGGCGTCGGTGGCCGCGCCCCAGCCGGCCAGCGCGGCGTACGCGGAGGCGCCGCGGGCCGCCGCGTGCTCGGCGCGCTCCAGTACCAGGACGGCGCTGCCCTCGCCCAGCACGAAGCCGTTGCGGCGGGCGTCGAACGGCCGGGACGCCTGCGTCGGGTCGTCCCAGCCGGCGGCCAGCGCACGGGAGTTGTCGAAGGCGGCGGCGATCGTCGGGTGCAGCGGGGCCTCCGCGCCGCCGCACACCACCACGTCCGCCTCGCCGCCGCGGATCAGCCGCAGGCCCTCGGCGACCGCCTGGGCGCCCGCCGCGCAGGCGGTGATCACGGCCGAGCTGTAGCCGCGGATGCCGTGCGCGATGGCGATCCGGGCGGCCGCCATGTTCGACAGCATCCCCGGCAGCAGGTACGGGCTGACGGCGGCCCGGCCGCGCTCGCGCCGCCCGGCGGCCTGCTGCTCGTAGCTCTCCAGCCCGCCGCCGCCGGTGGCCAGCACCACCGCGACCCGCTCCGGGTCGGTGTCCTGACGGACCGTCAGCTCGGCGTCGGCGAGGGCGTCCTCGGCGGCGGCCAGCGCGAGCAGCAGGAAGCGGTCGGCGACCCGGGTCTCGGTCGGCGGCAGCACCTCGGTGGCCGGGACGTGCGGGGCGATGCCCGCCACCCGCAGCCAGCCCGCCGCCGGGTGGTCCGGCGGCGGGGCGACCAGCCCGGAGCGGCCGGCCGCGAGCGCCCGGTAGACCTCCGGCACGGCGCGGCCCAGCGGCGTCACCCAGCCGATCCCGGTGACCTGTGCGGTGACGGCGGCGGGGCTGGCGGCGGTGGCGGTGGCGGTGGCGGCGTCGGGGGCGTTCACGGCGCGCCGGTCCCGGCCCCGGTGGCGATCCCGGTCCCGGTCCCGGCCCCGGTCCCGGCCCCTGCTTCGGCCAGGTGGCGCTGGCGCAGCAGCACCTTGCGGACCTTGCCGGTCGGGCCGAGCGGGATGCGCCCGTCCGGGACGGCCAGCACGGTGCGGACCGCGGCGGCCACGTGCGGCTCCAGGGCGGCGAGCACCTCGGCGGTGCGGTCGGCGTCCTGGTCGGCGGCCGGGTCGAGCTGGAGCAGCACGTCGGCGACGGTCCGCCCGCCGTCGCGGAAGGCGACCACGGTGCAGTCGTGCACGTCCGGGCAGGCGGCCAGGACGCGCTCCTCGCTGGCGGCGGTGTGCAGGCGGCGGCCGTCGCCCAGGTCGACGGTGTCGACGGCCCGGTCCACGTGGTAGTAGTAGCCGTCCTCGTCGCGGTACACCAGGTCGCCGGTGAGGAAGTAGTCGCGGACCCGGGTGCGGTGGGTGGTCACCGAGTCGTTCCAGTAGCCGGGGGACAGGGTGGGCGAGCGGGTGCCCAGCTCGCCGACCCGGCCCGGGCCGAGCTCGTTGCCGTCCGGGTCGAGGACCGCGCAGTCGACGAAGGCGTGCGGGCGGCCCACGCAGCGGCCGTAGCGCTCGGAGTCGACGGTGTGGGTGATGAAGAAGTGCGAGTGGCCCATCTCGGAGGAGCCCAGGCCGTCGATGAACACCGACCCGGCGGTGCGGACCCGGCCCTGCCGGGTGGCGGTCTCGCGCGAGCCCTGGGCGACCAGGCGGCGGATGTGCGCCTCGTGCGCGCAGTCGCCGGTGTTCCACCACAGGCCGACCGAGGAGAGGTCGCGGGCGGACAGGTCCTGCCGGGCCAGGTCGGCCCAGGTGGTGGCGAAGCCGTACACGCCCAGCGGCTGCCAGCGCTCGATCGCCTCCAGCACCGCCGGGCCCGACTGCTGGGAGATCAGGTGCAGTTGGGCGTCGAAGCTGAGCGCCAGGTTGACCGCGATCAGGGTGGCGGCGTGCGCGGCGGGCAGCGCGCTGAGCACCCGGTCGATGCCCTGCGGCCGGGGCAGCAGCAGGCGGTGGCGGATCGCCGCGTACAGGCTCTGGTGCGAGTGCAGCACCGCCTTGGGCAGGCCGGTGGTGCCCGAGGAGTGGGTGATCGCGACCGGGTCGGTGGGCCAGTGCCGGTACGGTTCGGGCGCCGACTCCGGGTCGCCGTCGGCGAGTTCGGCGGTGTCGGCGAGGACGGGTGCGCCGAAGTCCACGTCGGCCAGGGCCTTGGCGTGGGCGGCGTCCGCGAGCAGCCCGACCGCGTTCAACCGGCGCAGGTAGCGGGTCGAGGTGTCCGCGTCCAGCGCCGGGTTGAGCAGGGCCGGGATCGCGCCGAGCCGGCTCAGCGCGAGGAAGCACAGCACCTGTTCGGCCGCGGCGGACGCCTGCACGGCGACCGGGTCGCGGCGGCGCACCCCCCGGGCGTGCAGGGCGGCGGCCCGGGACCGTACCGCGAGGTCGAGTTGACGGAGCGTCAGGGCGGTGCCCGCCGGGTGGCCGTCGACGGGGGTGTCGAAGGTCAGGGTCGGCGAGTCCAGGCCGAGGCCCTGCTCGACCCGGGTGGTCAGGACGTTGCCGGCGCCGACGGAGCTGTCGGCGGACAGCACGGCGCGAAGGGTGCGGAGGCTCATCGTTCCCGTTCTCTTCTCGTGGTGCGGGAAAGGGGGCGGGCTCCCCCGGCGGGGGCCGCGGTGCCGCGAGGGGCGGGTGCGGGTGTCAGGGGGCGAGCAGGACGGCGGTGGCGCGGTCGGGCGGGCCCTGGACGGCGGTGATGGCGAGCACCTGCTCGGCGTCGCCGTCCTCGATCAACAGGGCGGCCCGCTCGTGCAGTTCGCGCTCCTCCTGGAAGCCGGGGCCGAGCGCGACGACCGGGCCGTCCAGCTGCCAGCGGGCGGCCAGGTGGCCGAGCACCGCGTTCGGGTTGGACTGGAAGAACAGCAGCGGGGCGACCCGCTCCCCGGCGGCGGTGGCCCGGGCCAGCGCGTCCGCCGTGCCGGTGTCGCCGCTCGGGCTGGCCAGCAGCAGCGCGGTGCGCGGCGCCCCGGCGGCCGGGGGCGGGCCGTAACGGGTGCGCAGGCAGCGCTCGGCGGTCTCGGCCACCAGCGGGCTGAACGAGGACTCCACGAAGCCCGCGATGGCGGGCAGTTCGTCCCCCGGCCGGTCCGGCCAGCGGGCGGCGGCCAGCACCCGCAGCGGCCCGGCGAGAACGCGCGGCGCCGCCGACGGGGACGGCGACGGGGACGGGGGCGGGGACGCCGGGTGCGGGTGGCCGGGAACGGAGACGGCAACGGACACGGGGTCGGGGACGTGGTCGGGGAGGACGGCGGGTCTCGGGGCGGTCATGCGGGAGTCACCAGGGGTGCGGGCCGGGCGGCGGCCGGACGGGAACGGACGGGGAGGGCGCGTCGGTGCGGGCGGTGCGGGCGGTGCGGGCGGTGCGGGCGGTGCGGGCGGCCGGGGCGCGGGGTCATGCGGGGGCCACCAGCAGCGCGGTGTTGGCGCCGCCGAACGCGGCGTTGACGGTCAGCGCCAGGCCGGGGGCGGCCGGGCGGGGTCGGTCGAGCACCAGGTCCAGCGGGCAGCCCGGGTCGGGGGCCTGCCAGCCGGCGTTCACCGGCAGCGACCCGGCGCCCAACACGCCTACGGTGACGGCGAGTTCGAGCAGGGCGGAAGCCTCCAGGGCGTGGCCGTGCACGGACTTGGTGGAGCTGACCGGCGGGGTGCCGGCCGGGAAGACGGCGCGCAGCGCGGCGGCCTCGGCCAGGTCGCCGAGCTTGGAGCCCGCGCCGTTGGCGTTGACGTAGCCGATCGCCTCCGGTGCGGCGCCCGCCCGGTCGAGCGCGCCGTGCACCGCCCGGGCCAGGCCGGTGCCGTCGGGGTGCGGTCGGCAGACGTGGAAGGCGTCCCCGGTCCGGGCCCAGCCGGCGATCCGGGCGAGCGCCCGGCCGCCGCGCCGGCGCAGGGCCGGTGCGGACTCCAGGACCACGGCGACCGCCGCGTCGCCGAGCAGCATGCCCCGGCGGCCCAGGCTGAACGGGCGGACGGCACCGTCCCCGGCCAGCGCCCGGCCGGCGTCGAACACCGCGAAGGTGTCCGGCTCGACCAGGTACCCGGCCGCGACCAGCACCCGTTCGCGGCGCCCGGAGGCGATCAGCGCGGCGGCGTCGGCGACGGCGCTGGACGCCGCGACGCACGCCCCGGTGTAGACCCGGGGCCGCAACCCGGTCCGTTCGGCGACCTCCGCCGCGACCGGACCGGCCCGCCGGTCGCCGTGCAGGGCGAGCAGCAACTCCTCGTCCGCAGGCGGCTGTTCGAGGTCGACCGGGCCGGAGAGCGCACCCGCCTCGGCGAGCACCGCGACCAGCTGGTCGGCCAGCCGGGGCGAGCCCGGCCCGGTGGCGGCCCGGTCGGTGCGGTGCGCGGCGGTGCCGAAGCGTTCCACCGGGGTGAAGGCCGGCCGTCCGGCGAGCACGCCGTCGGTGAGCGCCGCGAGCCCGGCGCCGAACGCCGAGCGCACGCCGATGCCGCCGACCAGGACGGCGCGCCGCGGCGGACCGTTCCGGAGCGCGGTCGCGGACGTGGCCGCGCTCACGGACGTGGTCGCGGAGGCGGACGGGGTCATGGCGCGGCGGCCCCCGCCTCCGTGGCGGCCTCGGCACCGGCCGTGGCACCGACACCGGCACCGGCCGTGGCGCCGACACCGGCCGTGGCCCCGGCCGGGGCGGCGGCGAGCTGCGCGTCGAGCGCGGCGACGGCGTCGTCCACCGTGCGGATGGCGTCCAGCCGTTCGTCGTCCAGGTCGACCTGCACGCCGTAGGTCTGTTCGGCCTGGGCGATCAGCCAGGCCAGTTCCAGCGAGCCCAGGTGCTCGTCGACCTGCTCGGGGGAGCGGTCGCCGTAGCGGGCGAGCATGGCCAGCGCCTCGGCCCGGCCGAAGCGCGTGCGGGCGTCCGTGCTCATCAGGCGGTGCTCACCGTGGACTTGGCGACCCGGGCGGCGACCTCGGCGCTGAACTCGTCGATGGTCATCAGCGCGGTGGACTCCATGTCGTCCAGCTCGAAGCGGATGCCGAACTCCTCCTCGACCTGCACCGCGAGGTCGGCCAGCGCCAGCGACTCCAGGTCGAGGCCGGCCGGGCCGAGGTCGGTCTCCGAAGTGACCTGCGAGACGTCGTAGTTCATCCCGGCCAGGGCGGTCAGGACGAACGTGCGGATCTGTTCCTGCATGGACGGACTCTCTCCAGTGCGTCGGGGAGGGAAGGGGAGTGGTTTCCGGGCAGGGCACGCCGACGGACGGGCGGACGGTGTCTGGAGCCGTCCACCCGGCCGGTGACGGCCGCACCGGAAGGGGAGGGAGGAACGCGGGACGAGCGGGAGGGGTGGATCAGCGGGCGGCGTCGGCCTGTCGGCGCAGGGCGGCGGCGTCCCGCAGCAGCTTCCCGGTGGCGGTCCGGGGCAGCCGCGGCATCAGGTGCAGCCGGCGGGGCAGCTTGTAGCCCGCCAGCTCCTTGCCCAGCAGTTCGCGCAACTGCTCGGCGGGGCCGCCCCGTTCGGACGGCGCGGAGGTGACGCCCTCGGCGGTCGCGGCGTACGCCTCGATCGCGCCGTCGGCGAACAGCACCACGGCCTCGACCACACCGGGGAGCCCGGTGAGGGCCTGCTCGACCTCGTTCAGGTCGACCTTGAGGCCGCCGATGGAAATCTGTGAGTCGCGCCGTCCGAGCACGGTCACCAGGCCGGTGCCGTCCTCGATCAGCGCGGCGTCGCGGGTGTGCAGCAGGCCGTCCGACCAGCGGGTCGGGTCGGTCGGGCCCAGGTACGGGGACCGCTCCCGGGCGATGTGCAGCTCGCCGCCCGCGACGGACAGTTCCATGCCGTGGACGGGTGCCACCGCGGGGTGGTGGTGGCCGTTCAGGTCGGTGGCGATCACGCCGGTCTCGGTCATCCCGTACATGGTGCCCAGCGGGACTCCGAACCTGGCCCGGAACGCCGCGGGCAGCTGCGGGCGGACGAGTTCGCCGGCCACCACCATCCGCCGCAGCTGCGGCAGTTCGGGCGGCGCGGCGGCCGAGGCCAGCAGCTCGGCGTGGAACGGTACCCCGATCACGGTGGTCGGGGCGCCGCCCTCGGCGATCGCGGCCAGGATGCCGGTCGGGGTCATCCGCTGCGGCACCACCAGCTCCACGCCCGCGTGCAGGGCGTGCAGCAGTCCGCCGACCAGGCCGAGCACGTGCACCGTCGAGGACAGCAGCACGGTGCGCTCGCCGCGGGTCGGGAACTCCGGGAGCCGGGCGTAGCGGTCGAGTTCGCGCAGCAGGTCGGCGGCCGTCCGGGCGATCACCTTGGACGGGCCGGTCGAGCCCGAACTGAGCTGCACCAGGGCGTGCTCGGTCGCGGCTTCGGCACCCCCCGGCAGCGACCGGAACTGCGGTCGGCCGTCAGCGAGTTCGGCCAGCACCCGGGGGTGCAGCCGGTCCACCGCGCGGTCCACCTCGACGGCGGTCAGCCGGTGGTCCAGCAGGATCGCCTGGGCGCCGGAGCGCCAGACGGCCAGCAGGACGGCGACGAACTCCGCCGACGGCGGCATCCGCAGCGCCACCGTCCCGCGTTCGCCGAGCCCGGCGGCGGCCAACTGCCGCTGCCGTTCGGCCACCAGGGCCCGCAGGGTGCCCCTGTTCACCGGAGCGCCGAAGCGCAGGCACGGTTCGCCGTCCGGTCCGGCGAGTAACTGCTCGTCCACCCAGTCCGCGGCGACCGTGCCGCCGCGCACCGGGGTTGGGGTAAGCGTCAACGCAACTCCACGCGCTCGTGTGGGAAGCAAGGTTCGGAAGTTGTGATGCTTCAGTGTGGAACCCCCGTCGGTGCCGACCTTTGCACGGGAGCGCATCAAGGGTCAAGGTCTATACCAGTGGCGGACTGCCCCCTACGCTGTCCCTCGTTTTCGCACGAGTTGACGGAACATCAGGAGGTTCGGACGCGATGGTTCCGCTCACCCTGGCGGAGCACGGCGCGCTGGCCAAGGCCCGGCTGCCCGCCGTGATCTGGGACTTCTTCGACGGAGCGGCCGGGTCCGAGTGGACCGCCGAGGCCAACCTGGACGCCTGGCGCCGGTACGTGCTGCGCCCGCGCGTCCTGGTGGACGTCTCGGCCCCCGACTGCGGCACCGAGCTGTTCGGCGACCGGCTGGCCGCCCCGTACGGCGTCGCCCCGATGGCCTACCACGGGCTCGCCCACCCCGACGCCGAGTGCGCCACCGCCCGGGCCGCCGCCGGGGCCGGGGCGCTGCTGGTCACCAGCATCTTCGCCGGGTGCACCCTGGAGCGGATCGCCGAGGCCGCCCCCGGCGCGCCGCGCTGGCTCCAGCTGTACTGGCTGCGCGACCGCGAGGCGCTGGCCGGGATCGTCCGGCGGGCCGAACGGGCCGGCTACCGGGCCCTGGTGCTCACCGTCGACGCGCCCAAGGTCGGCCGCCGGCTGCGCGACCTGCGCAACGGCTTCGCGCTGCCGCCCGGCATGACCGCCGCCAACCTGGCGCCCCGGCTCACCAGCGCCGCCGGGCAGGCCCCGCCCGGCCGCTCCGGCATCGAGGAGCACTCCCGGCAGCAGTTCGACCCGACGGTCACCTGGGCCGACCTGGCCTGGCTGCGGCGGCGCACCGAGCTGCCGCTGCTGCTCAAAGGCGTGCTCACCGCCGAGGACGCCAGGCTCGCCGTGGAGCACGGCGTGGACGG
Organism: Kitasatospora sp. NPDC088783; assembly: GCF_044750705.1. NCBI lineage: Bacteria > Bacillati > Actinomycetota > Actinomycetes > Kitasatosporales > Streptomycetaceae > Kitasatospora > Kitasatospora sp. NPDC088783. The sequence continues at coordinate 697,692 of NZ_JBIVKJ010000001.1, forward strand.
CCTGGTCGTCTCCAACCACGGCGGCCGCCAGCTCGACGGCACCCCGCCCGCGCTGGACGCCCTGGCCGAGGTGGTGGACGCCGTCCCGGCCGACCACCCGGTGCTGGTCGACGGCGGCCTGCGGCACGGCTCCGACCTCGCCAAGGCGCTGGCCCTGGGCGCCCGCGCCGCGCTGGTCGGCCGACCCGTGCTGTGGGGCCTGGCGCACGGCGGCGCGGACGGCGCCCGGGCGGTGCTCGACCTGCTGCGCGAGGAACTGCTCGACACCATGGTGCTGGCCGGTCGGCCCACCCTCGCGGACCTCGACCGCGGCGCGCTCGCGCCCTGGCCGGCGGCCCCGCGGACGTACCGCTGAGCGCGCGTCCCTCTCCTTATATATAGGGGCCGTGACGGAGCACCGACAAATCATGTGAAAGAGAACGGAAGAACCCCCCGTGACGCACACCGAACCCCGCGCCTCCGACACCCCCGCCAGTACCGCTCCCGGACCGGTCGGCACCCCCTCCGGGACCGCCGCGCCCGCCCCGACCACGACGTCCGCCGCGCCCGCCGCGAAGCTGTTCGCGGACTGGGACTGGGAGGACCCCGACGGCCTGGCCGCCCGCACCGACTCCTTCACCGAGGACCTCGCCCGGTGCGCCGCGATCGAGCTGGTCCGCCCCGAAGTACCGCACACGCACCAGGACTTCCGGGACCTCGGCGTCACGGGCGTCGAGTTCGCCGCGTTCCGCACCCGCCACCCGCAGGGCCTCGGCACCGACCTGGTCGGCCTGCACACCGACACCGAGGAGACCCGCCCCGGCCCGGTCTACCGGATCGACGGCACCAGCCTGTACACCCGGCTGGACATCGGCGCGCCGCTCCCGTTCGCCGACCACAGCGTCGACTGGGTGTACGCCGAGCACCTGATCGAGCACGTCCCGCTCGACACCGCCGTGCGCTGGCTCGCCGAGGTGCGCCGCGTCCTGCGCCCCGGCGGCCTGCTCCGCCTCACCACCCCCGACCTGGCCCGGTACGTCGAGGGCTACCTCGACGACCGCGAGCAGTTCTTCCGCCGCCACCGCCGCCGCCTGCGCACCATGCGGGTCGGGCCGCCGATGCCGGAGCGGCGGGCCTTCATGCTGAACCAGATCTTCTACCACTTCGGCCACCGCTGGATCTACGACGAGGCCGAGCTGCGGTACGTCCTGGACCGGGCCGGCTACGGCGCGTTCACCGTCGTGCGGCAGGAGTTCCAGACCGGCGCCCGACCGGACGTCGCCGCCCTCGACACCGCCTTCCGCAAGGACGAGTCGATCTACCTGGAGGCCGTCGCCCCCGGAGGACCGCGCTGATGCCGCTGCACCCCCAGGCCGAGGCGGTGCGGGCCCGCCGCGCCGCCGCCGGCACCCCGCCGCTGTACACCCGCACCCTGGCCGAGGCCCGCGCCGCCGACCTCGCCGACCTGCGCGCCGCCACCGGCGTCGGCGAACCCGTCCACCGGGTCGAGGAGTCCACCGTCGAGGGCCCCGGCGGCCCGCTCGCGCTGCGCCGCTACCGGCCCGCGCCGCGCCCGCAGGACGCCCCGCCCGGCCCGGCCCTGCTCTACCTGTACGGCGGCGGCTGGGTGCTCGGCTCGCTGGAGACCGGCGACCCGGTCTGCCGCGCGCTGGCCAACGCCACCGGCGCCGACGTGTTCGCCGTCGGCTACCGGCACGCCCCCGAGCACCGCTTCCCCGCCGCCCTCCACGACTGCTGGGCCGCCCTCGACCGGATCGCCCGCCAGGCCCCGCAGTGGGGCCTCGACCCGGCCCGGATCGCGGTCGGCGGCGACAGCGCCGGCGGCAACCTGGCCGCCGCCCTCACCCTGCTGGCCCGCGAACGCGGCGGTCCCGCGATCCTGCACCAGCTGCTGGTCTACCCCAACACCGACCACCGCGTCCCCGCCGACGGCGAGGCCGACCCGGCGCTGTTCAACCGGCACTCGGTGGCCTGGTACTGGTCGCACTACCTCGCCGACCCGGCCGACGGCGCGAACCCGCTGGCCTCCCCGCTGCGCGCCCCCTCGCTGGCCGGCCTGCCGCCCGCCACCGTGATCACCGCCGAGTACGACCCGCTGCGCGAGGAGGGCGAGGAGTACGCCGAGGCCCTGCGCGCCGCCGGCGTCCCCGTCGAACTGCGCCGCTACGACGGCATGCCGCACGGCTTCTTCGCCATGCCCGGCCTGCTGGACGACGGCCGCCGCGCCCAGCTCTTCGCCGCCGAACGACTGGTGGCGGCCTACCGGACCGGCGCGGCGGAGGGCGCCCGATGACCAGGGTGCTGCACCTCGCCGACCTGCACGGCTCGCTGTCCGACCCGCTGCTGGACGCGATGACCTTCCTCAACGAGGTCACCGCCCGCTACCCCGAGGCCGTCTCCTTCGCCCCCGGCCGCCCGTACGAGGAGTTCTTCGACCCGGCGGACGTCCCCCGCCACCTGGAGACCTACCTGCGCCACCTGCGCGAGGAACGCGGCCTGACCGACGGCCAGGTCCGCCGGGAGGTGTTCCAGTACGGGCGCACCAAGGGCCTGATCGCCCCGCTGATCGCCCGCGCGCTGGCCGCCGACGAGGGGATCGACACCGACCCCGAGGCGCTGGTGGTCACCGTCGGCGCCCAGGAGGGCATGCTGCTGGTGCTGCGCGCCCTGTGCGCCGGGCCGGACGACGTGCTGCTGGTCTCCGCGCCCTGCTACGTCGGCGTCACCGGCGCGGCCCGGCTGCTCGACCTGACCGTCCACCCCGTCCCGGAGGCCGGGCGGGACGGCGGCCTCGACCCCGCCGCGCTGGCCGCGGCCGTCCACGCCCTGCGGGCCGCCGGGAAGCGCCCCCGGGCCTGCTACGTCGTCCCCGACTTCGCCAACCCCAGCGGCGCCAGCATGGACGAGGCGGCCCGCCGCCGGCTGCTGGAGGTGGCCGAGGAGACCGGCGTCCTGCTGATCGAGGACAACCCCTACGGCTTCTTCGGCCGCACCGCCGCCGCCCGCCCCACCCTCAAGGCCCTGGACGGCGACCGCGGCAACGTGGTCTACCTCGGCTCGTTCGCCAAGACCTGCTTCCCCGGCGCCCGGGTCGGCTACGTGGTCGCCGACCAGCGGGTCGCGGGTGGCACCGCCGCCGGGGCGTCCGCCGGCGCGCCCGCCGGGCTGCTCGCCGACGAGCTGGCCAAGCTCAAGAGCATGACCACCGTGAACACCTCGGCGCTCAGCCAGGCCGTCATCGGCGGCATGCTGCTCGACGGCGGACTGCGCCTGCGGGACGCCAACGAGCCCGCCCGGCGCTTCTACGCCCGCAACATGGACACCCTGCTGGACGCGCTGGAGACGGCCTTCCGGGGCGTTCCCGGCGTCTCCTGGAACCACCCCGACGGCGGCTTCTTCGCCGTCGTCACGGTGCCCTTCCGGGCCGACGCGCAGGCCCTGGACGCGTGCGCCCGCAAGCACGGCGTGCTGTGGACCCCGATGGACGGCTTCCACCCGGGCGGCGGCGGGGAGCGCCAACTGCGGCTCTCCTGCTCCTACCTGACGCCGGAGGAGATCGCTGACGGCGTGCGGCGGCTGGCCGCCTTCGTGGCCGAGTACGCCGAGTACGCCGAGTACGCCGAGTACGTCGAGTACGACGCCGAGCCCGCGGGGTCCGCGGAGCGTGCGGCGGAGCGCGCGGAACCGCTCGCGGAGGGCGGCCCGGGGAACGGCTGAGCGCAGCACCGAGCGGGGCCCGGCGGCACGGGAGTGCCGGGCCCCGCTCCGGTGCGTCCCGCCCCGGACCGTCCGGGCGGGTCCGGGCGGTCCGAGGTGGGACGGGGGTCAGCGGATGCGCTGGGCGAACAGCCGGGCCGACCAGGCCACCGCGAGGGCCGTCATCAGGCCGGTCAGCAGCAGGCCGCGCCACACCTCGGGGGCGTCCAGGTGCCCGGCGAACAGCGCCCGCATGCCCTCCACGGCCCAGTAGCAGGGGTTCCAGGACGCGGCGGTGCGCAGCCAGGCGGGGGCCAGCGCGATCGGCAGCAGGGTGCCGGAGAGCAGGGCCAGCGGCTGCGCGATGGTGTTGACCACCGGGCCGAGCGCCGCGTCGGTGGGCACCAGCAGGGCCAGGCCGTAGGAGACCGAGGACGCCATCAGCGCCATCAGCGCGAGCAGCGCCAGCGCCAGCAGCAGGTCGGTGAAGCCCACGGTCAGGCCGAACGGGATGGCCAGCACGGAGATCAGCACCGCCTGGATGAGCAGCGCGGTGGTCTCCCGCAGCGCCCGGCCGAGCAGCAGGGCGACCCGGCTGACGGGCGTCACCCGGGAGCGCTCGATCACGCCCGCGTGCAGCTCGCCGAGCAGGGTGAAGCCGGTGAACAGGCCGCCCATGACGGCCAGCGCGGACAGCAGGCCGGGCACGTACACCCGGTAGGCGTCGGCGGTGCTGTGCGCGCCGGACGCGGCCAGCGCGGAGGTCAGCAGCGGGGCGAACAGCAGCAGGTAGCACAGGGGTTGGAGCAGTCCGACGGCGATCCACACGGGGGAGCGGGCCATCAGGAGCAGTTGGCGCTGGTAGACCAGCCAGGTGTCGCGGGCGAGCTTCAACGGGGACCTCGGGGCGTCGGTTCGGGACGGCGGTTCGGGGCGGCGGTTCCGAGAACGGGGGATCAGCTGTGGACCAGCGCGCGGCCGGTCAGGGCCAGGAACACGTCGTCCAGGCTGGGGCGCTGCAACTGGACGTGCTCGGGCTCGATGTCGGCGGCGGCCAGGGCGCGCAGCAGCTGCGGGATCGCGGTGGCCGCGGAGTCCACGTGCAGGCGCAGCCCGTCCTCGCCGGGCAGGGCCTCCAGGCGCTGCACGCAGGGGAGTTCGGCCAGGGCGCGCTCGGCGCCGGCGGTGGCCTCCGGGTCGGGCAGGCCGATGGTGACGGAGTCGCCGGCGATCTTCTGCTTGAGCTCCTCGGGGGTGCCCTCGGTGACGATGCCGCCGTTGTCGACGATGCCGATCCGGTCGCACAGGGCGTCGGCCTCGTCCAGGTAGTGGGTGGTCAGCAGCACCGTCATGCCCTGCTCGCGCAGGCGGCGGACCTCGGCCCACACCTGGGAGCGGCTGCGCGGGTCGAGCCCGACGGTCGGCTCGTCCAGGAACAGCACCCCGGGCCGGTGGATGACGCCGAGCGCCAGGTCGAGGCGGCGGCGCTGGCCGCCCGAGTACGTCTTGCAGACCCGGTCGCCGAACTCGGCGAGGTCGAAGGCGGCCAGGCCCTGCTCGGCGCGCCGCACCGCCTCGGCCTTGCGGATGCCGTACATCCGGGCCTGCATGACGAGTTCCTCGCGGGCGGTGGCCTGGTCGGTGGTGCCGCCGCCCTGGGCGACGTAGCCGATCCGGCGGCGGACCTCGCCGGGCTCGGCGCGCAGGTCGGCGCCGGCCACGGTGGCCGCGCCGCCGTCGGGGACGAGCAGGGTGGCGAGCATGCGCAGCGTGGTGGTCTTGCCTGCGCCGTTCGGGCCGAGGAGGCCGTAGATCTCGCCCTCCGCGACGTTCAGGTCGATGCCGCGCACCGCGTCGACGGTGGCGGCGCCGCGGCGGGGCCGGAAGGACTTGCGCAGCCCCTTGGTCACGATCAACCCGGACTCCTGTGGTCGGTGGGTGCGGTTGGGTGCGGTCGGGTGCTTCGAGGGAAGCGGGTGCTTCGAGGGAAGCGGGTGCGTCGGAGGAACGGATGCTCCGAGGGAGGCGGACGTTCCGGGGAAGCGGGGTGAGGGGCGGATGCCGGAGCAGACCCTAGGCCCCGACCGGGCTCCCCGACAATGGTCTGGACCAGGTGGCGGGGCGGTGCCGGTGCGGTGCGCGCGCGAACCGCTCCAGCCGTTCGGCGGCGGCCACCGCGCCGCCCCCCGCGCGCAGTTGACGCCCCAGCAGTTGGGCGGCGGAGCGGAACGCGGGATCGTCGAGGACGGCGCGCAGCGCCGCCCGCAGCCGCTCGGGCCCGGCGGTGGCGAAGTCGACCCGGACGGCCGCGCCCAGCGCGGCCAGCCGCCCGGCGGTCACCGGCTGGTCGTGCCGGATCGGGGCGAGGAGCAACGGCCTGCCGTGGACGAGGGATTCGCCGACGGTGTTCATCCCGCCGTGGCACAGTACGGCGTCGACCGCCCCGCGCTCAAGCAGTTCCAGCACCGGAACGCGCGCACACCCGATCGCGCCCGGCGGCAGCGGGACGTCCCCGGGGGCGGCCACCACCGCCTGCACGTCCGGGAGTCCGGCCAGCGCGGTCGCCGCCCGGCCCAGGAAACCGCCCGCGACCTCGGCGGACAGCGTGCCCATGGTGACCAGCACCCGGCGCCGCGCCGGGTCCAACCGCTCCCAGGGGAACGGCGGTTCGGGACGCTCCGCGAGCAGCGGGCCGACCAGCGCGTACGTGTCCGGGACGGTCGCGGCGTCCAGGCCGAGCAGGGCGGCGCTGCTCGCGGCCAGCACCAGTCCGGGGGAGAAGCGCGGGTCGGTGTACTCCGCGGCGGGCAGCCCGGCCCGCTCCCACAGACCGCGCAGCACCCCGTCCCGCCAGGCGGCCAGGCCACCGCCACCGCTGTCGCCGCTGCCACCGTCACCGTCACCGTCACCACCGCGGTCACCGCGACCGTCGCCGTCCGGCAGGTCGTCGTCCAGCAGGTCGCCGTCCAGCGGGTCGCCGATCTCCAGCGAGGACGGTGCGAAGCTCGCCCACGGCACGCCCGCGCCGTGCGCGGCCAGCGCGCCCGCCGGGCTGTGCTGGTCGGCCAGCACCACGTCCGGCCGCCACTGCTCGACGGCCCGCCGGACCGCGCTCAGGGTGAACCGGGTGTGCGGCACCACGAAGCCCTCCCACAGCGAACGCACCGCCGCCGCCCCGCCCACCGCCTGCTCGCGGAACACCCGGGCACCGGTCGGGTGCACCACCGCGTCCGGCCCGAGCAGCGGGCGCAGGGCCGACTCCGGCCCCACCCAGGCCACTCGGTGCCCGCGCGCGGCCCAGGCCAGGGCCAGTGCCCGGGCCGGCAGCAGGTGCCCGGCCAGCGGGGGCACCACGATCAGCAGGCGCAGCGGGGGGATCGGGGGAAGCGGGGGGAGCGGGGGCGTGGCGGCGGGCACGGGCGGTTCTCCTCGGAGCGGCGGATCGGGAGCTTGCTGGAAGGGGGCGCGAGGGCAGGCGGGAAGGGGGCGCGGGGCGGCCCGGCGGGGCCGGAACCGGCGCGGGATCGGCGGCACCGGCGGGAATCCCGTACGAGTCGTGTGCGGACGAGGGGGAACTGGTACAGACCACAGGGGGAGGCCGGGAAGGAAGCGTCGGCGATCTCTTGTGCGGGCCGGTGAGGCGACGGAATACTAGCCCGCGTGACCGCTCTGGAGGCAGTCGCCGTCCACCTGCCGCCCGTCGCCGAACCGATCGAACTGGTCGGGGAACGCCTTGGGCTGACGGACCGTCAGATCCGACTGTTCCGCCGGTTCCACGGCCTGGACCAGGTCAGGGTGGACCCCGACGGCGACCTGACCGATCTGCTCACCGCCGCAGCGACGGCCCTGGCCCCGCTGCGCGGCAACGAACACCGCGTGAGGTACGTGCTGCACGCGCGCAGCCTGCCGATCGCGGCACCCTACCCGCACAACCCGCTGCACGACGTGCTCGGCCGTCTGGGGCTGACGCACGCCCGTGCCTTCACCATCACCCACCACGCCTGCGCCGGCTCCCTGCTGGCCCTGGACGTGGCCGGTCGGCTGCTGGCGGCAGATCCCGACCCCGAGGCGCTGGCGTTGATCCTGGCGGGCGAGAAGACCTTCACCCGGGACGCCCGCATCGTCCCGGACACCGCCCTGTTCGGCGAAGGGTCGGCCGCCTGCCTGGTGCGGGCCGGAGGTGAACGCGACCGCGTGCTGTCCTACGCGGTCGACCAGCACGGCGAGTTCGACGGGCGGCTCGCCGACGATCCGGAGCTGATGCTGGACTACCAGCGCAGCTACCCGGAGCTGATGGTGGCCGTGATGGAAGCGGCACTGGAGGAGGCCGGCGAGAGCTGGGACTCGATCCGGCTGCTGCTGCCGCACAACGTCAACCAGATCTCCTGGAAGCGGATCTGCCGCACGACCGGGTACCCGCCCGAGCGCGTGGTGCTGGACAACGTCCCGGCGGTGGGGCACAGCTTCGCCGCCGACATCCTGCTCAACCACCACACCGCCACCACCCGCGGCCTGCTCCGCCGCGGCGACCGCTACCTGGTCGCCGCGTCCGGGATCGGCGCGACCTTCGCCGCCATGGTGCTCCAGCACTGACCCGCGCCGACCCGCACCGCCCCGGCACCCCGGGACGGTCGGACGCCCGGGCCCGGCGGCACGGCGCCCCGCCGCCGCCGCGCGCCCACGCCACCCAGTCCACCCGCCCGCACCCGGCCGTCCCGCCGGAGTGCCGGCCAGATCAGGGGATCGCCATGACCGACTCCGCCACCGACCTCGCCGTGCCCGAAACCGCCACCGATGCCGGGGGTACCACCGACGCCACCGACGCTGTGGGTACCACCGACGCCGCCGACGCCGTGGGTATCGCCGATGCCGCCGACGCCGCCGTGGACCCCGAGCTGCGCGGCCGGGCCCTCGACGGCATCCTGCTGCTGCTGCCCCGGGTGCTCAAGCGCGAGCTGCCCGAGATCGGCGAGAACGCCTGCCTGTTCGACGAGGTCGGCCTGACCTCCGCCGCCACCCTGGAACTCATCCTGGAGCTGGAGGACCACCTCGACGTGCAGATCGACGTCGAGGGCATCGACCAGGACGACCTGCGCTCGGTCGGCACCCTCGCGGGCTTCGTCGCCGGGCACGTGATCGCCGAGGACTGACGACCGTGCGCGTCCGCGGACCGCTCCCCGCCACCACCCTGCCGCGCGCCGCCTCCCCGCTGCGCCTGACCGCCGCCCACGCTCTCGACCTGCCCGGCGACTCCCCGCTCGCCGCCGACCCCGACCTGCGCGTCTTCACCGCCGACCTGGCCCGCCCGTACGGCGTGGCCCTCGACGAGGACGCGCTGGCCGGGGCGCGCGGCCAGTCGTACGCCGCGCTGGCCGAACGCGCCATCGGCGCCCTGGTGGACCCGACCCGCCCGGTCGACCTGCTGCTGCTGGTGTACGCCACGCCCGACGTCCGGCCCGGACAGGCCGTGGCCCTGCACCTCGCCGGGGTCTGCCCGGGCGCGCCGCTGTCCTTCGCGCTCTGCGACGAGGGCGCCGGCGCCGGGTTCAGCGCGCTGCGGATCGCCGACGCCTACGCCCGCACCGCCGGGGCCCGGCGCGCCCTGCTGATCGCCGTCGAACAGGCCGATCTGCACCACCGCCCGCACCGGCCCGCCCGGCTCCCGGACCGGCACTCCGCCGCCGCCCTGCTCTGGGAGGCCGAACCGGAACCCGGCCGCCCCCTGCAAGAGCTGCGCAGCGCACATGAAGTGACGGTCCGTCAGATCGAGGACACGCTCAAGGAGTGGTGCGCCGACCTGCCGGAACAGGCCCTGCTGCTGCTCGGCCCCGGCCTGGCCGGAACCGAACCGCCGGGCGGCCTGGAGACCCGGACGGCCCGCCCCGGCAACCCGTACACCGGCGGCTGGGCCGCGCTCGGCGCGGCGCTCGTCGACCCCCGGCTCGCCGGACGGCCGCTCGCGCTCGCCGACCACGAACCGGAGACCGGCCGCCTCGACCTCGCCCACTGGGCACCGTCCCCCGGAGCAGCCCCGGCGCCGGGCCCGGGTACGGGCACGGGAACGGAGCCCGTCCGGTGACCGACATCTGGCTGATCCGCACCGACGCCGCCCTCCCCGGCGCCCTCGCCCTGCTCGACGCGGACGAACGCGCCCGCGCCGCCCGCCACCCCGACGGCCCCGCCCGCCACCGCTTCGTCACCGCGCACGCCGCCGCCCGGCTGCTCACCGCCGCCGCGGCCGGCCTGCCGCCCGACCGCGTCCGTTGGCGCCGCGGCCCGCACGGCCGCCCCGAACCCGACGGCCTCCAGGGCGAGTTGAGCGTCAACCTGAGCACCGCCGGCCCGTGGGCGCTGTTCGCCGTGGAGCACTGCCACGAGGCGGACGGGGGCGGCATCGGCGTCGACCTGGAACCCGTCCCGGACGGCCGGGCCGCCGCCCGGCTCGCCGCCCGCTACTACCCGGCGGACGAACCCGCGCCCGACGCCGAGGAGTTCACCCGCCGCTGGACCCGCAAGGAGGCGTACACCAAGGCGTACGGCGGACGCCTCGCCGACGGGCTGCGCACCCACGCCGGACCGCCCGGTGACACGCCCGGCCCGCACCGGCTGCACGGCCCGCTCGGCCCGTGCACCGTCCACGACCTGCCCGCGCCCCCCGGCCACCGGGCCGCCGTCGCCCGCACCGGCACCCGCCCCGTCCGACCGCGTCTGCGCAGCTACCCGGAGCCGGAGCCGTCCGCGCGCCCGGGAGCACCCGCCGCACCGGACGCGCCCGCCGCGCGCGACGACGACCACCGCACCCCCGCCGCCCGTCGGCCCCGACCCTGAGGCAGAGCCATGAGCACCCGCCACCCCGACGACGCCACCCCGCTGCCCACCGCCGCGCCCGGCGTCCAACTCCAGCCCGCCGCCTACGAGAAGCTGCTCGACGCGCTGCGCGGGTCGATCGCCCGGCTGGCCGCCGAGGAGCCGTTCGAGCGCCTGGTCGTGCCGCCGGTGATCTCCCGCGCCACCATCGAGCGGGCCGGTTTCGCCGCCTCCTTCCCGCACCTGCTCGGCACCGTGCACAGCTACACCGGCAGCGCCGCCGAGTGGCGCGGGCTCGCCCCGCTGATCGCCGGGTCCGGCCCCTGGCACGCCCGGCAGGACATCTCCGACCTGGTGCTGCTGCCCGCCGCCTGCTACCCCGTCTACGCCACCCTCACCGGCCGTGACCTGCGCGAACCCGTCCGCTACAGCGTCGAGGCGCAGTGCTTCCGGCAGGAGGCCACCGCTGAGCCCGGCCGGCTGCGCAGCTTCCGGATGGCCGAACTGGTCACCGCCGGCACCCCCGCGCACTGCCAGGAGTGGCGCGAGCAGTGGCTGGGCAGGGTCGCCGACTGGCTGGAGGGGCTCGGCCTCAAGCCCGCGGTCGAACTCGCCGACGACCCGTTCTTCGGCGGCGGCCGCAAGCTCTACCAAGCCGCCCAGCGCGCCCAGGAGTTGAAGTTCGAACTGCGCGTCCCGGTGGCCGACGGCCTGCCGCAGGCGATCGCCTCCGCCAACATCCACAAGGACCACTTCGGCGAAGCCTTCGACTTCACCGCCGACGGCGAGACCGGGAACACCGCCTGCACCGCCTTCGGCCTCGACCGGATCGCCCTCGCCCTGCTGCACACCCACGGACCCCGACCCGTGGACTGGCCCCCGCACCTCGGCACCGCCCTGAACGGAGACTGACGGCATGTCAGCCGCACCATCCGGAAGCAACCCGGAGCCCACCACCCTCACCCTGCACTACCGCGCCGACGCGCCCGAGGCCGAGGGCCCGCTGACCCTCGGCCAGGACAACATGATCCGCTGCCTGCGCCACGACGAGCCCTCGCACATGAACAAGCAGGCCACCTGGTACGTCCCGCCCGGCGCCGAACTCCCCGCCTGCCTCGACGCGCTGCGCACCCTCGCCGAGCGCCACGCCGCGCTGCGCACCGTCTTCCCCGGCCCCGCCGACCGCCAGCCGGAACGCCAGCGGGTGCGCGCCGAAGGCGAGTTCACCGTCCGGGTGATCGCCCTCGCGGACGGCGAGGACCCGGCCGCCCGGGCCGAGGAGTACTGCTGGGACGGGCGGCGGCAGGCGTTCGACCTGGCCGAGGAGTTCCCGCTCCGCTTCGCCCTGCTCACCCGGCACGGCCGGCCCGTGCTGCTCGCCGTGGTCATCTGCCACGCCCAACTCGACGGTGTCGCGACCGGGTTGCTGTTCCAGGAGTGGCTGACCCTGGCGGCCGGCGGCACCCTGCCCGCGCCCGCCGCGCCCACCCCCGTCGAGGTCGCCGCACAGGAGCACTCCTCCTCCGGACAGCGCCGCACCAAGGCCGCGCTCCGGCACTGGGAGCACATCCTGGCCGAGCAGCCCACCTCGGTGTTCGCCGACGACCGGATCGGCCCCAACGACACCCTGCTGCCCACCCTCGGCGTCCGCTCCACCGCCGGCGCGGCCGCCCTGGAACGCGCCACCGCCCGTACCGGAGCCTCCAACTCGGCCGTCCTGCTGGCCTGTTACGCCGTCCTCGCGGCCCACCGGGCGGCCCGCACCACCGTGGTGATGGCCGCGCTCTCCGCCAACCGGCACCGCCCCGGCCTCGCCGAGCACATCGGCACCCTCGCCCAGGACGCGCTGCTCGCCGTCGACACCGACTGCTCCGACCTGGACACCCTGATCGGCCGCACCCAGGCCCACGCCCTGTCCGGCTACTGGCACGCCACCTTCGACGCCGAACGGATCTGGCAGCTCATCGAGGACGTCGCCGTCCGGCGCGGCGCCCGGTTCGCCCGGCACGTCGTGGTCAACGACCTGAGCGCCACCGTCCCCGCCGAGATCGCCGCCGCCCGCCCGCTGCCGCCCAGCGAGCCCGACCTCGCCTGGTACCCCGCCGAACCCACCCCCACCCGGCTGATGCTCAACATCTGGCGCACCGCCGGCTGCCTCGAATTCACCCTGCACACCCACCCGGACGTCCTCGACCGCGAGGAGACCGAACTCTTCGCCCACGCCCTGCTCCGCCTGCTCGACCTCGCCGGTACCCGTACCGTGGCGCTCGGCCCCGGCGGCGAGATCGCCGCCCTCAGCGGCCTGCCCACCGGCCGCCGGGAGAAGGCCCGCTGGCGGCAGGTCGGCAGCAACTGGGTCGACCTGGACGCCGTCGCCGACCTGCTGCGCACCGCCCTGCCCACCCTGCGGGACGTCGAAGTCACCTGGGAGGAGGGCGAGTTGACCGCCATCGCCGACACCGGACCGGACCCGCTCACCCCCGAGCAGGCGCACGCCGCGGTGATGGCCGCCCTCCCCGGCCACGACACCGCGATGGCCCCGCACCACTACGTCCTGCCGCACGGCGCCGGCACCGGGCGCGGCTAGGCCCGGTCCGGTCGATCTTGTCGGATCGGCGCGCGGCGTCGGAGGCCTGGCCGGGAGTACCGGCGGAACGCCCTCGTTGGGCGTACTCGGGTGTTTCGCCGGTGCTTCCGAGGGGGCATCTCCGAGCCCCCCTGGGGGCTGGGGGAGGGATGCCCGGCGTCGCGCGCCCGGCAAGACCGGCCGGACGGGCCCTAGGCCCCGCTGCCCCCGTTGCTGCCGCCGTCCCCGCTGCCCGGCGGCAGCGGGGGCCGCTCGGCGAGGTGGGCGTCCATGGTGGAGTTCAGCTCGGCCACGAACTGCTCGAACTGCTCCAGCAGCCGGGGCGGGTAGGGGGACATCGCGGCGTCGAGGCGCCGGGCGAGCGGGCCGAAGAACTCGTCCGCCCGTTCCTGGACGTGCGGGCCGCTGCGCAGGGTGACGATCCGCCGGTCGGAGTGCTCGCGGGTCCGGGTGAGGTGCCCGGCCGCCTCGAGGCGGTTCAGCAGCGCGGTGGTGGCGCCCGTGGACAGCGAGATGCGCTCGCTCAGCCGGGCCGGCGACAGCGGGGTGCCGCGTTCCTCGGCGGCGGCGATCTCCAGCACCGCGGTCGCGTCGGTGGAGTGCAGGCCCAGCCAGGCCGCGAAGCGCCGGCTGAGTTCGGCGTAGTGGCCGCCGTAGATCCGCAGCCCCTCCATCAGCCGCTCGCGCCGCGCCGCGACCTCGTCGCCCATCGCCTCCGCCATCCGGGCCCGCCACCTTTCCTCTCTCCGGCCGGGCGTCCAGCCGCGCGGCCCGCTTTGACAACCTACCGCCACCAATTTACCTTCATGGTGAAACTACTTCACCGTGGAGGTATCTGGCATGCGCGACCCGTCCCCGACCACCGGCCGGCACGCCGGTGGCCCCGCCGCCGAGCCCTACCGGTGGCGGTGGCTGATCCTGGTCGCGATGCTCGTCGCCGAGATCATGGACCTCCTGGACGCCTCGATCGTCAACGTCGCCGGACCGGCCCTGGAGGACGCCCTCGGCGCCACCTCCGCCGGCCTCCAGTGGGTGATCGGCGGCTACGCCCTCACCCTGGGCGCCGGGCTGGTGCTCGGCGGCCGGCTCGGCGACCGCCACGGCCGCCGCCGGATGTTCCTGATCGGCCTGGCCGCGTTCACCGCCGCCTCGCTGCTGTGCGCCCTCGCGCCCACCATCGAGACGCTGATCGTCTTCCGACTGCTCCAGGGCGCCGCCGGGGCGATGCTCCTGCCCCAGGGCCTCGGCCTGCTGCGGGAGAACTTCTCCGGGCCCGAACTCACGAAGGTCTTCGCGGTCTTCGGCCCCGTCCTCGGCCTGGGCGGCATCATCGGCCCCGTGCTCGGCGGCTTCCTCGTCGAGGGCGACTTCTTCGGCCTGGGCTGGCGCTCGGTCTTCCTGGTCAACCTGCCCGTCGGCGCCGCGGCCCTGGTCGTCGCCGCCAGGTTCGTGCCCAGGAAACCCGGCGACCGCACCGTCCGGGTCGACGTGACCGGCGCCGCCCTGGTCGCGGCCTCCTGCGCCCTGCTGGTGCTCCCGCTGAACCAGGGGCAGGAGGACGGCTGGCCGCTGTGGACCTGGCTGTGCATGGCCGCCTCGGTGGCCGGGTTCGCCCTGTTCGCCGTCCAGCAGCGGCGTACCGCCGCCACGGGCCGCGAACCGCTGATCACCCCCGGCCTGCTCCGCAAGCCCGCCTTCACCGTCGGACTCGGCGGCATCGCCCTGTTCTTCGGCGGACTGGTCGGCGCCCAGCTCGTCCTGACCCTGTTCCTCCAGATCGGCCGGCACTTCACCGCCGGGGACGCGGGGCTCGGCAACCTGCCGCTCGCCGTCGGCACGGCCGTCGGCGGAGCCGTCAGCGGCGCGTTCCTCGCCGACCGGATCGGCCGCAAGGTGCTCCAGCTCGGCCCGCTGGTCCAACTGGCCGGTGCGGCCGTGCTCTGGTGCGAACTCGACGGCCTCGCCCCGGACTCGTTCTCGATCTGGGACATCGCCCCCGGCGTGGCCCTGGCGGGCATCGGAGCGGGCATGGTGATCGCCGCCCTGTTCAGCTTCATCCTCGCCGCGGTCGACGACGACGAGATCGGCTCCGCCTCCGGCGTGCTGTCCGCCGTCCAGGCCGTCGGCGGCTCCACCGGCGTCGCGGTCTTCGGCTCGGTCTTCTTCGCCCTGGCCGAAACCGGCGACTTCGTCGGCGGATTCCACCGCGCCCTGATCGTCCAGGCCGTCCTGCTGGCGGCGTTCCTGGCCATCACCTTCCTCCTGCCCCGGAAGGGCCGCCCCGACGACGAACAGCACGGCATCGACGTCGAACCCGACACCGAACCCGACGTCGAACCCGACGCCGGCGCCGGACCCGTCGGCGATACCGATCCGGAGCGGCACCTCGCTGTCCCGTCTCAAATGATCTTGACCGTTTGTCAAATGATCTTGGCGGACGATAGGTTTCTGTCATTCGATCTTGATCGGTGGCGGGGGTCCAGGTGGCAGTTGCCTCGTTGGTGTACGACGACCCGGCGCTGTCCGCGTTCGAGCTGGACTTCGTCGAGGGCGGCGAGCGCTGCCGGATGGCGCTCGGGCAGGTCTGGAACCGGCGGTTCGAGTCGGTCGATCCGGTGCGTGAGTTCCGGTGGGCCAAGGGCGGGCAGGGCTTCGCGGGCTCGTACTTCTCCGCCACCGTGGGCGACCACGTGGGCTACGAGTCGTGGCTGGAGCGTGACCGGCTGATCCTGCTCGACCGCGAGCCCGCGGTCGTGGGGATCGCGTCGCAGCCGTTCTGGCTGCGTTGGCATGACGGGCAGCGGCAGCGCCGACATGCTCCGGACTACTTCGTGCGGCTGGCCGACGGCCAGGGCCGGGTGGTGGACGTGAGGGCCGCCGACCGGATCGAACGGGCGGACGCGGAGGCGTTTGCCGCGACGGAGCGGGCCTGCCGGGCTGTGGGCTGGGAGTTCGTCCGGGTCGGCGAGCCGGAGCCGGTGTTGATGGAGAACGTGCGCTGGCTGTCGCGTTACCGCCGGCGCCGGTGCGCCGATCCGGAGATCGCCGCGCGGCTGCTCGACGTGTTCGCGGTCGGGACGCCGCTTCGGGCCGGGGCAGCGCGGGCGGGCGATCCGCTGGTGGTGCTGCCCGTGCTGTTCCACCTGCTGTGGCACGGCGACTTGGCCGCGGACCTGGAGGGCGCGCCGCTGTCGTCGACCACGTCGGTCGGCGCCGGGAGGCGGGCGCGATGAGCGGGATGCAGCGGCCGGCCCGGATCGTGGTCGGCGCGTGGGTGCGCTTCGCCGGGCAGGTCCGGGCGATCGTGGGCGTCACTGCGAGGTCGGCGACGCTGTCGGACGCCAACGGCGGCCAGGTCGAGGTGCCGATCGGCGAGCTGACGGCCGACCCCGACTTCGCCGTGGTCGACCTGCCGGTCCGCACGCCGCTGCCGGCGCAGTCCCGGCTGGAGACGTTCCCGCCGCAGGCGATCGAGAAGGCGCTGTGGTGGGAGGGCCACATCCTCGAAGTCCTGCACGGCTACCGCCCGGACGCCGTCTCGGACACTGCGCCGCGCCCGGGCTACGGGCTGGGGACATCGTTGACGGCCCGGCAGCGGGCGAAGGCCGCCGAGCTGACGGCGGCCGGCCACGAGGTGTCCGCCAGCGCGATCGCCAACCTGCGGCGCAAGTACCAGGCCGACGGCGTGCTCGGCCTGGTCGACCGCCGCGCCGCCCCCAGAACCCCGGAGTTCACCACGGTCGATGTGCGAGTAGTCGCAGCGATGCGCGCGGCGATCAGCGAGGGCGTCGACGCCTCCACCCGCACCGGGTCGTACCTGATCTGGCGGACCGGGGAGATCCTGCGGCAAACGCCCGAGGCCCAGGGCGTCGAGCTGCCCTCGCGGAGCACGCTCTACCGGCTGCTGGCGAAGCTGACCCGCGGCACCCACACCTTCGGTGCCGCGAGCACCCGCCGCTCCCGGGCCCACGGCGCTCAGACCCCGTTCGGCGAGCTGCCGGCGTTCGCACCGGGCGAGGTGATGCAGATCGACTCGACGCCGATGGACGTGATGGTCCTGCTGGACGACGGCGTCCCGGGCCGGATCGAGCTGACCGCGATGATCGACGTGGCGACGCGCACGCTCACCGCGGCGGTGCTGCGGCCGACCACGAAGGCGGTCGACGCGAGCGTGCTGCTGGCCCGCACCGTCACACCGGAGCCGCAGCGGCCGGGCTGGGCGGAGGCCCTGCGGATGTCGCGCTCGGTGCTGCCGCACCGCCGACTGCTGAGCCTGGACGAGCGCCTGGAGCACGCCGCCGCCCGGCCGGTGATCGTCCCGGAGATGATCGTCTGCGACCACGGGAAGGCGTTCATCTCCCGCAACTTCAAGTCGTCCTGCCGTTTCCTGGAGATCGACTTCCAGCCCGCGCACAAGGGCTCCGGCTTCGAGAAGGGCCACATCGAGAAGATGCTGGCCTCGATCGCATCGCTGTTCGTGCAGTTCCTGCCCGGCCATCTGGGCCGCAGCACCGACCACCGCGGCCGCCACCCCGAGCGCGACCGGCTCTGGTCGCTGATCGAGCTCCAGGAGCTCCTGGACGAGTGGATCGTCGCGCACTGGCAGAACCGGCCCCACGACAGCCTGCGCGACCCCGCGCACCCGAGCCGGATGTTCACCCCGAACGAGAAGTACGCGACCCTCGTCGAGGCCTGCGGCTACGTCCCCGTCGCGCTCGCCGGCGACGACTACATCGAGCTGCTGCCCGCCGAGTGGCGCGCGGTCAACGACTACGGCATCAAGTTCAAGCACCGCCTCTACGACAGCCCCGAACTCGATCCGCTGCGCCGCCAGGACTCCGGCATCACCGCCAAGCGAGGCCTGTGGGAGATCCACCGCGACCCCTACGACGTCTCCCGGATCTGGGTACGCGACCACCGCACCGAAGGCCGGCCCTGGATCGAAGCGACCTGGAAGCACCTGCACCGGGCCCCGGTCCCCTTCGGCGAACTCGCCTGGGACCACGTCCGCCACCAGCGCCCCGGCGCCACCGAGAGCGAGATCGCCGACGCGGTCGCCGCCCTGCTCACCCGCGCCCACGCCGGACCCGACCGGCCCGCCGCGGGCAAGCCCGGCCGCCGCGACCGGCGGGTCGCCGCCCGCACCCGCGCGACCACCACCGCGGCCGCCGTCCCGCCGAAGGACTCCCCCACCCCGCCCGCACCGGCCTCGGGGCCCGAGCCCGCGGACGGCGGCCGACCGCTGGCCAAGGTCATCCCTCTCGGCCTGTTCGACCCCCTGGAAGACCCCTGGAGACGCACGTGACCGCCCGCCCCACCACCACCGACCCCGCCGACCCGGACGGCGACGAAGCGGCCGGCGACGAAGCGGCCGGGCGGCACCTGACCACGCTGGAGGGCTGGCGGCAGTTCACCACCGACCCGCCCCCGCCGCCGACGCTGCTGCCACGTCAGCGGCACGAGGGGCTCGGCGATCTGGAGCGGACGCTCTACGACGAGGCCCGCCTCGACCACCACGCCCGCCTGCGGGTCGTCGCCACCTCGACAGTCCGGCACGCGGTCACCTGCGGACGACGCCTGGTCCTGATGAACCGGCACGCCGTCAGCGCCCGGCGAGGGCTGATCCTCTCCGGCCCGGCTGGCACCGGCAAGACCATCGCCATCACCCAGCTCGGCCGCGCCCACGAACTCCTCGACCAAGCCCGCCACCCCAGCCGCGCCGACCGGATCCCGGTCGTCTACATCACCGTCCCGCCCGCCGCCACACCCCGCATGATCGCCGCCGAGTTCGCCCGCTTCCTCGGCCTGCCAGTCACCCGGAGCGCAAACATCACCGACATCACCGAGGCCGTCGTCGGCGTCTGCACCGACACCCGCACCGGCCTCGTCCTGGTCGACGAACTCCACAACATCTCCCTGACCAGCCGCTCCGGCGCCGAGGTCGCCGACACCCTCAAATACTTCTCCGAGCGCATCCCCGCCACCTTCGTCTACGCAGGCATCGACATCGAACGCAGCAACCTGCTGTCCGGCACCCGCGGCGCCCAGATCGCCGGCCGCTTCACCCTGCTGCCCACCCGCCCCTTCCCCTACGGCGAGGAGTGGACCGGCCTCGTCGCCACCCTGGAGCAGCACCTCCTGCTCCACGACCACCGGCCCGGCACCCTCGTCGCACTCGACCGCCACCTCCATCACCGCACCGGCGGTATGATCGGCGCCCTCTCCCACCAGATCCGCGGCGCGGCCATCGACGCGATCCTCACCGGCACCGAGAAGATCACCAAGGACGGCCTGGACGCCATCCCCCTCGACCACGCCGCCCAGACCAGCGCCCGCGCCACGCCCTCCGGCCGCCGCCGATGACCGAGCCGAGCGCCCGGCCGCCGCTGCGGCCCCTGCCGGTCCGTGTCCCTCCCCGGCTCGGCGAGGGCACCGACAGCTACCTCCGCCGCCTCGCACGGGCCAATCACCTCAAACCCAGCTACCTCAACGCCCTTACAAGTCCGGGGTCCAACATCGGCAAGCCCGACATCACTCTCCTCGCCCAGCTCGCCGGACGCCGGCCGGCCGCTCTGCGGCGTGCTCTATCCGATGCTCCCGGCAGGCCGCAGTCCGAACAGCACAAGCCCGCCGACCTGCGCGAGGCCGGGCAGAGTGAGCTCTTCCGCGGAATCGACCTGCTTCTCGCGTTGGCGCAGCCGCGCAACGGCGTCCCCTGGCGACTGGTCGCCCGGCGCCACGGACTACGTCGTAAGGACCTGCGCCGGGCCCTCCAGCAGCAACCGGTCCGACGGCTGGCCCGGGCCATGCCCGCCGACGACACCCAGCGCCGCCGCATCCGCGCCCTGGCCGGGGCCGGCCGGTCGACCGCGCAGATCTGGGCGCGGATGATGGACGACCACGACATACCGCTGACCTACAGCGCCATCAACGCCTTCCTACGGGCGGGGCGATCCGCCACACACCGCTGACGGCGATTTGCCGGATCCGATCGCGCTGGGCCACCCATGGCGGTGACATGCAGGCGATCAACTCGTGGCGGCGGCGGAGCTCGAAGCGCTGGCGTGTCGCAGTAGGTACAAGTTCCCGACGTCGGGATCACCGAAGAAGAAGAACAGTTCCAGGCCCCTGTGCGCATCGCGGCGCACATAGAAGCGCCACGTGTACGTCAGGGGCGCGGCGACCGATTTCTCTACCGGCGGTGAGGCTTCACGCGCATCTACCCCAGTCCGAGTGGTCACGGTGACGACGACGTTCTGTCCGCCGGCACGATCTGTGAGCTCCCAGGTCCCCGCGCCGGAGATTCGCCAGCCGTCGTCGAAGTCGAAGTCGGCGCCATCAAGTCGCTCAACGACAGCCGTCCCGTCCTGGTTGAGCGTCAACCGCGTCTGCTCCGCTCCCTCCCAGACCCCGGCCGCCTCGGCTACGGCTGCATCATGAAGTCCAGTGCCTTCGTAGTACTGGTAGGGGCCGGCGCAGGCACACAGCACAGACAGCATGACCGCCGCGCCTCCTACGGCCCACCTTCGTGATCTCGTCCGCCCCACTGCAAGCCCTCCCGATCGCCACGCGCCTGGCTACCGGTGCAGGCGAGCCTTGGGCGCACACACCATGGCATGATTATTGAACATGTTCAACTTGCATCCAGTCGGCCGGGATACCTCGAAGAGGCCCGGTCTCGCATCCACTGGCAATACCCGACCCCACATTCAGTCAAGATCGTTTGACAATCGGTCAAGATCGTCTGACACGGGACACTCGCGGTGTGAGGCCCGCCCGGGCAGGACGCTCGCCGGAGGGCCTTCCCGGCACTCAGGGGTGGGCCGGGCGGCCTGCCCGGGCGGCTCCGGCTGATCCGGTGCGGGCGGCAAATGCCGGACCGGGGGCCGGAGTTCGGGCGACGGTCGTCTGCGGGCCATCCGGGGGCCGCGTCGGTCTCACGTGGCTCGGGCTTCATGGTGCCCGCCCGTCCGGCCGCACCCCGTCCCGTCCCGTCGCGGGGGAGGCCGACCGCCAGCGTTCCCCGGAGGCCCCGTTGAACCTGTCCCGCAGCACCGCCGTCCGCCTCGCCGTCGCCGTTCTCGCCGTCGGCGCCACGGTGCCGCTCGCGGCCCTGCCCGCGCAGGCCGCGTCGGCCGGGCAGGCCGCACCGGTGACCGCCGCCGTCCTGCCCGCCGCCGTGCCGTTCACCGCCGCCGCGGTCACCCTGAACGCCGACGGCAGCCACACCGTGGCCTGGGCCTCGCCCGCCACCGCCGTCACCGTCACCGCCGTGGCCTCCGCGGACGCCGACGCCGCCACCGGAACGGTGGTCGGGCAGGGCGCGGGCACCGGCACGCTGACCGTCCCGGCGGGCGCGCTCGCGGCCGGCACCCGCTGGTTCTTCCGCCTCACCCCGGACTCCGGCGCCGCGCTGACCGTCGCGGACCGCTCGCTGCACCTGGCCGACGCCGCCAACTTCCGGGACGCGGGCGGCTACCGCACCACCGACGGCCACTGGGTGCGGATGGGCCGGGTCCACCGCTCCGGCAAGCTCAGCGGCCTGACCCCCGCCGAGCAGCAGCAGCTCACCGCCGCCGGGATCACCCGGGACGTGGACCTGCGCAACGCGAGCGAGCGCGGCAGCGCCCCCGACGCGATCCCGGCCGGCCTCGCCTACCAGGTGGCCGACGTGACCTCGCTCGCCCACGGCATCGGCTTCCACGGCAACGCCGTCACCACGCTGCTGGGCGCGCTCGCCGCGGGCCTGTTCAACGGCTCCTCGGACCTCGGCCAGTCCATCGGCTACCCCTTCATGGTGGACTTCACCGGCTCCGACCGGGCCTTCCACGACACCCTGACCGCCATCGAGGCCGAGCAGGGCGCGCTGGTCTACCACTGCACCGCCGGCAAGGACCGCACCGGCTGGGCCACCGCCGTCCTGCTCACCCTGCTCGGCGTGGACCGGGCCACCGTCAACGCGGACTTCCTGGCCAGCAACACCTACACCGGCCGCCCCGACGCGGTCGAACTCTCCTGGCTGGACGCCGCGTTCGCCGAGGTGAACCACGTCTACGGCAGCTTCGACGCCTACCTGCACCAGGGCCTGAACCTCACCGACGCCGACATCGCCGCCCTCCGCGCCCGGCTCCTGGTCTGAACCCCCGCCCCGCACCCGGGCGGAGCAGCACCCCCGCCCGCCCGGGCGCGTCGGCCCGGGGCGGCCCGCCCCTGCGGTGAGGATGGTCAGCGGCCCCCGACCCCCCTCACGCCGGAGCGCACCATGGAGCTGTTCCCGCCCCTGCCCCTGGAGTCCTGGCGGGACACCAAGGAGACACTGCACCGCTTCACCCAGGTCATCGGCAAGATCCGCCTGGCCGGCAGCCCCCGCCGCAACCACTGGTGGAACGTCCCCTTCCACCTGACCGGACGCGGCATCACCACCCGCCCCACCGGCCCCACCCGGGGCGGCGACGCGTTCACCATCGACTTCGACTTCACCGACCACCGCCTGTACGTCCGCACCCTCGACGGCGCCGAGGACTCCTTCCCGCTGGCCGGACGCTCCGTCGCCGACTTCTACCGCGACACCCTGCGCGCCCTCGTCCACCTCGACATCGACGTGCTCCCCGACCACCCCTACCCCTACGACCTGCCCGACGCGCACCGCCCGTTCGCCGACGACCACGAGCACCGCAGCTACGACCCGGCCGCCGTCACCACCTACTGGCACATCCTCAGCCAGGTCGCCCTGCTACTGGAGGAGTACGCCGCCGGGTACGCGGGCAAGACCAGCCCCGTCCACCACTTCTGGCACACCTTCGACCTCGCCGTCACCCGCTTCTCCGACCGCGAGGTCGCCCAGCCCGCCGCCGACGGCGTCACCCGCGAGGCGTACTCCCGCGAGGTGATCAGCGCCGGGTTCTGGTTCGGCGACGCCGACGTGCCCGCCCCCACCTTCTACTCCTACACCGCCCCCGAACCCGCCGGCCTGGACACCCGCCCGCTGCACCCCGCCGCCGCCCGCTGGACCCCGAACCGGGGCGGCCACCTCGCCCTGCTGAGGTACGACGAGGTGCGCGCCGCCGAGGACCCGTGGGCCACCGCCCGGCAGTTCCTCGACTCCGCCTACCGTGCCGGGGCCGACCTGGCCGGCTGGGGACGCGCCCGCGAGTGCCCCGGCGGGATCACCGACACCGAACTGCGCACGCCGCCCGACGGGGGCTGAGACTCAGTAGAAGTGGCGCAGCCGGGGCCACAGCCGCGACCACGGGGCGACCGTCCCCGCGCAGAGCAGCACCGGCGCGTGCTGCTCCTCGTTCGCCACGCCCCGGCCGTCGTCCACCTCGGCGACCCGCCGGCACCCGGTGAAGGCCCGCTCGACCTCCGGGTACGGCGCCGGGTGGACCACCAGCACGGGGCCGGTCGCGGAGTCCGGCGGCGGGCCCCAGTCGTAGAAGGACATGTGGCCCGAGTACACGGCGGGCAGGCCGCGGCCGCCCCCGTAGCGCACCAGCGCCCCCGCCTCGCCGTAGTCGGCGGCGAACACCACCGCCCGCCCGCGCTGCTCCGGCGGGACCTGCGCCCACCCCGCGGCGACCGCCGCCGTCAGCTCGGGCCAGCCCACCTGCTCGGCCGACTCCGGGTAGAGCCAGGAGACGGCCGACAGCCGGTCGGCGGGCAGCACCGGCAGCGTGATCAGCGAGTTGACCAGCGCGGCCACCAGCAGCAGCCCCACCGCCCGGACCCGGTCGCGCCGCGTCGCGCCTCCGCCCCTGTCTCCGCCCCCGTCTCCGCCCTCCTCCGGCGGGCGTCCCCACAGCCGCTCCGCGACCGGTCCGCACCCGGCCGCCAGCACCAGCAGCAGCGGCGGCAGCGCGTAGTACGGCTTGCCGCCGAGGGCCAGCACCAGCCCGCACAGCGCCAGGTACGCGTACCCCAACGGCCTCGCCCAGCGCACCCGTCGGTCCTCGCGCAGGCGGCGGAACCCGGCCAGCCAGATCGGGACCAGCACGGGGGAGAGGTAGACCAGCTGCATCGGGACGAAGGTCAACCGGTTGGCCGGACCGTCCTGGCCGCTGATCCCCGAGGCGACGGTGAGCTGCGGCCAGCCGTGCA
Organism: Kitasatospora sp. NPDC088783; assembly: GCF_044750705.1. Lineage (NCBI taxonomy): Bacteria > Bacillati > Actinomycetota > Actinomycetes > Kitasatosporales > Streptomycetaceae > Kitasatospora > Kitasatospora sp. NPDC088783. Next base: position 721,879 of record NZ_JBIVKJ010000001.1, read on the forward strand.
CCGCCTGCCAGTACAGGTTCGGCGCCGCCACCAGCAGCGCCAGCAGCGCCCCCGCCGGCAGCCACCAGCCGCGCAGCACCGCCCGCGGGCCGGGAGCGGTGCCGCCACCGGGGCCGCAGCAGGCGATGGCGGGCAGCAGGACGAGCGCGAGCAGCAGCACCAGGTCCTTGTTCAGCAGGGCGACTCCGGCCGCCGCGCCGATCGCCAGCCACCAGCGGCGCTCCCCGGTGCGCAGCAGGCGCAGCACCAGGACGCCGAGCAGCGTCCAGGCGAACAGGTCGAAGCTCGCCGTGCTCAGCACGTGCCCGAGGGCCAGCACCATCGCGGAGACCGCCGCCCCCGCCGCCGCCAACACCTGCCCGGCCCGGAGCGCCCCCAACTCCCGTGCGGCGAAGGCCGTCAGCACGATCGTCGCCGCGCACAGCAGCACCGCGGCCATCCGCAGCCCGGCCGGGCCGTCGCCGAACACCGCCGTGGACAGCCGGGCCAACAGCGGTGTCAGCGGCGGCTGGTCGACGTACCCCCAGGCCAAGTGCCGTCCCGCCGCCAGGAAGTACAACTCGTCCCGGTGGAACCCGTACCGCCCGGCCAGCGCCGCCTGCACCGCCACGACCGCGCCCGCGACCCCGAGCACCGGACCGGCCGCGAAGCGCGCCAAGCCCGTTGCGGCCTCCCCCACCTGTTCCGAGCCGTCGGCCGGAGCCGACCCGTTCCCCCGCCTACCCATGCCGCGAGCGTGGCAGAGCGGACCCGGCCCGCCCACCCGGGAGAACCCGGAGACCGCCCCGGGAAAACCCTGATGATCGGGAACCCGGCGCGGGTCCTGGACGCGGCTGCCGGGCCGCCGGCTCACGGGTACGACTGGCGGCGGCGGATCAGCAGCGCGGCGGCGCCCAGGGCGAAACCGGCGGCGATCGACCCCAGGCCCAGCAGCAGCGTCCCGCTCACCGACCCGGGCCCCGGACCACCGCCGGTCCCGGCCCCGCCGCCCGGCTCCGGACCGGCCAGGGCGGAGAGCGCGGTCGGCGCGGGGGAGTCGGCCGACGCTGCCGCAGCGGACGGCGTACCGGTGGCGGACGGTGGATCGGACGGTGACGGCGCCCTGGTCGGCCCAGCCGTCGCGGACGCCACTGCGGAGGCCGACGCCGAGACCGGTGCCGGTGCCGAGACCGAGGCCGTCGCGGGGCCGGACGGCCCGGGCCCGGCGTAGCGGAACACGGCCCGCGGCTGGTTGCGCCCCTCCAGCAGGCCCGCGCCGCGCCCGGAGGGGTCGACCAGCCGGTAGCCCGAGACCCCGTTCGTCGCCACCGCGTACGTGCCGCCGGGCAGTGCGGCGTCCAGCCCGATCCGGGCCCGGAAGGTCAGCGTTCCGTGCGGCTCGACGGTGAGCGGCGGGTCCAGGGTGAGCCCCCACCCCGTCCCACTGCGGGTGTCGGAACTCCGCCAGGCCCCGGTGGCCGGGTCCTGCCACGTGACCGAGACGCCGTCCGGCGGCCCGGACGGGTCGTCCGGCGCGGACACCCGCAGGAACAGCGAGTCCACCAGCATCCGGTACCGCGACGTCGACTCGACCGTGAAGACGGCCGTGAACCCGCCCCCGCCCGCCACCCGCGGGGGCACACCGCCGATCCGGGTCACCACCGACCCGTTGCCGGTCACCGCGGAGGCCGGAACGGCGACGCACAGCGCCGGGAACAGCAGCGAGACGGCCAGCAGCACCGCCGCACGGATGACGCGCCGCGCCATGGGAACCCCCGAGTCGAAGGGCGCGGCACCCCGTCCCGTCACTCCCGCGCCGACGCGCGCAGCGTAACCGCCGCAGCGGTGCCGAAGCCACCACCCGGAGGCCGACTCCCGACGGACAACACCCTTGCCCCGCAAGCCCGTTCGAACGGTCGCCCCGCCGGTCCCGGCGCGGGAGACCCCGAGGACCCAGGGTCTGTCTTCAAAGACCGAACACTGCTTGGCCGGGAAGGACCGGCCGCGGCGATCCCCGGAACCCCGGCCGGCGGTGCGGGGGTTCCGCGCGATACGGCGGCGTTACGCGGCTGCGCCAGCATGGTCGGCGTTCGATCGATCATCGATGATCCACCGCAGACAGGGTTCCGTATGCACGTCCTCCGCCGAGTCCTCGCCGTGGTCGCCAGTGTGGCGCTGCTCGCCGGCGTCAGCCTGTTCGCGTCCTCCGCCGCGCAGGCCGCCACCTCCTGCTCCGGCACCGTCACGTACGACCAGACCGTCTCGCACGACGGCAGTGCCATCGGTGAGTTGGTCATCTACTACAACAGCAGCAACGGCGGCACCAACAGCGCCTGCTTCTACCACCGTGGAGCGTCCTACGGCGTTGCGGCGACGACCAGCGTCGAGATCTACCGGTGCCTCCAGAAGTCCGGTACGGGCGGAGGCTGCACCGTCGACGTCTCGTCGCGCGTCGACAAGGGATCGTACGCGTACAACGCCGGACCGGTCGGCGTGACCGGCACGGCGAACTACTGCGTCTACGCCTACGGCTACGTCAACTGGGCCGGCCACGAGTACTCCGTGTCGAGCGGGACCCGGGGCTGCTGAGCCCCACGACCCGCCCCCGACGGGCCGACCGGAGCCCGACGGATCCGCATTTCCAACCGTGCCGAACCGCTGGACGTTCGGCGCAAGAGAGGTATGTCCGTGCGCAAGAAGATCGTCTCCGTCCTCGGTGCCCTCGCGATGGCCGGAGCCGCCACCGTGATGACCGCGCCCGAGGCCTCGGCCCTCACCGCCTCGCCGACGGAGGTCTGCGGTCCCGGCTACAAGGTCATCGACTCCGAGCAGCTCATCAACCGCACCGTGTGGGTCTACCTGACCTACAACAGCTCCAACGGCTACAACTGCGTGGTCACCATCCGCGGGAACGGGGGCGACCCGGTGCACATGTCGGCCGACCTCACGGTCCAGGGCAGCGCCCAGAAGACCGACACCGGCTACTACGGGTCCTACGCCGGCCCGGTCTACGCCTACGCCGCGGGCAAGTGCGTCAAGTGGGGCGGCTGGTTCAGCGACTTCGACCAGAGCGCGTACGAGAGCCCCTGGAGCCACTGCGGCTGACCCGCCGACGCGGCAGCCCCGCCACCGGACCCGGATCCCGCCCCCACAGCGGTCCGGCCCGGTGGCGGGGCTTCGGCTCATGACGGCGTATCACGCCCGACACGGTCTCTCACCGACCGGTCATCTTGGAAGACGCCCTGAGGGCTGTCCCGTGAAGGCAGCCTGGCACGGGTACGAGGGCCGGAGAGACGTCACGCCGGTCGAGCTGTGGCCGGTCGACGACCGTGGCGTCTCCACCCGCGCGACGAGCGGAGCGCACCGGTGCCTGGTGGTTGACCGGGCCGGGGCCCACGAGGGCTACGACACGGGCGACCGGGGTCGGACCGACGTCCGGCTCGACGCCGATGAAACCCCCTGCGCCCGTCACCTCGGCGCCACCGTGCTCGCCGCGACCTCCGCATCACCGCCCTCGACCGGCCCGAAGGCCCGAACGCACCGGTGCCGTGATCTTGCCGTGGCTCGGGTGACCACCGCGTCGGAACACTCCTGGACAAGCCCGTTCACCGGGTTGAGGCCGGCGGCGAGCTCACCGAGTGGCAAGCCGCGCACACGAGCAAGTGCGCGCCCGCGTCGAGCACGTCTTCACCCGGATGAAGACCCGGAAGATCCTCCGCGACCGCCGCCTCGAAGGCAGCGGCGTCCACCACACCGTGCCCGGCGTCGCCCACCTCCACCACCTCCTCCAGGCCGCGTGAGGCGGGCGATCACCGGGCAACGACCCGCGCCCGAGACGGCCGAAGACCGAGAGCGGGACAGCCCTTAGGGTGGGCGCCGTGGCAGACACCCCGCACACCCCGCACCCGCCGTCCGGCCCTTCCGTCCCCGCCGTCCCGTCCGCGCCGGAGCGCGGCGACGGCTCGCCGCCGCTGGAGGGGCTGGTGACCGAGGGGCGGCGGGACGGGGGCGCCGGGATCGACCTGCTGACGACGGCGGAGCTCGCCCGGGTGATGAACGCCGAGGACCGGACGGTGCCGGCCGCGGTGGCGGAGGAGCTGGACGCGATCGCGGCGGCGGTGGACGCGATCGTGGCGCGGATGCGGCGCGGCGGGCGGCTGGTGTACGCCGGGGCGGGGACGGCCGGGCGGCTGGGGGTGCTGGACGCCAGCGAGTGCCCGCCGACGTTCGGCACCGCGCCCGGCCAGGTGGTCGGGCTGATCGCGGGCGGCCCCGGCGCGATCACCGCCGCCGTCGAGGACGCCGAGGACGACCGGGCCGCCGCCGTCGCGGACCTGGACGCGCTGGGCCTGACCCCCGCCGACACCGTGGTCGGCGTCTCCGCCTCCGGCCGCACCCCGTACGCGCTGGCCGCCGTCGAGCACGCCCGGGCCCGCGGGGCGCTCACCGTCGCGCTGGCGGCCAACCGGGGCTCCGCGCTCGGGGCCGCCGCCGAGCACCGGATCGAGGTGGTCACCGGGCCCGAACTACTGGCCGGGTCCACCCGGTTGAAGGCCGGGACGGCGCAGAAGCTGGTGCTCAACATGGTCTCGACCCTCACCATGGTCCGGCTCGGCAAGACCTACGGCGACCTGATGGTCGACCTCCGCGCGAGCAACGACAAGCTGCGCGCCCGCAGCCGCCGGATCACCGCCCTCGCCACCGGGGCCGAACCCGCCGCCGTGGACGCCGCGTTGGCCGCCACCGGCGGACGGGTCAAGGACGCCGTCCTGCTGCTGCTCGCCGACGTGGACCCGGCCCGCGCGGCCGAACTGCTGGAGCACAGCGGCGGACGGCTCCGCGAGGCCCTGCACGCGGCACTGGACCGACCGCACTGAACTGACGTCACCGCACTGACGTCACCGCACCGACGGCACGGCACCGACGTCACGGCACTGACGGTCCGTCAGATTTCTTGCTCCGCCCAGATGGTCTTGCCGCGCGGAGTGTGCCGGGTGCCCCAGTTGCGGCACAGCTGCGCCACCAGCAGCAGGCCGCGTCCGCCCTCGTCGTCGTTGTGGGCCCGGCGCAGGTGCGGGGCGGTGCTGCTGCCGTCGGAGACCTCGCAGAGCAGCATGGAGCCGTCCCGGATCAGCCGCAGCCCGATCGGGGGCAGGCCGTAGCGGACGGCGTTGGTGATCAGCTCGCTGACCACCAACTCGGTGACGAAGGACGCCTCTTCGAGCCCCCACTCGGCGAGCTTCGCGGCCGCCACCTTCCGGGCCCGGGCCACCTCGGACGGGTCGCGGCGCAGCGGCCACTCGGCCACGTCCTGGGTGTGCAGGGCCCGGGTGCGGGCCAGCAGCAGGGCGACGTCGTCGGTCGGGGCGTCCGGGCCGAGGGTGGTGGACAGTACCTGGTCGCACAGGTCCTCCAGCGAGCCGGCCCGGGCGGTGAGGGCCGAGCCGAGCCGGTCGAGGCCGAGCCCGGGATCGCCGTGCAGCTCGGAGGCGCGCAGCAGGCCGTCGGTGTACAGCGCCAGTACGCTCCCCTCCGGGACCTCCAACTCGACTGCCTCGAACGGGAGTCCGCCCAGGCCGAGCGGCGGCCCCGGCGGCAGCTCGGGGAAGGTCACGGTGTTGTCCGGGCCGACCAGGGCCGGCCCGGGGTGCCCGGCCCGGGCCAGCGAACAGGACCGGGCCACCGGGTCGTACACCGCGTACAGGCAGCTCGCGCCGACGCTGCCGCCCGCCCAGGCGGTGCCGCCCTCCGGCTGCTCGTCCAGGTCCACCCGGAGCACCAGGTCGTCCAGGTGGGTGAGGAGTTCGTCCGGCGGCATGTCGATGTCGGCCAGGGTGCGCACCGCCGTCCGCAGCCGCCCCATCGCGGCGGAGGCGGGCACGCCGTGGCCGACCACGTCGCCCACCACCAGGGCCACCCGGGCGCCGGACAGCGGGATCACGTCGAACCAGTCGCCGCCGACGCCCTCCCGCCCGCCCGCCGGGAGGTACCGGAAGGCGACCTCGACCGCGGCCTGCCGGGGCGTCCGGCTGGGCAGCAGGGAACGCTGCAACGCCAGTGCGGTGTCCCGCTGTTGGGTGTACTGGCGGGCGTTGTCGACGGAGAGCGCGGCGCGCGACGTCAGCTCGGTGGCCAGCAGCAGGTCGTCCTCGTCGAACGGCTCCGGCGAGCGGTGCCGCAGGAAGATCGCCACGCCCAGCGTCACCCCGCGGGCGGTCAGCGGCGCCATCAGCCCGGAGTGGATGCCGAACTCCTCGGCCAACCGCTCCCGTTCGGGCTCCTGGGCGATCCAGGACCGGACCTCCGGATCGCGGTAGTCGACGCACATCGGCCGACCCGAGGCGAGCACCCGGGCCATCGGGGAGTCCGGAGCGATCACGTCCCCGGCGCCGGACGCGACCGTGGACTCCGGGCAGCCCGGCAGCACCGACTGCTGCGCCACCCGGTAGAACACCAGCCCCGCGCTCGACGGCGGGCCGCCGCCGAACACCGAATCGAGCAGGTCGACCGCCACGAAATCGGCGAACGAACCGGTCGCCACCTCCGCCAACTCCTGCGCGGTGCGGTCCACTTCGAGGGTCGAACCGATCCGCAGACCGGCCTCCCCGAGCAGCGCCAGACGGTGCCGGGCCCGCTCCTCGGAGGACCCGGACAGCACCGAGGGCACCGCCGCCGGCCGCGCGGCGGCCCCCGGGGTCAACGGCTGCAACGCCTGGGCCGACACCACCCAGGTCGGCTCCCCGCGCGCCGTCCGCACCGGCACCACCCCCAGCTCGACCGCCACCGGCTCGTCCTCGGCCCGGCACAACCGCACCATCCCGGTGAACGGCTCGTGCCGGACCGCCGCCCGCAGCAGGGCGACCGGCACTCCACCCGCCAACAGCCCCACCGCGCTCCGCCCGAGCGCCTGCCCCGCCCCGAACCCGGTCAGCCGCTCGGCCGCCGCCGACCAGCCCGTCACCACCCCGCCGCCGTCGACCGTCGCGGTCGCCGCCCGGCCGGTCACCCGAGTCGCCATGTCCGTCCATCCCCCTTGGAAGCAGCAACCGCCAGGCCGTCCTGCCCAGCATCGCGGCCCGACGTGACCGCCCCAACGCGCCACGCCGGAAGACCCCGCCACTTGCCGCCCGCCCCCGACCGGTGCGTCCCCGCTGGGCGCGTCACCGACGGGCAGCGTCCTGACGGGATGTCAGAGCACCCTGGCAGGCTCCAGCTCGACAGCTCGACAGCTCGACCACCACCACCCCGGACGAAGGACGTGTCCATGCCCCTGCAGCAGCACCAGCGTTCGCTCCGCCGCGGGGCGTTCGCCCTGCTCCCCGCCGTCCTGCTGGCCACCGTCCTGGCGGCCTGCTCCTCCGACGGGGTAGACACGACGGCGAGTTGGTCCAAGGACGGCGGCAAGGAACAGACCCGGGTGATCGGCGAGGACCTCAAGGTCCTGCTCAACGCCAACGGCACCTCGGCCGACAACACCAGGCACTGCCAACAGGTCCTCGACGACATCAAGAAGGCCCGGGACCACCGGGCCATCCCCGACGCAACCGCCCAGACCTACTGGCAGCAGGCCCTCGACCAGATGGAGACCGCCGCCACCAACTGCACCCGGAACACCGACGCGCTCACCGGCGGCGCCAAGCTCAGCGAGGTCATCCCGGCCCAGGAGTCGTACCACCTGCTGGTCGGCCGGATCGCCGACCTCGCCGACGGCAAACCCTGATCCCCGGCCCGCCCCGTCCTGTCGGGGACACGGGGCACGGGCGCGGGGCGGGGACACGGGGCGGCGGCCGTCGGCGAGAACGGCGCCGACCCGGAGCCGGTCTCCCGGCCCGGGTCGGCCTTCCGGTCTTCCGGTCTTCCGGCCTTCCGGTCTCCCGGTTTTCCGGTCTCCCGGTCTATCGGCAGAGGCTGGGTCAGCCGATGTTGGCGCAGGAGTTGCCGAACGCCGGGTTCAGCGCGCCGATCAGGCTGATGCTGTTGCCGCACAGGTTGACCGGGATGTGCACGGGGATCTGGATCACGTTGCCGGAGAGGACGCCGGGCGAGCCGACGGCCACGCCCTCGGCGCCGGCGGACGCCGAGGCCGCGCCGGCGGTGCCGAGCACCGCGGTGGCGGCCAGCGCGACGACGGCGAAGTACGTGCGGGTACGGGACATGTCTGCTCCTTGGTTTCGGTCGGGTGCCGCCCCGGACGGGGCGGCACCGGTCATTCGGGGTGCTCGTGCCGGCGGCGTGGCCGAGGGGCGGTGGTTCACCCGGTCGGGTGCGTCCCGGCACAAGATCAGGGGGTGAGCGCCGCCAGGTCCGAGCGGGCCAGGGGCGCCTGGAGCGGGTCGAACCGCGGGTCGGTGGCCAGTGCCCCGGCGAGGTCGGCGCGGGCCTGGTCGGTCCGGCCGAGGGCGCGTTCGATCTCGCCGCGGTGGTAGCGGAAGAGGGCGTTGTGCCAGCCGTGGGCGAGGGCGAGGTCGGCGTAGCCGAGCGCCTCGCGGTCGGCGCCGGTGCGGTGCAGGGCCCAGGCGAGGGCGTCGGCGACCAGCACGTGGTGGCGCCGGTCCCATTCGGCGCGCAGCAGCCGGACGGCGGTGGCCGGGTCGCCGTGGTCGGCCTCGAACTGGCCGAGCGTCAGGTCGTCGACGACGCCGCCCGCGGCGGCGAGGTCGGCTTCGGCGCGCAGCAGCCGGTACTGCTCGGCGGCCTGTCCGGGGTGGCCGAGGGACTCGTGGAGTTCGCCGAGTTCGAGCAGGTACTGGGGCAGCGGCACCGCGGCGGCGGCCTGCGCGTAGTGGGCGAGCGCGTCGTCGGTGCGGCCGAGGGCGGCTTCGGCGCGGGCCTGTCCGGCGAGGGCGGCGGTGTACGTCGGGTCGGCGGCCAGGGCGCGGCGGTAGCCGTCCAGGGCGGCGTCGGTGCGGCCGGCGGTGCGGTCGAGTTCGGCGAGCTGGTGGAGGCAGAACGCCTTGTCGCCGGGGTCGTAGGCGCCGTCGAGGGCGCGGCGCAGGGCGTCGGCGGCGTCCTCGGGCCGGCCGTGCTGTTCGAGGTCGTAGGCGGCGCGGGTGAAGGACGCGGTGCCGGGGTGCAGGTCGAGCAGGTGCTGGGCGGCCTCGGTGGCGCCGGTGTCGTCGCCGAGCTGGGTGCGGGCGTCGGTGAGGACCGCCCACGCCTGCCAGTGCAGCGGGGCTCCGTCCAGGGCCTGCCGGGCGTGGTCGGCGGCCTCGGCGAACAGGTGGCGGGCGTTGGCGAGGGCGCCGAGGCCGGTGAGCGCGTCGGTGTTGCCGGTGGGGGCGAGGGTGAGCGAGCGGTGCAGTGCCTCGTCGGCCTTCGGGTAGTAGGAGGCGTCGGCGGTCAGCCGGGCCTGTTCGACGTACTCGCCGCCGAGCCGGGCCCAGACCGCGGCGTCGTCGGGGCGGGCGCGCAGGTGCCGCTGGTCGGCGCCGATCGCGGCGGCGAGCGCGCCGCCCGGCGGCGGCGCGGCCGGGTGCGCGGGTGCGGCCTGGGCGGCGGGCGCGGCGGTGGCCGACCGCGGCGGGTCGGTCAGGCCGCCGGCCGCGGCGAGGCCGCCGCACACCAGGACGGTGGCGAGCACAAGGGGGAGACGGCGCACGGGAGTTCGGTCCTCGATCGGCGGCGTGGTCGGCGTGGTCGGCGTGGTCGGCGGAGTGGCCGGCGGCGGCCCCGGGCCGGGGCCGCCGCGCGGATGGTCACTTCTGGTTGACGGCCTTGTCGTACGGCAGGGCGAGGTACGGGAAGGTCGCGGCGAACGGCCGGTCGGGCCCGTTGACCTTGTCGCCGGCGGCCAGGGCCTGGACGAACTTGCCGGGGGTGGCGCCCTCGACGACCTGCAGGGCGATGTCGACGACGTCGTCGCCGAGGCGACGGCCGTTGGGGAAGCCCTGGAAGTCGCCGTTCAGGACGCCGAGGCGGTCCGGCTTCGGCGTCACCGGAGTGGTCAGGTTCAGCCGCAGCTCCTCCGCGGGGACGAACCGGTTCGGGTCGATGTCCTGGTTCATCAGCTGCGAGTTGAGGTCGACGGCGAGCGGCCCGTCCGCGGCCTTGGCGATGCCGGTCAGGAAGATCTCCTGCAGGTCGGTACGCGGCGTGGCGGGCGCGGGCAGGCCGTAGATCGCCTGGACGAGCTTGGGCACCTCGGGGTCGAGGACCTTGGCCACCACGGCGGGCTGGTTGTGGTCCTCGGACGGGGGCAGCGCGTTGAAGGCGTCCTTGAGCCCGGCCGGGACGACGACCTCGTTGACCAGCGGGTTGCCCAGCCGCGAGACCTGGACGTACGGGCCGACCGGGTCGGACTTGCCCGGGCTGAGCTTCATGCTCTGCTTCTCGGTGCTCGACCAGACGCCGATGACCGGGTTGCGGGTCGGGTCGCCCTTGTAGGCGAGGCGGCTCTTGGGGATCTGCAGCGCCACGGAGTTGACGTTGTACCCGGCCAGGGTGTTCTGGCCGACCTCGGAGAGGTCGCCGCCGTACAGCAGGTCGAAGACCCGCAGGTCGAGGAAGAACGGGTCGGCGGCCTGGGTGGCCACCGTCTGCCCGCCGCCGGGGAGTTGGACGGTGGCCTGCTGCCGCAGCCGCCCGTAGTCGGGCATCGAGGCCCGGCCGGTGTCGGACGGGGCCGCCTGGCCGTGCTCGACCAGCGTCACCGGGGCGCAGTTCGGGTGCAGTTCCTGGAGCGTGTAGTACTGGCGGAAGCGCAGCGTGTCGTCGTCGAGGTTGTTCACCGGCCCCTTGTCGTAGAGGAAGGTGTCGGTGCCGCGCAGGTCCTCGGTGTGGAAGGTCCACCGGTAGGTGACGTCCGGCTGCCCGGTGCCCTGCGAGTCGATGTTGATGTCGTAGTGCGCGCCGTCGGCCCACGGGTAGAAGTTCGGGCCGCCGTTGGGCTCCTGGAACGGGAGCCAGTTGGCGATCAGCGTGACCGTGTCCGGGTTGTCCGGGCTGGTGAAGGCGTACACGTCGGTGTTGTCGACCTGCGGGTCGGCGGCGATCAGCGGAGCCTCGCGGTGGCTGGACGCCGAGGAGGTGCCGGCGCCGGTGCCGAGCAGGGCGGTGCCTGCCATGCCGAGGGCGAGCGCGGTGAGGACCGCGGCTCCTCGGGCAGCGGAGCTGCGACCCGTGGATCGACGAAGAAGGCTCATCAAGGAGTCTCCGATTTCCGGTTCGGGAACGGTCGTCCGCATCCGTACCGGATGCGGGCCGTGGGGATGTCGTGCGGCGGGTCGGCCGACACGTACTGTCCTCCGCCGCCGCCCCCGGTTCGTCCCGACCCGGCTTCCGGCGTGCCCCGATCACCCTCGCGGCCCAGCCCCCTCACCCGTCCGGCCGAACCGTCCGGCCGCACCGCCCGGCCCCGTCCGTCCCGACCCCGCCCCCCCTCCGCCCCGACGGCGGCCCCGCCCCCTCCGTCCCGGACCCACCCGCCCCTGACCGGGACCGACGCGCCCCGCACTGGGCCGATCGGGTGAACCTCCGGGACCGGCACCAAGCCGACGGCCCCCGCCCCACGAAGGACAGGTGTGCGCGGAGCCAGGGTCGGCCGCCGCGCACACCACGGGGACGGGACTCCTCGGCTGGCACCACGGGTCCCGTCCCCCTCGGCTCAGGCGTCCTCGAGGCCGGCGAACTCCAGACGGCGGACACGGGCCGGAGGGCCGGGGGCGGGCGGTTCACCTGCGGCGGCGCTCTTGGCCGGTGATCACAGGCGCCGGCAGCGCGCCGGTACGCCCTGCGGCCGGGCGGAAGAGGCATGCCCGCCCCCGGGCCCGGAAGGAGATCGCCCCTCTCACGGCCAAGGACATCCGCACCTGGCTCGACCGGCTCCGCACCACCTGCCCGTGGGCCTTTTCCGGACGGCCGCCGATCGGGTGGCGGCCGGGTGGTCGGGAAGAGGGCAGAACGAACGAGGCTCCCTAGCGGTCGAGTGAGACGTCTCGCGTCTCAAGCAACCAGCCAGGAAGCCTCATTGGTCACTGCTGACCGTCACCCGCGAGGGAGACCGCCGCCCGCACCCACCGGATCGTGAAGACCCGCGTCCGGCTCCGGGCCCCCGCCCTGGCCGACACGGCCCACACCGGCGCCGGCGGAACGTTCGCCGTACCGTCCGACGGAGGGGCGAACTCCTTCACGACACACGCACCGGCTTGCCGCGGTGGAACGCGCCCGCTGCCTCGCCACGGGCAGCGGGCGCTCTTCGGCCGATCCGGCGCTCGCGCCGGGAGCTACTCGCTGATGCTCATCCAGGCCGAGCAGCGGACCGGGCTCGTGTCCCCCGCGCCGTCCACGGTGCACACCTGGGCCCGGTACTTGTTCCAGGAGTAGAGGTTGCCATCGGTTTTCCTGACGTACGTGTCGGCTCCCTTGCCGTTGTAGAAGGAGCCCCATTCCTGCCAGGTTCCGTTGTTGACCTCGATGAACGCCCGCACGCCGTGGCCGTCGGCATAGCGGTCCCAGAGCTCGAAGTCGTCGCCGTCGTCGATGAACTTCAGACTGGCGACGGTGTGGCCGTCGACCTTGAGAGATACGGACTGGTCCGTAGCCGAGGCCGGGCTGCTGATGCCGAGGATCAGGGCGGGAACGGCGAGGAGAGCCGCCGCTCGGGCGACCATATTCTTGGACACGGAATTCCCCCTGTGTGAGTCATGGAATCTTTGGCGCTTCCGGCTGTCTCTCCGTATTGCTGGAGAGCGGCGCGGATCTGCGATCCGGATGCGCCGGTGGTTGGTCAATGGGCGGCCGTTTTTCTGTTCACCCCGTCCGCCGCATCGGTGAAATTCACTCGTTGACGTACATCCAGGCGGAGCACCGGACCGGGGTCTTGTCGTTGGCGCCGTCAACCGTGCACACCTGGGCGCGGTAGTCGTTTATCGAGTAGAGGTTCCCGTCGGTCTTCTTGACCATCGTCCCCGCGCCCTTGCCGTTGTACCAGGAGCCGTTGTCCCAGTCGTACCAGTTCCCGGTGGCGCGCACCTGAATGTACGCCCGGACGCCGTGGCCGTCCGCGTAGTGGTCCCAGAGCTCCCAGTCGTCGCCGTCGTCGATGAACTTCAGGCCGCCGACGATGGTGTTGCCGGAGTAGAGGTAGACGTTCTGGTCCGTGGCGAAGGCGGGGCTGCTGGTGACCCCCACGACGAGCACGGGAACTGCGAGGACGGTCGCCAGCCTGGCAAAAACCTTCTTCGACATGTGAAACCCCCGATTTCAAGGAAAGGATGGCGAGGGTGGACGCAATTGCATTTCCGCCCTCACCGCTGCAGGGGCCTCCGACTGGCCGGGCGGGCCGGGCTTCTCGAAAAGCCCTCTGGGGGAATTCTGCTGCATGCAGGATTTCCAGGCCCGGGGTTGCTGCACGGAAAATTCCGGACCAGCCCAATCGGCCCTGCGTGCGACCCTGGTGGTCGATGGCCAAGAACATACCCCCGCAGGCGGTCCTGACGCCACATCAAGAGCGAGAAAATCAAGAAGGTCTTTTGCTTCTTTTTGATCCAATATTGGACAAATCTCTACGGAGCCGACCGTGAAGCTCAGATGAACCTCAAATTTTATTCGCGCGGACTCTCGTCGCCGGGCGTGTGTGCGAAGAACTCGTCACACGAGCACTGTGCCTGTCGGTCGAGGCGTCGCCGGTGGATGAGTGCGCAGGTGAGTGGGACGAAGGCATAGCGGAGCTTGCCAAGGCCGATGATGTCGGGCTGACCGCGGCGGGAGATGACGGGCGGGATCGGGCGTTTGCGCGGTTCCCGACGGTGGGGTTGCTGCCATGGCCCTTGTCGCCGAGCAGGGCGTCGGGGCGCGTACGGGGGAGGCGGCCACGCAGGCGCGCGTCCGGTCGACCAGTCCGGCCGCGTTCAGCCCGTCCGCTCGCTCCCGGCGGGACGTACGGCGGGCCGGTGGATCCGGAGGCGACGGGCGCGGTGCCGGCAGCGGTTCTCGGGGAGGGGACCAGTCCGGCCATGAAGCGGCTGCTGGACCGCGAGGAACTGCCGACCGAGTTCCTGGTCCCCTCCTTCGCCCTCCACCGGGGCCGCCCGGTCGGCTGGGCCGGGACGCGCCGGCGGGTCAGGCGTCCTTGAGGCCGGGGAAGTCCTCCTCCCAGAACTCGCGCTCGCCGCGGGCCGGGACGGCGTCGGGTTGCTCGGCGCCGGCGTGCCGGGCCTCTTCGAGGTGGCGCAGTTCGATGCGGCGGATCTTGCCGGAGATGGTCTTGGGGAGGTCGGCGAACTCCAGGCGGCGGATGCGCTTGTAGGGGGCGAGCCGCTTGCGGGTGAAGGCGAGGATGGAGCGGGCGGTCTCGGCGTCGGGTTCGTGGCCGGGGGCCAGGATGACGTACGCCTTGGGCACCGAGAGCCGCAGCGGGTCGGGGGAGGGGACGACCGCGGCCTCGGCCACCGCCGGGTGCTCGATCAGCACGCTCTCCAGCTCGAACGGCGACAGCCGGTAGTCGCTGCTCTTGAAGACGTCGTCGGCCCGGCCGACGAAGGTGTAGTAGCCGTCTGCGTCGCGTTGCGCGACGTCGCCGGTGTGGTAGCGGCCGCCGGCCGTGGACCGGGCGTGCCGTTCGGGGTCGTCCTGGTAGCCCGTCATCAGGCCGAGCGGCGCGGAGGCCAGGGGCAGGCAGAGTTCGCCGTCGACGCCCTCGCCGGTGATCTCCTCCCCGGTGACCGGGTCGACCAGGACGACCTGGTAGCCGGGCAGCGGGCGGCCCATCGAGCCGGGCTTGACCGGCTGCCCCGGGGTGTTGCCGATCTGGGCGGTAGTCTCGGTCTGGCCGTAGCCGTCGCGCAGGGCGACGCCCCAGGCGCGTTCGATCTGCTCGACCACCTCGGGGTTGAGCGGTTCGCCCGCGCCGACGAGTTCGCGCAGCGGCGGCTGCCACCGGCCCAGGTCCTCCAGCAGCAGCATCCGCCACACGGTGGGCGGCGCGCAGAACGAGGTGACCTGGTGGCGGACGAGGGCGTCCAGCAGCGGGCGGGCCGAGAAGCGGGGCTGGTTGACGATCAGGATCTCCGCGCCGGCGTTCCACGGGGCGAAGAAGTTGCTCCAGGCGTGCTTGGCCCAGCCGGGCGAGGACACGTTCAGGTGGACGTCGCCGGGGCGCAGGCCGATCCAGTACATCGTCGACAGGTGCCCCACCGGGTAGGAGCGGTGGGTGTGCTGCACCAGCTTGGGGCTGCTGGTGGTGCCGGAGGTGAAGTACAGCAGCAGCGGGTCCTCGGCCCGGGTCGGCCCGTCCGGGGTGAAGCCGCCGTCGAAGCCGGCCGCCTCGGCGTAGGGCAGCCAGCCGGGGACGGGCGCGCCGACCGCGATCCTGGTCCGGTCGCCGTCCTGTTCGGCGAAGCCCCCGGTGAGCGCGGACTCGGCGATCACGTGCCGCACCCGGCCGCGGGAGAGCCGGTCGGCCAGGTCGTCCGCGGTCAGCAGGGTGCTGGCCGGGATGACCACCGCGCCCAGCTTGATCGCCGCGAGCATCACCTCCCACAGCGCCACCTGGTTGCCCAGCAGCAGCAGGATGCGGTCCCCGCGCGCCACGCCCTGCTCGCGCAGCCAGCCCGCGGTGCGGTCCGAGCGCTCGCTCAGCTCGGCGAAGCTCAGCGCGCTCTCGCCCAGCTGCGCCCCGTCCGCGTCCAGGTCGACCACCCGCAGCGCGACCGCCCCGTTGCCCTCCGCCAGGACGTCGAACCAGTCCAGCGCCCAGTTGAAGTGCTCGCCCGTCGGGCGCGGGAAGCCGCGGGCGGCGTCCAGGTCGTCGCGGGTGCGCAGCAGGTGGTCCCGCGCAGCGCGAAAGTCGAGGTGAGCGGCGGAATCCCGTCGAGCGGCCGTGTCCGGTGCCATCTGTCCGTCCCTGCGTCTCCCGGCCCCGGCCGCCGCCTCGTTGCCCGGCCGCGGGCATACCGGCACGCTGCCAGCTCCTGTGATCATCGGTCAAGGGCGGCACGGAACCGAGGAGCCGGGCCCCGGAGGCCGGATCCCGCCGTCCGTCCAGGTCAGGCGGCTACCTCCGGGCGGAGCGACGGGACCCCGGGGTTGTCCGCCCCACCTGGCAACCCGAGCCGGTGAGGACGGCTCCGGAGCGGTGGGCTCGGCGGCCCGTCAGGCCGGGGCCGCAGGAGACGCTGCCGGCACCGGCGCGGGTTCACCCGTTGGGCTGGTCGGTGGCCGTTCCGGGCCCGTCCGGTCGGTGGCGGTCCGACGATGGCGGGAGCCCCGCTCCTCGCGGGCCGGTCCGACCGAGGGAGTGCACCGTGGCACCTGTCGACTACGACGTCCCCGAACGGGTGGAGGTCTCGCTGATGATCGTGGGGGACTCGATCAGCCACGGCAGCAGCGGGGACTGGACCTGGCGCTACCGGCTCTGGAAGCACCTGCGCGCGTGCGGGGTCGAGGTCGACTTCGTCGGGCCGTACAAGACCCTGGACAACATCCGCACCGAAGAGACCGGCGACGGCGACGACACCTACGCGGATGCGGCCTTCGACAAGGACCACGCCGCCAAGTGGGGGCAGCCCTACGTGGTGGCCAAGACCCTGGTCCGGGAGCAGGTCGCCGCCCACCGGCCCGACTTCGTGCTCGTCCTGCTCGGGATCAACGACATCGTCTGGTACGACGCCACCCCGGACGAACTCGAAGCCCACCTGCGGGAGTTCATCGCCAACGCCCGGGCCGGGCACCACGCGGTGCGCCTCGTCCTGGGCACCGTCCTGGAGACCGCCAGGGCCACCGCCGACTTCGCCTTCGCCCGGCGGGTCGCCAAGTGCAACGACCGCATCCGGGCCGTCGCCGCCGAACTGCGGCGCCCCCTGTCGCCCATCGAAGTCGCGGACACCGCCGTCGAGTTCACCGCGGCCGAACACACCTGGGACGACACCCACCCCAACCCCAACGGCGAGATCCGGATCGCGGCCGCGTTCGCCGACGTCCTCGCCCACCGCTTCCGGATCGGCACGCCCTTCCCCCGCCCCTACCCGGTGCTCGACGCCGTCCGCCCCGAGGCCAAGGCCCCGGTGCACGTCGACACCGCCCACGACGCCGGGCTCACCGGACACGACGACCCGCGCGGGACCCGGGCCCTGTAGGGGGACGAAACGCCCGGTGAGCCACCGGTCGCACGGTCACGCGTCGGCGCCCCGAGCGAGCACCCGAGCGGGCACCCGGTCGGCCTGCGCCGCCCGGGCCCGGGTCCGCGGCACGGTGGACGAACCGTTCCGCTCCCGGCCGGTCCGGAAGGCGAAGCGCTGTCCGGCGCAGGGGTGACCGGGCCGGACGGCCGGTGTCGGCGGGGCGGGAGTGGGCAGCCGCCGGACGTGGTGTCCGTTCCGGGGTCGCGACGAGGGAGCTGTCCATGGGTGTGCGGAAAGCGGGCCGGGAGACCGGCGGAGGCGGCGACCGGGGGCCGGACCGGGCCACGGTCGAGGCGCTGGGCCTGCTGTCGGAGGCGTTCGAGACGACGCAGCGGGCGCGCGGGCGGCTGTACGACTTCCACCAGCTGACCGGCGGCGCCGACCGGCTGCTGGGCGAGGCGGTGCGGGCGCTGCGGGCGGCCGGCCACCACGAGCAGGCGGACCTGGTCGAGCGCGAGGTGCAGGGGGCCGACGTGCTGCCCGGGATGTGGACCTTCGAGGTGGTCGAGGCGTACGAGGACGGCTACCACCGGCGCTTCGCGGAGGTGGAGGAGCGGGTGCGCCGGGCGCTCGCCGGGGAACGGCGGCACCTGGCGGAGGCGGAGATGAAACGCCGCCGCCGCACGACCTGAGCCGGCGGCCGGCGCGTGGGGAGCCGCCGGGCGGTCCCGTTCGGGGGAACGGCGGGCGGTGGGCGCGTCGGACGGCGGAGCGCGGGTAGTCGCGGTTACCCCACCGCGTCCAGGTCCAGGAGGAAGCACCCATGTCCGAGGTCACCGCCCACCACGGGCTGTTCCGCGACACCGCGCTGCACGTGGACGACACCGGCGGGCCGGGCCGCCCGGTCGTCCTGATCCACGGCTGGCCGCTGTCGGGCGAGTCGTGGAAGTACCAGGTGCCGGCCCTCGCCGAGGCCGGGTACCGCGTCGTCACCTACGACCGCCGGGGGTTCGGCCGCAGCGACAAGCCCTTCCTGGGCTACACGTACGACACCCTGGCCGACGACCTGAACGCCCTGCTCACCGAGCTGGACCTGCGCGACGTCACGCTGGTCGGCTTCTCGATGGGCGGCGGCGAGGTCGCGCGCTACGTCTCCTCGTACGGCACGGAGCGGCTGCGCGGCGTCGTGCTCGCCTCCGCCGTGACGCCCTTCATGCTGCGGACCCGCGACAACCCGCAGGGCCCGCTGACCGAGGAGGCGGCGGCCGGGACGGCCGCTTCGCTCGCCGAGGACCAGGACGCCTTCTACGACGGGTTCATGCGGGAGTTCTTCTCCGCGGACGGCGAGCTGAAGGTCACCGAGGAGCAGCTCCGCGAGGCCCGCGCCCTGTGCGACCAGGCGGACAAGAAGGCCGCCCTGGAGTGCATGACGATCTTCGGCGCCACCGACTTCCGTGCCGACCTGGAGAAGTTCGGGCCGCTGCCGACCCTGGTGCTACACGGCGACAGCGACGCCACCGTCCCGTTCGAGGGCTCCGGTGCCCGCACCCGTGCGGCGCTGCCCGGCAGCCGGGTCCACCTGCTCCCGGGCGGCCCGCACGGCGTCAACGTGAGCCACGCCGCGGAGTGGAACCGGGCGCTGCTGGAGTTCCTGGCCCGCTGAGGCCCGCGCACCCCCGCGCCCGGCCCCGGCCGATCCCCCTCCCCCCTCGGTGACGACGCCCGCGCTGGTGCGGGCCAGGGGACGGGCGCGCGGGTCATCGGCGCGGTGGGCGGTGGGCGGTGGGCGGTGGGCGGAGGGGGGCCGGGGACGGCGGGGGGCTTTCCGAGGTGGCGCGCAGGGCGGTGCGGGCGGCGCGGCTCCGGCGGTCCCCGCCGACGCGGCCGGTGCGCTCCGCCGGGGCCCCGAACCGCCGGGCGTCCGGCCCGCCTCCGACGGTTCCGCCGCGGGGAGCCGGGCATGCGCCCCGCATGGGCACTTCTCATCCGACCCCGTCCGGCCAGCCGTTCGCCGTGGTGACCGGCGCGTCCAGCGGCATCGGCTACGAACTGGCCTGGCAGTTCGCCCAACACGGCTTCGACCTGCTGGTGAACGCGGAGGACGACGGACTGTCCGCCGCCGCCGACCGGCTGCGCGCCACCGGCACGTCCGTCGAGGCCGTCCGGGCCGACCTGCGCCGCCGGCGAGGGGTGGAGGAACTCCGCGCGGCGATCACCGCCACCGGGCGCCCCGTCGCGGCCGCCGCGCTCAACGCGGGCATCGGCCGGGGCGGCGCGTTCCTCGACACCGACATCGAGGACGAGACCGACATCATCGACCTCAACGTCACCGCCACCGTCCGCCTGGCGAAGCACCTGCTCGGGGGGATGGCAGCCCGGGGCGAGGGCCGGCTGCTGATCACCTCCTCCGTCGCCTCGATGACGCCGGGCTCGTTCCAGGCCGTCTACAACGCCTCGAAGTCTTTCCTCCAGTCCTTCGCCCAGGCGGTCGGTGACGAACTCGAGGGCACCGGGGTCACCGTCACCGCGCTCATGCCCGGACCGACCGACACCGACTTCTTCCGCCGCGCGGACATGGAGGACACCCGGATCGGCCGGCAGGACAAGGACGACCCGGCCCTGGTCGCCCGGCAGGGCTTCGAGGCCCTCATGGCCGGCCGGGACAAGGTCGTCGCGGGCTCCGCGAAGACGAAGGCGCAGGGCCTGGCGAGCAAGGTGCTGCCCGACAGCCTCAAGGCCAGGGCCCACCGCAAGCTCGCCGAACCCGGTTCGGGCGGCGACGAGGACTGACCGGACTGACCGCGCCGCTTCCCGGGCCGGGCCGGGGAACGGTCCCGGCCCGGGGAACGGTCCCGGCCCGGGAAATGGTCGCCACGGCTCACAGGCTGGTCAGCGACTGGGGTGACTGCGTCCTTGCGTCCTGATCACGGTGTCGGTCCAGCGGATCTGACGCGGTGGCTGCGGGTGGCAGGCGGGGGAGAGGTCGAGGAGGCGGCGGTCGCCGGTGGCCCGGGCGAGCTGGGCGAGCTGGGCGAGCATCTCCCAGTGCAGCGAGTTCTCGCACGCGGCCGGGTGCAGGTCGCACAGGTCGCGCAGGTCGCGCAGGAGCGGCGGGGTGGGCGGCCCGGCGAGGCGTTGGCCCGCCGGCCGAACAGGTCCTTCGGACCGGGCCGCCCCCGGTTCACCCGGCCGTCCGCCCGACCCCGCACGCCCACGATCCGCCCGGCCGCCGCCCCCGCTCCCGATCGGCCGGAACCGGTCCGGTGGATCCGGCGCCAGGGGGAAGGAGGGGGCCGTGGACGGTGCGGCGAGCGGGAGGAGGACGGTGCGGTGACCGAGGACGGGAGGGACGGTCCGGTGGGCCGGGAGGACGAGGGGAGCACGGCGGAGCCGGACGGGGCGTGGTGGCGGTCGGCGGTCGTCTACCAGGTCTACCCCCGCAGCTTCGCCGACTCCGACGGCGACGGGATCGGCGACCTGGACGGCATCACGGGGCGGCTCGACCACCTCGCCGAACTGGGCGTCGACGTGCTGTGGCTGTCGCCGGTGTACCCGTCGCCGCAGGCCGACAACGGCTACGACATCAGCGACTACCAGGACGTCGACCCGCTCTTCGGCGACCTGGCGGCGTTCGACCGGCTGCTGGCGGCCGTGCACGCGCGCGGCATGCGGCTGGTGATGGACCTGGTGGTGAACCACACCTCGGACCGGCACCCGTGGTTCCAGGAGTCCCGCGACCCGGCGAGCCCCAAACGCTCCTGGTACTGGTGGCGCCCGCCCCGCGCGGACGCCGGACCGGGCACCGGCGGACCGCGCACGGGCGGACCGCACGCCCCCGAACCGAACAACTGGGGCTCGTTCTTCTCCGGCCCGGCCTGGACGTACGACGGGGCGTCCGGCGCGTACTACCTGCACCTGTTCGCCCCCGGGCAGCCGGACCTCAACTGGGAGGAACCGGCGATGCGGCAGGCGGTGTACGCGATGATGCGCTGGTGGCTGGAGCGGGGCGTGGACGGCTTCCGGATGGACGTCGTCAACCTGATCTCCAAGGACCCGGCCCTGCCGGACGGCCCGCTGCGCGGCGACGGCCCGTACGGCGACGGCTCGCCGTCCTACCTCTGCGGGCCGAGGGTGCACGAGTACCTCCGGGAGATGCACCGCGAGGTGTTCGCCCGCCACCCGGGCCGGCTGCTGACGGTGGGGGAGATGCCGGGGGTGACGGTCGAGCAGGCGCGGCTGTTCACCGACCCGGTGCGGGCCGAGGTCGACATGGTCTTCCAGTTCGAGCACGTCAGCCTGGACCACGGCCCCGGCGGGAAGTTCGACCCGAAGCCGCTGCGGCTCACCGACCTGAAGGCGTCCCTGGCCCGCTGGCAGCGGGGCCTGGCCGACACCGGCTGGAACAGCCTGTACTGGAGCAACCACGACCAGCCCCGGATCGTCTCCCGGTTCGGCGACGACGGCCCCCGCCACCGGGCGCGCTCGGCCACCATGCTCGCCACCGTCCTGCACCTGCACCGCGGCACCCCGTACGTCTACCAGGGCGAGGAACTGGGCATGACCAACGCCCCGTTCGCCTCGATCGACGACTTCCGCGACATCGAGTCGCTCAACCACTACGCGCAGGCGCTCGCGGCCGGGCAGGACCCGGAGCGGGTGCTGCGCGGACTGCGGGCCATGGGCCGGGACAACGCCAGGACGCCGATGCAGTGGGACGCCTCGCCCGGCGCCGGGTTCAGCACCGGCACCCCGTGGATCGCGGTCAACCCGAACCACACCACCGTCAACGCCGCCGACGCCCGGCGCGACCCCGACTCGGTCTACCACCACTACCGTCGGCTGATCGCCCTGCGCCACCGCGAACCGGCCGTCGTGCACGGCGACTTCACCCCGCTGCTGCCCGAGGACGAGCGAGTGTACGCCTTCACCCGCCACCACCGCGGCACCACCCTGCTCGTCCTCGGCAACTTCACCGGCGAGCACGTGCCGGTCGACCTGCCGCCGCGCTGGCGGGACGCCGAACTGCTCCTCGGAAACCTGCCCGCCGCCGACGCCCCGCAGTTCGGCGCCACCCCGCAGCCCGGCGCCCCCACCGTCCTCGCGCCCTGGGAGGCCCGCGTGCACCGACTCACCGAAACCGGAGGGAAGAACGCCCGATGAGACTGACCGAGACCTCCGACCTGTGGTGGAAGAACGCCGTCGTGTACTGCCTGGACGTCGAGACCTTCCAGGACGGGAACGGCGACGGCGTCGGCGACTTCGTCGGCCTCACCCAGCGGATCGACCACCTGGTCCGGCTCGGCGTGACCTGCCTGTGGCTGATGCCCTTCCACCCGACCCGCGAGCGCGACGACGGCTACGACATCACCGACTACTACGCCGTCGACCCCCGGCTGGGCACCCTCGGCGAGTTCACCGAGTTCGTCCGCACCGCCCGCGACCGGGGCCTGCGGGTCATCGCCGACCTGGTCGTCAACCACACCTCCGACCACCACCCGTGGTTCCGGGACGCCTGCTCCGGCCGGGACGCCCGCCGGCGCGACTGGTACGTGTGGTGCGACACCCCGCCCGCGGACGGCCCGCAGGGCGTCACCTTCCCCGACGCCGAGCAGAGCCTGTGGCAGTACCACGAACCCACCGGCCAGTACTACTTCCACCGCTTCTACAAGGAACAGCCCGACCTCAACGTCACCAACGCCGAGGTCCGCGACGAGATAGCCCGGATCATGGGCTTCTGGACGCAGCTGGGCCTGTCCGGCTTCCGGGTCGACGCGGTGCCGTTCCTGCTGGAGACCGCCGGACAGGTGGACGCCGACGACCTGCCCGACCCGCACGCGTACCTGGCCGACCTGCGGGCCTTCCTCGGCCGCCGCAACGGCGAGGCGATGCTGCTGGGCGAGGTCAACCTGCCCTACGAGGAGACGCTCGGGTTCTTCGGCGACCCCGCCTCGGGCGGCGACGAGCTGACGATGTGCTTCGACTTCATCGGCATGCAGCGGATGTACCTGGCGATGGCCCGGCAGCAGGCCGCCCCGCTGGCCGACGCACTGCGCGAACGCCCCCGGCCGCCGCGCGACGCGCACTGGGCCACCTTCGTGCGCAACCACGACGAACTCACCCTCGACAAGCTCTCCACGACCGAACGCGACGAGGTCTTCGCGGCGTTCGGCCCCGAGGCCGACATGCAGCTGTACGGCCGCGGCCTGCGCCGCCGACTGCCCCCCATGGTCGGCGGCGACCGCCGCCGGATCGACCTCGCCTACAGCCTGCTGTTCACCCTGCCCGGCACGCCCGTGCTCTTCTACGGCGAGGAGATCGGCATGGGCGAGAACCTCGCCGCCGACGGACGGCTCGCCGTCCGCACCCCCATGCAGTGGACCCCGGAGCCGACCGCGGGCTTCTCCGACGCAAACCCGGACCGCTACCCCCGGCCGCTGACCCGGGGCGCCTACGGCCCCGAGCACGTCAACGTCCGCGACCAGGCCCACGACCCGCACTCGCTGCTGACCCGGATGCGCTCCTTCGCCCAGGGCTACCGCGAGGCCCCCGAACTGGCCTGGGGCCACTGCGAGATCCTCGACGCGGGCGACCCCGCCGTCCTCGCCCACCTCAGCTCCACCCGGGACGGGGCCGTCCTGGTGCTGCACAACTTCGCCGACCGGCCCGCCACCGCCACCCCCGCCGGGGTGCCCGACGGCCGACTGACCGACGTCCTCACCGGGGCCGCCGTCGAACGGACCGGCGCGCCGCGCGTCGAGCTGCCGCCGTACGGCCACCGCTGGCTGCGGGTCGGCGAGCCCTGACCGGAGCGCCGGGCCGACACCGGAACGGCTGATCGGAGCGGCTGACCAGTGCTCCGGTCAGCCGCTCCGATCAGCCGTTGCCCGGCGCCGTTGCCCGGCGCCGCTCCTCAGAGCCGCTCCTCCAGGCGGATCGCCTCGCGCAGGTCCCGGTGGGCCCGGTCGCCGCTGCCCGCGTGCTGCTCCAGCAGGGCGGCGGCGATGGCGTCCAGCTTGCGCTGCAGGGCGTGCTCCGCGCGG
This sequence comes from Kitasatospora sp. NPDC088783, assembly GCF_044750705.1. NCBI lineage: Bacteria > Bacillati > Actinomycetota > Actinomycetes > Kitasatosporales > Streptomycetaceae > Kitasatospora > Kitasatospora sp. NPDC088783. The sequence continues at coordinate 745,955 of NZ_JBIVKJ010000001.1, forward strand.
CGCTCCGCGTTCTTCAGCAGGGCCAGCAGCACCAGCGTCACGGCGGTCATCACGTCCCCCGCCAGGATCTGCCACTCGGTCGACAGGCCCAGCGCGTGCACCACGAAGAAGCCCGCCACCAGCAGCAGGCAGAACACCGAGAACACCGGCGAGCCGGTCAGGTTGGACGCGGACTCGGCCAGCCGCTCGAACCGGCCCCGCCCGCCGTCGGTGCGCTCGGCGGGGTGCGGGAAGACCGTCATGCCGCCCTCCCCGCCCCGGCGCGCGCCGCCGCGCCCGTCACCGCCGCCGCCCGGCGTAGCAGCCGAGGGCCACGGCCGCGGCCGTGGCGGCGCACGCCCCGGCGACGGCGGCCCGGTGGGTGGTGGCCCACAGCTGCGGGCTCCGGCCGCTGGAGCGGCCGGTGAACCGGCCGCGCGCGCCGTGGTCCTCCCGGCCGTCCACGGGCTTCCACAGGTTGCCGGGATCGGTGTCGCGGCGGGGCTGGTCGGTCTGCTGGGAGTCGAGCCCGGTCCGGGCCAGGTAGCGGTCCAGCAGCCCCGGCACCACCGCGTTGGCGACCAGGGTGGCGACCGTGCTGCCGCCCACCCAGTACTCGCGCCGCCCCGGACGGTCCGCCGCGCGGAGGACCGCGCGGGCCGCCACCTCGGGCTGGTAGATCGGCGGGACGGGCTGCGCGCGGTTCGGCAGCCGGGAGAGCACCCAGTCGAACTGCGGGGTGTTCACGGCCGGCATCTGCACCATCGTGGTGCGCACCCCCGAACCGGCGGCCAGCAACTCGCAGCGCAGCGCCTCGTGCCAGCCCTGCAGGGCGTGCTTGGCCCCGCTGTAGGCGCTCTGGTAGGGGATGCCCCGGTAGGCGAGGGCCGAGCCGACGTGCACCAGCGTCCCGCGGTCGCGCGGCAGCATGCGGCGCAGCGCGGCCTGGGTGGCGTACACGTAGCCGAGGTAGCTCACCTCGGTGACCCGGCGGAACTCCTCCGCCGAGATCTCGGTGAAGGGCGCGAAGACGGAGGTGAACGCGTCGTTCACCCACACGTCGATCGGCCCGAGTTCGCGCTCGACGTGCTCGGCGGCGGCCTCGACGGCCCGCGGATCGCTGACGTCGGCCTCGATCACGAGGGCGGTCGTGCCCGCCTTCCGGGCCTCGGCGGCGGCTGCCTCCAGCCCCGCGCGGCCACGGGCGATCAGGGCGAGGCGGTCGCCGCGCCCGGCGAACGCCTCGACGCACGCCCGTCCGATTCCTGCGCTGGCACCGGTGATCACCACGATGCGTGAAGTGGGTGCGGTCATGCCCTGTGGTGTGTCCGGTAGTTCGCCCGGCAAACCGCCCGGGCCGGGAGCCGCCGCCCGCGCCGCCGCTCCGGCCGACCGCGCCGCCGTTCCGGCCGACCGCGACCGTGACCGTGACGGCCACCGCGACGGCGACGGCGACGGCCACCGCGACGGCGACCGCCACCGCGACGGCCGGGCCGCGCAAAAGGGTTTCCGCACGTCCCGGGCGTGCCGCTAGCATCGCTGTCACCTCCCGGGCGTGCGCGCAGAGGCAGTCGCACCGCTACGACATGGCGGACCACGCCGGTTCGAATCCGGCCCCCGGGAGGCCCGAGGGCCCCGTGGCGCAGCGGCGGACGCGCCGCACCGCCCGTGCGGAGCGCGCCGGTCCGCCCTCCGCTCGGGCCCACCGTCCGCCGCCCCGCCGCACCCCCTCCGGAGGACCGTCCGATGAGCACGACCCCGCCCCGCCCCGGGGAGGAGCCGGACGAGGCCGAACTCGCCGCCTTCGAGCGGACGCTGGGCCGCCTGTGGCTGCTGCCCGCCGACCACCCGGTGCGGCTGCGGGCCGAACGCGGCGCCGAGTCCTTCGTCCGGGACGGCCGGCACACCCGCCGCCGGGCCCGCCGCACCGAGACCGCCCGGGCCGACGCCGACCTGGTCGGCGCCACCGCCACCGGCGGCACCGCCCGCCGGGAGGACGCCCCGCTGCCCACCGCCGCCGGGCACACCCCGATCGGCGACCTCGCCCGCCCGCAGCGCTGCTACGTCTGCAAGCAGCCCTACCGGCAGGTCGACGGCTTCTACCACCGGCTGTGCCCCGCCTGCGCCGCCGACCACACCGCCCGCCGCGCGCTCAGCACCGACCTGACCGGCCGACGGGTGCTGCTCACCGGCGGACGCGTCAAGATCGGCTTCCAGCTGGCCCTGATGATGCTCCGCGACGGCGCCGAACTCGTCGTCACCAGCCGTTTCCCGCACGACACCCTGCGCCGCTTCCGGGCCGCCGAGGGCAGCGACCGCTGGCTGGACCGGCTGCGGATCGTCGGCATCGACCTGCGCGACCCGCGCCAGGTGCTCGGCCTGTGCGAGCAACTGCGTTCCGAGGGGCGGCCGTTGGACATCCTGGTGAACAATGCGGCGCAGACCCTGCGCCGCCCGCCCGAGTCGTACGCCCTGCTGGCGGCCGGCGAGACCGGTGAGACCCGTGAGCTCGGCGAGGCCGGTGCGACCGGCGCGGTCCCGGCCCGGGTCGGGTACGCGCCCGGGTTCCGCCCGATGCCCGCGCTCACCGCCGCCTGGCCCGCCGCCGAACTCGCCGCCGACGAGACCGCGTTGGCGGCGAGCCGGGTCGACGCCGGGGCGGTGGACGAGGCCGGGCTGCTGCCCGACACCGCGCCGCACAACTCCTGGTCGGCCACCCTCGGCGGGCTCGACCCGGCGGAGGTGCTGGAGACCCAGCTGGTCAACGCGCTCGCCCCGGCGCTGCTCTGCGACCGGCTGCTGCCGCTGCTGGAAGCCTCCCCGCACCCGTCCCGCTACATCGTCAACGTGACGGCGGTGGAGGGCCGGTTCGCGGTCCGCAACAAGACGGCCGGCCACCCGCACACCAACATGGCCAAGGCCGCCCTCAACATGCTCACCCGCACCAGCGCCGCCGAACTCGCCGAGCGCGGCGTCCACATGTGCGCCGTCGACACCGGCTGGATCACCGACGAGAACCCGGCGCCCAAGAAGTCCCGCCTGGCCGGTGCGGGCTTCCGCACCCCGCTGGACGTCGTGGACGGCGCGGCCCGGGTGTACGACCCGATCGTGCGCGGCGAGGCGGGGGAGCCGTTCGTGGGCGTCTTCCTGAAGGATTACCGGGTGGCGGAGTGGTGAGCGCGGCCCCTAGGATCACCGCGACGGGGCCGTAGCACAGCGGTCGATGCGCCGGTCTCCAGAACCGGAGGACGTCGGTTCGAATCCGACCGACCCCGTCACCCGGAGCGGGGCCGTAGCACAGCGGCAGATGCGTCGGCCTGCACAGCCGAAGGACGCCGGTTCGAATCCGGCCGGTCCCACACCCGGAGAAGCCCGACGGGGAATCCCGAGGGGGAGTCCGAGGGGAAGCCCGGCGGAGCGGCCCGACGAGGGCGGCGCGGAGCGGCAAGGAGCGGGAATGGCCCAGGAGTTCGCCGGAGTCCCGTCGGTGGCGCCCCGCCCGGTGGCCGAACTCGCCCCGCTGCTGGCCTGGTTGCGCAGCGGCAGCGGCACCGACCGGCGGATCGACTTCCCGGCCGGCACCGCCCTCCCGGACGGTCGGCTCGACCTGTGCAAGCAGCAACTCGGCCCGCAGGGCGCCCGGTTGGTCGCCGACGCGCTCGCCGGATCGGCCCGCAGCGGGGAGGACGGCGAGGCCCCCGTCCGGCACCTGCTGCTCGGCACCGACGGCCTCGGCGACGACGGCGCGGTCGCGTTCGCCGCCCGGGCCGCCGAAACCCCCGTCCGTACGCTCTACCTGGGCTGCAACGGCATCACCGCCGCCGGCGCCTGCCGGATCGCCGACCGGCTGCGCGCCTCGCCGCAGACCGTCCGCGCGCTCTGGCTCAAGCGCAACCCGCTCGGCATCCGCGCCGGGCAGGCCGCCGCCGAACTGATCGCCGCCGTCGAGCGGTTGCGCACCCTCGACCTGGTGCAGACCGGCCTGGACGCCACCGGGCTGGCCGTCCTCGCCGACGCCCTGCTCACCGGCGGGCGCCGCTTCGAGCGGCTCTACGTCGGCGGCAACCCGCTCGGCCCGGCCGCGGCCGAACCGCTCGCCCGGCTGATCGCCGCCGGAGCCGCCGACGAGCTGTACGCCTCCGCCGCCGGCCTCGGCGACGTCGGAGCGCGCACCCTGGCAGCCGCGCTGCGCACCGCCCCGCACGGGCGGCTGCGCCGCCTCTCGCTGGCCAGTTCGGGCCTCGGGCCGGACGCGGCGGCCGAGTTGACGGCCGCGTCGGCCGCCGCCGGGGTGGAGCTGCTGGACCTCGGGCGGGTCCCGGCGGCCCACGTGCTGGGGGCCGTCGACAACCGGCTCGACCAGGCCGCCGCCGACCGGATCGGGGCCGCGCTGGCCGCCGCCCCGCACCGCCTCGACCACCTGGTGCTCACCCACACCGGCGTCCGCAGCCGGGAGGCCCACCGGCTGCTCGACCACGCGGTCGGTGCCGCCACCCCCACCCGCTACCTGCTGGGCAAGGGCGTCGCGGGCAGCGTCCGGCACCGCCTGAACGCGCTCAGCGCGGCCGTCCCGCCGCCCGTCCCGGCCCCGGACGTGGCCGCGGTGCAGAGCGTGCACCGCACCGCGGCCACGCCCGCGGAGCGGTGACTCAGCGGGCGGCCATCCGCAGCGCGCCGTCCATCCGGATGGTCTCGCCGTTCAGGTAGTCGTGCTCGGCGATCATCGCGACCAGGCGGGCGTACTCCTCGGGGCGGGCCAGTCGCTGCGGGAAGGTGACGGTGGCGGCGAGGCCGGAGCGCACCTCCTCGGAGAAGCCCGCCATCATCGGGGTGTCGACGATGCCGGGGGCGATGGTGACCACCCGGATGCCGTACTGGGCCAGGTCGCGGGCCGCGGTGATGGTCATCCCGGCCACGCCCGCCTTGGACGCGGCGTAGGCGATCTGCCCGACCTGGCCCTCGAAGGCGGCGATCGACGCGGTGTTGACCACCAGCCCGCGCTGCCCGGCCCCGTCCGGCTCCTGGGCGGACATCGCCTCCGCGGCCAGCCGCATCACGTTGAAGGTGCCGACCAGGTTGACGTTCAGCACGCCGCGGAACAGGTCCAGGTCGTGCGGGCCGCGGCGGCCGACCACCCGCGCGGACGGGGCGATGCCCGCGCAGCTGACGGCCAGCCGCAGCGGGCGGCCGTCGGCGGCGATCCGCGCCAGCGCGTCGCGCACCGGCTGCTCCTCGGTGACGTCCGCGCCGAGCAGGGTGACGCCCGCGGGTTGCGCGGGGGCGGACTCCACCGCCTTGGGCAGGTCGAGGCCGTAGACGGTGGCGCCGAGCGAGGCCAGGTGGGCGGCGGTGGCCGCGCCGAGACCGGAGGCGGCGCCGGTGACCAGGGCGGCGGTGCCGGAGAGCTGCATGGTGGAACGTCCTTTCGGGGCGGGGTTTTCGGCGTCGGCCGAGGGCGGGTGGACGTCGGGGGATGGGCGTCGGCGGGTGGGCGTCGGCGGGTGGGCGTCGGCGGGTGGGCGTCGGCGGACGCCGGTCCGGCGTCAGCGGGTGGCGAGGTGGCGGCTGATCACCAGGCGCTGGATCTGGTTGGTGCCCTCGAAGATCTGCATGATCTTCGCCTCGCGCATGTACCGCTCGACCGGGAAGTCCCGGGTGTAGCCGTAGCCGCCGAACACCTGCACCGCGTCCGTGGTGACCTTCATCGCGGCGTCGGTGGCGACCAGCTTGGCCACGCTGGCCTGCCGGCTGAACGGGCGGCCCAGGTCGCGGCGGCGGGCCGCGTCCAGGTAGGTGGCGCGGGCGGAGTCGACGGCGGCGGCCATGTCGGCGAGCAGGAAGCCCAGGCCCTGGTGGTCGACGATCCGGCGGCCGAAGGTGGTGCGCTCGTTGGCGTACGCGACGGCGTGGTCCAGCGCGGCCTGGGCCAGGCCGGTGGCGCAGGCCGCGATGCCGAGCCGGCCCGAGTCGAGGGCGGAGAACGCGATCGGCAGGCCCTGGCCCTCCGCGCCGATCAGCCGGTCGCGCTCCAGCAGCGCGCCGTCCCAGTACGCGGCGGTGGTCGGCACCGCGTTCAGGCCCATCTTCTCCTCCGGCGGGCCGAAGGTCAGGCCCTCGACCTGCCCGGGCGCCAGGAAGCAGGACACCCCGTGCGGGCCGGGCGCGGTGCGGGCGAACAGGGCGTAGAAGTCGGCCTTGCCGCCGTGGGTGATCCACGCCTTGGTGCCGGTGATCCGGTACCCCTTCTCCACCGGCTCGGCCTTGCAGCTCAGCGCCCCCGCGTCCGAGCCCGCGTGCGGCTCGGAGAGGCTGTAGCCGCCGACCAGCTCGCCCGCGAGCATCCGGGGCAGCCAGCGCTCCTGCTGCTCGGGCGTGCCGTACGCGGTCAGCGGGTGGCAGGCCAGGGTGTGCACGCTGGTGGCCACCGCGACGGCCGCCCAGCGGGACGCCAGCTCCTCCAGCACCTGGAGGTACACCTCGTAGGGCTGGCCGCCGCCGCCGAACTCCTCCGGGTAGGGCAGGCCCAGCAGCCCGGCCTGCCCGAGCAGCGCGAACAGGCCCTCCGGGTAGCGCTCCTCCTTCTCGTGGGAGGCGACCTTGGTCGCGAGTTCCCTGTCGGCGAGATCGCGGGTCAGCGCGATCAGGTCCGCGGCTTCCTCGGTGGGCAGCAAGCGATCCACGGCCATGTTCCGGCTCCAAGCGGTACGCAAAGCGGTACGTCAGTACCGCTCAGCGTAGCGCAGGGTGCCCCGACCCGGGCAGGCCGCCGCCGCCGGGGACCGGAGCGGCCCGCGACTGACCGCCAAGGCCCGCCCGCGACGGCCGGGCGGAGCAGCCGCCCGGAGCGGCCGGACCGCCCGGCCCCGCCCGGACCGGGTGAGGTGCCGACCCCCGGTGACCGGCTGCCATACTGGCCGGGTGATCGACAGCGCAGCCGCAGCCCGGCCCACCGGACGGGGCGCCGCCCGCCGCAGTGAGCTCTTCGAGGAACTGGTGGCGCTGTTCGTGGCCGAGGGCTTCGCCCGGTTCACCCTGGACGACCTGGCCGCCCGCCTGCACTGCTCCAAGCGCACGCTGTACGGGCTGGCCGGCTCCAAGGAACAGCTGGTGCGCGCCGCCGTGGTGCACTTCTTCCGCGAGGCCACCGCCCGGGTCGGCGCGGCCCTGGCCGCCGAGACCGACCCGGCCGCCCGGCTGGCCGCCTACCTGCGCGCCGTCTCCGCCGAACTCGCCCCCGGCTCGGCCCGCTTCTTCGACGACCTGGCCGCCTTCGAACCGGCCGCCGAGGTCTACGGCCGCAACACCCGGGCCGCCGCCCGCCAGATCCAGCAGCTGATCGAGGACGGCGTCGCGGCCGGCGCCTTCCGCGAGACCCACGTGGCCTTCGCCGCGGACGTGATCAGCTCGGTCATGGTGCGCATCCAGCAGCGCCAGGTCGCCGAGGCCACCGGCCTGGCCGACGCCGAGGCGTACGGGCACCTGGCCGAACTCCTGCTGCACGGTCTGCTGCGCTGAACCCCGCCCCTCCCGGCAGCGCCGCCCCTCCCCGGGCCGTCGCCCCTCCCGGCGGCGTCAGCCCTCCCGGTCGACGGGGGAGCCGGCCCGCTCCGCCGCCGCGGGGTCGCAGAGCGGGCAGCGGCCGTTCTCGCGGACCTTGCCGCACTCCTCGCAGACCAGGTGCAGGAAGCAGGCGGGCTCGCCGCCCGCGGGCTCGGTGGGTTCCATGCCCCCAGTGTGCCGTGCGGGCCGGTCGGCCCGGGACGGCGGCCCGGGGCCGGGCGTCCCGGTCCGGGTCCAACTTCGCCTCCATGTCCGCCTCCAAGTCCGCCTACAGATAAGCCTTTCGGATAGTCCGACCTTTGTCCGCCGCGCGGGTTCTCGCGCTCCGGCGGCGGTGCGTCGGACCGCCACCGCCCGCCGGCACGGTCGATCCTTCCGGGAGTTGACGAGGTCGACGAAGTCGACGACGAGAGCGGGAGGTGGCTGGACGGTGAGCATCGGTCGGCGCGGTTGGTGGCGGCTCGGCATCGCGGCCGTGTTGTGCATGACCGGGACCGCCACGGCGGCGGTGGCGTCCGGGGTGACGCCGCAGCAAGGCCGCGCGGCGGTGAGCGCGGACGAACAGCGGGCCCCCGACAGCGAGGACGGCCTCCAGGTGGTGAACGTCTCGGTAGACCGCACCCGGGTGCGCGGCCTCACCGTGGTGCGCGCCCTGGTGGCCAACTTCGGCCCGAACCCGGTCACCGACCGGTTCACCACCACGGTGCGCCTGCCCAAGGGCGTCACGGTGGAGGGCAGGGTCTTCCCGGACGACTGCCGACCGGACGACCGGGGACGGGAGTTGACCTGCCGGTTCCGCAAGGGCCTGGGGCTGCGCCGCAGCGCCACGGTGCTCGTCCCGCTGCGGGTCGCGGACTACGTGCGCTCCGGTGAGCGGCTCTCCGGCGGCGTGGTCTCCCTCCAGGACCCGGACCGTCCGGACCGGCCCGTCCCGAGCCGGGCGTTCACCATCGACGTCCAGTAGCCCCGACCGCCACCGGGCCCGCGCGGCCCCCCACTCGTTCCCCGACGACCCCGTCCGCCGATCGGAGCTCCGTGTCCCTGCCCCGCCGCGTAGCACTGCTGTCGCTGCTGCTCGTCGTCCCGCTGCTGCCCGCCGCCCCGGCCTCCGCCGCCCCGCGGATCCAGCAGCGCAGTCTCGCCCCCGTCAGCGCCCTGCCCGACACGCCGGTCGCGGCGACGCTCTCGGTCGGCTCGCTCTCCTCCTGCGTCACCGTGGACGAACTCGGTGTCGGCGTCCGGGACGCCGACCAGCAGAACCTGGACTTCCCCGGCTCCACCGGCCGGACCCGGATCTGCCCCGGCGGCTACACCCTGACCACCGCCGGCCGCAGCTTCCCGGCCGGGACGTACACCGAGTTCGGCTTCTACCGGATCGGCTCGACGTACTACGACCTGCCCAGCCAGACCCTGACCGTCGCCGCGCCCACCGTCCGCCAGGTCGCCCTGGTGCCCGCCCGGGCCGCCGCCGACACCCCCGTCACCGCCACCCTGGCCCTCAACTCCACCGCCTGCCTGACGGCCGACGAGGTCGGCGTCGGCGTCCGGGACGCCGACCAGCAGAACCTGGACTTCCCCGGCACCGCCACCGACGTGCGGATCTGCCCGCAGGGCTACACGCTGACCACCGCCGCCCGCAGCTTCCCGGCCGGGACGTACACCGAGTTCGGCTTCTACCGGATCGGGGACGAGTACCACAACCTGCCCAGCCGGACGTTCACCGTCACCGGCTCGGTGACCCCGCCCAACCCGCCGACGCCGCCGTTCCCCGCCGGGCAACTGGTGTTCGACGAGGAGTTCAGCAGCCCGCCGCGCACCGGCACCACCTGGAACGACACCAGCACCAGCGCCTACCGGTACGGCAACCACAACCCGGACGACGACAAGCTGGACTGGCTCCAGACCGGCGCGCTGAGCAACAGGAGCGGGGCGAACGCCTTCACCGCCACCCCCGGCACCAACCTGCTGGAGAACGGCGACCGGTCCTGGGACACCGGCCTGCTCACCACCGAGGGCACCCAGCAGGGCTTCCAGGTCCGACCCGGCGACTACGCGGAGGTCCGGATCCAACTGCCCAGCGGCAACGGCGCCTGGCCGGCGCTGTGGACCTGGAAGGACGGCGGCAACGAGATCGACTCCTTCGAGTACCACCCGGACAACCCCAACCTGCTGGAGCTCTCCAACCGGATCAACAACGCCGGCACCTACTACACCGACGCCGACGCGATCCGCCCCGGCGCCTGGGTCAGCATCGGCGTCCACTACGGGGCCTCCAACAACGACTGGTACGTCAACAACAAGCTGGTGTTCTCCGACCACACCGGCACCGGCCCGAACTGGAGCGCCTACCTGATCCTCAACCTGTCGATCTGCGCGGGCTCCTGGCACCCCGCGCCGTCCGACACCAACGCGATCTCCACCGCCGCCGACTACCTGCGGGTCTGGCGGCCCCGCGCCTGACGACCCGACAGCCCCGCGGGGCGGCACCGGCTCTCCGGCCGGTGCCGCCCCGTCGTGCTGACAGCCCGGATTGCCGGGGGATGGGATGGGATGGTCGATGGGTGGCACCCCGGATTGTCGGGGGCGGGGCGGGGTCGGTCTCCTGGCACAGCTGGCGCTTGCGGGCGGTTTGGCGGGTGACGCCGAGCGGCCGTCCGGTACCGGCACGGTCTCCGCCGCCGCCGACTACCTGCCGGTGCGGCGGCCCCGGGTCCGGCGGTGCGGCAGCCCTCGTGGGGTGGTGTCGGCCCTCGGGCCGGGGCCGCCCGGTCGTGCTGACAGCCTGGGTCGTCGGGGGCGGGGTGGGGTCGGTCTCCTCGCGCGGCCAGCGCTTGCGGGCGGCTTGGCGGGTGACGCCGAGCAGCAGCCGTCCAGCACCGGCACGAGCTCCGCCGTCGACTACCTGCGGGTGTGTCGCCTTATCGCACTGACAACCCGGGTTGTCGGGGGCGGGGGTGGTGGATGAGCGACAACTCAGGTTGTCGCCGGGGTGGGGTCGGTCTCCTCGCGCGGCCAGCGCTTGCGGGCGGCCTGGCGGGTGACGCCGAGCAGCCGGCCGACCTCGCCGAACGAGGCCCCGGCGGCGAGCGCCTCGCGGGCCAGCCGGTCCACCCGCTCGGTGGCGGACCGGCGTTCGGCCTCGGCGGCGGCCAGCGCCCGCAGCGGAGCGGGGTCGCTCGGGGCGGCGGGGTCGGTACCGTCGGTGGAGTCGTCCGGGGCGTCGGGCGGCGTGCCGGGGGAGTCGAGCAGCGGGCGCAGGCAGGGACCGAGCAGGGTGGTGAGCCGTTCGGCGGGGGCGGCTTCGACCTCGGGGACGCGCAGCAGGTAGCGGGAGACCAGCAGACCGAGCACGACGCTGCCGGTCAGGGCGGCGCGCAGCTCCGCGTCCCGGCCGGTGAGCGCCCCGGCGACCGGGCTGTTGCCGGGGTCGGCGACCGCGCAGCGGACCGCCTCGGCGGCCTGCGGGTGCGTCAGCATCGAGCGCAGCACCGGCATGCTGCGGTCGGGGCGGCCGTCGAGGTCGGCCAGGACGTGTGCCAGCAGGCGTTCGCCGAGCCGGTCCGGCGGTCCGGCGAGCGCCGCGTCGAGGGAGGGCGCGCCGCCGCCGAAGGGCAGGTCGGCCTCGGTGGCGGCGTCGAACAGGCCCTCCTTGGAGCCGAAGTACTTCATCACCAGCGCCGGGTCGACGCCGGCCCGGTGCGCCACGGCGCGCACCGTGGTCTGCTCGTAGCCGAGTTCGGAGAACAGTGCGCGGGCCGCGGCCAGGATGCCCTGCCGGCTGCGGGCGCGCCGGTCGCCGGGCTGCTCGGGTGCTGTCACGTCGCCTCCTGCCCTGGGGTCGGCCGTCGCCGGGGATGCCAAGCCGGCCGTTGCCGACGGTTGCTGTTCAACGCTCGTTGACCGATGCTCCGGGCGTCCCTACCATGAAGCAGTCTACAAGCGTCGACCGCGGTGGAACCCTCGGCGCTGCCCCCGTCCCGTGCTCCAGGAGCCCGCCATGACGACCCGCGACCAGCAGTCCTCCGTAGTCGAACCGCTGTCGCCGGTCCGGGAGGACCGGCCGCGCCGGGCCGGGGCGCTTGCCCTGACGGCCGTCGTCGCCTGCCAGCTGATGGTCGCCGTCGACGGCAACATCGTGAACATCGCGCTGCCCCGGATCCGCTCCGGCCTGGACTTCTCCCCGGGCGGCCTGGCCTGGGTGTTCAGCGCCTACTCGCTGGCCTTCGGCGGCCTGCTGCTGCTCGGCGGACGCACCAGCGACCTGCTCGGCCGCCGCCGGACGCTGACCTGGGGACTGCTCGCGGTGGTGGCGGCCTCGCTGCTCGGCGGCCTGGCCCCGAACGCGGGCACGCTGATCGCCGCCCGCGCGCTCCAGGGCGCGGGCTTCGCGTTCGCCGCGCCCGCCGCGCTCTCGCTGCTCGCCGTGACCTTCGCCGAGGGCCCCGAACGCCACCGCGCGCTGGGCGTGTTCTCCACCGTGGCCGGGCTCGGCATCACCCTGGGCCTGATCCTCGGCGGCCTGCTCACCGCACTGTCCTGGCGGCTGGTGTTCTTCGTCAACGTGCCCATCGGCCTGGCCGCCGTCCTGCTGGCACTCCGCCACCTCCCGGAGACCCCGCGGCACCCGGGCCGCCCGGACGTCCTGGGCGCGCTGACCTCCACCGCGGGCACCGGCGCCGTGGTCTACGGCCTGATCCACGCCTCCGCGGCGGGCTGGGGCTCCACCGCCACCGTCACCGCCCTGCTGCTCGGCGCGGCCCTGCTCGCCGCCTTCCTGCTCGGCCAGGCCCGGGCCGCCCGCCCGCTGGTCCCGCTCACCCTGTTCGCCCGGCGCGACCGCTCCGGCGCCTACGCGGTCTTCCTGCTGCTGTTCGCCGCGATGGGCGGCACGTACTTCCTGCTCTCGCTGTACGTCCAGGACGGGCTGGGCCTGTCCCCGCTGACCGCCGGACCGGCCTTCCTGCCGCTGGCGCTCGCCCAGTTCGCCGCCGCCCGCAGCGCGCCGGGGCTGATCCCCCGCCACGGCGCCCGGCCGCTGATCGCCACCGGTGCCGCGCTGCTGCTCGCCGACAGCCTGTGGCTGGCCACCACCGGCCCGCACACCGGCTACTGGGGCGGCCTGTTTGGACCGCTGCTGCTGCTCGGCGCGGGCCTCGGCCTCGCCTTCGTCCCGCTCAACACGACGATCCTGGCCGGTCTCGCCCCCGCGGAGACCGGCGCCGCCTCCGGGCTGCTCCAGGCCGTCCAGCAACTCGGCCTCTCGCTGGGCGTCGCCGTCCTGGCCACCGTCCACGGCCGCGCCGTGCACGGCGCCGCGCACCCCGCCCGGGCCGACCTCGCCCACGGCCTGGCCACCGCGGTGACGGCCGCCGCCGCGTTCAGCGGACTGGCCGTCCTGATCGGCCTGTTCGCCATCACCCGTAGCCAGAAGGGGAACTGACGTTACGCCGGCCACCGGTCCGCCCGTCCGGCCACCGGTCCGCCGCCGCGCGGAGAACCCGGCGGCCGGGCGGCCGGACGTCCGTCAGACCGCCCCGCCGGTGGCCAGGCGGTCGGCGATCAGGGTGGTGACGGCCTGCTGGTGCTCGGCCAGGAAGAAGTGCCCGCCCGGGTAGGTGCGCACCTCCACCGGCCCGGTGGTGTGCACGGCCCAGGCCACCGCCTCGTCCGGGGTGACCTGCTCGTCCGACTCGCCGGTGAGCACCGTCACCGGGCACTCCAGCGGCGGACCGGGCCGGTACCGGTAGGTCTCCACCGCCCGGTAGTCGGCGCGCAGCGGCGGCAGGAACAGCTCGACCAGCTCCGGGTCCTCCAGCGCGGCGGTCGCCGTCCCGCCCAGGGCGGCGAGGTGGGAGAGCAGTTCGGCGTCGGAGGCGTCGCGCAGCTCCGGGTCGGCCCGCAGGCAGTGCGGCGCGCGGCGCCCGGAGACCACCAGCAGCCGCGGCCCCCGCCCGGTGGCCGCAACCAGCCGCCGGGCCGTCTCGTGGGCGAGCATCGCGCCCATGCTGTGCCCGAACAGCGCGGGCGGCTCGGGCAGCCAGGACGGCAGCAGCACCTCGGCGATCCGGTCGGCGAGCTCGTGCAGGTCCTCCAGCGGCTTCTCGTTCCACCGGTCCTGCCGACCCGGGTACTGCACGGCCGTCACCGCGGCCCGGTCCCGCAGCGCCGCGGACAGCGGGTGCCAGTAGCTGGCCGTCCCGCCGGCGTGCGGGAAGCACACCATCCGGGGCGCCCCGGCCGGGCCGGGGTGGTAGCGGCGCAGCCAGTCGTCCGCGCTCATGCGGTGGGGTTCCCTTCGTCGTGATCGGCAGGTCGCTCCCATGGTGCACCACCCCGGACCGCGCCCGGGACCGAACGCCTGCGCCCGGCAATGGACTTGGCCGCCCCCGGACCGCCCCTCACGCCGCCCCGGCCCCTCCCTCACGCCGCTCCGGCCCGCCCCCGGCGCCCTCGGCCCGGCCGACCGCCGCGACCGGCCCCGGCACCCCGCCGCGCCCTTCCCGATCATCGTTATGCAGTCTTGACCTTCGAGGCGCGACGGGCCGCCCCGCCCGAGGCGTGTCTCCAGGACGTCGACGGAACACTTTCCAACCGGGGGACCACATGACCGAGGGGCTCGACTTCGACGAGTTCGCGGCCGGCCGGGCACGCCGCCTGTTCCACCTGGCGTACCTGATGTGCGGGGACTGGCACCAGGCGCAGGACCTGGTGCAGACCGCGCTGTCCAAGCTCTACCCGGTCTGGGGACGGTTGCAGCGCGGCGACGGCGCGGCCGGCGGCATCGACGCCTACGCCCGCAAGGTGCTGCTGCGCTGCTACCTCTCCCACCGGCGGCTGCGCCGCTCCAGCGAACTCGCGGTCGACGAGTTCCCCGAGGAGCCGTCGATCGGCGCCCGGGAGGGCAGCTCGGCCGCCCTGCGGATCACCCTGGTCGCCGCGCTGCGCCAACTGCCGCCCCGCAACCGGGCCGTCGTGGTGCTCCGCTACCTGGAGGACTACAGCCTGGAGGAGACCGCCGAGGCCATGGGCATCACCGTCAGCGCGGTCAAGAGCCTCAACTCCCGCTCGATGGCCCGCCTGCGCACCATCCTGGGCCCCGACCGCGCCCTGCTGCTCCAGGACTGACCCCCGCCGCACCCCCGCCGCACCCGCCCGCCCCCGCTCGCCCGCCCGTCACGGAAGGCATCGGACCTTGGACCCGGACCGCGCTCTCGATCCCGACCCCGACCTGGAGCCAGACCTAGACCTGGAGCTCTCCGCCCTGATGGGGACGAGCGTCCGGGACATCAGCGTGCCCGTCGCGGTGATCGTCGCCGAGAGCGGCCGCCTCGGCCGCCGTCGGAAGGCGGCCCGGCGGCTGCGGACCGCCGGGGCGGCGCTGGCCGTCGCCGCCGTCGCCTTCGCGGGCGCGAACGCCGGGCTCCCGCTGCTCGGCACCGCCCCGACCGTCCGGGTCGGCACCGCCCCGGCCCGGCAGCCGGAACCGGACCCGAGCGCCCACGCCGCCTCCGCCGGGGAACGCTGGCGGCCGCTCCCGCTGCCCGCCGTCTCCCCGATCGAGGGCGGCTCCGACCGGCCGGTCACCGCGGACCAAGCCGTCCTGGCCTTCGACTCGTACGGGGTGCTCCAGGAGCTGCGGACGGCGATGCCCGTCCACCGGAACGACCTCAGCCCGGGCACCCCGTTCAAGGCCGACCGCCAGGGCGGCTCCACCGTCCACCTGACCTACACCGACGCCGCCGGACCGGCCGCCCTGGAACTGACCCTGCGCCGCACCGAACTGCCCTTCCCCGCCGACGGCGCCGCCCCCGCCGACGACCAGCTCCCGTTCCGGTGCGGCCACGACAGCGGCACCTCCGGCGACGACGAGGGCACCTGCTTCTCCGGCTACCGCCCCGACGGCAGCTGGGAACTGGTCGCCGCGAACGACGCGCAGGTCCCCGGCCTGTTCGGCTACCGGGTGGCGATCTGGCGCCCGGACGGCACCGTCCTCGACTTCACCGAGTACGCCGGCACCGTCACCCCCGAGGGCGAACCCGTCCACCCCGGTCGCGCCCGTCCCCCGTTCACGCTCACCGCCTGGCGCTCCCTCGCCGAGAGCCCGCTCTGGACGTACTACATCTCCTGACCCGCCCGTCCGCCCCCCCCGGTCCGACTTGGCCCGACCGCCGGTCAGCGCCCCGCCGAACGCGTAGGGTTGGCCGGGTGAGCGAGCAGACGCACAACGTGGTCGGCGGCCAGGCCAGGGTGGAGAGCCTGGTGCAGGCCAACCGCATCGACGCCGTCCACGTCCACCAGGCGAGGGTGCTGGTCCACCACCCGTCCTTCGAACTGCCGCCGGAGAAGGCGTACTTCGTCGACCGGGCGGCGGAGCAGCAGCGGATCGCCGCCGCCACCGCCGAACCGGACGCCACCGGCACCCGCCCCCGCATCCTCGCCGTCAGCGGCCTCGGCGGCATCGGCAAGACCGCCCTGTGCGTCCGGGCCGGCCACCGGCTCGCCGACCGCCACCCGGACGGCGCCCACTACCTCGACCTGGACGAGTACCGGCGCGACGGCGTCACCGACCTCGCCGCCGTCCTGACCGACCTGCTGCGCTCGCTCGGCGTCGAGCAGGAGTGGCTGCGCCGCGACTTCCGCGGTCTGGTCCGCCAGTTCTGGGACCGCACCCGCGGCAAGCGCCTGCTCCTGGTCGTCGACAACGCCCGCACCGCCGCCGAGGCCGAACCGCTACTGCCCGCCTCCGCCCGCAGCCTGGTCCTGGTCACCAGCCACGGCCCGCTGTACGACCTCGGCCCCGCCGCCGAGGAAC
Organism: Kitasatospora sp. NPDC088783; assembly: GCF_044750705.1. Classification (NCBI taxonomy): domain Bacteria; kingdom Bacillati; phylum Actinomycetota; class Actinomycetes; order Kitasatosporales; family Streptomycetaceae; genus Kitasatospora; species Kitasatospora sp. NPDC088783. The sequence continues at coordinate 762,306 of NZ_JBIVKJ010000001.1, forward strand.
TCGCCCTCGCCCCGCTCGGCGCGGAGCACACCGCCGAACTGCTGCGCGCGTTCCTCGGCGAGCAGCGCTGGGCCGACGCCGACCCCGCCGCCGTCCGGGCGCTCGCCGCCGTCTGCGACGGACTGCCGAAGGCCGCCGAGGTGGCCGGCGACCTCGCCCGCAAGTACCCGCACCGCGGCCTGGCCGCACTCGCCGAACGGCTCACCGCCGACCTGCACGAGCGAGGGAGCGCCCCCGTGGAAGCCGTCTGGGACGCCGCCTGCGCCGAACTCGGCCCCGAGGCAGCCCGGTTGTACCGCGTCCTGCCCGAGTGTCCCGGCCCGTTCGTGGTCCTGCCGACCGCCGCCGCGCTGCTCGGCCGCGACCTGTTCGACACCGAGGACGCCCTCGCCGAACTCCTCGCCGCCGGCCTGCTCGACCACCGCTCCGGCGGCTACCGCCAGCACGCCCTGGTCCGCGGCCACGCCCGCCGCACCGCCCGCGCCGCCGACCCCGAGGGCACCGAGCGGGCCGCCGCCCGCGCCCGCCTGCTGCACTGGCTGCGCCGCCAGACCGCCCGCGCCGACCTGCTGACGGCCGGCCCCCGCGCCACCGTCCAGACCGAACTCCCGCCGCTGCCCGGCGTCCCCGACGCCGACCTCGGCACCGCCAAGGCCGACGCGCTGCGCTGGATCGAGGCCAACCGGCACGCCTTGTACGGCGCGGTCGCCCTCGCCTACGACAGCGGCCACGACGAGGACGCCGTCGCACTCGCCGAATCGCTCTGGACGCACTTCCTCGACCACCCCCGGCACGCCGACGCCGTCGACGCCTTCCGCACCGCCGTCGTCGCCGCCGACCGCGCCGAGCACCTGCTCGCCCGGGTCCGCACCCGCGACATGCTGGCCCGACCGCTCTGGGAACAGGGCGAGTTCGAGGAGGCCGCCGCCGCCGTCGAGCAGGCGTGCGCGCTGGCCGCCCTGCTCGACGACTCCCACCCGCACCGCCGGATGGCCGGCTCCGCGATCGACTTCCGCGGCCAACTCGCCCTCGCCCGGGGCGAATCCGCCGCCGCCCGGGGCGACCGGACGGCCGCGCTCGCCGACTTCACCGCCGCCCGCGCCGACTTCACCGCCGCCCGGGAGATCCAGCGGGCGATCGGCAACGCGTACGGCGCCGCCCTGCAGACCTACCAGCTCGCCAAGACCGCCACCGCCGCCGCCGACCACCCGGCCGCCGCCGAACTCTTCGCCGCGGCCCGCGCCGAGTTCGCCGCCCTGCCGGGCCGCCGCCGGATGGCCGCCCGCACCGCCTTCGGCCTGGCCCGGGCGCTGCGCCTGCTCGGCCGCCCCGCCGAGGCCGGGGCCCCGCTCGCCGAGGCCCTGGCGGACGCCGTCGAGCGCGGCTCCAGCTACGACGAGGCCCGGATCGCCACCGAACTCGCCGAACTCGCCGACAGCACCGGCCGCCCCGCCGACGCCGCCCGCCACCGCGCCCACGCCGCCGCCCTGCGCGCCGCCCACGGCGGGGGACGGACGGAACCCGGCACGGACTGAGCCGGGACCGGGCCCGGGACTCAGGCA
>NZ_JBIVKJ010000001.1:763965-1011024 GCF_044750705.1 Kitasatospora sp. NPDC088783
GCCGCCCTGCGCGCCGCCCACGGCGGGGGACGGACGGAACCCGGCACGGACTGAGCCGGGACCGGGCCCGGGACTCAGGCAGCAGGGCTCAGCAGGGCTCAGCAGGGCTCAGAGTTCGGCGTCCAGCTCCTCCGGCCCGGCGGCCCGCAGCTCCAGGCGGGCCGTCACCGCGCCCACGCCGCCGCCCTGCGCGCCGCCCACGGCGGGGGACGGACGGAACCCGGCACGGACTGAGCCGGGACCGGGCCCGGGACTCAGGCAGCAGGGCTCAGCAGGGCTCAGCAGGGCTCAGAGTTCGGCGTCCAGCTCCTCCGGCCCGGCGGCCCGCAGCTCCAGGCGGGCCGTCACCGCGCCCACCGTGCAGTCGAGTTCCACCGGCAGCCCTCCGACGGTGACCGGCCCCCGGTGCGCGACCAGCCAGGCGTACACCGCGGAGACCGCCGCGGCCGGGTCGATCCGGTGGACCCGGCCGTCCGCGCGGTGCGGCGGCACCCGCAGGGCGAACGGGCCGTGGTGGCGGTGCACCAGCAGGCAGTGCTCGCGGGAGAGCAGCGCGGCGGCGACCCGGCAGCCCGGCAGCTCGTCCAGGACGTGCGCGGCCCAGCCGGCGGCCGACCAGCGGCCGGTGCCGGGGCGCCGCCACAGCACCGCCGCGCTGCGCTGCTCGGCGAGGCCCGCCGCGCCGTGCTGGGCGGACCGGTGGTGCACCGGCAGCTCGGTGGCGACCGGGAAGCGCTCCACGCGCACCCGCCGCCCGTCCACCTCGGCCCGCACCGCCAGCGCCGGGGCCGGGGGCCGGGCCGCCACCGGGTCGGGCAGCAGCTCGGGCGCCAGCGGGGTCCGCGGCGGCGTCAGGCCGATCAGCCGGTACAGCTCGGCGCGCAGCAGCGGCAGCGCCAGGTCGGGGCGGCCGAAGGCGTCGGCGGCGAACCGCGCCGGGTCCGGGACGCGGGCCCCGCGCAGCAGTTCGGGCAGGCCGGCGGTGTCGGTGAAGCGCGGCGCGACGGCGAGCAGCCGGGCCATCGGCGTGCCGGGGATCAGCTCCGTCCCGCCGTCGTAGCCGTCCAGGACGAGGGTGCGGCCGAGCGCGGCGGCGTACAGCGCGGTCGAGCCGTGGTCGGTGAGCACCGCGTCGGCGGCGACCAGGACGGAGGCCCACTCCTGGTGCGAGGAGGGCAGCAGCAGCCCGGCCTGCAGGGCGGGGCGGAGCTGCTCGGCCAGGTTGTGGCTGCCGCGTTCGCCGATCTCGTTGGGGTGCACCACCAGGGCCACCCGGTAGTCGTCCACGGGCAGGTGGAGCGCCAGTTCCAGCGGCAGGTCGGGGCGGCGGGCCAGCAGGCTCTCCGCGCCGTGGGTGGTCAGCACCGCCAGCAGGGTCCGCTCGCCGACGCCGAGCCGTTCCCGGTAGGTCTCCCGACGGCCGACCGACTGCCGCATCCGGTCCAGGGTGGGGTCGCCGACCACGACGGCGCGGGCGGCGGCCGACGGGCAGAGCTCGGTGAGCCGGGCGAGCTGCTCGTGGTGCCCGAGGCCGTGCAGGTCGGCCCACGGCTCGCCGCCGGAGAGCAGGAACGCGGGGTCCAGGCCGGACGGCAGGCCCGGCGAACCCTCGGTGCCGAACGACTTGTTGAACCCGGCGCCGTGCGGCAGCAGCGCCCTGGCCCGGCCGGACAGACTGGTCAGCGCGCCCTTGGGGCTGGTGGAGAGGATCAGGTCGAAGCGCTCGCGCCGGGCCTGCTCGAAGTCCATCACCCGGGCGCCCGAGCGGTCCAGGGCGGCCAGCGCGTCCAGCCCGAACCGGGAGCCGGGCACCACGGTGAACCAGCGGTCGATCCGCGGGTCGCCCCCGAACACCGGCAGCACGTCCAGCAGCCGGTTCAGCGCCACCGCCGAGCGGAACGCCAGCAGCACGGAGGGCCGCTGGTCCCGGTCGGCGTCAGACATGTGCCGATGCTATCGGCGTTCCCGCGGCCCCGCCCGGCAGGCCGGGGCCTGACCTGCCGTCACCCCGCCGCCGCCCGGCCCTTCCGGGCGGCGCGCACCGGGCGGACGGAGCGCTCCTGACGCCCCGTCCGGCCGTCAGCCGACCGTCAGCCGGCCGTGAGCTGGACGGCCGCCTCCACGCCGGAGGCGATCGCGCCGGCGATCCAGGCGTGGTAGCGCGGCTGGCAGTGGTCGCCCGCGAAGAACAGCCGGCCCGCGACCGGGGCGGCGACCTGCGGGCCGAGGCTGAGCAGCTGGCCGGGGGTCTCGATCACGGCCTCGCCGAGCGCCCAGCGGTTGCGCAGCCAGGACTGCGAGACGTGCCGGTCGGTGGCGTAGCGGCGGATCCGCTCGCCGAACAGCTCGACCAGGTGGTCGAGCGCCTCGGCGTGCCGGTCGGCGGGGGTGAGCGCGTCGAAGCGCAGCGCCTCCTCGGCCCAGTTGTACGCGGCCAGCACGATCCCGCCGGGCGCGCCGTCGTCGCCCGGGTGCGAGGGGAAGTAGACGAACCGGCTGGCCCCGTCCGAGACGCAGCCGCCGCCGACCGCCGCCACCGCGTCCTCGTGCGGGGCGGGCCGGTAGTCGGCGCCCAGCTCCGCCCGCCAGGCGTCCTCGTCCCACTCCCACCAGCGCCGGGTGAACTCCACCAGCACCTTGTGCGCGGTGTCGTGCTTGAGCTCGGCGATCGCCCGCCGCTTGCCGTACGGCAGGATCGGGTCGAAGTCGACGTGCCGCAGCGCCGCGTACGGCACCGCCAGCACCACCGCGTCCGCCCGGTACTCGCACCGGTCGCCGCCGATCGCGCCCTCGCACGCCTCGTCCTCGGGGCCGCTCTCCGGCTCGGCGACCACCGTCACCCCGCCGTCGCCCAGCCGGACGCGGGTGACCACCTTGCCGCGCTCGATCGGCAGGCCCTGGGCGAGGGCCTCGGTCAGGGCGTCGGTGCCCGCGCTGAACTCGAAGTACGTCACCGCCGGGTTGATGTCCGAGGCGTCGAACACCGAGTGCAGGAAGCCGTACGACAGCCGGCTGGTCAGGTTCTCCAGCGTGCCCACGGCCTGCACCTGGGCGTCGCTCCAACCCTCGCCCTCCTGGAGGTAGCGCAGCAGCGAGTAGCCGTCCAGGTCGTACAGCAGCCGCGCCGTGCCGGTCACCCGCTGCTCGATCGGCCGGTCGCGCCAGCCGCCGTCGTCGCCGCGCACCATGGTGTACGCGCGGGCGGTGTCCAGGGCCCGGTCGAAGGCGGCGGCCGCGGTCCGGTCGCTGTCCCAGCCGAAGCTCTTGTTCACCGGCCGCGGGTCGGCCGCGTACGCCGCCTTGCTGACGGTCTGTCCGTTCACGTGCACCGGCCGGCCGCCGAGGCCCGGCGGCGCGGTGTACACCGGCGCGCTGCCGGTGGCGAACTCCTCGCCGGTCCACGACCGGTACACCACCCGGGCGTCACCGGAGGCCGGGGCGGAGCCGGGCGGGACGTCCACCAGGTGGAAGGGGCGGCGCGGCACCTTCAGGTGGTCGGCCAGCGCGAGGGTCAGCACGTGGCTGGACGGGATGCGCATCGCACCCGCCTCGGCGTGCAGCCGGGCGTCCTGCCACCGGTCGCCGCGGAAGGTCTTCACCCGGCCGCCGACCCGGCTGCGGTTCGCCTCCAGCACCCGCACCCGGTGCCCGGACGCCTGCAACAGCCGGGCGCACACCATGCCCGCCACGCCCGCACCCACCACCAGCACCTCGCGCGAGGCGGCCGGACGCAGCCGCTGACGGCCGGTCAGCAGCTTCAGGTAGTCGAGCGTCAGGTCCCGGTGGTCGGCGTCGGTCAGCAGGATCCGGCGGGCCATGGTCAGCGCCGCCGCCCAGCGCGCCGGGTCGGGCGGCGCCGCCTCCGCGGCACGGGAGGAACCGGCACCCGGGCCGGCCAGGGCGGTGGCGGTCATCGCACCGCCGGAGGCAAGGAACAGTCCGCGTCGAGAGATCACCCGCACACCCTGGCAGCGCCCCGCCCCCCGACACGCCCGTCCGCCCGCGAACCACCCCCGGTCCACCCCCCACGGGGGCGCTCGACGCACACCCCGGCGCACACCCGACCCACCACGCCGCCGCGCGCTGTCCGCCCCCGGGCCGTCCACCGCTCAGCGGCCCAGACGGCGCACCGGCTTGGACCTCGGCGGGGTGGGCGGCGGAGCGGGCAGCGTGGACGGCGGCTCCATCGGCGGGCGCGGCGAAGGCGCCGGGGACGGGAGAGACGGCGGGTACGGGAGAGACGGCGGGTACGGGGAGTGCGGCGGGTACGGGGAGTGCGGCGGGTACGGGTAACTCGACGAGGACGGGGAGCGCGGCGGGCCCGACGCGCCCCCGACGAGCCCGGCGGCCAGGCTGCCGGCCAGGGCCCACCCGAGCGCCCACCAGCAGTACGTCGCCCAGGAGGCGTGGCCGCCCCACCGCAACGACGTCAGGAACAACACCCCGGCGACCCACGTCCCCACCCCGAACAGCGCCACGCTGCTCCCGGCGCGGAGAGCGGAGGCGGCGTGCGGCCGCCGCCACAGCGCGACCACCAGCACGGCCGCCACCAGCGACAGCAGCCAGAGCAGCCACGGCATCCGGCCCCCGCCCAGGAACAGCGACACCACCAGCCAGCCGAACGGCACGGCCTGACGGAACACCAGCCACCACGGCAGGTGCGGCGGCCCGGCCCGGCGGTCGACCCGCAGCCGGTGCGCGCCCAGGCCCGTGAGGACCACCGCCCAACCGGCCACCAGGGCCACCAGCGCGCCGGAGATCAGGAGTTGGAACCCGTCCCCGCCGGTCTCGGCCGTAGTGGAACGCGCCGGCAGCTCGACGCCCCGCCACCGGCCGTCCACGTCCCGCACCACCAGGCCGCCCAACGGACGACGCACGATCACCGTGTACCCGCCGCCGGACACGCCCGCCACCACCAGGTCACCCCGATCCCACTCCGCACCCGACTCCGGGTCCGCACCCGCCTCCGGGTCCGCGCCCGCCTCCGGGCCCGTCCCGCCGTCCGCCGTCGGGGCGTACTCCGACTGCCAGTTCCGCCCGCCGTCCCGGCTGACCTCCACGGGCAGGCCGTGCCCGCGCAGCCGGAAGCACACCTGCGGCTGCCCGGGCACGCACCGGCCGTACGCCGGGTCCGGCCTGTCCGCGGGTACGGTCGGCCGCTCCTCGTAGACGGAGACGGCCCGCCAGGTCAGACCGCCGTCCCCGCTCGTCCACCAGAGGCCGTCGTACACCATCGGCCGGCCGTGCTCGCTCCACAGCCGCGGCGAGAACTCGGGCACCGGCGAGGTCGCCACCATCGCCGCCACCGCCAGCGGCACCCCGACCAGCGCCAGCACCCGCCGCAGCGGCCGGGGCCGGGCACTGCGGCGCCACAGCCACCACGCCACCACCAGCACCGGCAGAGCCAGCAGATCCGTCCGGTCGGCGACCGTCCGGCTCGGCACCCCGGTCAGCCCCGACCACCCGCACGAGACCAGCCCCGCCCCGACGGCGGACGACTTGGCCACCGCGAAGCTCACCGCCGTCCCCACCACCCCGACCAGCGCCGCCCGCTCCGCCCGCAACCGCAGCACCACCACACCCGACAGCGCCAGTACCGGCGGAACGACCAGCATCCACGCCACATCACTGACCTTCCCGGCCACCACCCCGGGCCAGGCGTGCTTCCCCACCCGATCGTTGAACGCCAACACCACGACCGCCACCAACGTCCCCGGATGCCCCGCCCAACGCAGCACCCGCCCCCCGTCATTCCGCATGAGAACGAGTCTCCCGACACCACGTCACATCCCGGCCACACCCACGTCTCGCTTCCTCCACCCGGCCCCGCCCCGGGCCGCTCCCGATAGTGGCCGGGCCGGGCAGCCGTAGCGCAGCGGCCATTCGCGGTTGTCAGGGGACGACGTTGAGCGGGGCGCACTGGCAGGTGGACAGATTCGACGGATACCGGCGCGACGCCCTCCGGTTCGAGCGACCGGCCGAACTCGCCGGGCTGCGCGACGCGTTGGTGAGCGGGGAGTTCGACCACCTGATGCGCGACAGCCACGAGCACCTGCGCAGGCCGACCGTGGACGCCGAGGTGGCAGCCATGGGGGAGAGACTTCGACGCCCCCGGTACCGAGAGCTGCTGCGCACCGTCACCGGCCGCTGAGGGCATCGCGCCGGGCAGTCGGACACGGGCAGTCGTCTCGGGCCGCCCGGATCGGCCTGTCGTCCCCGGTCCGAGCCGGAGACTTCCGGGGGTGTCGGTCACGTGGTTGGTCACGCCACGGCCCGGAAACGCAGAAGACCCCTGGTGAACAGGGGTCCTCGCTGGTGTCCGAGGGGGGACTTGAACCCCCACGCCCGATAAAGGGCACTAGCACCTCAAGCTAGCGCGTCTGCCATTCCGCCACCCGGACCGGGTGTCGTCCTCGCGGGGTGTTCCCCGCGCTGACATGGACAACAGTAGCAAAGATCGACTGGTAGGCCCAAAACCGGGGGCGGCGGGACGGGCGGGGCTTCGAATGCGGGGGCGTGGGGGGCGGTCGGCGGGAGTGTGGGGGGATATGCCCTTGGGGCCGGACGGGTGCTGGGGGAGGATGGCGGGACGGCGCCCGCGGTCCCCGGCCGGGGTCGGGGCGGCGCGGACCGCAGCCGCGCCGGGGCGGGCAGACACGAGGTGGGAGCGATGAGCGTGGGCAGCGAGCGCGCGGTGACGGCGGAGTCGGAGGTCGCCGAGATTTGCCGGGACCTGATCCGGATCGACACCAGCAACTACGGGGACGGCTCCGGGCCGGGGGAGCGGAAGGCCGCCGAGTACGTGGCCGAGCAGCTCGCCGAGTTCGGGCTGGAGCCGCAGATCTTCGAGTCGGCCAAGGGCCGGGCCTCCACGGTGGTGCGGATCGAGGGCGAGGACCGGTCCCGGCCGGGCCTGCTGATCCACGGGCACACCGACGTCGTCCCGGCCAACGCCGACGACTGGACGGTGCACCCGTTCTCCGGGGAGATCACCGACGGCTGCGTGTGGGGCCGCGGCGCCGTCGACATGAAGGACATGGACGCGATGACCCTCGCGGTGGTCCGCGACCGGCTGCGCACCGGCCGCAAGCCCCCGCGCGACCTGGTGCTGGCGTTCCTGGCCGACGAGGAGGCCGGCGGCACCTACGGCGCCCGCTTCCTGGTGGACCGGCACCCCGAGCTGTTCGAGGGCGTCACCGAGGCGATCGGCGAGGTCGGCGGCTTCTCCTTCACCGTCAACGACCAGGCCCGGCTGTACCTGATCGAGACGGCGGAGAAGGGCATGCACTGGATGCGCCTGACCGTCGAGGGCCGGGCCGGGCACGGCTCGATGGAGAACGACGACAACGCGATCACCGAGCTGTGCGAGGCGGTGGCCCGGCTCGGCCGGCACCAGTTCCCGCTGCGGATCACCAAGACCGTCCGGGCCTTCCTGGACGAGCTCTCGGACGCGCTCGGCGTGCCGCTCGACCCGGAGGACATGGACGAGACGCTCCGGGTGCTCGGCGGCATCGCCAAGATGATCGGCACCACCCTGCGCAACACCGCCCAGCCGACCATGCTCGGCGCCGGCTACAAGGTGAACGTCATCCCCGGCCAGGCCACCGCGCACGTGGACGGCCGCTTCCTGCCCGGCTACGAGGAGGAGTTCCTGGCCGAGCTGGACAGCGTCCTCGGCCCGCGGGTCAAGCGGGAGAGCCTGCACCACGACAAGGCGATCGAGACCAGCTTCGACGGCGCCCTGGTCGAGGCCATGCAGACCGCGCTGCGCGCCGAGGACCCGATCGCCCGGGCCGTCCCGTACTGCCTGTCCGGCGGCACCGACGCCAAGTCCTTCCAGGACCTGGGCATCCGCTGCTTCGGCTTCGCGCCGCTCCAGCTCCCGCCGGAGCTGGACTTCGCCGGGATGTTCCACGGCGTGGACGAGCGGGTGCCGGTGGACGGCCTGAAGTTCGGCGTCCGGGTGCTGGACCGGTTCATCGACCTGGCCTGACGCCTGACGCCTGACGCCTGACGCCCGGCGCCCGGCGGTCGGGGGACGCGGGGACGAGGAACACGGGGACGCGGGGCGGGAAGTCGGACTAGTCCGTCCAGCATCAGAGCTGTCGAGCATCCGAAATGGCGATCGTCTGTTCGCTTGATCGCTTCAACGGGTGAATGCGGTTCCGGCCCCGTGTCCCGGCCGCGGAGGCTTCGTTCTTCCGTGTGCAGCCCGGGGGAACGGGCTGGAAACGACCAGGAGGAGCAGTTCAGATGAAGGCCAAGAAGATCGCTGCCGTTGTCGCCGCCACCGGTGGCCTGGTGCTCGCGGGTGCCGGTGTCGCCTCGGCGCACGGCGGCGCGGGCGCGGACGGTGCCGCGGTCGGCTCCCCGGGTGTGCTCTCCGGCAACCTGATCCAGATCCCGGTGCACGTCCCGGTGAACGTCTGCGGCAACACCATCAGCGTGATCGGCCTGCTCAACCCCGCGTTCGGCAACGCCTGCCAGAACGTCTGAGCCGGTCCCGCCGACGACCGGCGGGCCGTCCGACCCCGTGTCTCCCGCCCCCGTGCGACCTCCGTGTCGTGCGGGGGCGGTCCCGTTTCCGGACGGCGGGCCCGCCCCGACCGGGTGAACGGTGCGGTTCCCGGCGAAAGCCGCATCTCACCCGATCGGATGAACTGACTGCAGATGGCTCAACCTTCACCGTTAAGGGTCGTTGGAGTAGTACTGCCGCCGTCTCGGCAGGCAATTCCGACTATCGGACCGATCGGACCTCCGGCGAATCCCGAGGAAATCCCCCGCGAACCGCCCGAGAACCGTCCCGGCCCGTCGAACGAGAAACCAAAAGGGGAGTCAATGCGACAGGTCGCCAGGAAAGGCCTCCTCACGGCCATGGCCACCGGCAGCGTGCTGGCCTCGACCGCGGGCTACGCCCACGCGGCCGCCGACGCGCACGGCGTGGCGGCCAATTCGCCCGGCGTGGGCTCCAGGAACGCGGTGCAGGTGCCCGTGGAGCTCCCCGTGAACGCCTGCGGCAACACGATCGACGTGATCGGCCTGCTGAACCCGGCGTACGGCAACGACTGCTCCAACGTCAGCCACAGCCGCAGCGGCGGCGGCACCAGCGGCGGCGGCCACGACAGCGGCGGTGGCCGGCACGGCGGCGGCAGCACCGCCGGGTCGGGCTCCGCCGCGAGCGGGACGAGCAGCAACTCGCCGGGGGTCGCCTCGGGCAACAACGTGCAGGTGCCGGTCGCCGCGCCGGTCAACGCCTGCGGCAACTCGGTCAACGTGGTGGGCCTCGGCAATCCGGCGTTCGGCAACGACTGCTCCAACACGACCGTCCAGCACCAGCACCCGGTCACCCCGCCGCCGGTCACCCCGCCCGGCCACGACTGCCCGCCCGAGCAGTCCGGCGGCGGGCACAGCACCCCGCCGAGCCCCCCGGGCACCGACCGCACCGGCGGCCCCGGCGGCGACCTGCCCTCCACCCCCGCCACGCCGGTGACCGCCCCGTCCACCCCCGCCCCCGCGGTCCAGGCCCGGGCCGCCGCCGTCACCGAGCAGGCGCAGCTGGCCTCCACCGGCGCGTCCGGCCTGGAGATCATCGCCCCGGCCGGCATCGCGCTGCTGCTCGGCGGCGGCGTGCTCTACCGCCGCTCGCGCTCCCTCGCCCGCCGCTGAGGGCGGCCGGGCGGCCGGGGAAGCCTCCGCTCGCCCGCCGAGGGCCGCCGGAGCGCGTCCGGTGACGCCTGGACAGCGCTGACGCCCGCGCCCGGGCACCCCGCCGCACGGAGCAGGACCGCGGGGTGCCCGGGCGCGGGCGCGCAGTGAACGTGAGCGTGAACGTGAACGTGAGCGTGCGACGAGGCGGGACGGGGCGCGGGGCTCGCTACCAGCTGGAACGGACCTGCCGGATGATCCGTCGCTTCAACCGGACCGTGCGGCTGCCGTCGGGGAACAGGCGGAGCCGGTCGAGCTCCCAGTTCCCGTACTCGGCGTGCTCGGTCAGGAGCTGGCGGGCGGCGTTCCTGGTGGTGCCGCGCGGCAGGCGGAGCGACTGGTACTCGTACTCCGGAAGCCGGACCGTTTTGGTAGGGATCAAGGCGTCTCCTCCACTGCTGTGCCGCCTGCAAGCCTACGGCGCATCGCCGACATGTCGACGGTTCGGGCGCGGCCCGCCCGGTCGGACGGTCCGAGCCTCGCCCCGGCCGGAGCTGATCGTCAATCAGTTTTCCGGTACCGGAAGCAATACCCGCGCCGGAGCGCGCCGATGCGCGGCCGGGAGCCGCCGTCGGACGGCCCGCAGGAGGTCGGAAGCACCCGGGGGAGCTGCGGGAGGGGCGCGGGAGGGGCACGGGAAACCGCCCGCGCCGGGGTCGCAGAAGCACGCGGAACGGACATCGGGGGTGAACTTGCCCGGTTTTAGCGGCTGTAGGTGACAACCGCTGTGCGTGTCGTCGCCGGGTGGAGATAGCGTCTGCACCATGTCTGATGCCGCGCAGCTGACCATCACCGAGGTACGGGCCGCCGCAGAGGCGGTCAAGGCCGCCATCGACCGCCACCTGCAGGCCGTCTCCAACTCCACCGAGCCCGGCGATCCGGTCGTCGTCCACGCGTACGAGGAGCTCGCGGCGGCTGCCGTCGCCTACGACCAGATCCTGTACGAGGTCTACGACGAGGTCACCCCCTTCGAGATCCCCGGCGACGACGCCGGGTCCGGCTACCAGGGGCCGGACCACCCCGAGGCGATCAGCGTGCTGATCCGCCGCGACTACCTGATCACCGACCCGAAGCGGCTGCGGGCCCAGGCCGAGCGGGTCGACGAGTCGCTCGAACCGGGTGCGGGCACCGAGGGCGAGGTGACGGCGGCGATCGGCGTGCTGTTCGGCGAGTACGAGCCGGACGAGATCGCGGCCCGGGCCGAGGAGTTCGGCCTGGAGGAGGGCGACTCCACGCTGTGGGTGTCGGCCGCCGAGCCGTCCGACCCCGGCGAGTGGCTGCCCGAACCGTTCGACGGGGCCGACCCGGAGCTGCTGATCTGCCGCTTCGACGTCAGCGAGGTCTACGACGACGAGCTCGACGAGCTCTGAGCCGTCCGGCGGCCGGTTGCCGACGCGCCCGCCGCGACCCGCCGTCGCCCGGCGCCATCCGGCCCCGCCCGGCCCCGGGTGGCGGCGGGCCCGCGGGGCCGGCAGCCGGCATCAAGGCCCGGGAGCGGGGAGGCGGCCGGACGGGCGGACGGAGCCCGTCCGGCCGGCGATCGGTGACCGGTGGCGCGTCCGGGAGGCCGGAGCGCGGTCGCAGCGATGGTGCACGGTGCGGTGCCCGCTTCCCGGGACGCCGGCGACCGCCCGGGCGACCGGCGACGACGCGCTGCTGCACCGGTCGTTGCCGAGCCTCGCCCCGGTCCGCAACGAGCCGGGCCGCCACGCCGTCGCCCGCGACCTGACGGTCGAGACGCCCGCCGTCCGCGAGCGGATCGGCACCGAGGCCGCCGTCGCGGACACCCGGCTGAAACTCGCCCGGGTGCTGCAACGCCTCGGCGAGCACCAGCAGTCGTTCGACCTCGGCGCGGGCCCGCTCGCCGTCGCCCGCCGTTTCGGCGACCTGCCGGTGGTCGGCCGGACGATCGACCGGATGGGCACCGCCCGGATGTCCCAAGGGCGGGCGGCGGAGGCCGGGGAATGCCGGGAGAAGGCGGTCCGGGCCTTCACCGGAATCGGCAGCGTGGAGGACGAAACGGTGCGCCGAAGGCTGGCCGAGCACTTCTCCGGCCCCTTTTCCGCCCGCCCGGTGCCCGGCCGCCGCCTGCCCGGTGCCCGGCCGCCGACCGCCCGGTGCCCGGCCGCCGCCCGCCCGGTGCCCGGCCGCTGACCGCCCGGTCCCGGTGCGTTTCGGAATCATCCTGGGGCGGCCCGCTACTCGTTTTCTCCTCGCCCGCTACTCGTCCGCCGCACGGCCGCCGAATTCCGGCGCAGTGCGGATCACCGGGCGAAATCATGGCCCGCACCGGTGGAATCTCGGCTACCGTTCGAGCGGCAACGGAACGGCATTCCGGCGGCTCCGCACCGGGGGAACGGAACACCCGGAGCGCGGTCGTCGGTGCCTCCGTACGTCGTACGGGCGATTGCTGCCGGTCCACGGCGGGCGAAGGACGAAAAGCGCCTCGACGCCGAGGCGCCAGGGGGGATTGCGGCGGCTCTCCTCCCACCGGAGCCGGTCGAACGGCCGGCCCGGCAGCGGCGTGTACGTCGTTCCGCGGGTGGGGCGGTGGGGAGCACAGTGCCCCCCACCGCCCCACCCGTGGTCTCACTGGTCGGTGAGGACCGTCCGCAGCCGCGTGGTGCGGTCCCGCGCGGGCCGCTCGGCGACGGCCTGGGCGAGCGCCGGGCCGGCCGCGTGCACCACCGACAGGTGCCGCTCCGCGCGGCCGAACGCCGAGTACACCCACTGCCTGGTCAGCTGGCCGGACGCCTCCGGCGGCAGCACCACGACCACCGCGGGCCAGCGCCGCCCGACCGCCTGGTGGGCCGTCACCGCCCAGCCGTGCCGCAGCTTCCCGGCCTGCGCCGGGGTCAGCGTGATCCGGCCGCCGTCGGCCAGCTCCACGTGCAGGCCGCTCGCGTCGCCGTCCAGCACCCGCCCGGGCAGGTTGACGCCCAGCGCGGGGGAGTGCACCACCCGGTCGCCCGGGTCGAAGCCGCCGAACCGGCCGGGGCCGGGGTTCAGCCGGGCCTTGGCGGCCGCGTTCAGCGCCCGGGTGCCGGCCGGGCCGCCGTGCCCCGGGGTCAGCAGCACGGTCTGCTCGGACGGGACGGACAGCGCCCGCGGGATCGAGTCGGTGAGCAGCTGGACGGCCCGGTGCACGGCCTCCCCGCCGTCCTGCGCGGTGAGGATCACCACCTCCTTGTCCGGGGCGTCCACCGGCTGCAACTCGCCGACGCCGACCCCGGACACCAGCTCGCCGATCGGACCGAAGTCCGGCGTGCGGGACGCCACCACCGGGCACGCCCGGGCGGCCAGCAGGTCGCCGAAGAACCGGCCCGGACCGGCCGACCACAGGCCGCCCGGGTCTCCCGACAGCACCAGCCGGGCACCGTCCGCCAGCGCCTCCAGCAGCGTCGCCGCGGTCTCCACGTCCAGCAGCGGGGCGTCCAGCACCACCAGCACGTCCAGCGCGAGGGTGCCGTCCACCGCGCGCGGCACGTCCGCGCCGTACAGCAGGTCGTTCAGGGTGCCGATCCGCCCGGCGGCGGGGGAGCCCTCGGGCAGCAGCGCCGCCAGCGCGTCCCGCCCCTGGCCGGTCCAGGCCACCGCCCGGACCCGCAGGCCCAGCCCGGCGGCGGCGTGCAGCAGCGCGACCGGCTCGGCCCTGGCCGCCTCCCCGCCGGTGTGCAGCACCAGCCCGGAACCGGCCACGGCCCGGACCAGCTCCTGCGCGGACCGCGGGGCCGCCGCCGCGGCGGCCTCCCAGGCGGCCGGACCGGCCTGCGCGGGGACGCCGCCCTCAGCGCTGCCCGCGTCCTCGTGCTCTTCCTCTTCGTGCCCCTCCCCGGCCCCTTCCCCGTCCTCGCCGGGCGCGAAGGTGGACAGCAGCCGGACCAGGCCCTCGCCCAGGCTCTCCTCCGCCAGCGCCAGGCGCTCCAGGGCGAGCATGGTGCGGACGGGCGGCTCCTCGTCCTCGTCGTGGCTGCCGGGCGGCAGCGGCAGCTCCTCCTGGAACGGCATCACCCGCCCGTCCTCCAGCGCCGCCTGCAACGCGCCCTCCGGGTCCGGGACGTGCCGGGCGCGCAGGCCCTCGGCGACCTCGCCGATCTCCTGCGCCGAGTGCCCGTGCAGCGCGGCCTGCTCCAACAGCCAGGCCACCAGCGCCCGGGAGCGGCGCGGGTCGTCCGGCCGGGCCCCGGGGCCGAGCAGCGTCTTGGCGAAGCCGTCGGCGTGCTCGGGCCGCACGCCGGGCAGCGAGAGCACCGCCCACGGGTCCTCGCGGAGCTGCTCGGCCGCGCCCTCGCCGAACTCGGCCAGCGCCGCCGGTGCCAGCTCGGCGGGCGCGCCACCGACCGCCAGCACCTCACCGACGGCGGCCAGCGCGGCCTTGCGCTGCGCGTCGTCGAGCGGGACGTCGGACCGGGCGGCGGGAGCGCTCGGACGGCGGACCGGGCGCTCGGACGGGGCGTCAGCCGGCCCGCCGACAGCCGCTCCGCCGGGGACGTCGGACAGCTGCTCGGCCGTCTCGTCGGCGGTGGACGCGTCAGCGGACGACCCGTCAGCGGACGACCTGTCAGCGGACGCCGCGTCGCCGGTGGACTCGCCCGTAGCGGACTCGTCCGTAGCGGTCTCGTCAGCGGCCGACAGGTCGGTGTCACGCGGACGGGGCGGGGCGACGATGTCGTTCGCGTTGATCGCGCCGATCGCCTTGGCCAGCGCGGCCACCGCGGCGGCGCGCTGCTCGCCGGTGAGCGGCGCGCCGGCCGGCCGCGCGGCGCCGTCGTCCGGGGCGCCAGGGCCCGCCGGGGGCTCCGGGGTGCCCGTCGGCTCCGCCGGGCTCTCCGCCTGGCTCTCCGCCCGGCGCTCGGCCGGGCTCTCCTCGGGGGTGGTCATCGCGGGAAGGCTCCTTCGACGGGCGGGGCGGCTACAGCTCCGTCCAGCCCTGGTCCGGGTAGCGGTGCACCGGGGCGGACACGTCGTCCAACGCAGCGCGGATCTCACCCGGAAGCGTAAGGGCCTCGACCGACAGCGAGGACTGCAGCTGGGCGGCGGTGCGGGCGCCCAGCAGGGTGGCCGCGACGCCCGGGCGGTCGCGGACCCAGGCGAGCGCCACCTTGAGCGGGGTGGAGGCGAGCCCGTCGGCGGCGGTGGCCAGCGCGTCCACGATCCGCCGGGAGGTCTCGCCCAGGTAGGGCTGGACCGACCCGGTGGGGTGCGGGGAGGCGCCGCGCGACTCGGGGGGCACGCCGTGCCGGTACTTGCCGGTCAGCACGCCCCGGCCGAGCGGCGAGCAGGCCAGCAGGCCGACCCCGGCGTCCTGCGCGGCGGGCAGCGCCTCGCGTTCGATGCCGCGCTGGAGCAGCGAGTACTCCAGCTGGACGGAGGCCAGCGGGGTGGAGCCGGGCAGCGCGTGCTGCCGGGCCGCGGACTTGGCGAGCTGCCAGCCGCTGTACTGGCAGACCCCGACGTACCGGGCCCGGCCGGAGGAGACCGCGAGGTCGAGCGCGTGCAGGGTCTCCTCGGTGGGGGTGGCCGGGTCGTGCGCGTGCACCTGCCACAGGTCGACGTGGTCGGTGTTCAGGCGGCGCAGCGAGCCGTCCAGGGCGTTCAGCAGGTGGCCGCGGGAGGTGTCGTGGCGGCGGGTGCCGGGCAGCGCGCCGGCCTTGGTGGCGATCACCAGCTCGGAGCGCGGGACCAGCCCGTCGGTCAGCCGGGACAGCAGGTACTCGGCGCCGCCGTCCGCGTACACGTCGGCGGTGTCGACCAGGGTGCCGCCCGCGTCCACGAACGCCTTCAACTGCTCGGCGGCCTCGTGCTCGTCGGTGTCCCGGCCCCAGGTGAGGGTGCCCAGGCCGAGCCGGGAGACCCGCAGGCCGGTCCGGCCGAGCTGTCGCTGTTCCATCGCGCCCTCCGTCATGCCTGCTGTGCCGACGGTGTCGGCGCAGGTCGGGGGCGGTGCCCCCCACGTGCTGTGAGGGTAGCGGCGAAACCCCCCGGGGCCCGGGACGACCCGCACGGACGACGTGTCCGCGCGCCGCGCCGCCGTCCGCCCGCCGGTGTGGCCCGCACCGCCACTACCGGTCAGTAGCATGGCCTCCGGCAGGACGGCTACGCTCACCGCACCACCCGACTGGAAGGCTTGGGCACATGCGACTCGGGATCAACCTCGGTTACTGGGGACTCGGCCTGGACGCCGACAACATCGCGGTCGCCCAGGAGGCCGACCGCCTCGGCTACTCCGTCTGCTGGGCCGCCGAGGCGTACGGCTCGGACGCCGCGACCGTGCTGTCCTACGTCGCCGCGAAGACCGAGCGGATCGACGTCGGCTCGGCGATCTTCCAGATCCCGGCCCGCACCCCGGCGATGACCGCGATGACCGCCGCCACCCTGGACACCCTCTCCGGCGGCCGGTTCCGGCTCGGCCTCGGCGTCTCCGGCCCGCAGGTCTCCGAGGGCTGGTACGGCGTCAGGTTCGACAAGCCGCTGGCCCGCACCCGCGAGTACGTGGAGATCATCCGCAAGGCGATGTCCCGCGAGCGCCTGGTGCACGACGGCGCCAACTGGACGCTCCCGCTGCCCGGCGGCCCCGGCAAGCCGCTCAAGCTCACCGTCCACCCGGTCCGCGAGCACATCCCGCTCTACATCGCCTCGATGGGCCCGAAGAACCTCGAACTCACCGGCGAGATCGCCGACGGCTGGCTCGGCCTGTTCTTCTCCCCCGAGCACGCCGCCCTCTCCGTCGACGCCCTCGCCGCCGGCCGCGCCAAGGCCGGTCTCACCCTGGACGGCTTCGACCTCTGCCCCACCGTCAACATCGCCGTCGGCGACGACGTCCGCGCCGCCGCCGACACGCTGCGCGACTACACCGCCCTCTACCTGGGCGGCATGGGCAGCAAGGAGAAGAACTTCTACAGCCAGCTCGCCCGCCGGATGGGCTTCGAGCAGGCCGCCGACGAGGTCCAGACCCACTACCTGGCCCGCGACAAGGCCGCCGCCGCGGCCGCCGTCCCGCACGACTTCATCGACGCCACCGCCCTCCTCGGCGACACCGCCCGCATCGCCGACCGCATGCGGGCCTACGCCGCCGCCGGCGTCACCACACTCACCCTCGCCCCGGCCGGCTGGACCCTGGACGAGCGGATCGCCGCCCTGCGCACCGGCGTCGACGCCCTGGAACGCGCCGGGCTGGCCTAAGCGGGGCATCCCTGGGGGCCGGGTTCGCCCGTTCAGCGGCGCGAGCCATTCTGGCCCCTGGGGAACGTGTGCCCACCATGACCAGTGCCAACGACTCGCCTGTGACGCCGTACGACGGCTGTGGGCGCTGCCTGCTCGGCGTCCGCCGCCTCCCCCGGGCGCAGGCCGCCACCAGCTCACCCGCCCGGCAGCGCGACCTCATCCTGGACGCTGCGGCCCGCTAGAGCGGGCACATCATCGGATGGGCGGACGACTGGGAGGTGTCGGGCGCGTCCGACCCGTTCACTTGCCCGAAGCCGGGGCCCTGGCTCAAGGGCAAGCACGGACCGTACGACGGGCTTGCGGCGTCCGCCGTGGACCGAATTGGTCGAGACGTAGACGTCTACGAGGGGCTGCGGCTGGTGCGCGAGAACGCTGCTGCCGGCCGTTGGACCGTCGCGGGTGCCGGCCACGACCACCGCCTGGACGTCACCCTCAACCAACGCGACTTCGCCACGGACATGAACGAGATCCGGGAGAACGGCTGTTTCACCTCCCGCCACCAGGCCGAGGCCGCCGCGCGGCACCTGCTCGCTGAGGGAGTCGAGATCGGGGTGCGGGCATCAGGTCCCACCCCGACCCATCCCTACGGAAGCACCCGCCCCTGACCATTCATCCGGACAACGTACTGCCCAACGGCCGCTGGGACGACCGACTCTTCGAACTCGACTACGAGGGCCGCAGAGGGCCGACCTGGAGCAGTATCAGGTGGCGCCAAGCCCTACTCCCTCCGTGCTGCCGAAATGCCGACTGTCGAAGCCCGATTCGGGTTGAGTTCCGCCGATGGTGGCGTATGTATAGATATTTCTAGAGTGTCAATAAAAATGATATATCGACATCAACCGCTCCGCCGTCCCCGCCCTCCGGAGGGTTGCGTGCCCTCGCTGCACGGAGGTGAGGGCACGTGCCCACCAGAGCAGCAACGTTACGAGAGGTAGACCTTCTGCCACTCCAGGGAGGTCATCGTCAACGCGGCCTCGGCGAGGATGCGCGCCGATTCGGTCTTGAGGTTGCCGAAGCTGCTGTCGATCCACGGCTGGACGTTCTGGTACCCCTGCTCGCGGTACTCCACAGCCTGGATCAGACATTCGAGCTTGTCCGCGTCGTGAGCGACAGTGACTTCCAGACTTTCGGCGTTCTCGTACTCCTCCACGATGGCCTGCACCCCCGCGACGACCGCCGGGTGGGCGGCACTGACCTGGTCGGCGGTCACGCGTTCATTTGAGGCGGCGGTCAGGTAGCGCCGACCGATGTGGGGGATGTCGCTTACCCGGGTCTCCTGGGTGTCGTGGAAGAGGCACAGCAGGGCGACTTTCGCCGGGTCAGCGCCCTCCATCATGGCGAGCACCGCGCCGATGATGCCGGTCCGGAACGAGTGCTCGGCAATCGTCTCGGGATCTTTGACCCCCACGATCCACCAGCCGGAGCGCTTCGCCCGCTTGAGCATGCCCGTCTCGAACAGGTAGCCAGCAGTGCCCCTCGCCTGCGTGTCGTCCGTCATTGCTGTCCTTCGCTCTTGGATCTGCTGTTGCTGTAACCGCCTACCCGCAGACCGTAGTGCACAGACTCCAACTCGCGGCGAGACTGCGGTGGAAGGGCGTCACTGTCGAGTAATGTGTGCGCTCTTGTGGCCAGGCCGCGGGCGGTACGGGGGTCGGCGTCGGCCAGGCCGCGGCGGGAGAGCATTAGCGCCCAGATCGAGTGGACGTACAGGTCGGTGTACTCGCCCGCCCGGTCCAGCCGGGTGACGAACTGCCGCAGCAAAGAGGAAGCGTCCCAGGCTTGGTGTTCTTGCTCGGCCATGAAGTCATCGCTGGTTTGCGGGCGGGAGTCAAGCCCGAGCCAATGTGCCCAGTAGTTCAGGTTCGCGGTTTCGAAGTCGTCGTTATCAGTGATCGAGCGGGCGATGAAGTCACGGAGCAATTCGGGGTCTCCTTGTCTCGCCATGGCCGCTGCGACCGACCGCGCTTCGGCCCAGCGAGGTGACCACCCCGTGCCGGCCGAAGGAACCTCGCCTCGACGCCGCACCCCTCCGAACCACTCGACCACATCCCTGGTCCGGTCGTAGGAGGACAGGTACCAAACCT
Source organism: Kitasatospora sp. NPDC088783 (assembly GCF_044750705.1). NCBI lineage: Bacteria > Bacillati > Actinomycetota > Actinomycetes > Kitasatosporales > Streptomycetaceae > Kitasatospora > Kitasatospora sp. NPDC088783. The sequence goes on from NZ_JBIVKJ010000001.1 coordinate 782,979, forward strand.
GTCTCCGAAGCAGCGCGGTCTCCTCCCCTCCGTCTTTCACCAGGTCTGCGGCGTGCTGGAGATTGTCGAAGAATCGCGAGCGCATGTCCTGTCCGAGGATGGGCGCGGTGGAGACCGGCCCATGTCGGGGGCCGGAATCCCCAACTCGACTGCCACTGCACCAGGCAAGATCCCGCTGACGGCCCAGCCGATCATGTGCGTGGTGTCCCGGGTGAGCACCCACCCGGCCAATGGGTGCTCCAGGATCTCGGCCTTCGAAGGCCGAGATCGCAGTATCTCGCCGAGTATGAAGTCCGCATCCATAGACAGGCTGATGAGACCTACCAGCCCCGTCGGTGCGCCGAGCAGGATCGGCTTCCGGCGCAGCACCACCAGGTTTCCGGCCTTGGTGGAGGAGAGGGGCCGTCGGCCCGACTCCCAGCCCTGAATGGTGCTCTTGTCGATGCCGAGGTCTACAGCCAGCTCCTCCTGGGTCCTCGGGATCTGCTCCCGGATCGCCTTGAGCAAGAAGCCGGAAATCACTCCTTCCGGGACTCGTACGGTCTCAGACTGACTGCCAGTCAGCGCTTGAGTGCGCCTCGGTGGCGTTCGACCAGCCATTTCAGGCCCCCCTTGGCCTCAATCGTCTGGGCAACTCGTACTGGCAGTCCGTCGAGCCCTGAGTTCACTGGGCGTAACTTCATGGCTACGGCATCGCCGGGACGACGGAAGCCTAGTACCGAAGCGGCCTACCGCGAACAAGGTGCTGTCCCGGCGCAGAGCCCTTTGCAGCAGCTTCCACCACCAGCAGGAGGACCAGCATGTCCACCAGCACCATGCCGGCCGCCGACGAGGTCGGCGAGCGTGCCCGCGAGATCCTGGCGGCCGTCACGGCGGACCCGGAGTTCCCGGCGTTCGAGGCCGCCACCCTGGAGTACAGCTCCGACTGGCAGTGCTTCACCGGGTTCCCGACCATCAGCGAGTGGAACCTCGACACGGATAAGGCCCCGCTGTTCGCCGAGGGCCTGCGCGCCATCGCGCTCAAGGCCGCGGCCTTCGAGCTGACCGGCAGTGAGACCGACGCCGAACTGGCGCTGTCCGCCCCCGTGGACGAGATGACGCACGCGATGATTGCGCAGCCGCAGCTCCTCGCCCGCATCGCCGAGCGCACCGGCTTCACGTTGATCCACCAGACCGACCAGGAGCACACGGACTACACCAGCAGCGAGTACACCCACGCCGCGTACGTGGCCGCCTGGCACGGTGCGCCGCCCATCCGGTACTGGCTCGACAAGGCGGAGGTCGACCGCCGCCTGGCCATCCTCGCCGAGAAGTACGACTCGATCGGCTTCGGCCGCAGCGGGCGCCAGCACGCCATCGCGTTCTAGCCCCCGGCAACTCCTGGCCGGCACTCGCGTACCGGCCGGGAGGCAGCCCGATGCGGTCGCCGTGCACGCAGGCCGGGATTCCCTCCCGGTTGTACCGGAAGCCGTCCGCCGGGTTGAACGGGTAGTCCCGGCTGGGGCGTTCGAGCACATCGAACTCCCCGGCCGGGAGCCGGAGGCTGGGGCAGATCCAGCAGGCGTCGTGATCGTCGTCGTCGTTGATGAACGGGGCGGCGAGCATGGACGCAGAGTAGCGAGAAGTTCACCGAGACATACAAGAGGACTGGCTGATGCCCCGCCGCACCACCCCCGGGTGTACCGCGAGGTCGCCCCCGGGCCGGCCAAGTACGAGCAGAACCAGCCCCCGTCGGGGTGGTCACCGCTGGACGACTACCGGGCAGCTCAGGCCACGAAGACTGCCCTGTCCCCGGGACACGAGCCGGCCGTAGCCGCGGTGCGGTCGTGGTGCGGCTGTCGCGGGTGCACGGCCCGTAGGAACGCGGCGTAAGCAGTGCCCGGCTCGCGCTTCGCGGCCGGCAACCCGACGACTTGGAGGGGCGCAACCGTGAAGGCCGAGAACGACAGCTTGGTGCAGGGCGTCCCGGTCCGCCACCGCACGGCCGGGTGGACGGGCATCGTCTCTCAAGCGCCGAGCAACTTCACCGGCCGAGGCTGGGTCGACCGGGACAGCTCCGCAGCCGAGTACCCGGAGCTGGTCCGGCTGACCGACTTGGAGGAGGCGAGTTGAGCGAGCACCGGCCGCCGCCCTTCCGCATCGTCGGGGAGGAGGAGTACGACCACCAACGGCGCGACGGCTACCGTCCGGGACGATGCTTCGCCTGCCAGCAGGACAGGCTGGTCTGCGTCGGAATGACGCTACAGACCCCCGGAGACCCCGTGAGCACCCGCCACTCCATCTGCGACGACTGCACCGCCCGCGCCTGAACCCCCCACCGCCGCGCCGCACTTCGGGCCACGCTCGATGCCCAGCGGACGGCGTAGGCACCCCGTGGACGAGCAGGACGAGTACCGCGCCGCGACCGAACGCACCGCGCGCGCAGTCCCCACCCCCGAACCGGTCGCCGTGGCCTACACGATCTCCCTGCTGGTGCTGATAGCGCTGGTGACGGCGCTGATCGTGTCCGGCCGCATCTGACCGCACCGCGCCCTCGGGCGCCCCTGAACTCCCCGGCCCGGCGGACCACCCCCCGCCGGGCCGGGGCACCACACACCACCGCTCGGCCAGCGGACCGAGCAGCGTCAACCCGATGGGAGAGGCACATGAACACCATCGACACCAGCACCGCGCTGGACGAGCTGGGCAAGTTCTTCAAGATCGCCGGTGAGCGCTTCGACGCCGGTCTGCCCGCCCCGCAGATGTTCTCCGGGGCCGTCGACCGGGAGTGGCACCGGCTCACCGAGGACCCGGCCGCGCACGACACCTTCACCGCCGAGCACGCCGGCCGCAAGCTCACCCACGCGGAGAGCGGCGGTGAGGGCTGGATCGAGTGGGTAGACGCTTACACCCGGGCGTACGGCCCGCTGCCGGAGGTCTGGTTCACCGACGCCGACGGCACCCTGGACACCGAAGCCCTCGGCCGCTGCCGCGACACCAGCAAGGTGTGGGCGGAGTGGGACTGCTCCCCCCGGCCGGGCCCTGGCGACGGCGACGACCTGACCCCGGCGGCGTCCTACCTGTGATCACAGCACCGTTCGACGGAGCGTCCCGGCCCACCGCCGGGGCGCTCCGCCTCACCGAGGCCCGGACAGAGCATCCGACGTCCGTCGACGTGGGGCCCTACCTGGCCGGGCTGTTCGAGCGCTGCCCGTTCCTGCGGCCTTCCGTCCGGCGAGGCATGACCGGGTGGACCGTCTATGAGATCGCTCCGGGCAGCCACCGGTACGCGGTGGAGGCCGAGTTGTTCTACGCCGGGGTCCAGGCCGCGGAGTGGGTTCGCCCGCTGATGGCCCGGCCGTACGGGACGCTGGTGTGCGAGAACGTGGTGCTGCTCGGACAGTGCGAAGACGCGGACCACCGGGAGCTGCTGTCCTGGCCGCACTGGGCGCTGAAGAACCTGTACGCGCCGGTTGGGGTGATGTTCGGCAAGTTCGCGCAGGGCGCGGTCGAGACCGCCCGGAGCGGCCGGAGCATCCCGCCGCCGCCCTTCTCGTTCCTGCCAGTGCGGGCGGGCGTGCGTCCGCTGGACCCGAAGTTCCTCACGGAGACGCCCGACCTCGCCACGGCTCTCGCCGTGTCGGTGGACGACGGCCGGGACGTCTTCGAGCACATCCCTTGCGAATGGAAGGCAGTTCGAGAATGGGCGAGTTCCTTGCCGAGGCCGCAGAGGCACTGAAGGCGGCGGAGGCCCTGTGCGGGCCCGTCACGCTGACCGAGATCAGCGACCGGCGCGGCTCGGCGGTCTGGAAGGCCGGCGGCCCGGACGGTGCGGCGAGCATCAAGCTCGGCACCGGCGAGGCCGCCGAGGTCACTGCCCGCGAGGCGTCCGTGCTGGACCGGTTGCCCGGCTACGAAGTGGCCTCCGGCCGGATCGGCGACGGCGGCGTCTGGTACGTCACACCGTGGGAGGAGGGCCCGAGCACCTGGCAGCAGTTCAGGTCCGTCCGTGCCCGGCGAGACGCCGCCCGCCCCGAGGCGCTGGCGAGCGCCGTGCAGGTCGCCCAGGCGGTGGCGGAGCTGCACGGCCTCGGCTGGATTCACGGCGACCTTCAGCCCGCTCACGCCATTCACACCGTGGGCGGGGTGCGGCTGATCGACTTCGCGTGGGCCCGTCAGCTCGGTGAGACGCCCTGGTCGGTGTTCCGGGGAACGATGGTGCACCTCACCGCGCCCGAGCTGGCCGCCGAGATCGCGGCCGGCAACCAGCCCGTGCTGACCACCTTCACGTCCGACGTGTACGCCCTCGCCGCCTCCCTGTGGACGGCCGCGACCGGGGACTGGCCCTTGGACTACGAGGCTGCCGGTATCGACCGCAAGGCCGCCGGACCGACAGCGCTGCTCGAAGCCATCGGGGAACGGGCCGTGCCGCTGGTCGGCACCGAGGTCTGGCCGGAGCTTCAGCAGGTGCTCGAGGACGTGCTGCTCGCCGAGGCCAAGGACCGGCCCCTGGCCACGGAACTCGCCGACCGGCTCACCGCTCTCCACGAGGCAGACCGCTAATGATCGAACTGCGGGAACTGGTGCTTGGCGACGCCCGGGCCATGCCCGGCATCTACACCACCGAGGCCGTGCGCTACCTCGGCCGCCCGCCGATGGGACCGACGGAAGCACTCTGCCGTACCCGACAGGCGCTCACGCCCCCTACCGGGCCGCCCCGCGACCACGTGCTGGGCATCACCGCCGATGGCGAACTCGTCGGCATCGCCACGCTCCACCAGCGCTCCGACACGAGCGCGGCCGTCAGCTACCTGCTGCGGCCCGACACCTGGGGCCGAGGGTACGCCACCCTCGCCGTCGGCCACCTGCTTGACCTGGCCCGGTGCCTCGGGGTGGCCCGAGTGCACGCCCGGCACCACCCGGACAACCCGAGTTCCGGCCGCGTCCTCATCAAGGCGGGATTCGTCCCGACAGGTGAACGTGGCGGATTCCGTACCTACGTCGCCAGGACACACTGACCACCCCGCACCCCCGCCGGCCTCCCCCTCCGGCGGGAACGGCCCCGCCTCGACGGCCTTCTCAGGCAGCCCCGGGGCGGGGCCCTCCCCTCGTTACGGAGACCTCATGTGGGCCAGTACCGGGCCTGAGTACCAGGCCATGCTGAAGAAGCTCATCGTCGCTGCGCTCCCTGCGACAGCCGCCCGGTACCGCAGGGGGCTGGGGCTGGTAGTCCTAGGGCAGATGTACGACTGCGATCCGAAGTGGCTGCGAGAGCAACTGATCGCCTCGGGGGAGCCCCTGCACCGCGACGGAGACCCCGGCCCGCCGCTCCCGTACGCGATGATTCCCCTGCCACCGCAGACTAGAGTGCCCTGACCTGTGGTTTCCCCATTGGGAACACGGAGGGGTCGCGGACGTTCTCCAGCGCGTAAACGAATCCGGCCCCGGCCGGCTGGACCCTGGACGAGCGGATCGCCGCCCTGCGCACCGGCGTCGACGCCCTGGAACGCGCCGGGCTGGCCTAGCCGTCCTCCCGCCGCCGCCGTCGGCCCGTACGCGCGCGACGGCCCACCGGCCCGTACGCGCGTGACGGCCCACCGGCCCGTACGCGCGCGACGGCCCGCACCGGGTGGTGCGGGCCGTCGTCCTGCGGGTTCCGGCGCTGCTGCTCCCGGGCTCAGCTCGCCGCGGCCTCCAGGAGTTCGGGTTCGGCCTCGGCGGGCGGGGTGGACTTCCGGGTGACGGCCTTGATGACGGGGGCGGCGAGGGCGGTGGTGACCAGGGCCATCAGCACCATCGAGGAGTAGAGCGGGACGGTGAGCAGCCCGAGGTTCAGGCCGATGCTGAGCAGGACGAGTTCGGTCACGCCCCGGGTGTTCATCAGCGCCCCGATCACGGTGGCGTCGCGCCAGCCCGTGCCGGTGGCCCGGGCGGACAGCGTGACGGCGCCGAGCTTGCCGGCGCAGGCCACCAGCATGATCAGGCCGGCCTGGGCGAAGCCGCCGAGGGAGAGGGTGGTGAGGTCGACGGAGAGGCCGGTGACCACGAAGAAGACCGGCATCAGCAGGCGGCTGACCGACTCGAACGGGGCGTGCACGGCGCGCTGGAGCAGGCTCTGCTCGGGGCGGGGCATCGCGGTGCCGAACATGAACGCGCCGAAGATCGCGTCGATGCCGATGTGCGCGGTGGTGTAGGCGGAGAGGAAGACGCCGGCGGCGACCAGCGGCGCGGCGTACGGGAGGTGCCGGGAGCGCATCCGGGTCGCGGCGGCGGCCAGCAGCGGGCGGACCAGGCCGAACAGGACGGCGAGGTAGAGCGCGGACCAGCCCATCACGCCGAGGAAGCCGCCGATGCCGCCGGTGTTGGTGAGGGCGACGACGACGGCGAGCATGCACCAGGCGAGCAGGTCGTCGGCGGCGGCCAGGCCGAGCGAGAGGTTGCCGAGGCGGGTGCCGCGCAGGCCCTGGTCCTCGACGATGCGGGCCAGCACGGGCAGGGCGGTGATGGACATCGCGAGGCCGAAGTAGAGTGCGAACCCGGTGTCGGAGACGGGGCGGCCGCCGGTGCTGAGGGCCGGGTGCTCCAGGGTGCGGGCCAGCAGGAAGCCGAGCACCAGGGGGACGGCCAGCGAGGTCGCCCAGATCGTCCCGGCGGAGGCGAGCCGGCTCCGGACGAAGCGGGTGTCGAACTCCCAGCCGATGCCGAACATGAAGAGCAGCAGGCCGACCTGGGCGACCATGCTCAGGTAGGGGCGGACCTCGGGCGGGAAGAGGTGGGCGGGCAGGTGCCCGGGCAACAGCCCGAGCAGGCTGGGGCCGAGGCAGATGCCCGCGGCCATCTCGCCGACCACGGCGGGCTGGCCGAAGCGGCGGCAGAGCAGGGTGACGCCCACGCCGACGGCGAGGGCGAGCGAGAGACCGCTGAGTGCGGTGACGGAGATCGACTGGGCGGCGGACACGGGGTTCTCCAACCTGCCGTGGGCGTGGGGAGCGGGGCGTGGGGAGGGGGAACATGGGGAGCCGGGCGTGGGGAACGCGGGGAGCCGGGCGTGGGGAACGCGGGGCGGGGCATGCTGCGGCGGCCCCCGGCGGTGGGCCGGGGGCCGCCGTTCTCGCGGGTGCGGCGGGCGGTCGGTCAGCCGCCGAGCAGCTTGTCGAGCAGGGCCCGGCCCTCGGGCCAGTCGCCGAGGCCCGACTCGGCGTTGATGTGGCCCTTGTGGCCGACGTCGACCAGCTCGGCGCCGAAGAGTTCGGCGTCGGCGGCGGCGTGCTCCGGGGAGCCGTACGGGTCGTCCTGGCTGCTGACCACGAGCGAGCGGAACGGCAGCCGGCCGTGCCGGGCGGAGTCGAAGCCGGTGGCCTGGGTGGGGAACGCGGGGCCGTCGACGTCGGGAACGGCGACCAGGAGCGCGGCGGTGATCTCCTCGTCCCGGTGCTCGGCGGCCCACTCGGCGACCAGCGTGCAGCCGAGGCTGTGCGCGACCAGGACCTTGGGGCCCGGGACGGCGCGCAGGGCGGCGTCGAGTTCCGCGACCCAGGTGTCCCGTTCGGGCTCGTCCCAGGAGGTGTGCTCGACCCAGACGGCGCCGTCGGTCCGGTCGCGCCAGAGCGACTGCCAGTGGTCGGGACCGGAGTTGCCGATCCCGGCGACGAAGACGTGGGTGGGAGGATTCATGGTCAGACCTCGTACTCGACGCCGACGCCGTCGAAGCGCAGGCGGTCCTGGACGACGACCCGCTCGCCGTTCTTGTCGTAGCCGGTCAGCAGGCCGGCCTCCATCAGCCGGATCACGATCTGCGAGCTGATCTCCTGCTTGCCGGTGTCGTTGAGCTGCTTGATCAGGCTCTTGTAGCCGACGGTCTCCTTGGTGACCAGCTGGAAGATCTCCCGGTGCACCTCCTCCACCGGGAACTTGATCATGTCGAGGCCGTCCTCGTTGGCGAGGACCTGCTTCTGCTCCAGCCGGAAGGAGTGCGGCTCGACCTTGTAGTAGGGCTTGAGCAGCACCTCCTCGCCGGTCCAGGCGAGCCGGGTGATCCGGTTGAGCTGCTTGGTGAGCGCGCCGATCCACTGCACCCGGGCCGGGTTCAGCTCCTCGTCGGAGAACTCCGAGCTGAGCTCGGTGCGCTGGTGCCGGCCGATGGCGATCATCGTGGCGGCGCGGTCGCGGAAGTCGGCCACCGAACCGGTGGGGTTGGCGGCGCCGCCCTCGACCAGGCGCTCGAACCACTTCTTGCGGCTGAGCCGCTCGTCGTCGGACTCGGTGATCCGGCGCTTGCGCCAGAACTCGGACTCCGGCTCGGTGTAGGAGGCGAAGGTGTAGAACGAGGCCAGGAACTCGTGGTACTGCTCGTAGGTCTCGCGGTAGCTGCGGTTGTACCAGGCGTGGACGGCCTCGGCCTCCTCCGGGTCGCCGGTGATCCGGTCGATCGCGGAGGCGGCGCTGACCGCGGACTGGGTGGCCAGGTGCACGCCCTGGGAGAACAGCGGGTCGGTGAAGCAGGCGGCGTCGCCGACCAGGAAGTAGCGGCCGGCCGAGACGTGCTCGGAGTCGTACGACCAGTCGTGGACGATCCGGGTCTCGTCGATCGGCTCGGCGTCGCCGAGCAGGGCGACCGCGCGGGTGGCCTTGGCCAGCGTCTTGCGGTAGAACGCGTCCGGGCCGAGCTCCTTGACCTCGGCGGCCTTGGACCGGTCGACCACGACGCCGACGCTCAGCACGTCGCCCTTGAGCGGGATGACCCAGACCCAGCCGTCCTCGAAGGTGATCGAGTAGGTGGTGCCCTTGAGACCGCCCTCGAACGGGTCCTTGCGCTGGAAGTAGTTCCAGACCGCGAAGTTCTTGTAGAACTCGTCGTAGCGGCGCACGCCGAGCTGGCGGGCCAGCGGGCTGCCCGCGCCGCCCGCGTCGACCACGAAGTCGTACTCCGCGGTGCGGGTGCCCTCGCCCTCGCTCTCGCGGATCGTCAGGGTGACCCGGTCGGCGGCGGAGACGTCCACCTTGGCGACGGCGGTGCCCTCGTGGACGGCGACGCCGCGCTCGCGGACCTCGTCCAGCAGCAGCTGGTCGAACTCCTCGCGCTTGACCTGGATGGCGTGGTCGAAGATCCACGGGGCGGTGCGGGCGGTGGCGAAGGAGAAGGTCCAGGGGGCCTGGTCCTGGCCCCACAGGAAGGTCGCGGAGGGCTTCTTGACGAAGTCCCGCTCGTCGAGCTTCTCCTGGAGGCCGAGCCGGTTGAGGATCGACAGGGTGCCCGGCAGGAAGGACTCGCCGACCCGGTAGCGCGGGAAGCGGCCCTTCTCGAACACCTCGACCTCGTGGCCCAGCTTCTGGAGGCTCAGGGCCGCCACACAGCCGCCGGGGCCTGCTCCGATGACGGCGACCTTCGCTCGGTTCATGGTGGGGTGGTGCCTTTCTGTGGGGTGGTTCGGTCGGGGTTCCTGGCCCGGGGCGGTGGCCGCTCAGGGCAGCGGGAGCGCCTTGACGCGGCTCGCCGCGAGGTAGGTGTGGCGGCTCGGCGCGTCCTCGAACAGCACCAGGCCGGCCTGGAACCGGCTCGCGCTGCCGACGGCCACCCCGGGGGCGACCGTGCAGCTCAGGCCGAAGAAGTTGTCGTCGCCGACGGTGACGCTGTTGCCGCAGTGGAAGTTGGGCGCGAGGAAGTTGTTGGCGCCGATGGTCGAGTGGTTGCCGATGCTGGCGTGGTTGTGGACGACCGTGTGCGCGCCGACCACGGCGCCCGCGCCGACGTGGCAGAACGGGCCCACCACCGTGCCGGGCCCGGTCAGCGCGGCCGGGTCGACCACCGAGGTCGGGTGCACGAGGTTCTCGGCGACCAGGGCGTGCGCGTCCACGAAGCAGTCGATCAGCTCGCGCCGCCGCACCGGATCGGCGGTGGCCAGCAGCACCCGGGTGCCGGGCTCCGGCCGGTACCCGTCGAACGGGACGCGCAGCCCGGCGGGCGCGTGCGCCTCCTCGCCCGCCAGGTCGAGGTACCGCTCGACCGGCCCGAGGCCCGCGTCCCGCGCGTACCGGGCCAGCTCGACGGCGAACTTCCCGGCGCCGATCGCCAGCAGGCCGCTCACGGCAGGATCCGCTTCTTCTTGAACCGCTCGGAGACGGTGACGGCCTCGACCAGGTTGACCTTGGTCGGGATCTTGAACGGGTCGACCCTGCCGGTGAGGAACGCGACCACGTGCTTGCGCAGTTCGGCCCGGGTGGGCGTGCCCACCGGGGTGACGTCCACGCAGACCGACTGGCCGGTGATCGCGTTGGGGCGGCCGTACACCGTGCAGTCGGCGACCATCGGGCTGGCCAGCAGCAGCGACTCCAGCTCCAGCGGGAGGACCTTCTCGCCGCCGACGTTGATCACCTCCTTGGCCCGGCCCTTGATCTTCAGGTAGCCGTCCGCGTTCTCCTCCACCAGGTCGCCGGTGCGGAACCAGCCGTCCTCGGTGAGCGAGTCGCTCGGGTAGTTGAGGTAGCCCAGGAACTGCGTGCTGCTGCGCAGTTGGAGCTCCCCGTCGACGATCCGGTGCTCGACGCCCGGGTCCTCGATCCGGAAGAAGGTGCTGCGGGAGGACTCGCTGGTGGTGGTGGAGATGCCGGTCTCGCTGGTGCCGAAGGTCTGCAGCAGCCGGGCGGCCGGGAAGGCCGCGCCGACCCGGGCCAGCAGCTCCTCCGGCATCGGCTCGGTGCCGTAGCTGATCATGCGCAGGCTGCTCAGGTCGTACTTCTGGTGGAAGCCGGCGATCAGGATCAGGTTGAGGAAGGTCGGGCTGGTCGGCAGCAGCCGGATGCGGTGCTCCTGGATCAGCGCGCAGATCTCCTCCGGCGTGCGCTGCCGGGGCAGGATCGCGGTGCCGCCCAGGCGCAGCACGCCGAGCAGCGAGTTGATGCCGCCGATGTGGTCGAACAGCAGGAACATCAGGATCGGGGCGGGCCGGCCGGCCGTCCGGGGCCGCTTGCCGAGCTTCTCCAGCACCAGCGCGTCCAGGTCGTGCAGGATCGCCTTCGGCGCCCCGGTGCTGCCGCTGCTGAGCAGCACCAGGCCGGACGCGCCGCGCTCCACCAGGTCGGCGTAGCCCGCGGCCGGGGCGTCGGGCACGCCGGCCACCGGCTCGACCGTGACGCCGTCCGGGCCGACCCGCAGCAGGTGGCGCGGGGAGCAGGACTCGGTGACGGTGGCCAGGGTCGCCTCGGTGAGGGTGACCACCGGGACGGCGACGGCGCGGTGCAGGTGCAGCGCGAGCAGCGCGGCGATCGAGCGGAACGAGAAGTCGCCGTTCAGGATCACGGCCTGGTGCAGCCGCACCCCGGCGGCGTCCAGCTCCTTGAGCCGCAGCCGCACCTCGTCGGCGAGTTCGGCGTAGCCGTACCGATCGTCGCCGTGCACGACGGCGGTGCGGTCGCCCAACTCGTCGAGCCGGTCGAGGAGTTCGGACCGGCCGGGACCGTCGGGTCGGTCGGGTCGCCCGGGGTGGTCGGGGTGGTCGGGGCGGTCGTGGGGTTCGGCTGTTTCGTACGTCACGTCAGTGCACTCCGCCAAGGAATAGTGTCTCGCCGGTGACGAACCGGGACTGCGGTGAGAGGAGGAACTCGACGGGTCCGACGACGTCGTCGGTGTCGCACATCCGCTTGATGGCCTGGCGCTGGACCAGGGCGTCGATCTTCTCGGCCGGCACCGTCCGGGTCAGGGCGGTGCGCACCGGCGGCAGCCCGAGTCCGTTGACCCGGATGCCGAACTCGGCCAGCTCCTTGCTCATCACCCGGGTCAGCTGCTCGACGGCCGCCTTGCTGGCGGAGTAGAGCAGTTGGCCCTCCAGCGCCCACGGCACGGCGACCGTGGAGACGTTGAGGATCGCGGGGGACGGCTCGGTGCTCCGGCGGAGGAGTTTGACGGCCTCCCGGGAGCAGCTGAGGACGGCGAAGAAGTTGACGTCGAACAGGTGCCGGGCGGTCTCGTCGGGGGTGAGCATGAAGTGGTTCATGGTCGCCACCCCCGCGTTGTTGACCACCGCGTCGAGCGAGCCGTGGCTGGCCCGCAGCGAGCGGAACAGCGCCTTGACCTGCCGGGGGTCGGTGAGGTCCGCCTCGTGGTGGGTGTACTCCGGGTGCTCGATGGTCGACGGCCGGCGGCTGCACCCGACGACCCGGTGGCCGAGGTCGAGGAAGTGCCGGGCGAGGGCCTTGCCGATGCCGGTGCGGGTGCCCGTGATCAGGATGATCATGTCTGCGCTGTCGTCGGCCGCGGGGCCGTCCGCCCTAGGCCCCCTGCCCGGCGAGCTCGCCCTCGCCGCGGGCCAGCGCCAGCTCCTCCTCGATGAAGGCGATCAGGCGGCGGCCGCTGCTGAACGGGCTGACCCGGCGGGAGACGGCCTTCGCCGAGGTGAGCGAGATCTCGACGTCGAACTCGTCCTCCAGCGCCTCCTCGACCAGCACCAGGAAGTTCACCAGGTGCATCGAGTCGAAGACCCCGGCGTCGCCGTACAGGCAGACCTCCCGCAGGTCGTCGGTCGGGATCTTCTCCTCGCGGCGTTCGTTCAACTCGTCGACGACGCCGGCGAGCAGTTCGAGGAGCTGGTCCTCCATGGCGGTTCCTCTCAGGTCGGTCAGGGGTCTGCGCCCGGCGGGCGGCCGGGGCGGGGGAGTGGCTCAGTGCTGGGCGGCGGGCTCGGACACCGGTGCGTCCGCGGGGCCGTCCGCCGGGCCGTCGGCAGGCTCGGTCGTGGTCGTGGTCGCGTCCGTGGTCGCGTCCGCCGACTCCGGCGGCTGCGGCGGGAGTTCGGCCCGGGCGAGCCGGCCGCCGAGCACGCTCACCGCGGCGGCGGTGCCCAGGAACAGCACGGCGAGGACGAGCAGCCCGGTGGTCTCCCGGGCGAGCAGCAGGCCGAGCAGGGCGGGGCCGACGATGCCCGCGGCCGAGGTGCCCAGGTTGAACACCGACAGGTACTCGGTGCGCCGCTCCTCGGGCGCGTGCCGGTACGACAGCTCCCAGCCGCCGGCGCCCTGGAGCAGCTCGCCGCAGGTGAGGACGGCGGTCGCCGCCACCAGCAGGCCGGTGGTCAGCCAGCGGTCGGTGTGCATGGTGGCGATCAGCAGCAGGCTGAAGGCGGCCAGCGCGAGCCCGGCGTTGCGCAGCGCGCGGGTGCCGTCCCGGGTGCTCCTGACGTTCTTGGCGAACGGCACCTGCAGGACGATCGCCAGGCCGGTGTTGACCGCGAACAGCGCGCTCAGCATGCCGACCGGGGCGTTGGTGGACTGCACGATCCACAGCGGCAGGCCGATGCCCAGCAGCACGGTGTGCAGGAACATCACCCCGTTGGCGGCCGTCAGGCCCAGGTAGCGGCGGTCCCGGCCGACCACGAGCAGCCCGGCGTGCCAGCGGGCCGGGGCCTTCTCGGCGAGCGCCTTCTCGGCGGGGGCGGCGGCGGGTTCGCCCCGGAGCAGGCCGAACACGCCCGCCGCGGACAGGCACAGCACGGCGCCGATCAGCAGGACGGCGCGCAGCATCCCGGTGCCGCCGACGGCGAGGAACGGCGCGGCGGCCAGCGCGCCCGCCGACATGCCGACGTTGATGACGGAGCTGATCACGCCCAGGGTGCGGGTCCGGTCGGCCTCCCCGGCGACGCCGTTCACCAGCAGCTGCACCATCGGGAAGACCGGGCCCTGCGAGATCGCGAACAGCGAGGCGAAGAGGGTGAAGGTGTACACGTCGTGGGTGAAGGCCAGCGCCGCGAACCAGGTCGCCCGCCACACCTGGAGGACGCGCAGCAGCCGCAGCGGCCCCCAGCGGTTGGCCAGCAGGCTGACCGGCACGGTGGTCAGGAAGCCCACCAGTCCGGCGATGGTCAGCCCGGTGCCGATCTGGGCGGCGCTCAGGCCGGCGCCCTTGAGGAAGTAGACGGTGCCGCCGGCCAGGTAGAGGCCGCTGCTGCTGGCGTACACGACCACGCCGGAGGCGATGATCCGACCGCCCCGGCTGGGCAGCGTGTAGGTGCTCAGCAGCCTGCGCAGGACGCCGGTCACCGGCCCTCCTCCTGGTCGTTCGGGGTGGCGGACAGCGGCTCGACCTCGGCGAGGACCAGGGCCGCGGCGCGGTCCAGGACCTCCCGGCACTCCTCGGGGGTCTCCCCGGTGGCGATCACGGCGGCCAGCCGCGGCACGATGCCGCGCGGCGGCAGCAGCAGCCGCGTCCCGGGCCCGGCCAGCGGCACGATCCGCTCGACGCCGGGCACGGCCGCGGCGGCGGCGGTGTCCAGCGCGCGGACGGTGCCGTCGTGCGCGGGGTAGAGGAAGCGCACCTCGGCGCAGCGGTCGTACGGCTGGGTGAGGTCGGGTTCCGCGCCGAGGGCGAGGTCCAGGGCGGCGGCGGTCAGGTCGACGCCGTTGGCGAGCCGGCCCAGCAGCGGGATGAAGTCGCCGCCGAGGCGGCCGTTCAGCTCGACCAGCCGGGGGCCGGCCGCGGTGAGCCGCACCTCGGCGTGGGTGACGCCGGTGGTGACGCCCAGCGCGCGGTGGGCGGCGGTGACCAGCTCGACCAGTTCCTCGGCCCACGGCTCGTGCCGCCAGGGCGCGGCGAGGTGGCCGACCTCCTCGAAGAACGGGTCGTAGCCGAGGCGCTTGCGCACCACGTTCACCGGGCGGACCTCTCCGTCCCGGACCACCGAGTCCACGCTGACCTCGGGGCCGTCGAGGTACTCCTCCAGGACCAGGCCGTCCAGCGCGTCCAGGCCGGGGTAGGCGGCGTCGGAGGCGTGGTGGTAGAGCGCCCGCAGCCGGTCGGCGTCGGGGGCGACCACCACGCCGACGCTGCCGGCCAGCGACCGCGGCTTGACCACGACGGGGTAGCCGATCGCCTCGGCGGCGGCCAGCGCCTCCTGCGGGCCGTGCACGTGGGCGTGGCCGACCCCGGCGACGCCCTGCTCGGCCAGCAGCCGGCGGGTGGCGAGCTTGTCGCGGCAGTTGCGGGCCGCCTCGGGCGACATGTGCGGCAGGCCCAGGCGGTGGGCGGCCTCGGCGGTGGCCTCCAGCAGCACCTCGTCCCAGGTGAACACACCGACCCGGCCGGTCCGCCCGGCGGCGGCCGCGCCGATCGCCCGGACCAGCTCCTCGGGGGTGGCGTCCGCCACCCGCCGGTGGCCGGTCAGGTGGCGCCGCTGCCAGTCGGCGTCGGTGGCGGTGACCAGGGCCAGCTCGGCGCGGGCCGCGGCGGCCTCGAAGGCGTACTCGCGGTAGGCCCGGCCGCCGCTGCCGACCAGCACCACCAGGTCGGGCGCGGACGGGTCGACCGGCGCGCACCGGAAGTCGAAGTCGGCGACGGTGTGCTCCACCGCGGCCCGCACCTCGGCGCTGTTCGCGCCGCGGAAGCGGAACCGGGCGCCGGAGTGCTCGTAGCCGGGCAGGTCGGCGAGCAACTGGCCGACCACGGGCACGCGTTCGGCGTACGGGCCGGCCGCCGTCCCGGCCCGGCCCCCGGCGGCGGTGACCCGGCAGGGGCGGACGGCCGGGGTGGGCACCAGCAGCCAGCCGCCGCGCTCCCCGGCCGCCGGGTCGCCGCCGGTGCGGGCCGCCTCCGGCAGCGGCGCGTCCAGCTGGACGGCGAAGGCGGCCGCCATCAGGTCGACGCCGTGCACCTCCCGCCACAGGAACGGGATCTCCGCCCCGCCCGGGCGGGCGCCGACCTCCAGCACCTGCAGTTCGGGGGCGTCCGGCGGCCCGGACCGGAACAGCTCCAGGTGGAACACCCAGGCGCCGTCCGACAGGGCGCGGGTCACCCGGTCGGTGAACTCGCCTATCGCGGCCAGCAGTTCGGGGTCGTCCAGCTCCACCGAGCCGAGCGCCGCGCCCTCGGTGAAGCCCAGGCAGGTGTTCAGGTAGGCCGAGGCCCGCCAGGCTCCCAGCCCCGTCCCGGTGGCCACGCCGTCCACGTGCAGCACCTCGTGCGGCAGGTACGGCTGGACCAGCACCGGCACGTCCGGCGGGAAGGCGTAGGCGGCCAGTTCGGCCTCGCCGTCGAGCCGGGTGACGCCCGCGCTCGCCGTCCCGCGCACCGGCTTCACCAGCACCGGCCAGCCGTGCACGGCGGCGAAGGCGCGCACCGCGGCGTGGTCCGGCGCGGGCTCGGTCGCCGGGACGGGCACCCCGGCGGCGGCCAGCCGACGGGCCATCACCAGCTTGTCCCGGAACGGCGCGAGCCCCTCCGAGCGCTCGCCCGGGACGCCCAGCTCCTCGCGCAGCTCGGCCGCCATGTCCAGGTCGACCTCGTGCAGCGCCACCACCCGGGCGGGCGTGCCGAACTCCTCGACCAGCGCGGCCACGGCCTCCCGCACCGCCTTGCCGTCCTCCGTGCTGTCGACGACCCGCACCGCCGCCGCCCCCTCGGGCAGCGCGGGCGCGGCCCGGCGGGTCGTCACGTAGCTGACCCGGTGGGTGCGGTGGTCCAGGTAGGAACCGTAGTCCGCGTAACTGTCACTCCAGCGGTGGAGGACGACGACGTGTTCTGACACTTCCCCTCCCGGGGGAACGGCGGAGCTGGGGCAGGGAAAAGGCGGCGGCGCCGGAAAAGGGGGTGCCGGAGAGCGGGACGGCCGAAAGCGGGGTTCCTGGAATTCGGGTGCCGGAGAGCGCGCCGGAAAGGAGGCGCGGTGGAGCGGGAATTCGGTGGAAATCGGGCGCGGTGGAGCGGAAGTGCTATTCGGCCGGTTCGGTCGTTTCGGCCGGTTTCGCGGCGGCCGAGACCAGGACGTCCTCCAGCGCGAGCAGGATCTCCGTCACCGCCTTGAAGTCCGCCGAGGAGGAATTCTCCCGCAGGGTGCTGGTGAGGGCGTCGCCGTCCTGCACCTGGAGGTAGAGCGGCGCCCCGATGTTGCGCCCGCCGGTGCCGGTCTCCATCGCGGAGTTCACCGGCGTCTGGTCCCGCTGGTACTCGCCGAGGTAGTTGAAGAAGTAGCGGAAGAAACCGCTGACCGACCCGGCGAAGGAGCCGTTGACGGTGCCCGTGTAGCCGTGCTCCGCACCCGCCAGCAGCGCGTCGTCGACGTTGTAGGCGGCGTGCTTGTACGAGCGGATCAGCTCCCAGTGGACGCGGGTGGCGAACGCGCCGAACTCCTCGTCCGGGGCGGTCTGCACCAGCAGCGGGATGATCTGGTTCTGGGCGGCCACCAGGCCCTCCCAGCGCGGGTCGCTGCGGTTGTTCGCGTAGACCGCGACCAGCACCCGCTCCTCGCCGGTGTGCCGCGCCAGCGCCGCGCAGAAGGCCGCCAGCAGCACCGAGGGCGCCGAGACGCCCAGGCGCTCGGCGAGCGTGCGCACCGCCTCGCCGGCCGGCACCGAACCGTGCCTGGCCCACCGGCTGGTGACCGCCTCCGGGGCCGCGTCCCGGGCCATCGGCGGGGCGTCGGCGAGCACCTGCCGCCAGTGCCGCAGCGCCGCCCGGCGGCGGTTGCCGCGGGCCTCGGACCACTGCTCGGCGGCCAGCTCGCGGCAGCTGGGGGCCGCGCCGGGCAGCTCCCCGCCCGCCACCAGGACGCCGAACTCCTCGTGCAGCTGGTTGATCGCCCAGGCGTCCACCGCGATGTGGTGGAAGCAGATCGCCAGCGCGGCCGGCACCCCCCGCTCGGTGACCAGCGCGGCCCGCCAGGGCCGGTCCGCCGCCGGGTCGAACGGGACCGCCGCCAGCTCCGCGGACACCTCCGCGGGCACCCCCTCGACCAGGTCGAGACCGGCGGGCGCGGCCGGCCCGACCAGCTGGACGAGACCGCCGTCCGCCGTCTCCGCGTACCGCGTGCGCAGCGACTCGTGGCGCGCCTCCAGGCGCTCCAGGGCCCGTTCGACCGCGTCCGGGCCGGTGCCCGGGGGGAGGGCCCAGGTCTGGGGGAGGTTGCAGGCGGTGGGCGGGATGTTCGCGATGGAACGCCAGAGCGAGAGCTGCCCGAAAGTGGCTGGTCCACTGACAACGGAAGAATTTTGCATGACAACGCACCTTGCAGTGAATAATTCTGCGCATTGGTGGAGCGAAGGAATGGGGCGCTTCGAGGAGAAGATGCCAAGCACGCTTCGTTGCGTGAATCAGCCCGTGCCGGTAGTCAACGGATCGAGCGGCCGGACATCCGATCGGGATCGGCCGCGCCGGTAACCGGCGGACGCCCATTTATAGCAACGCCGGGCAGCGCCGGACAAGACTTTCGATCACACTCGGTGCACCACTGATCCCCCCCAGCGCCTACCCGTGGACCCCGGGTACACGTAGCACCCTTCCCCCACCTGGCCCTCCGCTGGAAAACGGCGCCCTGGCCGGGCAGGCCGGGACGGTTCGACTTATGTGGCGCACCCGGAACCGCTCCGGCACTCCACACTTCCCGGAAACCTCGCATTAACACACGGGCGGCCCGGCGATCCGCTCCTTCCGCGCGGCCGTCGTCCGGCGACGTCCGGACCGGCGGCAGCCTTCCGCCGCCAGGCCGCTGACCGGCGCGAACGAGCCTCCCCGCCCCGCGAGTTCGCCCCGCGCCACCCCGACGAACCCCGATACGGCACCGCCGCGGACCCGGGCACGTTCCGCCCCACACCGGCCCAGCCCGCGACACCCCGCCCATACGGCAGAAATGCCTCGATCCACGTTTTGTGGAACAACTTCTGAACACGCGGGTCCGCCTCCCGGCGGCCGTCACTCCTGCCGGGCGCCCAGCAGGAGGCCGAGACCGCTGGAGGTGGCGGCGACCACGACCCGGTCCCGGTCGCCGAGCACCCGCTCCGGCGGGGGCGACCAGAGCAGGGCCGGACCCTCGGGACGGGGCCGGGCCAGGTCCGGGCTGCGGTCCTCCGGGGCGGCCAGGTCGAGGGCCAGCACCCGCCACAGGCCCGGACGGTGGGCGTCGGCCACGCTCCGGCCGCGCAGCCGCGGGGAGCGGGCCACGTCCACGGCCGCGATCAGCAGCACCTCGCGGCCCACCGCGATCGCCCCGATCACCTGACGGCCCATCATGGCCGAGGCGAACGAGGGCGCGGACAGGTAGGCCACGCTGCGGCTGCGGGTCTGCGCGCCCGGGTAGGAGTCGCGCAGCGTCAGGTACACGTTCCCGGCGAAGTCGTCGTCGAACAGCCGCAGCACCACCCGCAGTTCCGGCACCGACTCGCGGGCCGCCAGCGCCACCTCCAGGTTGGTGCTGTCGTCACTGGTCAGGGCCAGCAGCGCCTGCGCCCGGTGGACCTTGGCGGCCTTCAGCACCCCGTCCTGGGTCGCGTCGCCGACGACCACCGGGACGCCGAACGCCCGGGCCCGGGCGACCCCGACCGCCGCCGGGTCCGACTCCACGCAGACCACCGGCACGTCCATCTCCCACACCTGCTCCAGCACCCGGCTGCCGAGCCGCCCCAGCCCCACCAGCACCACGTGCCCGGCCAGCCCGCGGGCCGGCCGGCGCAGCCCGCCCGCGGCCCGGAACGTGCCCAGCGCCTCCAGCACCAGGGCGATCAGCAGCGGCATCAGCAGCATCCCGCTCACCGCCGTCAGGACCTGGAGCACCTTCCCGCCCCGGCCGCCGTCCTCCGCCGGATCGGCGATGCCCAGCACGTCCAGCACCGTCAACCACACCGAGTGCGCCGGGGACTGACCGGTGAACAGCGCCGTCGCCCCCGCCAGCAGCACGATCAGCCCGGCCAGCGCCGCCAGCGCCCAGCGCAGACGGGGCGAGAACAGCGCCCCGAGCGGGAACCCGGCCAGGCCCGGCAGCCGCCGCCGGCGCCCCGGCCCCGGGCCGTCCCCCAGCAGCTCCAGCACCACCCGCTCCGCCCCGACCGGCTCCGCGGCCGGCAGCAGCACCGAACCGGCCGGCTCGCCCAGCGGATCGACCGCCGCCACCGTCGCCAACTCCCGCCCCACCGGCTCCTCGCCGGCCCGCAGCAGCGACGCCCGCAGCAGCCGCCCGTCCACCTGCACCGCCTGGCTGCGCCCGGACACCGCCGCCGCGACCAGCGCCGGGGCCGCGGTCGCCGAACTGGACAGCACCGTGGTCGACGCCTCCAGCTCCGCCCGGGACAGCTCCGGGTTGCGGGCCAGCACCGCCCGGTCGAGCGCCTGCTCGATCCGCACGCCCAGCCGTCGGTTGAACACCCGCACCACCAGCCGCAGATCGGGGTTCACCTGCCGGGCGTGCAGCGCCACGTGCAGGTTCTCCCGGTCGTCGCCCGAGGTCAGCGCCAGGGCCGCCGCCCGCTCCACCCCGGCCCGGGCCAGCGCGTCCACGTCCAGCCGGGCCGCCTCCAGCACCTCGACGGACCCGGGCCGCTGCCGGGCCAGCGCCACCAGGTGCGGCCCGTGGTCACGCGTCAGGGACGGCACGACCACCACCACCCTGCGGTCGTACAGCGAGGAGAGCTGCACCGCGAGCCGGTGCGCCAGCGCCTCCCCACCGCAGACGATCATGTGCTCACCGCCGCCCGGCCGCGCCCCGTCGACGGGCCCGGCCCCCTCGGCGGGCCGGGGCTCCGGTACCCCGAGCCCGGCCAGGACGTCGCCGTGCCACTCGTCCGCGTCCGCCGGTGTCCTGCCCACGCTTCCCCCTCGCGCCCGTGAACGGATTCCCGACAGTCTGCCCGAGGCGGTCCCGGGCGCGGTGGGCGGTAAAGGGTCGGAAAAGAATCCGTTATGACCGGGTGGAAGGTTCCGGTACGATCCCCGGGTTCGCCGCCGTGTGATCATCCGCCACGGCCGCGTCTCTCCAACGAACCGCCTTCCCAGGGGGAGTCTTGAGCATCCGTCGGTCGATCGCCGCCGCCGTCTTCGTCGCGGCCGTCTCCGCGCCCACCGTCCTCGGCGCCACCCAGGCCATGGCCGGGACCGCGCCGACCGGCCGGTCCCAGCCGGACGCCACCGTCCCGGACGCCGAGCCCACCGAACCCGCCGAGCCCGCCGCGCAGACCCCGGCCCCGACCGGGAGCACCGAGGCCCCCGCCGACAGCCCCCCGGCCCCCGCCGCGCCCGCCGCCCCGGCCGCGCCCACCGCCCCGGCCGACCCGGAGCCCGACGAGGCCGCCCTGCGGGCCCGGCTGGAGGCGCTGCTCACCGAGCCGGGCCACTCCCGGCACTTCCGGGAGAAGGTCGAGGCGGCGCTGACCGGCACCGCCGAGGAGATGCGGCACTTCCTCGACGTCGAACTCCCGGCGCTGATCGCCTCCGACAACCGGGTCAAGCTCTCGCAGTTCATCGCGGACCCGGTCATCAGCGCCGGACTGCGCGCGCAGGCGCTCGCGGTGCTGGAGGAGGGCGACTCCGGGGCGATCGCCGACTTCCTGGAGCGGGCGCCCGGACTCCGGCACACCGACTACCGGATCCAGGTCGTCCAGGCGATGTCGGTCGGCGGTCCGGAGGTCCGGAAGGCCGCGAACGCGGCGCTGAGCGCCGACACCCTGGAGGCGCTGCGCGACTTCCTGACCAAGGGGCTCAAGGAGGCCCAGGAGCGCGACAAGGCGGCCGAGCAGCAGGGCGGCCGGAGCGACGGCGAGGACGGGAACGGAGACGGGAACGGAGACGGGGACGGCGGGAAGGACGAGGACGGCCGGCAGCCGGGCAACGGTGACAGCGGCGCCGTCCAGGCCGGGCTGACCACCACGACCACCGGCACCACCACCACGACCACCGGCACCGGCACGGAGCTGGCCTCCACCGGCCCCGGCACCCCGCTCGGCGCCGTCGCGACCACCGGCGCGGCGGCGATCGTCCTGGGCGCGGGCACCCTGGTGGCCGCCCGGCGCCGTCGCCAGGAGTCCTGACACCCGGGCCGGTCCCCGGCGCACCCACGGTGCCGGGGACGGCCCGCTACAGCCAGCCCGCGCGCTTGAAGAGCCGGTGCAGACCGACGCAGACGCCCACCATCAGGCCCAGGGCGGCGGGGTAGCCCCAGGGTTGGCGCAGTTCCGGCATGTGCTCGAAGTTCATCCCGTAGATGCCGGCGATCATGGTCGGCACGGCGGCCAGCGCGGCCCACGCCGAGATCTTCCGCATGTCGTCGTTCTGCTGCACGCTGACCTGCGCCAGGTTGGCGGCCAGGATGTCGGAGAGCAACCGGTCCAGGCTCTCCACCACCTCGTTGACCTTGGCCAGGTGGTCCGCCACGTCCCGGAAGTACGGGCGCAGTTCGGCGGCGACGAACGGGACCTGCAGCTCGTCGCCGCCCCGGGTCAGCCGCAGCGCGGGCTCCATCAGCGGGAAGGTGGCCTTGCGGAAGCCCACCACCTGCCGCTTGAAGCCGTAGATCCGCTCGGCCGCGCCGCGCGAGCGCCCGGGGGAGAAGATCTGCTCCTCCAACTCGTCCAGGTCGGTCTGCAGTTCGGTGGCCACGTCGAGGTACTGGTCGACCACCAGGTCGCAGACCGCGTACAGCACCGAGGCGGGCCCGTGCGCGAGCAGTTCGGGCTGCCCCTCCAGCCGGGAGCGCAGGTCCTTGAGCGGGCTCTCGGGGCCGTGCCGGACGGTCATCACGTACGAGTCGCCCAGGAAGATCATCAGCTCGCCGATGGAGACCGTCTCGTGCTGCTGGTGGTAGGCGGCGGTCTTCAGGACGGTGAACACCGAGTCCCGGTAGATGTCGACCTTGGGGCGCTGGTGCGCCGTCACCGCGTCCTCCACCGCCAGCGGGTGCAGGCCGAACTCCTCGGCGACGTGGTCGAACTCCTCCGTGGTGGGGTCCGCCAGGCCGATCCACACGAAGCCGTTGCCGGCCGTGCGGACCTCCGCCAGGGCGTCCGAGAAGTCCTCGGGGCCCCGGACGCGCTTTCCGTCCCGGTAGGTGCCGCAATCCACGATCATGCCCGCCATTGTGACCGAAGGGGGCCGCCCGCGGGGAGGTCCGTACCCCGTACCCTTTCAGGTATGCCCACCCTGCTGCTCGTCCGCCACGGCCGGTCCACCGCCAACTCCGCCGGGATCCTCGCCGGCTGGACGCCCGGAGTCGACCTGGACGACACCGGACGGGCCCAGGCCGCCGCGCTGCCCGAGCGGCTCGCCGGGCTGCCGATCGCCCGCCTGGTCAGCAGCCCGCTGGAGCGCTGCCGGCAGACGCTGGAGCCGCTGTCGGCCGCCCGCCCCGAGCTGGCCGCCCCCGCGCTCGACGAGCGGCTCGGCGAGTGCCACTACGGCGAGTGGACCGGCCGCCCGCTCGCGGAGCTGGCCGGCGAGCCGCTCTGGCGCACCGTCCAGGACCACGCCTCGGCCGCCGCCTTCCCCGGCGGCGAGTCGCTGCGCGCGCTCAGCCACCGCACCGTCGACGCGGTGCGCGAGTGGAACGACAAGATCGCCGTCGAGCACGGGCCGGACGCGCTCTGGGCCGCCGCCACCCACGGCGACGTGATCAAGGCGATCGTCGCCGACGCGCTCGGCCTGCACCTCGACCACTTCCAGCGGATCTCGGTCGAGCCCTGCTCGGTCACCGCGATCCGCTACACCCCGCACCGCCCCTACCTGCTGCGCCTGGGCGAGACCGGCTCGCTCGCCGCGCTGGCCCCGCGCCCGCACGGCCACTCGGCCGGCGACGACGCGGTGGTCGGCGGCGAGACCGGCACGGCCTGAGCCCCACGGCCCGCCGCCCCGCCGCACGACCGCCCCGCCGCACGACCGCCCCACCGCCCCGCCGCACAACTGCCCGAGCGCACGCGGAAACCGCCCGCCCCGCGTGCCGTCCCCGGCCCGTTTGGCCGTAGGGTGAGATCGAGAAGACCGCAACCCCTTCCGGAGCGAGCAGCGTGTCCCGTCAGGTCCACTTCTTCGACCAGCCCGAGCGGTTCGTGGCCGGCACCGTCGGCCAGCCCGGTGCCCGCGCGTTCTACCTGCAGGCTTCCTCGCGCGGCCGGATCACCAGCGTCCTGCTGGAGAAGGCCCAGGTCGCGGCGCTCGCCGAGCGCATCGAGGAGGTCCTCGACGAGGCGCTGCGGCGCAGCGGCGGCGAGGCCCCGATCCCGGCCGTCGCCCCCGTCGAGCTGCTCGACACCGCCCCGCTCGACCTGCCGCTGGAGCAGGAGTTCCGGGTCGGCACGATGGCCCTGGCCTGGGACGCCCGGGACGACTGCCTGGTGGTCGAGGCGCAGGCGTACGTCGAGGAGTCCGAGGACGAGGACGAGAGCGAGACCGAGGTCTTCGACGACGAGAACGGCCCCGACCTGCTGCGGGTCCGGCTCAGCGGCGCGATGGCCCGGGTGTTCGCCAAGCGCGCCCTGGACCTGGTCGCGGCCGGTCGCAAGCCCTGCCCGTTCTGCAACCTCCCGCTCGACCCGGAGGGCCACCTGTGCCCGCGCGCGAACGGCTACCGGCGCTGAACGAGGACCGGGAGCCCGCCGAGCGGCCCGGACCCGCGGAACGGCCCGAGCCCGCGGAACGGCCCGCCGGGGCGGAGCCGCACGCCGGGCCGGAGACCGAACCGCACGCCGATCCCGAGCCCGAGCCCGAGCCCGAGGTCGAGGCCCCCGCCACCGACCCGGCCACCAGCGCCGCGCTGGCCGCCGACACCGCCGCCGCGCTCACCCTGCTGCGCGAGGGCGCGCTCGCCGTGCACGGCCGGGTCACCGACGCCTCCAACGCCGTCCTGTACTGCACGGTCACCCTGGACGGCCTGACCGCGCCCTGCGTGTACAAGCCGGTCGCGGGGGAGCGCCCGCTGTGGGACTTCCCCGACGGCACCCTGGCCGGCCGGGAGACCGCCGCGTACGAGGTCTCCGCCGCCACCGGCTGGCGGCTGGTCCCGCCCACCGTGCTGCGCGGGGGCCCGGCCGGGCCGGGCATGGTGCAGCTCTGGATCGAACCCGACCCGGAGGCGGCCGAGCTGCTCGACCTCCAGCCGCTGGACGACCCGCGCGCGGGCTGGCTGCCCATCGTCCGGGCCCAGCTCGACGGCGGCCGCCTGGCCTGGCTGGTGCACCGCGACGACGAACGCCTGCGCCGCCTCGCCGTGCTGGACGCCGTCCTCAACAACGCCGACCGCAAGGGCGGCCACTGGCTGCCCGCCGCCGACGGCCGGATCTACGGCATCGACCACGGCGTCACCTTCCACACCGACCCGAAGCTGCGCACCCTGCT
This sequence comes from Kitasatospora sp. NPDC088783, assembly GCF_044750705.1. Taxonomy (NCBI): domain Bacteria; kingdom Bacillati; phylum Actinomycetota; class Actinomycetes; order Kitasatosporales; family Streptomycetaceae; genus Kitasatospora; species Kitasatospora sp. NPDC088783. The sequence goes on from NZ_JBIVKJ010000001.1 coordinate 808,024, forward strand.
CTGGGGCTGGGCCGAGGAGCCGCTCACCGCCGAGGCGCTCGACGTCCTGGGCCGGCTCGCCGCCGACCTGGACGGGCCGCTGGGGGAGCGGCTGCGCCCGCACCTGACGTCCGGTGAACTCGACGCGCTGAGGGCCCGGACGGCCGCGCTGCGGTCCGCCGGACGCCATCCGCTGCCGTCGGCGGAGTGGCCTTCTATTCCCTGGCCGCCGGTCTGATACCGATCCGAAACCGAGGAAGAACGGATTCCGGCCGATCGCGTCCGTAGGTTGGTCTTTCAAATGATCGCAAGGTTAGAGTCGGTCCCATGCATGCCTGGCCCGCCTCCGAGGTTCCCGCCCTGCCCGGTCAGGGGCTTCCCCTGCGCATTTACGACACCGCCACGAGCAGTGTCCGAGAGGTCGTGCCCACCGGCCCGACCGCCCGGCTCTACGTCTGCGGCATCACCCCCTACGACGCGACCCACCTGGGCCACGCAGCCACCTACAACGCCTTCGACCTGGTCCAGCGGGTCTGGAAGGACGCCGGCCACGACGTCCTCTACGTCCAGAACGTCACCGACGTCGACGACCCGCTGCTGGAGCGGGCCGAGGCCACCGGCCAGGACTGGACCGAACTCGCCGAGCGCGAGACCGCGCTGTTCCGCGAGGACATGACCGCGCTGCGGATGCTCCCGCCCGCGCACTACGTCGGCGCCGTCGAGTCCATCCCGTGGATCGTCCCGCTGGTGCAGCGCCTGCTCGCCTCCGGCGCGGCCTACGAGGTCGACGGCGACGTCTACTTCTCGGTCGACTCCGACCCGCGCTTCGGCGAGGTCTCCGGCCTGACCCGCGAGCAGATGCTCCCGGTCTTCGCCGAGCGCGGCGGGGACCCGGAGCGGCCCGGCAAGAAGAACCCGCTGGACGCCCTGCTCTGGCTCGCCGCCCGCCCGGGCGAACCCGCCTGGGACACCGAACTCGGCCGGGGCCGCCCCGGCTGGCACATCGAGTGCGTGGCGATCGCGCTGCAGTTCCTCGGCATGGACTTCGACATCCAGGGCGGCGGCAGCGACCTCTCCTTCCCGCACCACGAGATGGGCGCCGCGCACGCCCAGGTCGCCCTCGCCGAGCACCCCTACGCCCGCGCGTACGTGCACGCCGGCATGGTCGGCCTGGACGGCCACAAGATGTCCAAGTCCCGCGGCAACCTGGTCTTCGTCTCGGCGCTGCGCCGCGACGGCGTCGACCCGGCCGCGATCCGGCTGGCCCTGCTCGCCCACCACTACCGCAGCGACTGGGAGTGGACGGCCGCCGACCTGGACACCGCCCTCACCCGCCTCGCCACCTGGCGCGCCGCGGTCTCCCGCCCGGACGGCCCCCCCGCGACCGCCCTGCTCGCCGAGGTCCGCGAGGCCCTGGCGAACGACCTGGACACCCCGGCCGCACTCGCCGCCGTCGACCGCTGGGCCGCCACGGCCCGGGCCAGGGGCGGCGAGGACACCGGCGCCCCGGGCCTGACCTCCCGCACCGTCGACGCCCTGCTGGGCGTGGCCCTGTAGCACCCCGCCCGACCCCCGCGCCCCCGCCGGGGGCGCGGGGAACCGCGCGAGCGACCAGGCGCCCGCACAGCACGATCGGCCCCGGGAGGGCACCACCCTCCCGGGGCCGATCCACGCTGCGGGCCCGCCTACTCCTCGTCCTCGTCCTTCGGCCGCTCCGTCGCGTGCCCCGTGATCGGCTTCTCGCCCGTCGGCCCCTGGTTGTCGCGCCGCCGCAGGTAGCGCTCGAACTCCCGGGCGATCGCGTCGCCGGACGCCTCCGGCAGCTCCGCGGTGTCCTGCGCCTCCTCCAACTGCTGGACGTACTCGGCGACTTCGGAGTCCTCCGCGGCGAGCTGGTCGACCCCCAGCTGCCAGGCCCGGGCGTCCTCGGCGAGCTCGCCCGGCGGGATGCGCAGGTCGAGCAGGTCCTCGACCTTGTTGAGCAGGGCGAGGGTGGCCTTGGGGTTGGGCGGCTGGGAGACGTAGTGCGGGACGGCGGCCCAGAAGGTGACGGCCGGGACGCCGGCGTGCGCGCAGGCCTCCTGGAGGACGCCGACGATGCCCGTGGGGCCCTCGTAGCGGCTCTCCTCCAGGTCGAGCGAGCGGGCCAGCGTGGCGTCCGAGGTGACGCCGGAGACCGGCACGGGCCGGGTGTGCGGGGCGTCGCCCAGCAGCGCGCCCAGGATGACGACCAGTTCGACGCCCAGCTCGTGGGCGAAGCCGAGCAGTTCGTTGCAGTACGAGCGCCAGCGCATGCTGGGCTCGATGCCGCGGACGAGCACCAGGTCCCGCGGCTTGGGCTCGGTCACCCGGACCACCGAGAGCCTGGTGGTGGGCCAGGTGATCCGGCGGACCCCGCCGTCGAGCCAGATGGTGGGCCGGTTGACCTGGAAGTCGTAGTAGTCCTCGGCGTCGAGCGCGGCGAACACCTTGCCGCCCCAGGTCTCGTCGAGGTGCCCGAGTGCGGCGGAGGCCGCGTCGCCGGCGTCGTTCCAGCCCTCGAAGGCGCAGATCATCACCGGGTCGATCAACTCGGGAAGGTCTTCCAGCTCGATCACCCGGCGTTTCCCTCCGTCAGTGGCGGGGGCTCTGCCGCCCCCGTGGTCCCTTACTGCCCAGCCTACGGGCATTGAATGCCGCCGTGGGCCGGGTGGCGGGTGCCAAGCGTAGTGGTGTCCGCCGACCGGCCCGACCGGTGCCCGCGGCGGCGCGTCCGTTCGCGGTTCGAACGGGGAACCAGCAGGCTGGGGCGGGGGAGTGCGACCCGTCGGAACCGCTCAGCACCGCGAGGAGAGAAGGACATGAAGGCAGCCGTCGTCCGGGACTTCACCGAGCCGCTGGAGATCGAGGAGCGCGAGGTGCCCGCCCCGGCACCGCACCAGGTGCTGGTGCGGATCGAGTGCTCCGGCCTGTGCCACACCGACATCCACGCCGCGCACGGCGACTGGCCGGTCAAGCCGTCCCCGCCGTTCGTGCCCGGCCACGAGGGCGTCGGCATCGTGGAGGCGGCCGGCCCGGAGGTCCGGCACGTCGAGGTCGGCGAGCGGGTGGCGATCCCGTGGCTGGCCGACGCCTGCGGCCGGTGCGACTACTGCGTGAGCGGCTGGGAGACGCTCTGCCCCGACCAGCACAACTCCGGCTACTCGGTGGACGGCGCCTACGCCCAGTACGCGCTGGCGCACGGCGACTACGTGGTCCCGGTGCCGGACGGGGTGGACCCGATGGACGCCGCCCCGCTGTCCTGCGCGGGCGTCACCACGTACAAGGCGGTGAAGCTCTCCGGCGCCCGCCCCGGCACCCGGGTGCTGGTCTCCGGGATCGGCGGCCTCGGGCACCTGGCGCTGCAGTACGCCCGGATCTTCGGCGCCGAGACGGTCGCCGTCGACATCACCGACGACAAGCTGAGGCTGGCGGAGCGACTCGGCGCCGACCACGTCCTCAACGCCCGCACCCAGGACGTCGCGCACGAGGTGCGGAAGCTCGGCGGCGCGGACGCGGCGATCTCGCTGGCCGTCTCCAACGCCTCGTTCCGGGCCGCCTACGACTCGCTGCGCCGCGGCGGCACCCTGGTCCTGGTCGCCCTGCCCGCCGAGGGCGAGCTGACCCTGCCGGTCTTCGACACGGTGCTGAACGGGACGAAGGTGATCGGCTCGATCGTCGGCACCCGGCAGGACCTGGCGGAGGTGTTCCGGCTGCACCAGTTGGGCAGGACGGAGGTGATCCGGGAGACCCGGAAGCTGGAGGACGTCAACTCCTGCTTCGCGGAGGTGCTCGCGGGCAAGGTCTCGGCCCGGCTGGTGTTCGACCTGCGCTGACCCGGCGACGGGCTCCGGCCCCGGGGAGGACGGACCCGATCGGGTCCGTCCTCTTCTGCAAATCCACGCAAGCCGCTTGCGTTTTCTGTCGTACACTCGGCACATGACACGACGACTTGCCGAGGTGGCGAAGAAGGTCGGGGTCAGCGAGGCGACCGTCAGCCGGGTGCTGAACGAGAAGCCCGGTGTCTCCGAAGCGACCAGGGCGGCCGTTCTCACCGCCCTCGACGTGCTCGGTTACGAGCGGCCCACCCAGCTGCGCGGGGAGCGGGCCCGGCTGATCGGGCTGGTCCTGCCGGAGTTGGGCAACCCGATCTTCCCGGCGTTCGCCGAGGCGGTGGGCGGCGCGCTGGCCGGCCAGGGGTTCACGCCGGTGCTGTGCACCCAGACCGCGGGCGGGGTCTCCGAGGCCGACTACGTCGACCTGCTGCTGGAGCAGCACGTCTCCGGCGTGGTGTTCTTCGGCGGCCTCTACGCCCAGGGCGACGCCCCGCACGACCACTACCAGCGGCTGGCCGAGCGCAGCCTGCCCACCGTGCTGCTGAACGCGGCGATCGACCACCTGGACTTCCCCCGGGTCTCCTGCGACGACGCGGTGGCGGTCGAGCAGGCCTTCGGCCACCTGCGCCAGTTGGGGCACACCAGGATCGGCCTGGTGCTCGGCCCGCTGGACCACATGCCCTCGCAGCGCAAGCTCGCCGCGGCCCGGGCCGTGGTGGCCAAGCTGGGCCTGGAGCTGCCGGAGCAGCACGTCGAGCGGGCGCTGTTCAGCCTGGAGGGCGGCCAGGCGGCCACCACCCGGCTGCTGCGCCAGGGCGTCACCGGCGTGGTCTGCGCGAGCGACCCGCTGGCCCTGGGCGCGGTCCGCGCGGTGCGCCGGGCCGGGCTCGCGGTGCCGGACGACGTGTCGGTGGTCGGGTACGACGACTCCTCGTTCATGATGTGCACCGACCCGCCGCTGACCACCGTCCGGCAGCCGATCGAGGCGATGGGCCGGGCCGTGGTGGACCTGCTGGTCGGCGAGATCGCCGGGGTCCGGGTCACCCACGACGAGCTGCTGTTCGAGCCCGAGCTGGTGGTGCGCGGCTCGACCGCGCCGGCCCGCGAGCGGAGCTGATCAGCGGCAGGTAGCGGGCCCCTGACGGGGCGTCACGACAGGACCGCCGAGCGGGCGGGCACTTCGGTGCCCGCCCGCTTTTCGTATGCGCACGCTTGGACCGATCCGTTGACATGCTCGTAGCGTCGCTGTAACTCTTGGCTGCCATCACGCAAAAGATGGACAGAAGATTGTCATCTTCTCGACCTTATGAAGGGACGTCATGAGATCGAAGCGCATAACCGCGCGGCTGACGGCGTCGTCGGCCACGCTGGGAATGCTTCTGCTCGCCGGGCCCCTGCTCCCGGCGGCACAGGCGGCGGGAGGGCCGAACCTGGCCCTCGGCAAGGCCGTCACCGCCTCCAGCACCAACGGCACGTTCGGCGCCGGCAACGTCAACGACGGCAGCCAGGACAGCTACTGGGAGTCCAACGGCCTCGCCTCCGCGCAGTGGGTCCAGGTCGACCTGGGCTCGGCGGCCTCCGTCGACACGGTGGTGCTCAAGGTCCCCGGCTCCTGGGGCGCCCGGACCGAGACGCTCAGCGTGCTCGGCTCCACCGACGGCAGCAACTTCTCCACCATCACCGCCTCGGCGAACTACACCTTCGACCCGGCCTCCGGCGACAAGGCGACGATCTCCTTCGGGGCCACCACCGCCCGGTACGTGCGGGTCAACATCACCGCCAACACCGGCTGGCAGTCCGCCCAGGTCTCCGAGCTCGAGGTCTACGGCGCCACCTCCGCCTCCGCGAACCTGCTGGCCGGCCGCACCTTCACCGCCAGCGGGTACTCGCAGACCTACGTGGCCGGCAACGTCGGCGACAGCAACCAGGCCACCTACTGGGAGAGCGCCAACAACGCCTTCCCGCAGTGGGTCCAGGGCGACCTCGGCTCGGCCGTCCCGGTCAACAAGCTGGTGCTCAAGCTGCCGGCCGGCTGGGAGAAGCGCACCGAGACGCTCAAGGTCCAGGGCTCCACCGACGGCAGCAACTTCACCGACCTGGTGGCCTCGGCCGGCTACGTGTTCGACCCGGCCGCCGGCAACGCGGTGACCGTCAACCTGTCGACCACCACCACCCGGTACCTGCGGCTGACCTTCACCGGCAACACCGCCTGGCCGGCCGGCCAGCTCTCCGAGTTCGAGGCGTACGGCCCGACCTCCGGCGACACCCAGGCCCCCAGCGCCCCGTCCAACCTGGCCTACACCTCGCCCGCCTCCGGCCAGATCAAGCTGACCTGGAACGCGGCCAGTGACAACACGGGCGTCACCGGCTACGACGTCTACGCCAACGGCGCGCTGCTCACCTCGGTGTCGGGCACCACCCTGACCTACACCGACAGCCGCCCGGACAGCGCCACGGTGTCGTACTACGTGAAGGCGAAGGACGCGGCGGGCAACCAGTCCGCGGCCTCCAACACCGTCACCCGCACCGGCCAGGGCGGCGACACCCAGGCCCCCAGCGCCCCGTCCAACCTGGCGTACACCTCGCCGGCCTCCGGCCAGGTCAAGCTGACCTGGGGCGCGGCCAGTGACAACACGGGCGTCACCGGCTACGACGTGTACGCCAACGGCGCGCTGCGCGGCAGCGTCAACGGCACCACCCTGACGTACACCGACAGCCAGCCGGACACCGCGACCGTCTCGTACTACGTGAAGGCGAAGGACGCGGCGGGCAACCAGTCCGCGGCCTCCAACACCGTGGTGCGCACCGGCACCGGCACCGGGACGGGCACCAACCTGGCGGCGGGCAAGCCGATCACGGCCTCCTCGTCCACCTTCACCTTCGTGGCGACCAACGCCAACGACAACGACACCTCCACCTACTGGGAGAGCGCGGCGGGCAGCTACCCGAGCACCCTCGCGGTGAAGCTGGGCGCGAACGCGACCACCAGCGCGGTCGTGGTCAAGCTCAACCCGGGCTCGGCGTGGGGCGCCCGCACCCAGACCATCGAGGTGGACGGCCGCGAGCAGAGCGCGAGCGGCTTCAGCACGCTGGTCGCGGCCAAGAGCTACAGCTTCGACCCGGCGAGCGGCAACACCGTCACCATCCCGGTGAGCGCGACCGTCGCCGACGTGCAGCTGAAGTTCACCACCAACTCCGGCTCCAGCGGCGCCCAGGCCGCCGAGTTCCAGGTGATCGGCGTCCCGGCCCCCAACCCGGACCTGACCGTCACCTCGGTGAGCAGCAACCCGGCCACCCCCGTGGAGACCGACACCCCGACCCTGTCGGCGGTGGTGAAGAACACCGGCACCAACGCCTCCGGCGCCACCTCGGTGAACTTCTACCTCGGCGCCACCAAGGTCGGCTCGGCCAACGTCGGCGCCCTCGCGGCCGGTGCCTCCACCACCGTCTCCGCGCAGATCCCGGCGCAGAACGCGGGCAGCTACCAGCTGACCGCGAAGGTCGACGAGGACAACAAGGTCATCGAGCAGGACGAGACCAACAACTCGTTCACCGCCGCGGGCCCGCTGACGGTCAACCAGGTCGCCTCCTCCGACCTGGTCGCCGCCCCCTCGACCTGGTCGCCCTCCAACCCGGCGAACGGCAGCGCGGTGAACTTCACCGTCGCGGTCAAGAACCAGGGCACGGTGGCCAGCGCCTCCGGCAGCCACGGCATCACGGTGACCGTCTCGGACGCCACCACCGGCACCGTGCTGAAGACCCTGACCGGCGCGTACAGCGGCACGCTCGCCCCCGGCGCCACCAGCAGCCCGGTCTCGCTGGGCAGTTGGACCGCCGCCAACGGCCGCTACACCGTCAAGACGGTGATCGCCAACGACGGCAACGAGCTGCCGGTCAAGCAGACCAACAACACCTCCACCCAGTCCCTGTACGTCGGCCGCGGCGCCAACCTGCCGTTCGACAACTACGAGGCCGAGGACGGCGTGCTGGCCGGCGGCGCCCAGGTGGTCGGCCCCAACCGCACCATCGGCGACGTGGCGGGCGAGGCGTCCGGCCGCAAGGCCGTCACGCTGAACACCACCGGCTCCTCGGTGGAGTTCACCACCAAGGCCGCGACCAACACCCTGGTCACCCGGTTCTCCATCCCGGACGCGGCCGGCGGTGACGGCACCAACGCCACCCTGAACGTCTACGTCGACGGCACCTTCCTCAAGGCGATCGACCTGACCTCCAAGTACGCCTGGCTGTACGGCTCCGAGACCGCCCCGGGCAACGGCCCGAGCGCCGGCAGCCCGCGGCACATCTACGACGAGGCCAACGTCCTGCTGGGCACCACCGTCCCGGCCGGTCACAAGATCAAGCTGCAGAAGGACTCGGCGAACACCTCGCAGTACGCGATCGACTTCGTCAGCCTGGAGCAGGCCACCCAGGTCGCCAACCCGGACCCGGCCAAGTACGTGGTCCCGACCGGCTTCGCGCAGGGCGACGTGCAGGCGGCCCTGGACAAGGTCCGGATGGACACCACCGGCACCCTGGTCGGCGTCTACCTCCCGGCCGGCGACTACCAGACCGCGAACAAGTTCCAGGTCTACGGCAAGCCGGTGAAGGTCGTCGGCGCGGGCCCGTGGTTCACCCGCTTCTACGCCCCGACCAGCCAGTCCAACACCGACGTCGGCTTCCGGGCCGAGGCCACCGCCAACGGCTCGACCTTCAGCGGGTTCGCCTACTTCGGCAACTACACCTCGCGGATCGACGGCCCCGGCAAGGTGTTCGACTTCGCCAACGTCGCGAACATCACGATCGACAACATCTGGACCGAGCACATGGTCTGCATGTACTGGGGTGCCAACACGGACTTCATGACGATCACCAACTCGCGGATCCGGGACACCTTCGCCGACGGCATCAACATGACCAACGGCTCGACCGACAACCTGGTCTCCAACAACGAGGCCCGGGCCACCGGTGACGACTCCTTCGCGCTGTTCTCCGCGATCGACGCGGGCGGCGCGGACGAGAAGAACAACGTGTTCCAGAACCTGACCTCGATCCTGACCTGGCGCGCGGCGGGCATCGCGGTGTACGGCGGCTACGCCAACACCTTCCGCAACATCTACATCGCGGACACCCTCTGCTACTCGGGCGTGACGATCTCCTCGCTGGACTTCGGCTACGCCATGAACGGCTTCGGCACGGACCCGACCAACCTGCAGAACATCTCGATCGTGCGGGCCGGCGGCCACTTCTGGGGCTCGCAGGTCTTCCCGGCGATCTGGGTGTTCTCCGCCTCCAAGGTGTTCCAGGGCATCCGGGTGAGCGACGTGGACATCGTCGACCCCACCTACAGCGGCATCATGTTCCAGACCAACTACGTGGGCGGTCAGCCGCAGAACCCGATCAAGGACACCGTCTTCACCAACGTCTCGATCACCGGGGCGCAGAAGAGCGGCGACGCCTTCGACGCCAAGTCCGGCTACGGCCTGTGGGCCAACGAGATGCCGGAGGCGGGCCAGGGCCCGGCGGTCGGTGACGTCACCTTCAACCACCTGACCCTGAGCAACAACTACAAGGACATCCAGAACACCACCTCGACGCTGCACATCACCGTCAACCCGTAGGACCCCCCTGCCCCGGGACGGGGCGCACACGGCCCCTGACAGCCGCCGTGCCCCGTCCCGGCGTGCTCGCAGCCCGGCTGCGCACCGGCGGCCCGTGACGCCCCCCTGTGGGGCCGTTGCGGGCCGCTGACGCGTTCCTGGAGTCGCTATGTCACGGTCCGCGCAAGCGAAAGTCACGTTTTTGCGAAATACCGTCGACATCTTGTGGCAACCTGGCGGCGACTGCTTAAGTAGTCGGCACATCCCCACCGCAAACCAACGGGCTTCCATGGCGCCTGCCGTCTGCTGCGCGCTGCCCTCCTGTGCTCGAAAGGGACCACCCCCCATGAACCGTGACCGGCTCCTCCGCAGATCCGTCGCCCTGGTCGCCGCGGCCGGCCTGGCGCTCACCGCCGCGGCCTGCTCGTCCAGCTCGGGCTCCTCGGACAGCGGCAGCAAGGGAGGCAACGCGGACGCCGCGGCGCCGCTCGACCCGAACACCAAGGTCACCATCTCGATCGACTGCGAGCCCCCGGTCACCAAGGCCGCCGAGCGCAAGCAGTGGGAAGACGACATCAAGACGTTCAACCAGCAGTACCCGAACGTCACCGTCAACTCGAAGGACGCCACGCCCTGCGAGGAGCCGCCGGCCTTCACCGCCCAGCTCAAGGGCAAGACCCAGACCGACGTCTACTACAGCTACTTCACCGACCTGAACCAGATCCTGGACGCCGACGGCGCCGAGGACATCAGCGCCTACGTCAACGACAAGAGCGTCCCGGCGCTCAAGGACATCGACCCGTCGGTGATGGCCACCCTCAAGTCGGACGGCAAGCTGTACGGCCTGCCCACCTCGAACTACAAGATGGGCCTGCTCTACAACCGCAAGCTCTTCACCCAGGCCGGCCTGGACCCGGACAAGCCGCCGACGACCTGGGAAGAGGTCCGCGCGGCCGCCAAGAAGATCGCCGCGCTCGGCAACGGCGTCAACGGCTACGGCGACTACAGCGCCACCAACCAGGGCGGCTGGCACTTCACCGCCGAGCTCTACGGCCTCGGCGGCTCGATGACCACCGAGGACGGCAAGAAGGCCGCCTTCAACACCCCCGAGGGCAAGCAGGTCCTGCAGAACCTGTACGACATGCGCTGGACCGACAACTCGATGGGCGCCACCCAGGGCCTCAAGTGGCCCGACCTGATGACCCAGATGTCCTCCGACAAGCTCGGCATGTACATCGGCGCCCCGGACGACATCACGTACATGGTCCAGACCCTCAAGGGCAAGTACGAGGACTACGGCATGGGCCCGATGATCGGCGGCAAGGGCGCCCTGCTCGGCGGCAACGACTACATCTTCAAGAAGGGGTCCACCCCGGACCAGATCAAGGCCGGCATCGCCTGGATCAACTTCAAGTACCTGACCATCGGCAAGGGCCAGTTCCAGTACTCCCGGAACAAGGCCGACGGCCTGCCGGTCGGCCTGCCGCAGCCCGCCTTCTTCACCGGCGCCAGCCTGGAGGCCGACAACAAGGCCAAGGCCGCCGACGCCACCGTCCCGGTCGCCAACTACGCGCCGTTCATCAACACCGCGGTCCCCGGCAAGACCGAGCCCGCCAACGCCCAGCAGATCTACAAGGTCCTGGACAACGCCGTCTCCGGTGTCCTGACCGACAAGAACGCCAGCGTCGACAAGCTCCTCTCCGACGCCGAGACCCAGGTCAACCAGGTCCTGGCGAGCCTCCAGTAACACCCCGACCGGGGCCGGCCGCACAGGCCGGCCCCGGCCCCGATTCCCCCCTCGGAGACACCCATGCGGCAAACACTGCGCCGAAACATCACCGCGCACGGTTTCCTGCTCGGCGCGCTGCTCTGCTTCGCCCTCTTCTCGTGGTACCCGATGATCCGCGAGATCGTGATGAGCTTCCAGCGCACCAAGCGCGGCCACACCCGCTGGGTCGGCCTGGACAACCTGCACCTGCTGACCCAGGACCCGGCGTTCTGGCAGGCCTGGCGCAACACCCTGCTGTTCACCGTGCTCGCCCTCGTGCTGGGCTTCGCGGTCCCCTTCGCGGTCGCCATCGTCCTGAACGAACTACGGCACGCCAAGGGCTACCTGCGAGTGCTGGTGTACCTGCCGGTGATGATGCCGCCGGTGGCCTCCGTGCTGCTGTTCAAGTACTTCTACGACCCCGGCTACGGCCTCTTCAACAGCATCCTGCACTTCCTGCACCTGCCGACCTCGGCCTGGCTCAACTCCGCCGACACCGCGATGATCTCGGTCGTCATCGCGGCGACCTGGATGAACATGGGCGGCGCCACCCTGATCTACCTGGCCGCGCTGCAGACCATCCCCGGCGAGCTGTACGAGGCCGCCGAACTCGACGGCGCCGGCCTCTTCCGCCGGATCTGGCACGTCACCATCCCGCAGACCAGGCTGATCCTCTCGCTGCTCCTGCTGCTCCAGATCGTCGCCACCATGCAGGTCTTCGTCGAGCCCTACCTGCTCACCGGCGGCAACGGCCCGCAGGGCTCCACCACCACCGTGGTCAACCTGATCTACCAGTACGCGTTCAACTTCAACAACTACGGCGCCGCCTCGGCGCTCGGCCTGGTCCTGCTGCTCGTCCTCGCCGCCTTCTCCGCGGTGTACGTGCGGCTGTCCCGGGACAACGACTAGGAGGCCGCCGTGCGCACCCTGATATCCGACACCCAGCTCAACCGCCGCGGCGGGAAGATCGCCTACTGGACCGTCCTGACCGTCGTCGTGGTCGGCTTCACCCTGGTCTTCCTCGGCCCGCTCTACTGGCTGGTCACCGGCGGACTCAAGACCACCCAGGAAGTCATCCAGAACCCGCCGACGCTCTTCCCCACGTCCCTCCACTTCGACACGTACGGTGAAGCGTGGTCGAAGATGCGGATGGGCCGGCTGCTGTTCAACACGCTCTACTACGCGTTCGGCGCGCTCGCCTTCCAGCTGGTCTTCGACGTCGCCGCCGCCTACGCGCTCTCCAAGCTGCGCCCGGTGCTCGGCAACGTCATCCTCGGCATGATGCTGGCCACCCTGATGATCCCCTCCGCGGTGCTCATCGTCCCGCAGTACCTGACCGTGCTCGACCTGCCGCTGCTGCACGTCAACCTGGTCAACACCCCCTGGGCGATCTGGCTGCCCACCGTCGCCAACGCCTTCAACATCTTCCTGCTGAAGCGCTTCTTCGACTCCATCCCGAACGAGCTGCTGGCCGCCGCCTCGGTCGACGGCGCGGGCCCGATCCGCACCCTGTGGTCGATCGTCCTGCCGATGTCCCGGCCGATCCTCGGCGTGGTCTCCATCTTCGCCGTGGTCAACGTCTGGAAGGACTTCCTCTGGCCGCTGCTGGTGCAGACCGACCCGAAGAACCAGACCCTCAACATCGGCATCACCTCGCTCTCCACCGGCGTCCCGCAGAACGTGATCATCGCCGCGCTGGCCATCGCCTCCGCGCCGACCGTCGTGTTCTTCCTGATCTTCCAGCGCAACATCATGTCCGGCCTCACCGCCGGCTCCGTCAAGGGCTGACGCTCCGTCACCTCCCGAAAGGACAACCCGCCGTGGCACATCAGCCCGCGACCCCCGAGTGGTGGCGCGACGCCGCGATCTACCAGGTCTACCCCCGCTCCTTCGCCGACGGCAACGGCGACGGCGTCGGCGACCTCGCCGGGGTCCGCGCCCGCCTGCCCTACCTGGCCGAACTGGGCGTCGGCGCGATCTGGTTCAACCCCTGGTACCCCTCCCCGATGGCCGACGGCGGCTACGACGTCGCCGACTACCGCGGCGTCGAACCGGTCTTCGGCACCCTGGAGGAGGCCGAACTGCTCATCGACGAGGCCCAGCAGCTCGGCCTGCGCACCATCGTCGACATCGTCCCCAACCACGTCTCCGACCAGCACCCCTGGTTCCGGGCCGCCCTCGCCGCCGCCCCCGGCAGCCCCGAGCGCGACCTGTTCCACTTCCGCGAGGGCCGCGGCGAGGACGGCGAACTCCCGCCCAACGACTGGAAGTCCGAGTTCGGCGGCTGCCCCTGGACCCGGCTGCCCGACGGCCAGTGGTACCTGCACCTGTTCGCCGCCGCCCAGCCCGACCTCAACTGGGACCACCCCGCCGTCCGCGAGGAGCACCTGGAGATCCTCCGGTTCTGGTTCGACCGCGGCGCCGCCGGCGTCCGGATCGACTCGGCCGGCCTGCTCACCAAGGACCCCGACCTCGCCGACGTCGAACCCGGCCGCCCGCACCCCTACGTCGACCGCGACGACCTGCACGACATCTACCGCAGCTGGCGCGCCGTCGCCGACTCCTACAGCCCGCCACGCGTCCTGATCGGCGAGATCTGGGTCCCCGACGCCGAGCGTTTCGCCCGCTACCTGCGCCCGGACGAAATGCACACCGCGTTCAACTTCGACTTCCTGGCCCGCCCCTGGGACGCCGCCGCGCTGCGCGAGTCCATCGACACCACCCTCGCCGCGCACGCCCCCGTCGGCGCCCCCGCGACCTGGGTGCTCGCCAACCACGACATCACCCGCACCGTCACCCGCTACGGCCGCGAGGACACCCGCTTCCAGTTCGCCACCAAGTCCTTCGGCACCCCCACCGACCTCGACCTCGGCCGCCGCCGCGCCCGCGCCGCCGCCCTGCTCAGCATGGCGCTGCCCGGCGCGCTCTACCTCTACCAGGGCGAGGAACTCGGCCTGCCCGAGGTCGAGGACCTCCCGCTGGACACCCTCCAGGACCCGATGCACTTCCGCTCCGGCGGCACCGACCCCGGCCGCGACGGCTGCCGCGTCCCGATCCCCTGGAGCGGCACCCACCCGCCCTACGGCTTCACCCGCGACGGCAAGGACCCCTGGCTCCCGCAGCCCCTCGACTGGGCCCCGCTCACCGTCGAGGCCCAGCACGGCGACCCGTCCTCCATGCTCACCCTCTACCGCGAGGGCATCCGGCTGCGCCGCGAACTGCGCGGCGAGTTCGCCTGGGCCGAGGACGCCCCCGCAGGTGTCCTCTCCTTCCGCCGCGGCGACGTCCGCTGCCTGGTCAACCTCTCCACCTCGCCGCTCCCGCTCGACGGCGAGATCCTGCTGGCCTCCGGCGAACTGACCGACGGCCACCTCCCCACCGACACGGCGGTCTGGCTCAGGTAACACCTGGAGCAGGACGGCAGACGCGAAACCAGGGGCGCGAAAGCAGGGGCGCGGGGAACTGCGCGGCCGAGCGAGCACGCACAGCCGGATCGCGACGCAGGACGAGCACTTGCCCTGCCCCGCGACCTCGCTGACGTGCGACTCCCGCCGCGCGCAGTTCCCCGCGCCCCTGCTTTCCGCGCTCGCTTTCCGCGCTCGCGCAGCTAGTTGCACCAGCCGTCCCGGTACGCCTCCCAGTGGTCCGGCGTGGCCGCGAAGTCCACGTACAGGGCGAGGCCGAAGTTCCGCCGGCCGTTCGGGCCGAGGGCCAGTCGTACGCCGCGGACCGCCGCGCGGACGGTCTCCGCGGCGCCGCGGTGGGTGGGCGTGTCGGCCCAGTAGGCCGGCAGGCCCATGAGCAGGTCGACGCCCGGCGGGGTGTGGGCCAGGGCCAGCGAGGTCTGCCGGGCGACGTAGCCGCCGTACAGCGACTCGACCGGCATCGAAGTGTCGTACGACATCACCGCGACCTGGTCGACCCTCCCGGCCGCCGCCGCGAAGTACGCCGCGGACCAGTACTTGCCGTGCCCGCTGAGCGCGAAGGCGACCCGCCCCAGCCCCGGGACGGGATCGATCTGCGGGGCCGCGATGGACAGCGGCACCGACCGGGCGGCGGTGAGCGCGTGCACCTGGTCGAGCAGGGCGAGGAACCCGGCCGAGCCCGAGTGCACGGGCTCCAGGTCGAAGTGGACGCCGTCGAAGCCCAGGTCGAGGACCTGCCGCGCGGCGCCGGTGATCCGGTCCCGGACGTCGGGGCGGTCCAGGTGCAGCCCCTCCTTCTCGGGCGCCACCACGTCGCCCAGCCAGGACTGGACCCGCACCCCCGGCATCGCCGCGTGCGCCCGGGCCAGGAAGTCCGCCGCGCCGGGCGCCAGCGCCGGGTCGAGCGAGCCGTCGTGCGCCAGCGGCCCGGTGTGCACGTACAGGTCGTGGATGCCGGTGCTGCGCACCTTCGCGGCCAGCGCGGTCAGCTCCTCGGGCGTGCGCCGCCCGTCGACCCAGGCGTGGCCGAGCCAGATCGCGTCCTTGCCGCGGGTGCGGGCGTCCGCGGCCGGGTCGCCGGCGTACTCCCAGCGCAGCGCGGCGGCCCCGCCGAGCACCGGCAGCAGGAGCAGGGCGAGGACGGTGCCGAGCGCGGTGAGGACGCGGCGCGGCCGGCTCCACCGGGTGCGCCCGCGCCAGCGGCGGCGCGCCCGGGCCGGCAGTGTCCGCCATTCGGACGCACGCGGGGTGCGCGCGGCGCGCTTCCACCGGCTCTGTTCCCCCGAAGCGGGCATGATCGTGCTCCCTTCCGGTGGACAAGGACGCCCAGGATTCGAAACGGGTTCCGTCCGGCCGGGGTGGGACCGATACCCTGGCGGGGTGCGTCCCCGGTCCAGCGGGAGCGCATAGCCGACAGCCGTCGCACTCAGGGAGCAGCCACATGGCCACCGTTGTACCCACGTCCGCCCAGCAGGACCGCGCCGACGCCCTGCGCGAGGCACTCGCCACCCGGGTGGTGGTGGCCGACGGTGCGATGGGCACCATGCTCCAGGCGCAGGAGCCGACGATGGAGGACTTCCAGCAGCTGGAGGGCTGCAACGAGGTCCTGAACGTCACCCGTCCCGACATCGTGCGCTCGGTGCACGAGGCGTACTTCGCGGTCGGCGTGGACTGCGTGGAGACCAACACCTTCGGCGCCAACCACTGGGCGCTGAGCGAGTACGACATCCCCGAGCGGATCTTCGAGCTGTCCGAGGCCGGTGCCCGGATCGCCCGGGAGGTGGCCGACGCCTTCACCGCGAAGGACGGCCGCACCCGCTGGGTGCTCGGCTCGATGGGCCCGGGCACCAAGCTGCCGACCCTCGGCCACACCACCTTCGAGGTGGTCCGCGAGGGCTTCCGGCAGAACGCGGCGGGCCTGATCGCGGGCGGCGCGGACGCGCTGCTGATCGAGACCAGCCAGGACCTGCTGCAGACCAAGGCGTCGGTGCTGGGCTGCCAGGCCGCCCTGGCGGAGGCCGGGGTGAACCTGCCGATCCTCGCCCAGGTCACCGTCGAGACCACCGGCACCATGCTGCTGGGCTCGGAGATCGGCGCGGCGCTGACCGCGCTGGAGCCGCTGGGCATCGACTTCATCGGGATGAACTGCGCCACCGGCCCGGCCGAGATGAGCGAGCACCTGCGCTACCTGGCGAAGAACGCCAAGGTCGGCCTCTCCTGCATGCCGAACGCCGGCCTGCCGGTGCTCACCAAGGACGGCGCGCACTACCCGCTCAGCCCCGAGGAGCTGGCCGACGCGCACGAGGGCTTCGTCCGCGACTACGGCCTGGCCCTGGTCGGCGGCTGCTGCGGCACCACCCCCGAGCACCTGCGCCAGGTGGTCGAGCGGGTCCAGGGCCTGCCGATCACCGCCCGCGACCCGCACCCCGAGGCGGCCGCCGCCTCGCTGTACCAGGCGGTGCCGTTCCGGCAGGACACCTCCTACCTGGCGATCGGCGAGCGCACCAACGCCAACGGCTCGAAGAAGTTCCGCGAGGCGATGCTCGCCGCGGACTGGCAGACCTGCGTGGAGATCGCCCGCGAGCAGATCCGCGAGGGCGCCCACCTGCTCGACCTGTGCGTGGACTACGTCGGCCGCGACGGCGTCGCCGACATGCGCGAGATCGCCGGCCGGCTGGCCACCGCCTCCACCCTGCCGATCGTGCTGGACTCCACCGAGCCGCCGGTGCTCAAGGCCGGCCTGGAGATGCTCGGCGGCCGGGCCGTCCTCAACTCGGTCAACTACGAGGACGGCGACGGCCCCGACACCCGGTTCGGCCGGATCGCCGCGCTGGCCCGCGAGCACGGCGCCGGCCTGATCGCGCTGACCATCGACGAGCAGGGCCAGGCCCGCACCGCCGAGACCAAGGTCGCCATCGCCGAGCGGCTGATCGAGCAGCTGGGCCGCGAGTACGGCATCGACGAGTCCTCGATCCTGGTCGACTGCCTGGCCTTCACCCTGGCCACCGGCCAGGAGGAGTCCCGGCGCGACGGCATCGAGACCATCGAGGCGATCCGCGAGCTCAAGCGCCGCCACCCGGACGTGCAGACCACCCTGGGCCTGTCGAACATCTCCTTCGGCCTCAACCCGGCCGCCCGCCAGGTGGTCAACTCGGTCTTCCTGCACGAGTGCGTGGAGGCCGGCCTGGACTCGGCGATCGTGCACGCCGCCAAGATCCTGCCGATGAACCGCATCCCGGAGGAGCGCCGGCAGGCCGCCCTGGACCTGGTCTACGACCGCCGCGCCGAGGGCTACGACCCGCTGCAGAAGCTGCTCCAGCTGTTCGAGGGCGTCTCCGCCGCCTCCAGCGCCGCGTCCAAGGCCGAGGAGCTGGCCGCCCTCCCGCTGGAGGAGCGCCTCCAGCGCCGGATCATCGACGGCGAGCGCAACGGCCTGGAGGCCGACCTGGACGCCGCGCTGGCCGAGCGCCCGGCGCTGGAGATCATCAACGACACGCTGCTGTCCGGCATGAAGGTGGTCGGCGAGCTGTTCGGCTCCGGCGAGATGCAGCTGCCGTTCGTGCTCCAGTCCGCCGAGGTGATGAAGGCCGCCGTCGCGCACCTCGAACCGCACATGGAGAAGTCCGACAGCGAGGGCAAGGGCACCATCGTGCTGGCCACCGTCAAGGGCGACGTGCACGACATCGGCAAGAACCTGGTCGACATCATCCTGTCCAACAACGGCTACAACGTGGTCAACCTGGGCATCAAGCAGCCGGTGTCGGCGATCGTCGAGGCCGCCCAGGAGCACAAGGCCGACGTGATCGGCATGTCCGGCCTGCTGGTCAAGTCCACGGTGATCATGAAGGAGAACCTGGAGGAGCTCAACCAGCGCGCGCTGGCCGCCGACTTCCCGGTGATCCTCGGCGGCGCCGCCCTCACCCGCGCCTACGTCGAGCAGGACCTGCACGAGATCTACGACGGCGAGGTCCGCTACGCCCGGGACGCCTTCGAGGGCCTGCGGCTGATGGACGCCCTGATCGGCATCAAGCGCGGCGTGCCCGGCGCGACCCTGCCCGAGCTGCGCAAGCGCCGGCACGCCCGGGTCGAGGTGGAGGAGCCGGAGGAGGCCGACCTCGGCCAGATCCGCTCCGACGTGGCCGTCGACAACCCGATCCCCGTCCCGCCGTTCTGGGGCGACCGGATCATCAAGGGCATCCCGTTCCAGGACTACGCCTCCTGGCTGGACGAGGACGCCCTGTTCAAGGGGCAGTGGGGCCTCAAGGGCGGCCGCAGCGGAGGCCCGTCCTACGAGGAGCTGGTGGAGACCGAGGGCCGCCCGCGGCTGCGCGGCTGGCTGGACCGGCTACAGACCGAGGGCTGGCTGGAGCCCGCCGTGGTCTACGGCTACTTCCCGGCCAACTCCAAGGGCGACGACCTGGTCCTGTACCGCGAGGACGGCTCCGAGCTGACCAGGTTCACCTTCCCCCGCCAGCGCCGCGGCCGCCGGCTCTGCCTGGCCGACTTCTTCCGCCCCGAGGAGTCCGGCGAGCGCGACGTGGTCGGCCTCCAGGTGGTCACCATGGGCAACCGGATCTCCGAGGCCGCCAACGAGCTGTTCGCCGACAACTCCTACCGCGACTACCTCGAACTGCACGGCCTGTCCGTCCAGTTGGCGGAGGCGCTGGCCGAGTTCTGGCACGCCCGGGTCCGCTACGAGCTGGGCTTCGGCGACGAGGACCCGCAGGACGTGCGCGACATGTTCGCGCTCAAGTACCGCGGCGCCCGCTTCTCGCTCGGCTACGGCGCCTGCCCCGAGCTGGAGGACCGGGCCAAGATCGCCGAGCTGCTGCGCCCCGAGCGGGTCGGCGTGATCCTCTCCGAGGAGTACCAGCTGCACCCCGAGCAGTCCACCGACGCCATCGTGCTCCACCACCCCGAGGCCAAGTACTTCAACGCGCGCTAGACCTTCAACCGGAGATCATCCGTTCGCCCCGCCGCCGCCCGGTGCAATCCGACCGGGCGGGCGTATTCTTGATGATCCTGAACGGGCCGGTCCGCAGACCAGCGGGCCGGCCCGCGCCATCCCCGGACGCGCCGCAACCGCACCGCGCCGGGCCACCCACCAGGAAGGACGGCGCGCATGACGACGGTCTCGACCCCGGTCCGCATCGGCGGAGACGGCGAGGACGGCGGCCTGCACGCCGTCCTGCTCGACATGGACGGCACCCTGGTCGACACCGAGGACTTCTGGTGGCAGGCCGAGGTCGACCTGTTCGCCGAACTCGGCCACCGCCTCACCGCCGAGGACCGCACCCACGTGGTCGGCGGACCGATGACCCGGGTGATCGACTACCTGATCACCCGCACCGGGGTCACCCTCAGCCCCGCCGAACTGACCGTCCTGATCAACCAGCGCTTCGTCGACCTGCTGGCCGGCGGCGTCCCGCTGATGCCCGGCGCCGAGCGGCTGCTCAACACCCTGGCCGCGCACGGCGTCCCGGCCGCCCTGGTGTCCGCCTCGCACCGGCACATCATCGACATCGTGCTGCGCAGCCTGGGGGCCCGGCACTTCGCCTTCACCGTGGCCGGCGACGAGGTCGCCCGCACCAAGCCGCACCCCGACCCCTACCTGGCCGCCGCCGCCCGGTTCGGCGCCCACCCGGCCCGCTGCGTGGTGGTCGAGGACACCCCCACCGGCGTCGCCGCCGCCGAGGCGGCCGGCTGCCCGGTCATCGCGATCCCCTCGATCGCCCCGATCGAGCCCGCCCCCGGCCGCCTGGTGCTGCCCTCGCTGGAGCACGTCGACCTCGACCTGCTGCGCACCCTGGCCGGCGCCCGGGTACGAGGCGGGGTGTGAGGTTCGTCTCCCTCACCCCCTTTGTCGGTTTCGTTCCGCGTTCGGTGGTACGCGGACCGTGTCCGGCCGCGCGGGCGAAAACGGGCATTGGCTGACAACTCGTCGGCTGAGCGGACAAGGCCCTGCGAACCGCGCGCCCGCGCCCGCCGTACGCCCGGTGACCCTCCGGGACCGATGTGGCACGCTAAGGCCGCACCAGTCCCCGCGCCGCCCCACCCGAAAAACCGGGTACCGGGCGCGCACGCGGGCCGTACCAGACCCGCCACCGCCGCCACACCCAGGCGCCGGACGGCGGGCCACCGGCGACAGCCGGCCGCACGCAGTGAGGAAGACCACCCCGCATGACGACGCCCAACCGCCTGGCCGTGCTCAGCTGCGCCGCCCTCGTCGCCACCACGGCGGCGGGCTGCGCCTCCGTCGAGAAGGTCGCCGGCGGCGGTGGCAACGAGACGATCACCATGGGCACCACCAGCGTGACCAGCGTGCTGGACCCGGCCGGCGCGTACGACGCGGGCTCCTGGCTGATCCTCAACAACACCTTCCAGTCGCTGCTGAGCTTCCCCTCCGGCGCGACCGAGCCGCAGCCCGACGCCGCCGAGTCCTGCCAGTTCACCAGCGCCGACGCGCTCACCTACACCTGCAAGCTGCGCAGCGGCCTGAAGTTCTCCAACGGGCACCCGCTGACCGCCCAGGACGTCAAGTTCTCGATCGACCGGGTCAAGAAGATCGACGACCCGTCCGGCCCCGCCTCGCTGCTGTCCACCATCGCCTCGGTGGAGACCTCCGGCGACCGCGACATCACCTTCCACCTGGACAGCCCCGACGCGGTGCTCCCGGCCAAGCTGGCCTCCGCGGCCGGCTCGATCGTCGACCACCAGGTCTTCCCGGCCGACAAGCTGCTCGGCAACGGCTCCCTGGTCGGCTCCGGCCCGTACAAGATCGACTCGGTCGAGATGAACGGCAAGGCCCCCAGCAAGGTCCTGCTCAGCGCCAACTCCGGCTACCAGGGCACCGCCAAGCTCCAGAACAGCAAGTTCGCGGTGCGCTACTTCGACAAGCCCGAGGAGCTGAAGTCCGCCCTCGACAGCGGCGCGGTCGACCTCACCGACAACAGCCTCGACCCCAGTGCGGCCGCCCAGATCAAGAGCGACGACCTGGCCGGCACCGGCAAGCTCCGGGTCGCCGAGGGCGCCTCCGGCGAGACCCGCTACCTGGTCTTCAACACCAAGGACGAGACCGGCGGCAACCAGGCCGTCCGGCAGGCCGCCGCCCAGCTGGTCGACCGCAAGGCGATCTCCCACGACGTCTACGCGGGCACCGTGCAGCCGCTCTACTCGATCGTCCCGGCGGGCGTGGCCGGCCACACCACCGCGTTCTTCGACAAGTACGGCGAGCCCGACCCGGCCAAGGCCAAGCGCATCCTCACCAACGCGCACGTCGCCACCCCGGTCAAGCTCACCCTGACCTGGTCCCGGGCCCGGGCCGGCGCCGCCGAGCTGGAGTCCGTCAAGCAGCAGCTGGAGAACGGCGGCCTGTTCCAGGTCACCGTCCAGCAGGAGCCCGACTGGACGGCCTTCCAGGCCGGCTGGAAGAACGGCGGCTACCAGGCGTACACCGTCGGCTGGACCCCCGACTACTCCGACGCCGACGACTACATCAGCCCGCTGGTGGTCGGCGGCGGCGCCTTCCACAACGGCTGGGACAACCCGCAGATCAGCGGCAAGCTGGTGCCGGACTCGATCAAGCTCACCGACCGCTCCGGCGGCGGCGCCTACGACCAGATCCAGAAGATCCTGGCCGACGCCGTCCCGATGGTCCCGCTGTTCCAGAACAAGTCCTTCTACGTGTACCAGCCCGCCATCACCGGCGTGGACTCCACCGTGGACAGCAGCGGCGTGTTCCGGTTCTGGGAGATCGGCCGCACCGCGAAGTAACGGTCCGCCCGCACGCCGAACGGCCCGCCACCCCCTCGGGGGCGGCGGGCCGTTCGGCGCTCCCGCCCGCGGCTACAGCGAGCCCGGGCGCACCAGGCCGCTCTCGTACGCGTACACCGCCGCCTGCACCCGGTCGCGCAGCTGGAGCTTGGTCAGCACGTGGCCCACGTGCGTCTTCACCGTGGTCTCCGAGACGAACAGCTCGGCGGCGATCTCCGCGTTCGACAGCCCGCGCGCCACCAGCCGCAGCACCTCCACCTCGCGCTCGGTCAGCACCGTCAGCGCCTGCGGCGGCGCCTCGTCGCCCGAGGGCAGCTTGGTGGCGTACATGTCCAGCAGCCGGCGGGTCACCGACGGGGCCAGCATCGCCGCGCCGTCCGCCACCACCCGGATCGCCTGCACCAGCTCCTCGGCCGGCACGTCCTTGAGCAGGAAACCGCTGGCCCCCGCCCGCAGCGCCTCCACCACGTACTCGTCCAGGTCGAAGGTGGTCAGCACCAGCACCTTCGCCGGGCCGTCCCGGTCCGGGCCGGCGATCCGCCGGGTCGCCTCCACGCCGTCCATCCGCGGCATCCGGATGTCCATCAGCACCACGTCCGGCTGCAGGGCGCGGACCTGGTCCAGCGCCTGCTGCCCGTCGCCCGCCTCGCCGACCACCACCAGGTCGGACTCCGCCTCCAGGATCATCCGGAAACCGGTACGCAGCAGCGGCTGGTCGTCCACCAGCAGCACACGGATCGTCACCTACGACTCCTTGCCAGGAATGGTCACAGTTACCGGCAGCGGGTACGGCGGGGGAGTGCCGCCGAACTCCGGGCAGGACGCCTTGTGGTCGCACCAGTCGCACAGCCGGTTGCGCGTCGCCGGGAAGTCGCCGGTGGCCACCGCCGCCGAGATCGCCTCCCACAGCGCCTCCAGCTTGCGCTCCACCGCGAGCAGGTCGGCCTCGTCCGGGTCGTACGTCACCACGTCCCCGCCGCCGCCCAGGTACACCAGCTGCAGGCGCTTGGGGACCACGCCCCGCCACCGCCACACCACCAGCGCGTAGAACTTCATCTGGAACATCGCCCTGCCCTCGAAGTCCCGCGAGGGCGCCCGGCCGGTCTTGTAGTCCACCAGCCGCACCTCGCCGGAGGGCGCGACGTCCACCCGGTCGATGTACCCGCGCAGCAGCAGGCCGGAGGCCAGCGCGGTCTCCACGTACAGCTCCCGCTCCACCGGGTGCAGCCGGGTCGGGTCCTCCAGCCGGAACCAGCGGCGCACCAGCTTCTCGGCGTCCGCCAGCCAGTCGGCCAACTCCTCCGGCGCGCCCGGGAACAGTTCCGCCAGCTCCGGCCGTTCCCCCAGCAACCGCTCCCACTGCGGGCCCAGCAGCCCGAGCGCCCGCTCCGGCGTGCGCTCGGCCGGCGGGTGGTCGAACAGCCGCTCCAGCACCGCGTGCACCAGCGTCCCCCGGGTGGCGGCGGCGCTCGGCGGCTCCGGCAGCCGGTCGATCACCCGCAGCCGGTACAGCAGCGGGCAGGTCATGAAGTCACCCGCCCGGGACGGCGACAGCCCGGTCGGCCGGGCGGCCGGACGCGGGGCGGGCGAGGGGTCGGTCTGCTGCATGCCACGACCCTATTGCACCGAACCGACAGCACGGGCGGACGGGCCGCGCACGGGTCGGAGAGCAGGAACGGGGAAAGGGGAGAGCGGGGGCACCGCCGTTCCCGCCGGGAGATCACGTAGCGTACGAGGCACCAGCGGACGGCGAGAGAGGAGCACGGTGAACGACACCGAGGGGCGGGCACCGGAGAGGCCGAAGCCGAAGCCCGACGACCAGCCGCGCGGCGGCATCCTGATGGGCCGTCCGTTCGGCGTGCCCGTCTACGTCACCCCGTCCTGGTTCCTGGTCGCCGCGCTGATCACCTGGATCTTCGGCAGCCGCCTCGCCGACGTCCTGCCCGACCTCGGCGCCGCCCGCTACCTGCTCGCCTTCTCCTTCGCCGTCGCCTTCTACGGCTCCGTCCTGGTCCACGAGCTCGCCCACACCCTGGTCGGCCTGCGCTACCGGCTCGGGGTGCGCCGCATCCAGCTCCAGTTCCTCGGCGGCGTCTCCGAGATCGAGAAGGAGGCCGACCGCCCCTGGCGCGAGTTCTGGCTCGCCTTCGTCGGCCCGCTACTCTCGCTCGCCCTCGGCGGCGCCTTCTGGCTCGGCCTGCGCGCCGTCGAACCCGCCACCGTCCCCGGCGTGCTGCTCGCCGGGCTGATGGTCTCCAACCTGGTGGTCGCCGCCTTCAACCTGCTCCCCGGCCTCCCGCTGGACGGCGGCCGGATGCTGCGCGCCGTGGTCTGGGCCTGCACCGGCAAACCGATGAAGGGCACCCTGGCGGCGGTCTGGGTCGGCCGCGCGCTGGCCGTCGCCGTCGTCCTCGGCCTGCCGATCTTCAGCTCCTCGCAGGACGTCGAGCGCTCCGCCACCGAGGCCATGGTCGACGGCGTGCTCGCCGCGATCCTCGGCTTCATCATCTGGCAGGGCGCCGGGAACTCGCTGCGCAACGCCCGCCTCAAGGAGGTGCTGCCCCGGCTCAGGATCCGCGAGCTGGCCCGCCGCAGCATCGACGTCCCCGCCGACACCCCCCTCGGCGAGGCCATGCGCCGGGCCCGCGAGGCGCACGCCGGGGCGATCGTGGTGGTCGACGGCCGCGGCGAGCCGACCGCCGTGGTCAAGGAGTCCGCGGTCAGCGCCGTCCCCGAGCACCGCCGCCCCTGGGTGGCCGTCACCGCCGTCTCCCGCGACCTCGAACCCGGCCTCACCGTCCCCGTCGACCTGGCCGGCGAGCAGATCCTCGACGTCCTGCGCCGCGCCCCCGCCACCGAGTACCTGGTGGTCCGGCCGGACGGCTCGGTCTACGGCGTGCTCTCGCTCAGCGACCTCGAACGCAGGCTCACCGCCGCGCTGCTCGGCCGGGCCGCCGGAGCGGACTGATCATGTGGTCGGGGGCAGCCCCCCGGCTCCCGTAGGATGGCCCCCATGTCCGAACCGACCGGTGCCGCCCGCCGACGCGGGCCCTTCCAGGTCGGGGACCAGGTCCAGCTGACCGACCCCAAGGGCCGCCACTACACGTTCACGCTCCAGGCCGGGAACCAGTTCCACACCCACAAGGGTGCGTTCCCGCACGACGAGCTGATCGGCGCTCCCGAGGGCACGGTCGTCCGCACGACGGGCAACGTCCCGTACCTCGCGCTGCGCCCCCTGCTCCCCGACTACGTCCTGTCCATGCCGCGCGGCGCCGCCGTGATCTACCCCAAGGACGCGGGGCAGATCCTGGCCATGGCCGACATCTTCGCCGGCGCCAGGGTGGTCGAGGCGGGCGTCGGCTCCGGCGCCCTCTCCACCTACCTGCTGCGCGCCGTCGGCGACACCGGCATGCTCGCCTCCTACGAGCGCCGGCAGGACTTCGCCGACATCGCCCGCGGCAACGTCGAGCGCTACTTCGGCGGCCCGCACCCGGCCTGGAAGCTCACCGTCGGCGACCTCCAGGACAACCTGGTCGAGGCCGACGTCGACCGGGTCATCCTCGACATGCTCGCCCCCTGGGAGTGCCTGGACGTCGCCTCCAAGGCGCTCGTCCCCGGCGGCCTGATCTGCTGCTACGTGGCCACCACCACGCAGATGTCGCGCACCGTCGAGGCGCTGCGCGAGCACGGCACCTTCACCGAGCCGCAGGCCTGGGAGACCATGGTCCGCACCTGGCACCTGGAGGGCCTCGCCGTCCGCCCGGACCACCGGATGATCGGCCACACCGGCTTCCTCCTCACCGCCCGCCGCCTCGCCGACGGCGTCGAGCCCCCGCTGCGCCGCCGCCGCCCCGCGAAGGGCTCCTACGGCGAGGACTACGAGACCGGCCCGGAGAGCGAGCTGACGCTCGCCGAGCGCGCGGCCGTCCGCAAGGCCCAGCGCGAGGCCGCCTCGCACGACGCGCGGGAACTCCCGCAGTAACGGCAGCGCACCGACAGCCAGGTCGCGCGGGAACGGCGGGTCACTGCCGCCCCGCGACCTGGCTGTCGGCGTTCCCCGGCCCGCGCGGACGCCCCCGCGCCCCGGCCGGGCGACGGCCCGCGCCGGTGTGCGAGGATGCGCGGACCGGAAAGGGGAGTCTCGTGGTGACGGAGCGTCGGATACCCGGGCACGCGCGCTCGGGGTTGAAGCACTGGGTGCTGGTCGCGGCGGGGTGCGCGGCCGTGGTGGGCGGGGCGCTGGGGGCGACCTCGGCGACCGGGGCCGTGACGGCCGGTCAGCCGGCCGCGGAGCCGACGGCCGGCTCGGCGGCGGGGACGGCGGCCCCGCCGGAGGCGGACCTGTCGAAGGCGGACCTCCCCCTCGACTGCGGGCCCTTCCCGGTCGCGGTGAGCCTGAGGACGGCCGCGGTGCTGGGCGGCGCCCCGGTGACCGTCGCCGCCGCGCACTGCCAGGCCGACATGGGCACTCCGCCGGACGGGGTGTTCCTGGTCGGACCGGACGGCTCGCCCGCCGTGCTGCTGCCCGACACCGAGGGCCTGACCGTCACCGAGCTGGCGATCCGCAGCGACGGCTCGATCCGCGGCAGGGCCCGCGGTTACTCCTCGCCGGACGTGCCGCGCTTCGCGCCCGACCTGGAGGTCGAGCTGTCCTGGAAGCGGGCCGGCGGCGGGGCGTGGACGAAGACCGAGACCGCCACGCCGGTCCGCGGCAGCTGAGGGCCGGTCAGCCCGGCCGTCCGGGCCGGGCCGGTCGGCCGGGTCAGTCCGCGTCCGGCCCGTAGACCTCGACGCCGTCCGCCGCGCGGCGGACGTGGATGCAGTCGCCCGGGCAGTCCTTGACCGAGTCCACCACGTCCTGAAGGAGCGTCAGCGGCACGGGCACCGTCTCGCCCGGCTGCTGGCGCAGTTCGTCGTCCGCGCCCTTCACGTAGGCCAGCCCGTCGATGTCGAGCTCGAAGACCTCGGGCGCGTACTGCGCGCAGATGCCGTCGCCGGTGCACAGATCCTGGTCGATCCAGACTTCGAGTGCCTCGCCAGTCCCCGCCATTGCCCCTGCCGTTTCTGCTCTGGTCGCCCCGCATTCGGGGACATTCCTGTCACGATACATCCGCGCTGCTTTGAACCGTTGAGCGGTGGGCATCTCCTCTACCAGAGGGGAAGCGAGCGGGGCGGACATCGGACACGCCCGATCCATCTTTCTGATCTAGGGGTTTACATGACCCTGGTGCCAGGTAGGTTTGGGTCGTCCAGCTCCCCCAGGAGGAGGTGAGGACCGTGGCAGCCCACGATGACGACTACGACCGCAGCGCCGGCAGGCCCGCACGGGGGTCCGACGAGGCCGCACAGGTCTCGTACCTCGAGCAGGAGATCGCCGTCCTGCGGCGCAGGCTCGCCGATTCTCCGCGCAGCTCAAGGGTTCTTGAGGAGCGGATCGTCGAGCTCCAGAACAGCTTGGCCGGCGTGACCGCCCAGAACGAGCGGCTCGTCGCCACCCTGCGAGAGGCCCGCGACCAGATCGTGGCCCTCAAGGAGGAGGTCGACCGGCTCGCACAGCCGCCGGCCGGATTCGGCACCTTCCTCGAGAAGAACGAGGACGGCACCGCCGACATCTTCACCGGTGGCCGCAAGCTCCGGGTCAACGTCAGCCCCAGCGTCGAGCTGGACGAGCTGCGCCGCGGCCAGGAGGTGATGCTCAACGAGGCGCTGAACGTCGTCGAGGCGATGGCGTTCGAGCGGATCGGCGAGATCGTCACGCTCAAGGAGGTGCTGGAGGGCGGCGACCGCGCGCTGGTCGTCGGCCACACCGACGAGGAGCGGGTGGTCCGGCTCGCCGAGCCGCTGCACGGCGTCACGATCAGGGCGGGCGACGCCCTGCTGCTGGAGCCGCGCTCCGGCTACGTGTACGAGGTGGTGCCGAAGTCCGAGGTCGAGGAGCTGGTCCTCGAGGAGGTCCCGGACATCGACTACCGGCAGATCGGCGGCCTGTCCGGCCAGATCGAGCAGATCAGGGACGCGGTCGAGCTGCCCTACCTGCACGCCGACCTGTTCAAGGAGTACGAGCTCCGGCCGCCCAAGGGCGTCCTGCTCTACGGCCCGCCCGGCTGCGGCAAGACACTGATCGCCAAGGCGGTGGCCAACTCGCTGGCCAAGAAGGTCGCCGAGGTGACCGGCCGGCCGCAGGGCAAGAGCTACTTCCTGAACATCAAGGGCCCCGAGCTGCTCAACAAGTACGTCGGCGAGACCGAGCGGCAGATCCGCCTGGTCTTCCAGCGGGCCCGGGAGAAGGCGAGCGAGGGCACACCCGTCATCGTCTTCTTCGACGAGATGGAGTCGCTCTTCCGCACCCGCGGCTCCGGCGTCAGCTCGGACGTGGAGAACACCATCGTCCCGCAGCTGCTGGCGGAGATCGACGGCGTGGAGGGCCTGGAGAACGTCATCGTCATCGGCGCCTCCAACCGCGAGGACATGATCGACCCGGCGATCCTGCGGCCCGGCCGCCTGGACGTCAAGATCAAGATCGAGCGGCCGGACGCCGAGGCGGCCAAGGACATCTTCTCCAAGTACCTGCGGGACACCCTCCCGTTCCACCCGGACGACCTCAAGGAGCACGACGGCTCGGTGTCGGTCACCGTCGCCGCCATGATCCAGTCGGTGGTCGAGCGGATGTACTCGGAGACCGAGGAGAACCGCTTCCTGGAGGTCACCTACGCCAACGGTGACAAGGAAGTGCTGTTCTTCAAGGACTTCAACTCCGGCGCGATGATCCAGAACATCGTCGACCGGGCGAAGAAGATGGCCATCAAGGACTACCTCGACCACGGCCAGCGCGGTCTGCGCGTCTCCCACCTGCTCGCCGCCTGCGTGGACGAGTTCAAGGAGAACGAGGACCTGCCGAACACCACCAACCCGGACGACTGGGCCCGCATCTCCGGCAAGAAGGGCGAGCGGATCGTCTTCATCCGCACCCTCGTCACCGGCAAGCAGGGCGCCGAGTCCGGCCGCTCCATCGACACCGTCGCCAACACCGGGCAGTACCTGTAGCACGCGCACCACCCCGTCCGGCTGCGGCGCTCGGCAGGGCTCCGCAGCCGGACGGTGCGTCTGCACCGGCACCGCCCAGCAGTACCCAGCAGTACCCACAGGTCAGGAGGGCCGCATGACCGTACGGCGCGTGATGGGGATCGAGACCGAGTACGGCATCTCCGTGCCCGGCCACCCCAACGCCAACGCCATGCTCACCTCGTCCCAGATCGTCAACGCGTACGCGGCGGCGATGCACCGGGCGCGCCGCGCCCGCTGGGACTTCGAGGAGGAGAATCCGCTGCGCGACGCCCGGGGCTTCGACCTGGCCCGGGAGGTGGCCGACTCCAGCCAGCTCACCGACGAGGACATCGGCCTGGCCAACGTCATCCTCACCAACGGCGCCCGGTTCTACGTCGACCACGCCCACCCCGAGTACTCCTCGCCCGAGGTCACCAACCCGCTCGACGCGGTGCTCTGGGACAAGGCGGGCGAGCGGATCATGGCGGAGGCCGCCGAGCGCGCCCTGGAGCT
This sequence comes from Kitasatospora sp. NPDC088783, assembly GCF_044750705.1. NCBI lineage: Bacteria > Bacillati > Actinomycetota > Actinomycetes > Kitasatosporales > Streptomycetaceae > Kitasatospora > Kitasatospora sp. NPDC088783. The sequence goes on from NZ_JBIVKJ010000001.1 coordinate 837,977, forward strand.
GCCCAACGGGCAGCGGATCCTGCTCTACAAGAACAACACCGACAACAAGGGCGCCTCCTACGGCACCCACGAGAACTACCTGATGCAGCGGGCCACCCCGTTCGCCGACATCGTCCGCCACCTGACCCCGTTCTTCGTCTCCCGCCAGGTGGTGTGCGGGGCCGGCCGGGTCGGCATCGGGCAGGAGGGCGGCGGGCACGGCTTCCAGATCAGCCAGCGCGCCGACTACTTCGAGGTCGAGGTCGGCCTGGAGACCACCCTCAAGCGCCCGATCATCAACACCCGCGACGAGCCGCACGCCGACGCCGAGAAGTACCGCCGGCTGCACGTCATCATCGGCGACGCCAACCTCTCCGAGGTCTCCACCTACCTCAAGCTCGGCACCACCGCGCTGGTCCTGTCGATGATCGAGGACGGCTTCATCGCCGTCGACCTCGCCGTCGACCAGCCGGTGCGCACCCTGCACCGGGTCTCCCACGATCCGGAGCTCAAGCAGCTGGTCCAGCTGCGCAGCGGCCGCAAGCTGACCGCCGTGCAGCTCCAGATGGAGTACTGCGAGCTCGCCCGCAAGTACGTCGAGGACCGCTACGGGCAGGACGCCGACGACCAGACTGTGGACGTGCTGGCCCGCTGGGAGGACGTGCTGGGCCGCCTGGAGCGGGACCCGATGAGCCTGTCCCGGCAGCTCGACTGGATCGCCAAGAAGGAGATCCTGGAGGGCTACCGGCAGCGCGACGCCCTGGAGTGGGACAGCCCCCGGCTCCAGCTGGTCGACCTCCAGTACAGCGACGTGCGGCCCGACAAGGGCCTCTACAACCGGCTGGAGGCGCGCGGCCGGTTCGACCGGCTGTTCGACGAGGACGAGGTGCGCCGCGCCGTCACCCGGCCCCCCGAGGACACCCGGGCCTACTTCCGCGGCCGCTGCCTGGAGCAGTACGCCGACCACGTGGCCGCCGCCTCCTGGGACTCCGTCATCTTCGACCTGCCCGGCCACGACAGCCTCCAGCGCGTCCCGACCATGGAGCCGCTGCGCGGCACCCGGGAGCACGTCAAGGAGCTGCTCGACCGGTGCCGCACCGCCGAGGACCTAGTGCGCGTCCTCTCCGGCGGGTAACTTTTCGATCACCGAGGGTGAACGTTTCCCGGACGGGGAATCATTCCGGTGAGCAGCCAGCGTTGAACGAGAACACCGAACGAGCGGGGTGAGGAAAATGGCGGAGAAGGACACCGGCGGCGGTCAGCAGCGGGCCAACCGCTCCTCCGAGGAGGCCGAGGAGCAGGCGGCGGAAACGCAGGCCTCGGACGAGCTCAAGGAGCGCCAGGAAAAGCTCAGCGACGACGTCGACTCGGTACTCGACGAAATCGACGAGGTACTGGAATCCAACGCCGAGGATTTCGTGCGCGGATTCGTCCAGAAGGGCGGCGAGTGAGAGGGGAAACCCCTCCGTCCACCGAAAAGAGCAGCACGAGCGCCGCAGGTGTGCCCTGAGCGCGCCTGCGGCCTCGTGTTGCCGGAAGCTCCTCGGAGCAGCTCCCCCGGAGAGCGTGGAACCGGCCCCGGAAGCGGGTAGGGTCCGGGGCACCAAGCAACTTTCGATCTTCGATCCGGAAGGACACGTGTGGAAGCCAACCTCAGTGGCACCGGGCGTCTGCCGGCCGCCTTCCTCACCCCCGGCTCCTCCTCGTTCCTGGACTTCCTCGACAGCCACGCGCCCCAGCTGCTCCCCGGGCGGCGCACCCTCCCCGAGGGGATGACCGTCGAGGCGCCGCACGGCACCACCATCGTCGCCGCGGTCTTCGACGGCGGCGTGGTGCTGGCCGGCGACCGCCGCGCCACGATGGGCAACGTCATCGCCCAGCGGGACATCGAGAAGGTCTTCCCGGCGGACGAGTACAGCGCCGTCGGCATCGCCGGCACGGCCGGCCTGGCGGTCGAGATGGTCCGGCTGTTCCAGCTGGAGCTGGAGCACTACGAGAAGATCGAGGGCGCCGTGCTCTCGTTCGAGGGCAAGGCCAACCGGCTCACCACGATGATCCGCTCCAACCTGGCGATGGCCATGCAGGGCCTCGCGGTCGTCCCGGTCTTCGCCGGCTACGACCTCGACCTCGGCCGCGGCCGGATCTTCACCTACGACGTCACCGGCGGCCGCTCCGAGGAGCGGGCCGGCTTCGCCGCCACCGGCTCCGGCTCGGTCTTCGCCCGCGGCTCGATGAAGAAGCTCTACCGGGACGGCCTGACCGGCGACGAGGCCGCCACCCTCGCCGTCCAGGCGCTGTACGACGCCGCCGACGACGACTCGGCGACCGGCGGGCCCGACCTGGCCCGCAAGATCTTCCCGATCGTCACGCTGATCACCGAGGACGGCTTCCGCCGGCTCACCGAGGCGGAGGTCTCCGCGATCGCGGTCTCCATCACCGACCGGCGCCGCGAGCACCCCAACGGCCCGCAGGCCCCGCTTCTCTGAGTCCGCCTCAACCACCCGAAGGGAGACCGGCGGTGTCCACGCCGTTCTACGTCTCGCCCCAGCAGGCCATGGCGGACCGCGCGGAGTACGCCCGCAAGGGCATCGCCCGCGGCCGCAGCGTGGTCGTGCTCACCTACGCCGACGGCATCGTCTTCGTCGCGGAGAACACCTCACGGGCCCTGCACAAGGTCTCCGAGATCTACGACAAGATCGCCTTCGCCGCGGTCGGCCGCTACAACGAGTTCGAGAACCTCCGGATCGGCGGCGTGCGCTACGCCGACCTGCGCGGCTACTCCTACGACCGGGCCGACGTCACCGCCCGCGGCCTGGCCAACGTCTACGCCCAGACCCTGGGCACCATCTTCTCCTCGGTCGGGGAGAAGCCCTACGAGGTCGAGCTGATCGTCGCCGAGGTGGGCCGCACCTCCGCCGACGACCAGATCTACCGGCTCACCCCCGACGGCTCGGTGGTGGACGAGAAGAACGCCGTGGTGGTCGGCGGCAACGCCGACTCCATCGGCAACTACCTCGGCCAGCGCCACCGGGCCGGACTCACCCTCGCCGAGGCGCTCAAGCTGGCGGTCGACGGCCTGGCCCGCGACCCCAACGGCGGCAGCCCCCGCGCCATGACGCCGGAGCAGCTGGAGGTCGCGGTCCTGGACCGCCAGCGCTTCCAGCAGCGGAAGTTCAAGCGCATCCTGGGCGGCCAGCTGGCCCGGCTGCTCAGCGGCGACGAGTCGGCCGCCGACGAGGACGCCGACGGCGCGGGCGACGCGAGCACCGACACCGAATGACCGCCCGGGCGGCCCGCCGCGCAGCGCGGGCCGCCCGCCGGTCCACCGACCGCCACCGAGGGGTTCCACCGAGCTTCGAACAGAGAAGAGTCGCACATGGACCGCCGAATTTTCGGGCTGGAGAACGAGTACGGAGTCACCTGCACCTTCCGGGGCCAGCGCCGGCTGTCGCCGGACGAGGTGGCCCGCTACCTCTTCCGCCGGGTCGTCTCCTGGGGCCGCAGCAGCAACGTCTTCCTGAAGAACGGCGCCCGGCTCTACCTCGACGTCGGCTCCCACCCCGAGTACGCGACCCCCGAGTGCGACGACGTCACCGAGCTGGTCACCCACGACAAGTCCGGCGAGCGGATCCTCGAGGGCCTGCTGGTGGACGCCGAGCGGCGGCTGCACGAGGAGGGCATCGCCGGCGACGTCTACCTGTTCAAGAACAACACCGACTCGGCCGGCAACTCCTACGGCTGCCACGAGAACTACCTGGTGGCCCGGCACGGCGAGTTCTCCCGGCTGGCCGACGTGCTGATCCCGTTCCTGGTCACCCGGCAGCTGATCTGCGGCGCCGGCAAGGTGCTGCAGACCCCGCGCGGCGCGGTCTACTGCGTCAGCCAGCGCGCCGAGCACATCTGGGAGGGCGTCAGCTCCGCCACCACCCGCTCCCGCCCGATCATCAACACCCGCGACGAGCCGCACGCCGACGCCGAGCGCTACCGGCGGCTGCACGTCATCGTCGGCGACTCCAACATGTCGGAGACCACCACGCTGCTCAAGGTCGGCGCCACCGACCTGGTGCTGCGGCTGATCGAGGCCGGCGTGGTGATGCGCGACCTGACGCTGGAGAACCCGATCCGGGCGATCCGCGAGGTCAGCCACGACCTGACCGGCACCCACCAGGTCCGGCTGGCCAACGGCCGGGAGGCCTCCGCCCTGGAGATCCAGGAGGAGTACTACACCAAGGCGCTGGAGTTCGCCGACCGCAAGGGCCTCAACGAGGGCACGGTGGCCCGGGTGCTGGACCTGTGGGGCCGCACCCTGGAGGCGGTGCGCAGCGAGGACCTGGCCAAGGTCGGCACCGAGATCGACTGGATCATGAAGTACCAGCTGATCGAGAAGTACCGGGCCAAGCACCAGATGACCATGTCCAACCCGCGGGTCGCCCAGATCGACCTCGCCTACCACGACATCCACCGCCGCCGCGGCCTGTTCTACCTGCTGCAGAAGAACGGCCAGGCCAAGCGGGTCACCACCGACCTGCTGACCTTCCAGGGCAAGTCGGTGCCCCCGCAGACCACCCGGGCCCGGCTGCGCGGCGACTTCATCCGGCGCGCCCAGGAGCAGCGCCGCGACTTCACCGTCGACTGGGTGCACCTCAAGCTGAACGACCAGGCGCAGCGCACCGTGCTGTGCAAGGACCCGTTCCGCTCGGTGGACGAGCGGGTGGAGAAGCTGATCGCCGGGATGTGATCCGCCGGCCCGGTCCGGTCCGCCGGGGGCGCGCCGCGCCTCCGACGGACCGGACGAATCGGGTCATAGGCTGACGTCATGCGTCGAACCGCCTACCTGCTCACCGTTCCCCTGACCGTCGCGCTGCTCGCCGGGTGCAGCAGCTCGGGCGGCTCCGGGAAGTCCACCGCGACGACGCCGGCGGCCTCCTCGGCCTCCGCCGCCGAGGTGCCGAGCCCGGTGGCGTCCGCCTCGCCGATGCCCACCGTCTCGGGGGACTTCGGCTCGAAGGCGACCATCACGCTGCCCACCGAGCCGCCGTCCGGGCAGTTCGTGGTGAGCACCGTGAGCGAGGGCTCCGGGGCGGTGGTCAACAAGAACGACTGGGTGACCGTCAACTACACCGTCAAGGACTGGACCAGCGGCAAGGACCTGTCCAGCTCCTACGACTCCGGCGGCAAGCCGCAGCTGTACCAGCCGGGCAGCGGGCAGCTGGTGCCCGCCTTCGACCAGAGCGTGGTGGGCCGGAAGGCCGGCAGCCGGGTGCTGGTGGTGGCCCCGCCGGCCGCCGGGTTCGGTAGCCAGGGCTCCAGCGCGCTGGGCGTCGGCAAGGACGACACCGTGGTGTTCGTGCTGGACGTGGTGAGCACGCTGCCGCAGGACACCACCGTCCCCGGGGACCTCACCCAGCCGCCCGCGAACGCCCCGCAGGTGAAGGACAACGGCAAGGCCGCGCCGACCATCACCGTCCCGGCCGGCCAGCAGCCGCCCGCCGACCTCCAGCAGTACGTGCTGGTCCAGGGCACCGGCCCGCAGGTGCAGAGCGGGCAGACGCTGGTGGTCCAGTACACCGGCGTGACCTGGACGGACGGCAAGCAGTTCGACTCCTCGTGGAACCACGGCGGCGCGCAGGCCCTCCAGGTCGGCACCGGCAGCCTGATCAAGGGCTGGGACCAGGGGCTGGTCGGCAAGAACGTCGGCAGCCGGGTGCTGCTGGTGGTCCCGCCGTCGCTGGGCTACGGCGACCAGGCCAGCGGCTCGATCCCGGCGAACTCCACCCTGGTGTTCGTGATCGACATCCTGGAAGCTGTCTGAGAACCGCCTGACAGCCGGGCGAGGGCCGGGCTGACCCGCTCTCATGCCGACCTGACATACTGCTGCCCCGCACCAGTGGTACACGCGTCGTCGGGCGAGTCGAATGGGGAGTCATGTCTGAGAAAGCGTCGAGCCCGGGCGAGGCCGACACCAACGGGAACAAGCCCTCGGTGGACCGCGAGTCGATCGTCGTCCCCGCCGAGATGCTGACCCAGGCGGGGTGGGCGCCGCCCACCGCCCCGGTGGCCCCCGGGGAGAAGGCCGAGGAGGCCCCGAAGGTCTTCGCGTCCAACCAGCGCAAGGTGCCGCTCTCCGAAGCGGGCTACGACGAGGACCCGGGCGGGGTGGGCCGGCTCGGCGTGATCCTGGGCTCGGTCCTGGCCGTGCTGCTGGTCGCGTCCGGCGTGACGATGTACTACGTCAACAAGGACGACGGCAAGCCCTCCGCGCAGGCGGACTCGGCCGCCGCCAGCCCCGCTCCCTCGGACACGCCGACCCAGGAGCCGGTGCCGCCGATCAAGGACAGCGCCAAGGTGCTGCCGACCGTCGCCGGCGACTTCGGCTCCAAGGCGGCCATCACGCTGCCCAAGGACGCCCCGGACGGGACGTTCGTGGTCAAGGAGCTCTCCGCGGGCAACGGCCCGAAGGTGGAGAAGGGCAACTGGGTCACCGTCGACTACACGGCGATGGACTGGCAGACCGGCAAGGACATCCCCGGCTCGTACGGGGAGGAGAACGGCAAGCCGCAGCTGTACCAGGCCGGCGGCGGGTCGCTGATCCCGGCGCTGGACAACGCCGTCGAGGGCCACAAGGCCGGCAGCCGCCTGCTGGTGGTCGCCCCGCCCGGGGCCGCGTTCGGCGCGCAGGGCAACAGCCAGCTGGGCATCGGGGCCGCCGACAGCCTGGTCTTCGTGCTGGACATCCGGCAGGCCACCGCGCCGGGCGCGGTGCTCTCCGGTGACGTGACCCCGCCGCCCGCGGACTTCCCGCAGGTCAAGGACAACGGCACCAAGCCCGCCGACATCACCCCGCCCAAGGGCGCCGCCGACCCGACCGACCTGAAGAGCCACGTGCTGATCCAGGGCAAGGGCCGCAAGATCGAGTCCGGCGAGAAGGTGCTGGTCCAGTACACCGGCGCGCTGTACAAGGACGGCAAGAAGTTCGACTCCTCGCTCGACCGCGGGCAGGCGTTCACCTTCACCACCGGCGCCGGCAGCGTCATCGAGGGCTGGGACAAGGGCATCGTCGGCCAGAACATCGGCAGCCGGGTCGAGCTGGTCATCCCCGCCTCGCTGGGCTACAAGGACCAGGCCAGCGAGAGCATCCCGGCCAACTCCACCCTGGTGTTCGTGGTCGACATCCTGGACGCCGGTGTCGGCGGCGGCGACAGCTGACGGCCCGTCGGTGCGCCTAGGATGAGTCCCGTTCACGCAACCGAACGAGAAGAGCAATCGTGAGCCTGACCAAGCCGGAGATCGACTTCCCGGGCGGCGACGCCCCGACCGAGCTCCAGATCCGCGACATCGTGGTCGGCGACGGCGCCGAGGCCAAGGCCGGCGCGGTCGTCGAGGTCCACTACGTCGGTGTCACCTTCGCCTCCGGCGAGGAGTTCGACGCCTCCTGGAACCGCGGCCAGACCTTCCGCTTCCCGCTGGGCGGCGGCCGGGTCATCAAGGGCTGGGACCAGGGCGTCGAGGGCATGCGGGTCGGCGGCCGGCGCGAGCTGATCATCCCGCCGCACCTGGCGTACGGGAACCAGTCCCCGAGCCCGCTCATCCCGGCCGGCTCCACCCTGATCTTCGTGGTGGACCTGCTGGGCGTCTGACCTCGGACGCACCACCGAACCCCCGGTTCCGCCAGGAGCCGGGGGTTCGGCTTTCTCTGGACGTGCTCGTACCGGTACGGTCAGGCGGGTCACCCCCGATCGGAGGAAGGGTCACCGATGGCGATCGCCAAGGCAGAGCGGCTGATGAACCTCGCCCTGTGCCTGATGAACACCCGCCGTCCGCTCTCCAAGAAAGAGCTGCGCGAGTCCGTCGAGGCGTACCGGGAGGCCTGGCAACAGGGCTCCGAGGACGCCTTCAACCGGATGTTCGAGCGCGACAAGGACGACCTGCGCGAACTCGGCCTGATCATCGACGTGGACGAGAACGCGCTCGACGGCGAGATCGGCTACCTCGCCCGCCGCGACCGCAACCGGCTCCCCGAGATCGCGCTGGACGCCGAGGAGGCCGCCGCGCTGGCGCTGGCCGCCCGGGTCTGGCAGCAGGCGAAGATGTCCGGCGCCGCCAGCGGCGCCCTGCAGAAGCTGCGCGCGGCCGGCGTCCCGTTCGCCGAGGACCGCGAGCACGGCGCGCTGGAGCCGCGGATCCCCGGCCGGGAGGCCGCGTTCGAGCCGCTGCTCACCGCCGCCCGGGACCGCCGGCCGGTCACCTTCGACTACCGCAAGGCCGGCGCCGCCACCGCCGAGCCGCGCTCGGTGGAGCCCTGGGCGCTGGAGTGCTGGCGCGGCCACTGGTACCTGGCCGGCTACGACCGCGACCGCGGCTCGGCCCGGGTCTTCCGGCTCTCCCGGATCACCGGCAAGGTCCGCTCCCGGGCCGGCGCGTTCACCGGCGAGGTGCCCGAGCACGTGGACGTCCGGGCCGTGGTGGCCCGGTTCGCCGGCGAGGGCGCCACCGCGGTGGCCCGGGTCAGGGTGCGCTCGGGCGCCGCCTACCCGCTGCGCCAGCGCGCGCTGGAGACCCGGCCGGCCGACGCCGACTGGGACGAGCTGGACATCCCGTACGGCAACGGCCTGGGCGCCGACCTGGCCGAGTACGGTCCCGACGTCATCGTGATCGGCCCGGAGGACCTGCGGGCCGACGTCATCGACCGGCTGCGCGCCGTCGCCGGTCTCGCGGAGGTGCAGGCATGAGCAACGCGATCGACCAGACGCGCCGGATGCTGTCGCTGGTCACCTACCTGCGCGAGCGGCCCGGGGCCGAGGTCGCCGAGGTGGCGCGGGCGTTCGGGATCACCGAGCGGGAGCTGATCGGCGACCTGAACGTGCTGCCGATGTGCGGCACCTCCTTCCGCGGCGGCGACCTGCTCGACATCGACACCGACGGCGAGCGGATCTGGTGGCACAACGTGGACGACGTCGCCCAGCCGCTGCGGCTGGCCGCCGACGAGGCCACCGCGCTGCTGGTCGCCGCCCGGGCCGTCGCCGGGCTGCCCGGCCTGCGCGAGCGGGACCGGCAGGCGCTCACCCGGGCGGTCGCCAAGATCGAGGACGCGGCGGGCGAGAACGCCGAGTCCGCGGCCCGGGTCGGCGTCACCTTCGAGGCCGAGGGCACCGTCTTCGCCGACATCGACCGCGCCCTCAGCGAGGGCCGGCTGATCTGGCTGCGCTACTGGTCGCACGGCCGCGGCGAGCTGACCGAGCGCGAGGTCGACCCGATCCGGCTGGTCACCGAGGGCCACACCTACCTGGAGGGCTGGTGCCGCACCTCCGAGGACCGGCGCACCTTCCGGCTCGACCGGATCGCCGAGATCAAGGTGCTCGACGAGCCCGCCAACCCGCCCCGGCTCCAGCCCCGCGACCTGTCCGCCGGGCTGGTCGCCCCCACCGCCGAGGACCCGCAGGTGGTGGTCGAGGTCGGCCCCGGCGGCCGCTGGGTCGCCGAGTACTACACCCACGACAGCGCCGAGGAGCTCCCCGACGGCGGCCTGCGGATCACCCTGCGCTCCGCCGAGCCGTCCGGCCTGCGCCCGCTCGCCCTGCGGCTGGGCCGGGACGGCCGGATCACCGCCCCCGCCCAGCTCGCCGAACAGGCCCGCACCGCCGCGCTGGCCGCGCTGGAGCACTACCGGGACGGACAGGTCGGAACCACGTGACCGACGGCACCAGATTCAAGGTGTACTGCTCGCAGTGCCGGGAGAAGGTCGAGCTCCCGGCCCGCGAGTTCCGGCTGGCGCTCGGCGCCAGCAAGGAGCGCACCTTCTACAGCTTCACCTGCCCGGCCTGCGGAGCGGTCGTCCGCAAGATCGCCGGGGAGAAGATCGTCGCCGCGCTCACCGAGGCCGGCGTGCGCACCATGCGGCTGCTGCCGGTGGACGGATAGGGAGGACCGCACGTGAACTGGACCCTGGTCGGAGCCGTCCTGCTGTCCACCGCGGGACTGCTGGTGCTCGGCGCGCTGGCGCTGCGGCTGTGGCTGGACGTGCGGGCGCTGGCCCGCGAGGTGGACGGCGCGGTCGGCGCGCTGCAGCGGGCCGCCGCGGGCGACTGACCACGGCCGGCCGGTCGGTGACCGGTACCCGATCGTTGGGTACCGGGTTCCCGCGCGGACACCCCGAGCGGCTACCATCGCCCGCAGAGAGGGGGCCCTGCCTCCCGGACGAGGAAGGCGGTGCACTGCGGATGCGACTCCTTTCACCCGGCTCGCTGCTGCTGGTCACGGCGCTCGCGGTGCTGCTGTTCGGCGGCAAGCGGCTGCCGGACGCGGCGCGGGCCCTGGGCCGCTCGCTGCGGATCCTCAAGAGCGAGGGCAGGGCGCTGCGCCGGGAGTTCGACTCCGGCCGACAGGCGCCCGCCGCCCCCGCCCCCGCCCCGGCCGCGCGGCCCGCCGCCGAACCGGAACGGGTGGTCAAGGCCGCCCCGGGCGCCCCCCGCCCCGACCGGGCCGCCTGAACGCCCGCGTCGGGCCCCGCACCACACCGACTACGACGAGCGCACGATTCGAGGACCGGGTTGAGCAAGACGAGCAAAGCGGCCAAGGACCCTGAGGGGCGGATGGCGCTCGCCGACCATCTCCGCGAACTGCGCAACCGGCTGGTCAAGTCGCTGCTGGCGATCATCCTCTTCACGATCGTCGCGGTGTTCTACCACAAGGCGCTGCTGGACTTCCTGATCGAGCCGCTGCCCGCGTGCAACCCGGACGGCACCCTGCCGGCCGGCCTGAAGCACTGCGCGGAGATCTCCAACATCGGCCTGACCACCCCGTTCACGGTCATGCTGAAGGTCAGCCTCACGGCCGGCGCGGTGGCCGCCACCCCGGTCTGGCTGTACCAGCTGTGGAAGTTCGTGGCGCCCGGCCTGCACCAGCACGAGAAGCGCTACTCGGTGGCGTTCCTGCTGGTCGGCACCCCGCTGTTCCTGGCCGGCGCGGTGCTCGCGTACGTGGTGATGCCGCTGACCGCGGAGATGCTGATCAGCTTCGTCGGCGACGGCGTCAAGTCGATCGTGCCGGTGGAGACGTACCTGGACCTGATCACCCGCATGGTGCTGGTGTTCGGCGCGGGCTTCGAACTGCCGCTGTTCCTGGTGATGCTCAACCTGGTCGGGGTGCTCACCGGCAGGCGGCTGCTCAGCTGGTGGCGCGCGATGGTCATGGGCATCACGGTGTTCGCGGCCTTCGCCACCCCGTCCACCGACCCGCTGTCGATGCTGGCGCTGGCCGCGCCGATCTGGGCGCTGTACTTCCTGGCGGTCGGGGTCGCGCTCCTCAACGACAAGCGCAAGGCCGCCCGCAACCCCGACGCCGGGCTGAGCGACGAGGAGGCCTCCCGGGTCGACCTGACGGTCGAGGGCGTGGCGGGCGCCGAGCCGGTCGGCGGGGTCGAGACGGTGGAGGCGCCCGCGCCGGTCCCGGCCTCGCGCCGCGACCAGATCGACGACATCACCTGACCGGGCGCGCGGGCGGCGAGCCCCGCGCGGCGGTGAACGGCCTCGGACCCGTCGGTCCGGGGCCGTTCGGCGTTCCGGGGGCGGTGACGACCGGGTGGAGGGAGTCCTTGCCCGGAGTTCGAGCCATGTGACATATTACTGAGGTGCTCAAGCGAAACCCCTACGACGTCGTGGTGGTCGGGGCCGGCGTGGTCGGTGCCGCCTGCGCCTACTACGCCGCCCGGTCCGGCCTGGAGGTCGCCGTGGTGGACCGCGGGCCGGTGGCCGGCGGGACCACCGGCGCGGGTGAGGGCAACCTGCTGGTCTCCGACAAGGAACCCGGCCCGGAACTCGACCTCGCCCTGCTCTCCACCGGCCTGTGGCGCGACCTCGCCGCCGAGCTCGGCGCACGCGTCGAGTACGAGCCCAAGGGCGGCCTGGTGGTCGCCACCGGCCCCGCCGGACTCGACCCGCTGCACGGCTTCGCCGCGCAGCAGCGCGCCGCCGGGGTGACCGCCGTCCCGGTCACCGCCGACGAACTGCCCGAGTTCGAACCGCACCTGGCCGCCGACCTGCCCGGCGGCTACCTGTACCCGCAGGACGCCCAGGTCCAGCCCGCGCTGGCCGCCGCCCACCTGCTGCGCGCCTCCGGCGCCGACCGCTACCTCGGCGAGGCCGTCACCGGCCTGCTGCGCGGCCCCGGCGGCGCCGTCACCGGCGTGGCCACCGCCCGCCGCGCCCTCGCCGCCCCCGCCGTGGTCAACGCCGCCGGCACCTGGGGCGGCGAACTCGCCGCGCTGGCCGGGGTCCGCCTGCCGGTGCTGCCCCGGCGCGGCTTCGTCCTCGTCACCGAACCGCTGCCGCGGATCGTCCGGCACAAGGTCTACGCCGCCGACTACGTCGCCGACGTCGCCTCCGGCTCGGCCGGCCTCCAGTCCTCCGCCGTGGTCGAGGGCACCCACGCCGGGCCGGTGCTGATCGGCGCCAGCCGCGAGCGGGTCGGCTTCGACCGCACCCTCAGCCCCGAGGTGCTGCACCGGCTCGCCGCCCAGGCCGCCGCGCTGTTCCCGGTGCTGCGCGCCGCCCAGGTCCAGCGCGCCTACCGGGGCTTCCGCCCCTACCTGCCCGACCACCTGCCGGCCGTCGGGCACGACGTCCGGGCGCCCGGGCTGTACCACGCCTGCGGGCACGAGGGCGCGGGCATCGGGCTGGCGCCCGCCACCGGGCTGCTGATCAGCCGCCAGCTCACCGGCGCGGAGCCGGAGTTGGACCTGGCGCCGTTCCGACCGGAGCGGTTCGACGACGCCGAGGGCACGGGGAGCGCGGGGGGCGCGGGGTGAGCGGGGTGAGCGGGTGGCGGTGCGCGGGTTTCCGCGCGGGGTGGCCGGTGCGGTGCGACGTACGGGAAGGGGAGGAGTAGCCGTGGACCCGCTCGACCTGGTGGGAGCCGAACCCGGCCCCGTCCGGACCTTCCGGTTCGACGGCCGCCCGGTGCCCGCGCTGCCCGGGCAGACGCTGGCCGCCGCGCTGTGGGCCGACGGCGTGCCGGCCTGGCGCACCACCCGGCGCGGGGGCCGTCCGCGCGGGGCGTTCTGCGGGATCGGGCAGTGCTTCGACTGCCTGGCCACCGTCAACGGCCGACCCAACCAGCGCCTGTGCCTGCTGCCCGCCGAGCACGGCGACACCGTCACCACCCAGGAGGGGCACGGCCATGCCGACCTCGGAGTCTGAGCCGCGCGAACACCGGGACGGGCCGTACCGCGACCGCTACGACCTCGCCGTGATCGGCGCGGGCCCCGCCGGGCTGGCCGCCGCCGACGCCGCCGCCGGGTTCGGCCTGCGGGTCGCCCTGGTGGACGCGGGCAGCCGGCTCGGCGGCCAGTACTACCGGCACCCCGCCCCCGAACTGGGCGCGGCCCGGCCGGAGCGGCTGCACCACGGCTGGACGGTGTTCGCCCGGCTGCGCGAGCGGCTGACGGCCTCGCCGCTGGTCGACCACCTGGCCGGCCACCACGTCTGGGCGCTGGAGGCGGGCGCCCCGGGCGACGACACCGGGCCCTGGCGCCTGCACGCCACCCGCGGCCCCGGGGCGGCCGACCGGGCCACCGTCCGGGCCCGGGCGGTCCTGCTGGCCACCGGCGCGCACGAGCGGCAACTGCCCTTCCCCGGCTGGACGCTGCCCGGGGTGGTGACCGCGGGCGGCGCGCAGGCGATGCTCAAGTCCTCCCTGGTGCTGCCCGGCCGGCGCGTCGTGGTGGCCGGGAGCGGCCCGCTGCTGCTGGCCGCCGCCTCCTCGCTGGTCGCGGCCGGGGCGGAGGTCCCCGCGATCGTGGAGGCCACCTCGTACCTCGGCTACGCCCGCGGGCTGCCGGTGCTGGCCGGCAACCCCGGGAAACTCGCCGAGGGCGCCGCGCACGGCGCCCGGCTGCTGCGGCACGGGGTGCGGCTGCGCCGCGGCAGCGCGGTGGTCGAGGCGCACGGCACCGACCGGGTCACCGCCGTCACGGTGGCCCGGCTGGACGCCCGGTGGAAGCCGGTGCCGGGCAGCGAGCGGCGGATCGGGTGCGACGCGCTGGCGATCGGCCACGGGCTGGTGCCGCAGATCGAGCTGGCCACCGAACTGGGCGCCGCGACGGCCGCCGGGCCGGACGGCACGGTGGCCCTGGCGGTGGACGCCCGGCAGCGCACCAGCGTGTCCGGGCTGTGGGCGGCGGGGGAGACCTGCGGCGTCGGCGGCGCGGACCTGGCGCTCGCCGAGGGCGTGCTGGCCGCCCACGCGGTGGCCGGGCGCCCGCTCCCCGCCCGGGCGGCGGCGGTCCGCCGACGGCGGCGCGCGTTCGCCGCGCTGATGGCCGCCGCGCACGCGCCCGGGCCGGACTGGACCGGCTGGGTCACCGACGACACCGAGGTCTGCCGCTGCGAGGAGGTCCCGGCCCGGGCGGTCCGGGAGGCCGTCGAACGGCTCGGTGCCGGCGACGCCCGGACGGTCAAGCTGCTCACCCGGGCCGGCATGGGCTGGTGCCAGGGCCGGATGTGCGGACCCGCGGTGGCCCGCCTGTCCGGCGGCGGAGCCGGACGGCCGGACAGCCGACCGCTGTCCTGTCCGGTGCCGCTGGCGCAACTGGCCGAGCCGGGGCCGGACTAGGGCCTGTCTTCAAACCCCCGCCTGTCCCGCAACGCCCGGCACCCATTCCCGCCGCACCGGGCAGAGAGCCGAGTACGTCCAGTACGAGGCCCTTCGCCCGGCCCGCCGAGAGCACGTACCGGACGCTGCAGGGCTACGACGGGGGTTCGAAGACAGGCCCCAGGGCCGGCGGCCGGGCCCGCCCGGCACGCGCTCTCGCCGCGCCGGTCGAGAACCCGGGCGCACCCCCGGTGTGAGGGCTTCCGGCCGGGCGGGCCGAGAGGACGTACCGAGGGCGCTTCCGGCCGAAGGCCGGGGGAGCCGTGGGGCCGCCCGGTGGTGGCGGGGGCCTTGTGGTCCCTGGTGCCCACTTATAAAATGTCACACATCATATCGAGGGAGATCCCCGTGACCCGCACCCCCCGCGACCACGCCCGTCCCTGGCGCGGCATCATGGTCGCCACCGCGCTGCCCTTCCGTGACGACCTCACGGTGGACTACGACGCCTACGCCGAGCACGTCCGCTGGCTGATCGACAGCGGCTGCGACGGCGTCGTCCCCAACGGCTCGCTCGGTGAGTACCAGACGCTCACCGCCGAGGAGCGGGCCAGGGTCGTCACCACCGCCGTCGAGGCGGC
This sequence comes from Kitasatospora sp. NPDC088783, assembly GCF_044750705.1. Classification (NCBI taxonomy): domain Bacteria; kingdom Bacillati; phylum Actinomycetota; class Actinomycetes; order Kitasatosporales; family Streptomycetaceae; genus Kitasatospora; species Kitasatospora sp. NPDC088783. The sequence continues at coordinate 853,180 of NZ_JBIVKJ010000001.1, forward strand.
CGGGGACGGGGCCCGAGTGATGCCCGGCGTGGCGGCCTACGGGAGTGCCGAGTCGCGGCGCTGGGCCGAGCAGGCCGCCGAGGCCGGGGCGGGTTCGGTGCTGCTGCTGCCGCCGAACGCCTACCGGGCCGACCAGGCCGCGGTGCGGGCCCACTACGCCGAGGTGGCCCGGGTCGGGGTGCCGGTCGTCGCCTACAACAACCCGATCGACACCAAGGTCGACCTGGTCCCGCCGCTGCTGGCGCAGCTGCACGCGGACGGCTCGATCGTCGCGGTCAAGGAGTTCTCCGGCGACGTCCGCCGCGGCTACGAGATCGCCGAGCTGGCCCCCGGACTGGACCTGCTGATCGGCGCCGACGACGTCCTGCTGGAGCTGGCCCTGGCCGGGGCGGTCGGCTGGATCGCCGGTTACCCGAACGCGCTGCCCGCCGCCTGCGCCGAGCTGTACCACGCGGCCGTCTCCGGCGACCCGGCCACCGCCGTCCCGCTCTACCGCTCGCTGCACGCGCTGCTGCGCTGGGACTCCAGGACCGAGTTCGTCCAGGCCATCAAGCTCTCCATGGACCTCGCCGGGCGCCCCGGCGGTCCGACCCGCGCCCCGCGCCTGCCGCTCGTCCCGGAGGTCGAGGCCGCGGTGCGCGCCGCGACCGGGAAGGCGCTCGCCGAGGGCCACAAGTAGCCCGTGCCGCAAGGCGGTTCGGGTCGGCCCCGGAGGGGAGCCGGTCCGGCCGCCGGAGGTCCGGACCCGCCGACAGCCGACTGGAGAGAACAACCGCGATGCGGACCCGCCACGTCTTCCACGCCGTCGACTCGCACACCGAGGGCATGCCCACCCGGGTGGTCACCGGGGGCTTCGGCACCATCCCCGGCGCCACCATGGCCGAGCGGCGCACCCACTTCCAGCGGCACCTCGACGAGTTCCGCACGCTGCTGATGTACGAGCCGCGCGGCCACTCCGCGATGAGCGGCGCGATCCTCCAGCCGCCCACCCGGCCGGACGCCGACTTCGGGGTGCTGTACATCGAGGTCTCCGGGCTGCTGCCGATGTGCGGGCACGGCACCATCGGCGTGGCCACCGTGCTGGTGGAGACCGGCATGGTGCCGGTGGTCGAACCGGTCACCACGGTGCGGCTGGACACCCCCGCCGGGCTGGTGGTCGCCGAGGTCCGGGTGGTGGACGGCGCGGCGGTCGGCGTCACCATCCGCAACGTGCCCTCGTACGCGGCGGCGCTGGAGCGGAAGCTGGAGGTGCCCGGGTACGGGACGGTCGGCTACGACCTCGCGTACGGCGGCAACTACTACGCGATCCTGCCGCTGGAACGGCTCGGCCTGCCGTTCGAGCGCGGGCGCAAGGACGAGATCCTGGCCGCCGGGCTGGCCGTGATGGACGCCATCAACGCCGCGGACGGGCACCGGCCGACGCACCCCGAGGACCCGTCCATCCACGGCTGCCACCACGTCCAGCTGCTCGCGCCCGGCTCGGACGCGGTGCACTCCCGGCACGCGATGGCCATCCACCCCGGCTGGTTCGACCGCTCGCCCTGCGGGACGGGCACCTCGGCGCGGATGGCCCAGCTGCACGCGCGCGGCGAGCTGGCGATCGGCGCCGAGTTCCGCAACGACTCCTTCATCGGGACGACCTTCACCGGCCGCCTGGTCGAGGAGACCACCGTCGCCGGGCTGCCCGCCGTCGTCCCGACCGTCACCGGCCGGGCCTGGGTGACCGGCACCGCGCAGTACTTCCTCGACCCGACGGACCCGTTCCCGGCGGGCTTCCTGCTGTAGCGCGCCCGCCCGCCGGGGGTGGTGGCTTTCTGTGCCGTTCCGTCAATTCACGTTCAATGGAAGGTTCCTGAGCATGAGCACCATCGACTCGTACAACCCCGCCGACCCCGGCGACCTGGTGGCCTCGGTGCCGTCGACGGGGGCCGACGGCGTCGCGGCGGCGGTCGCGGGGGCGCGGGAGGCGCAGCGCGGCTGGTGGGCGCTGGGGGCGGCCGGGCGGTCGCTCGCGCTGGGCCGGGCCGCCGCGGCGGTCGAGGCGGCGGCCGAGGAACTGGTCGCGCTGGTGGTGCGCGAGGTCGGCAAGCCGGTGGCCGAGGCGCGCGGCGAGGTGGCCCGCACGGTGGCGATCTGGCGCTACTACGCGCAGGCGCCGTTCGCCGCCTCCGGCGAGGTGCACGAACCGGCCGCCGGCCAGGGCCTGTTGCTGACCCGCCGCCGCCCGCACGGGGTGGCCGGGCTGATCACGCCGTGGAACTTCCCGCTGGCGATCCCGACCTGGAAGGCCGCGCCCGCGCTGGCGGCCGGCAACGCGGTGGTGCTCAAGCCGTCGGCGGAGGCGGTGGCCTGCGCGCTGCGGCTGGCCGAACTCGCGGACCTGCCCGCGGGCGTGCTGACCGTCGTCCCGGGCGGCGCCGAGGAGGGGACGGCGCTGGTCGGGAGCGCGGACGTGGTCTCGTTCACCGGCTCGTCCGGGGTGGGCCGCGCGGTGGTCGCCGGGGCGAGCGGGCGCGGCGTCCCGGTGCAGGCCGAGATGGGCGGCCTGAACGCCGCCCTGGTGCTGCCCGACGCCGACATCGCGCAGGCCGCCGCCCACCTGGCCGCTGCGATCGCCGGGTACGCGGGCCAGAAGTGCACCGCGACCGGCCGGGTGATCGCCGTCGGCGACGCGTACGAGCCGCTGGCCGAGGCGTTGGCCGAGGCGCTCGGACGGACCCCGGCCGCCGACCCGGCCGCCCCGGACACCGTCTGCGGGCCGGTGATCGGCCGGCCGTCGCTGGAGCGGCTGACCGGGGCGATCGACACCGCCCGGGCCGGCGGCGCGACCGTGCTGGCCGGCGGGGCCGGGGCCGACCGGGCGGGCTGGTTCCTGGAGCCGACCCTGCTGGCGGACGTCCCGGCCGGGCACCCGCTGCTGGCGGAGGAGTTCTTCGGCCCGGTCGCGGTGCTGCTGCCCGCCGCCGACCTGGACGAGGCGGTCGCGCTGGCCAACGACACCCGGCACAGCCTGTCCACCTCCGTCCACTCGCGCGCCCTGGACGTGGCGCTGGCCGCCGCGGACCGCCTGGACGCGGGCATGATCCGGATCAACGCGCCCTCCAGCGGCGTCGACTTCCACCTGCCGTTCGGCGGCGCCAAGGGCGCCTCGTACGGCCCCCGCGAGCAGGGGCGGGCCGCGCTCGACTTCTACACCGCCTCGCGCACCGTCAGCGTGCTGCCCGCCGGGGAGTACTGATGGGCCGGGTCTCCACGGTCGACTACCACGCCGCGGGCGAGCCGTTCCGGATCGTCGTCGCCGGGCTGCCGCCGGTGCCCGGCGACACCGTCGCCGAGCGCCGGGCGATCGCGATCGGCGCGGGCGGCAGCGCGACCGCGCCGCGGCCCGGCCCGCTGGACGACGTGCGCCGCCTGCTGACCCGGGAACCGCGCGGGCACGCCGGCACGCACGGCGGGTTCGTCGTCCCCGCGGACGACGGCGAGGCGCACTTCGGCGTCCTGTTCTGGCACCGGGACGGCTACTCGACCGCGTGCGGCCACGGCACCATGGCGCTCGGCGCGTGGGCCGTGGACACCGGCCTGGTCGACGCCCCCGACGACGGCACCGCGCTGGTGCGGATCGACGTCCCCTCCGGCCGGGTCGGCGCCACCGTGCACCGCCGCGGCGGCCGCACCACCGCCGTGACCTTCCGCAACGTGCCGACCCGGGTGCTGGCCCGCAAGGTCGACCTGACCGTGCTCGGACGCCCGGTGGCCGTCGACCTGGCGGACTCCGGCGCGGTCCACGCCTCGCTGCCCGCCGCCGCGCTCGGCCTGTCCGTCGTCCCCGACCGGCTCGCCGACCTGACCGCCGCCGGCCGGGAGGTCCGCGCCGCGCTGGCGGGCCACCCGGTGCTCGCCGACCACCGCGACGGCCTCCACGGCGTCATCCTGTACGACGAACTGCCCGACACCCCGTCCGGCCCGCACCAGCGCAACGTCACCGTCTTCGCCGACGGCCGGATCGACCGCTCCCCGTGCGGCTCCGGCACCTCCGCCCGCCTCGCCCTGCTCGCCGACGACGGCGCCCTCGCTCCGGGTCGCACCCTGCGGCACGACTCGGTCATCGGCACCACCTTCACCGGCCGGGTCCGCGCCCCGCAGGACGGCGCGGTCGTCACCGAGGTCACCGGCGCGGCCCACCGCACCGGCGAGCACCGCTTCGTCCTCGACCCCGAGGACACCCTGGGCCCGGGGTTCCTGCTGTGACCGTCGGGGCGGTGGCCGTCGGGGCGGTGGCCGTCGGGGCGGTGGCCGTCGGGGTCGAGCACCTGGAGCCGACCCTCGGCCACCTCGCCGCCGTCGACGCGCTGGAGCGGGCGCTGCGGGGCGGGCCGGACGTGGAGGGGTGCCCGGCGCGGGCGAGCGGGCCCGTACCGGCGGGGGAGCTGCTGCTGATGCCCGCGGCGGCCGGGGGTTCGCCGGGGTGAAGGCCGCGGGGGCGGCGCCCGGGAACCCGGGGGCCGGGCTGCCGCGGATCGCCGGGGCGGACCTGCGGTTCGACGGGCCCGCGCGGCGGCCGGTCGCGCTGCTGGACGGGGCGGCGCTGACCGTGCTGCGCACGCCCGCGGTCACCGCGCCGGCGCTGCGGGCGCCGGCGGCGCCGGACCCGCGGGAGCCGGTGGTGTTCGGGGCCGGGCCGCGGGCGGTGGGGCACGTGGCGGCGCTGCGGGCGGTGCCGCCCGGGCTGGAGCGGGTCACCGTGGTGGCGCGGCGGCCGGGGCCCGCGGGGGAGGTGGCGGCGTACGCGGCCGGGTTCGGCCTGGCCGCGGCGCCGTCGGCGGGCCGGAGGCGGTCGCCGGGGCGGACCTGGTGGTGGGCTGCACCACCGCCCGCACCCCGCTGTTCGACGGCCGGCTGGTGCCGGACCGGGCGGCGGTCGCGGCGGTCGGCTCGCACGAGCCGGACGTCTGCGAGGTGGACGCCCGCCCGGTGGGCCGGGCCGACCTGCTCGTGGAGGCCCGGGCGGTCGCGCTGCGCGAGGCCGGGGACCTGCTGATGGCGGGGGCCGGGCCGGAGCGGCTGGTGAATCCGGTGGAACTGGTGACGGGCGGGGTTGCCGTCGGCCATGATCGTCCCAGGCTCTTCAAGAGCGTCGGCACGGCGTGGCAGGATCTGGCGGTGGCGGCGGCGCAGTACGTGCGGCGGGCGGTGTCGGGGCCGGGGTCGACGGCGGTGGCGGTGGCGGTGTCGGTGGCGGGGTAGCGCGGCGCGGGGTGGTCCGGGCGGGCGGCGCGGCGACACGGACAGTCACGACCGAAGGCCGGGCGTCCGCTCTCCGCAACGTGACATTGTACAATGGGGTCCTGTTGAACCTCCGGAGGAACACCATGGCCGACCTCAAGCCCCGCAACCTCATCTCCGTCCAGGAGCGGCTGCGCGACCAGGTCGCCCACGCCCTGCGTGCGGCACTCATCTCCGGTGAGCTGCGCCCCGGGGTGGTCTACTCCGCCCCGACCCTGGCCGCCGACTTCGGGGTCTCCGCCACCCCCGTCCGCGAGGCGATGCTCGACCTGACCCGGGAGGGGCTGGTCGAGGCGGTCCGCAACAAGGGCTTCCGGGTCACCGAGCTCTCCGACCGGGACCTCGACGAGTACACCGAGATCCGCGCCCTGATCGAGGTCCCCACCGTCGGCCGGGTCGCCCGGATCGCCACCGCCGAACAGTTGGAGGCGCTGCGCCCGCAGGCCGTGGCGATCGTCGAGGCCGCCCGCGAGCACGACCTGATCGGCTACCTGGAGGCCGACCGCCAGTTCCACCTCGACCTGCTCGCGCTGGCCGGCAACGCCCGCCTGGTCGAGACCGTGGGCGACCTGCGCAAGCGCTCCCGGCTGTACGGCCTCAACCGGCTCGACCAGCAGGGCGAGCTGGTCAGCTCCGCCGAGGAGCACCTGGAACTGCTGGACGTGCTGCTGACCGGCGACGCGGACGCCGCCGAGGCGTGCATGACCCGCCACCTCGGCCACGTCCGCCACCTGTGGGCGGCCGGCGACCGGACCGAACCGGCCGAGCCGGAGAACGCGCTGCGGCTGCCCGCCCGCTGACGGTCCGTCAGGTGTGCGGGACGCGCGCGGTGCGGCTGCGGGCGGAGTGGCCCAGTTCCGGGCCCAGCCCGAAGTAGTGCCGGAAGTTGTACACCAGCGGGCTCCACGCGGCCGGGTCCACGTAGTCGGTGCCGGGCACCATGACCGCCTCCGTCGCGTGCGTCCGCCGGACCCGCGCCTCCACCAGCCGGAACTCCCCGGTGGCGTCCGGCCGCAGGTCCACCACCTCGGCCTCCAGGTGCAGCGGGCACTCGGCGACCCGCGGCGCGGCGACGGTCTGCCCGGGCAGCGCGGTCAGGCCCGCGCGGGCGAACTTGTCCCGGACGAACACCGGGCCGTCCGGCGTCTCCGGCGTCTCCGCTCCGTCCGGCGCGTCCGGTCCGCCGGGGGCGTCCGGGCGTCCCGTGGTACCGCCGAGCCGCTCCACCCGCCGCCACAGCTCCGGCCCCGGCACGTTCACCACCAGCTCCGGGCGGGCCGCCAGGTTGCGCGCCGTCCAGCCGTTGCGGCCGAGGCCCAGCACCACCGTGCGGTGCAGCGCCCAGGCCGAGGAGATCGGCGCGAGGTTCGCCGAACCGTCCGGGTTGACGCTGCTCAGCAGCACCACCGGGGTGCCGAAGTACAGGACGTGCGGCTCGATGACGCGGTGGGAGGGGGCCGGGGGAAGGTCGTTTCGCATGCCGCCGACCGTAGGACCGGGACGCTTCGGCCCGCGCCGAAGCGTCCGCCCGGCAGGATGGACGGATGGACACCCCGACCGGCACCCGCTCCCTCGCCGCGACGGCGGCCCTGCTCGCCGACCCGACCCGGGCCGCGTTCTGCCTCGCCCTGCTGGACGGCCGCGCCTGGACGGCCGGCGAACTCGCCCGCCGCGCCGGGGTCGCGGCCCCCACCGCCACCGGCCACCTCAACCGGCTGGTCGGCGCCGGACTGCTCGCCGAGGAGCGCCAGGGCCGCCACCGCTACCTGCGGCTGTCCGGCCCGGCCGCCGCCGAACTGGTCGAGGCACTGGCCCAGTTCGGCGTCCGGGACGCCCCCGCGCCGCCCGCCCGCTCGCTGCGCACCGCCCGGCAGCAGGGCGAACTCGCCCGCGCCCGCACCTGCTACGACCACCTCGCCGGGGCGCTCGGCGTCGCCGTCACCGACGCGATGACCGCCCGCGGCCTGCTCGACGACCGCAACGGGCTCTCCCTCACCGCCGCCGGGGCCGACTGGCTCGCCGCGACCGGCATCACCGTCCGCCCCGGCCGCCGCCCCGCCGTCCGGCCCTGCCTGGACTTCACCGAGCGCCGCCCGCACCTGGCGGGCGCCGTCGGCGCGGCGCTCTGCCGGCACGCGGTGGACGCCGGCTGGGTGCTGCGGCGCCCGGACAGCCGGGCGCTGCGGGTCACGGAGGGCGGGCGGGCGGCGCTGCGCGGGCTGCTGGGGGTGGAGTGCTGACCGGTCGGCTCCCCGGGTGGTTCCCCGGGCGGCCGGGGCGGTGCCGGGTGCTCAGCCGGTCAGGCGGCCGTCGTGCATCTCCAGGACCCGGTCGACCCGGCCCAGCAGGTCGCGGTCGTGGGTGACCATCACGGTGGCGGTGCGGTGGGCGCGGGTCACCTCCGCGAGCAGTTCGACCACCTGGGCGCCGCGTTCGTGGTCCAGCGCCGAGGTCGGCTCGTCCACCAGCAGCACCGAGGGGCTGCCGAACAGCGCGCGGGCGATGTTCACCCGCTGGCGCTCGCCGCCCGACAGCTGGTGCGGGCGGCGGCGCTGCTTGCCGCCCGCCAGGCCGACCGACTCCAGCAGCTCCTCGGCCCGGCGGCGGGCCCGCTCCGGGCGGCGACCGCGCACCGACTCCAGGACCAGCAGCTGCTCGACGGCGGTCAGCGAGGCCAGCAGGTTGGACTGCTGGAAGACGATGCCCAGCCGCTCGCGGCGCAGCGCGGTGCGTTCGCGCTCGCCCAGCGCGCCCGCGTCCACGCCGTCCACCAGCACCCGGCCGCGGTCCGGGCGCAGCAGCGTCGCGGCGACCGCCAGCAGGCTGGACTTGCCGGAGCCGGAGGGCCCCGCGACGGCGGCGAACTCGCCCGGGGCGACGGTCAGTTCGACGTCGTCCAGGGCGGTCAGCCGACTCTCGCCGTCCGGGTAGCTGAGCGTCACGCCGTGCAGCGCGAGGCCGGTGCGGACGGCGGCGGCAGCGGTGGAGGCGGGGGTGGCGGGGGTGGCGGGGACGGTCACGGGGGGCTCCTGCGGGACGGGGGCGGGACGGGGGGTCATCGGTGGGCGCCCAGCGCGGCCAGCGGGTCGACGGCGGTGATCCGGCGCACCGCGAGGGCCGCGCCCAGCAGGCCCAGCAGCACCATCGCGCCGACCGGGACGGCGACCGTCCACACGCCCACGTCGAACGGCACCGCCGCGGAGGCGAACGCCCCGCCGGTCGCGCCCAGCGCCCCGCCGAGCAGCGCGCCCGCCAGCAGGACGGCCGCCGCCTGGGCCAGCGCGTCGCGCACCAGGTAGCCGCTGGAGGCGCCGACGGCCTTGAGCACCGCGATGTCCGGGCGGCGCTGCACCGTCCACACCGTGAAGAACGCGCCGACCACCAGGGCGCTCACCGCGAACAGGAAGCCCTGGATCAGCCGCAGGCTGCCCTGCTCGGCCGCGTACCCGTCGATCCCGGACAGCGCGTCGCCCAGCGGGACGGCCAGCAGGTCGGCGGGCAGGCCGTGCGGGGTGCCGCGCACCGCCAGCGCCGTGGGCTGGTGCTGGCCGGAGACCTGCTGCCAGGTCTCCGGGGTGGTCCACACGCTCGGCGCGTGCGACAGGGAGCGCTGCGCGGTGACCGCCGAGACGGTCAACTGCCGCGCGCCCACGGTGACCCGGCTGCCCGGGGCCAGGTGGTACGCGGCGGCGGTGTCGGCGCCGACCGCGAGTTCGCCGTCCGCCGGGGCGGCGCCCGCGACCAGGGGCGGCAGCAGCGCCGGATCGGTGCCCAGCACGCTCACCGCGGCCGCCCCGCCGTCCGCCGTCAGCCGGCTCATCGCCACGCCCAGCGGGTGCACCGCGCCCGCCCCCGCCGCCGCCACCGCGTCCCGCTGGGCCGGCGAGACCGTGCTGGCCGCGAACGACGCCTCCGCCGGACCGCCCGCCGGGGCGCCGAACACCACGCCGTCCGCCGGGAGTTCGGCGATCGCCGAGGACGCCGCCGAGGCCAGGCCGCCGGTCAGGCCGTACAGGAACACCACCAGGGTGGTGATCAGGGTGACCACCGCGCCCATCAGGGCGAACCGCCCACGGGCGAAACGGATGTCACGCAGAGCGACGAACACGGGAGACCTTTCGGAGGGACGGAGGAGCGGACCACTCCAGACTGGTCCGCGGCGGCCCCGCCGCCATCGGGGAGACGGACGGAGCCGCCACCCGCCGAGGGGTGCACCCGGAAATCCATCGAACGGTTGATGCCGCGGCGCGGTCCGGGGCCGCCACCGCCCCGTACCCTCGGAAGGCGTGCCCCGTACCGAACCGCCGCCGCCCCCGCCGCAGGCCCCGTCGCAGGCCGAGTCGGCGGCCGGGCCGCACGCCTCGCCACATGCCGCAGCGCACGCCGCGCCACATGCCGCGCCGGCCGGCCCGACGCCCGCGCTGCGGCTGGCCAACCTCGCCGTGCACGGCCTGTTCCTCGCCCTGCTCGCCGTGCTGCTGGCCCGGGCCGCCGCCGACGGCGCGCTCGGCGCGGGCGGCTGGGCCACCGCCGGCACGCTGGCGGCGCTGTACGCGGCGGGCGGGGCGGTGCGGCCGGTCCGCGCCTCGCGCGCCCTGGGCGGCGCCTGGCTGCTGGCCGTCGCCCTGCTGTGGATCGGACTGACCCTGCGGCACCCCGAGTTCAGCTACCTCGCCTTCCCGCTGTACTTCGGCTGCCTGCACGTGCTGCCGCCGCGCCTCGCCCTGCCCGCCGTGGCCGCGCTCACCGCCGCCGTCCTCGCCGCCCAGGCCACCACCCCCGGCGGGCTCACCACCGCCAAGGTGCTCGGCCCGCTGGCCGGCGCCGCCGTCGCGCTGCTCACCGCGTACGGCTACGCCGCCCTCTACCGGGAGAGCCGGGCCCGCCAGCGGCTGATCGAGGACCTGGTCCGCACCCGCGACGAACTCGCCGCCAGCCAGCGCGAGGCCGGCCGCCTCGCCGAACGCCAGCGCCTGGCCCGGGAGATCCACGACACCCTGGCCCAGGGCCTGGCCGGCATCGTGCTGCTGGCCCGCGAGGCCCGGGGCGCCGCCGACCTCCCGGCCGCCGCCCCGCTGCTCGGCGAGATCGAACGCACCGCCTCCGCCAACCTGGCCGAGGCCCGCCGCTTCGTCCACGCCCTCACCCCGCCCGCGCTCGACGGCACCACCCTCCCCGACGCGCTGCGCCGCCTCGCCGACGGCGCCGGAGCCGCCTTCCACCGCGACGGCGACCCGTACCCGCTGCCGGTCGAGGCCGAGGTCGCCCTGCTGCGCCTCACCCAGGAGGCCCTGGCCAACGCCGTCCGGCACGCCGCCGCCGCGCACGTCGCCGTCACCCTCGGCTACCTCGACGACGCCGTCACCCTCGACGTCTACGACGACGGCACCGGCTTCGACCCCGCCACCGCGCCCGCCCCCGACTCCTTCGGCCTGCACGGCATGCACGAGCGCATCGCCGCCCTCGGCGGCACCCTCACCGTCGAGTCCGCCCCCGGCGAGGGCACCGCCGTCGCCGCGGCGCTCCCGCTGCGCGCCGTCGACCAGCCCGCGGCGCCCGCGTCCGGCCCCGGCGTGCCCGCACCCGGCCCCGGCGGCCCCGCCGTCGAACGCCCGCCGGGCAGCGCGCGGCGGGCGGCCGGGCGGTTCCTGCCCGCGGGGGTGCGGCGGTGATCCGGGTGCTGGTGGTGGACGACCACCCGGTGGTCCGGCGCGGACTGCGCGCCGTGGTCGAGGACCTGCCGGAGGCCACCGCCGTCGGCGAGGCCGCGGACGGCGCCGCCGCGCTCGCCCTGCTCGCCGAACTGCCCGCCGGGCAGCGCCCCGACGTCGTCCTGATGGACCTCCAGATGGGCTCCGGCATGCACGGCGTCGAGGCCACCCGCCGGATCACCGCGCTGCCCGACCCGCCCGCCGTCCTGGTCCTCACCACCTACTCCACCGACGCCGACATCCTCGCCGCCGTCGAGGCCGGGGCCACCGGCTACCTGCTCAAGGACGCCCCGCCCGAGGACCTCGCCGCCGCCATCCGGGCCACCGCCCGGGGCGAGACCGTCCTCGCCCCGCCCGTCGCCGCCCGGCTGCTCGGCCGCGTCCGGGCGGGCCGGCCCTCGCTCTCCCCGCGCGAGGCGGAGATCCTCCAACTCCTCGCCGAGGGCCTGCCGAACCGGCGGATCTCCCGGCGCCTCTTCATCAGCGAAGCCACCGTCAAGACCCACCTGGTGCACATCTACGACAAACTCGGCGTCGACTCCCGCACCTCCGCCGTCGCGGCCGGCCTCGCGGCCGGGCTGATCCGCGCCGCGGAACGCTGAGCGGGCGCCGACCCGGGCAGGGGCCGGGCCGGGCGCCGACCCGGGTGGGGACCCGACCGGAGCGGGCCGGGAATGTCGGGTGCGGGGGGCGGGCCCCGCCTAGGGTCGGTGGCAAGGAAAGGGAAGGGGAACGGGGTTGCTGGAGCGGTTGAACCAGGCGATGGACCACGTCGAGGAGCACCTCGACCGGAGACTGGAGGTGGCCGAGCTGGCCCGGATCACCGCCACCTCGGAGTACCACTTCCGGCGGCTGTTCTCCTCGCTGGCGGGGATGCCGCTGTCGGAGTACGTGCGGCGCCGGCGGCTGACCGTCGCGGCGGCCGAGGTGCTGGCCGGGGAGCCGTCGCTGCTGGACGTCGCGGTGCGCTACGGCTACGGCTCCGGGGAGTCCTTCGCCCGGGCGTTCCGGGCCCTGCACGGGGTCGGCCCCGGGGAAGCCCGGCGCTCCGGGGCGGTGCTGAACGCGCAGCCCCGGCTCTCCTTCCGTCTCGTCGTCGAAGGGAGTGCCACCATGCGGTACCGCATCGTGGAGAAGGAAGCGTTCCGGGTGGTGGGCCGCAAGGCCCGGGTCCCGTTGGTCCACGAGGGCGTCAACCCGCACATCGCCGAGCACGTCCGGGGCATCCCGGCGGAGACCGTGCGGCGGATCACCGCCCTGTCCGACCAGGACCCGCAGGGCCTGGTCGCGGCGACCGTGCGGCTGCCGGAGGAGGGCCCGGACGGCCTGGACGGCTTCGCGGAGGGCAGCCTGCTCGACTACTACCACGCGGTGGTCAGCGGCGCGGACGCGGACGACCTGCCCGCCGACCTCGACGTGCTGGACTGCCCCGCCGGCAGCTGGGCGGTGTTCGAGAACACCGGGCCGTTCCCGCAGGCGCTGCAGCAGCTGTGGGCCGAGGTGGCGGCCCGGTGGATGCCGTCCAACCCGTACGAGTACCGGCCCGGCCCGGAGATCCTGCGGGTCCGGCCGGTGCCGGACGGTCCGGGGGAGTCCTCCGCGCAGCTGTGGATACCGGTGGCGCGGACCCCCGGCTGACCCGCCCCTGCGGAGCGGGCTGCGGAAACGGGGGCGGGGGGCGGGGTGGGGAAGGCGTCGATGCGCCGCTGCCTCGCGCGCGAGGAGGACATCCTCGCCACCCTGCCGGAGTCCACCGTCGAGCCCCCGCTGCCGACGGCCACCGTGCCCCTCGCCCGTCCCGGGGGCGGACCGGCCGCACCCTGCCCTGACGGTGGGGCGGGGGCGGCCGGGGGCGGGGTGGGTCAGGCGAACTGGCCGGGCACGTAGTCGCCGGCGGGCTGCTGGATGATCACGTTGATCCGGTTGTAGGTGTTGATCAGGGCGATCAGGCCGACCAGCGCGGCCAGCTGCTCCTCGTCGTAGTGCTTGGCGGCCTCCGCCCAGGCGTCGTCGCTGACCCCGCCCGCGGCGTCCGCGATCCGGGTGCCCTGCTCGGCGAGTTCCAGCGCGGCGCGCTCGGCCTCGGTGAAGACCTTGGCCTCGCGCCAGGCGGCGACCAGGTTGAGCCGCTGCTGGGTCTCCCCGGCGTGCGCGGCGTCCTTGGTGTGCATGTCGGTGCAGAAACCGCAGCCGTTGATCTGGCTGGCGCGGATCTTCACCAGCTCCTGGGTCGACATCGGGAGCGCCGACAGGCCCAGGGCGTGGCCGGCCGAGTTGATGTACTTCAGGAACTTCGCGCCGAGCGGGTTGGCGAAGTAGTCGAGGCGTGCGTCCATGGTGGTGGCTCCTTGTTCTTCGAACGGTCGTCGCGTGCTTTCGAAGGTCTGACCCCGCGGCCGTCCCCGATGTGACAGCCCTCGGGTGTGACGCCCGTCACGCTATCGGCGGGCCCGCGTTCCACCGCGCAGGCGGCTCGGATTCACAGAAGACGCACACGAAGAACCCTTCCCGCGCCAGGGAGGTCTCCCCGCACTCCGGGCAACGCCGGAACACCGCCGCGTACGTGAACCCGCCCGGGTGCCGCACCCCGGCCCGCTCCAGCGCCGCCGCGACGGCCGGCCGGCACGCGGTGTCCGGGCAGTAGCCGGTCGACGGGTTCGACATCTCCACCGCGCGGTGGCCGCCGTCCGCCGCCCGCGCGAACTCCACCTCACCCGCGCCCGGCACCGCCCCGCCGCCCGCGCACGCCACGTGCTCGCTGCGCCGGTCCGCCGGCCGCAGCACCCCGTCCGTCCCGACCGTGCAGGTGAACGGCCCGGCCGGGGCGGGCTGCCGCCCGAGCCGGTCGGACAGTTGCGCGGCCGAGGCGACCGGGGTGCCCGGCGGCGCGTCGCGGGCCGCGGCGCGGATGACCGGCGGGCCGACGTGGCGGTAGGCGGTCGGAGGCGCCGCCCGCCTGCCCCGGTCGGTGTCCACCACGTGCCTCCCGCCTGTCGGAACATTCGCGCCGTGGTGGCAGGCCGGGGGGTGGTGCGGGGCGGCGTAGGGTGGCGGGCGGGGGGCGGTGGAGGGAGCGCGGGATGGGTGCGGAGTGGGCGGTGCCGGTGGTCGTGGCGCCGATGGCGGGTGGGGCGGGGACCCCCGAGTTGGTGGCTGCCGTGAACGGGGCCGGGGGGCTCGGGTTCCTCGCGGCGGGGTACCGCAGTGCCGAGGGGGTGCGCCAACAGGTGCAGAGGGCGCGGGAGTTGACGGACCGGCCGATCGGCGTGAACCTGTTCGTCCCCGGGCCGCCCGCACCGTCCGGGGCGGTGGACGCCTACCGGGAGCGGCTGCGGCCCGAGGCGCTGCGGTGGGGGGTCGAACTGCCCGCCGAGATCCCGGCCGACCGCGACGACTGGGACGCCAAGGTCGAACTGCTGCTGCGCGACCCGGTCGACTGGGTGTCGTACACCTTCGGGCTGCCCGAACCGGCCGAGGCCGCCGCCGTCCGGGCCGCCGGCATCCGGCAGGTCGGCACCGTGACCAGCCCCGCGGAAGCCCGGGCCGCGACCGCGCTCGGCCTCGACGCGCTCGTCGTCCAGGGCCCGGAGGCCGGCGGGCACCGCGGTACGCACCGCGCCGAGGACCCGCCCGGGACGCTTCCGCTGCTCGAACTCCTGGCCGCCGTACGGGAGGTGACCGCGCTGCCGCTGATCGCCGCGGGCGGGCTGGGGGACGGGGCGGCGATCGCCGCGGCGCTCGGGGCCGGTGCGGCGGCCGTGCAGCTCGGCACCGCGTACCTGCGCACCGCGGAGTCCGGGGCGTCCGCCGCGCACCGCCGGGCCCTGGTCGAACTGGACGCCACCACCGTCACCCGGGCCTTCACCGGCCGCCCGGCGCGCGGGCTGCGCAACGCGTTCACCGACCGCCACGAGGGGCACGCCCCGGCGGCGTACCCGGAGGTGCACCACCTCACCCAGCCGCTCAGGGCGGCCGCGGGCCGCCGCGGCGACCTGGCGGCGATGCACCTGTGGGCGGGCACCGCCCACCGCCGGGCCCGCACGGGCGGGGCGGCGGACGTCACCCGCGACCTGTGGCGGGACGCGCTGCGCGCGGGGTGAGAGCGGGGGCGGCGGGGCGTCGGCGGCTCAGTCGAACCGGATGTGTCGGGCCCCCGTCCAGGCCCGGCGCAGGCGCCCGCGCAGCGCGCCGTCGGTGTTCGGCGCGAGCGCCAGCCCGCAGGCGGCGGCGATCCGGTCGGCGACCTGCGGGACGCTGAGGCGGTCGGTCCACAGGTGCGCGGCGAACTCGTCCCCGCGCAGGCGCTCCAGGCACAGGTCGAGCTTCGCCACGGCGAAGCTCTCCCGGCGCAGCGGGGCGTCCTTCCCGGCGAGGAGCCCCACGGCGTGCCCGAAGCCACGCTCGCGCAGTCGGCGGAGCACCGTCCCGCGCTCGGCCAGCAGCGCGAAGTGCCGGACGTCGTGGCCGCGTTCGCGCAGCCGGCCGACGGTCTCGCGGAAGTACGCGGGCTCCACGACCGTCATCGGCACGATCACCGTCCCGTCGTGCCCGGTGAGGGCGCGGTCCAGCACCTCGTACACGCCCTGCCGCCAGGCGGGGAGGTCCTGGAAGTCCCCGCGCAGGGCGGGGGGCGTCATCCGGTGCAGGCCGAAGCCCACGTGCTCGGGGTCGCAGACGACGCTGCCGGCCAGCCGCCGCCGGAGCTCGTGCGCGGTCTGCGTCTTCCCGCCGCCGAAGGGCCCGTTGATCCACAGGAGCATGCCCCGGACTCTACTGCGGGCCCCGGGGGAGGCGGCTCAGCCGAGCAGGTCGCCCATCCAGGATTCGACGGCGTCGGGTTCGCGGGGGAGGGCGTGGGACATCAGGCGGGCCCCGTCGGCGGTGATGACGAGGTCGTCCTCGATGCGGACGCCGAGGCCGCGCAGTTCGGGCGGGAGGGTGAGGTCGTCGGGCTGGAGGTAGAGGCCGGGTTCGACGGTGAGGACCATGCCCTCCTCGAGGACGCCGTCCAGGTACGTCCCGGCGCGGGCCTTCGCGCAGTCGTGCACGTCGAGGCCGAGCATGTGGCCGCTGCCGCAGAGGGTGTAGCGCCGGTAGAGGCCGGAGTCCTCCCGGAGGGCCTCCTCGGCGGGGACCGGCAGCAGGCCCCAGGCGGCCAGGCCCTCGGCGATGACGCGCATGCCGGCCCGGTGGAACGCGCGGAAGGAGGCGCCGGGGCGCAGGGTGGCGATGGCGGCGTCCTGGGCGGCCAGGACGAGTTGGTAGACGTCGCGCTGGGCGGGGGCGAAGGTGCCGGAGAGCGGGAGGGTGCGGGTGAGGTCGGCGGTGTAGAGGGTGTCTGTCTCCACGCCGGCGTCGAGCAGTAGCAGCTCCGAGGCGTCCAGCGGGCCGTCGTTGCGGATCCAGTGCAGGACGCAGGCGTGCGCGCCGGAGGCGACGATGGTCTCGTAGCCGGTGCCGTTGCCCTCGGCGCGGGCGCGGGCGTTGAAGGCGCCTTCGAGCACGCGTTCGCCGCGGTGGTGGCGCAGGGCGGCGGGCAGGGCGCGGACGACGTCGGCGAACCCGGCGGTGGTGTGGTCGACGGAGAGCTGGAGCTGCTCGACCTCCCAGGCGTCCTTGACCAGGCGCAGTTCGGAGAGCGCGGCGGCCAGCCGGCCGTCGGGGGCGGCGTGTGCGGCGGCCGGGCGGCCGGCCAGGGCGTCGAGCACCGGGTCGACGCCGGACAGCACCCGGGTGGGGACGCTGCCGGTGAACAGCTCGGGCAGGTCGTCGAGGTGGGCGGTGCGCAGGCCGGTGAGCCGGGCGGCCTCGCCCAGGTCGGCGCGCCGGCCGACCCAGAACTCGCCGTAGCGGCGGTCGCGGTAGAACTCGCCGGAGCCGCCGGAGCGGTCGGAGCGGGGGCGCAGGTACAGGACGGGTTCGCCGTCCGGTTCGACCACCAGGACGTGGCCGACCTGCTCCTCGCCGGTCAGGCCGGTGAGGTGGGCGTAGGCGCTGTGCGGGCGGAAGCGGTGGTCGCAGTCGTTGCTGCGGACCTTCAACTGCCCGGCGGGGACGAGCAGCCGCTCGCCGGGGAAGGCGGCGGCGAGCCGGGCGCGGCGGCCCGGGAAGTGGGCGTACCCGGGGACGCGCGCGTCGGCGGGCAGCGGGGTGGCGGCCCACTGGCCGGTCATGTGGGCGGCCAGGGCGGGGCTGACGGGGAGGTCGTGGCTGCCGGTGTTCAGGGCGGGCTGGTCGGTCATCGGCGGGGGCTCCTCCGAGGTGGTCCGGGCGGTCCGGGCGGTCCGGGTGTGCGGTGGTGACGGGCCGGCCGACTCGCCGCACAGTGAAATTTCACATTGCCACGTTACCTGTCACACCTCATACCGGGCCAGACCTCCGGGCGGGACGCATCCCCGCCTAACGGCAGACCGTCCGCTGCCTCGCTGCCCCGCCGCCCCCGGGCGCGGGCCCCGGTCGGCGGGACGGAGCCGTCCGTCCGCGTTCCCACCGGGGGCCTGCTCGCCCTGCGCAGGTCACACCTCCAGGTCGGCCTCGATCCGCTTCAACTGGTGCCGGGCCATCGCCAGGTTGGCCCGGTTGCGGTCCAGTGCCAGGTACAGGAACAGGCCCTTGCCGGTGCGCGAGGTCAGCGGCCGGATCAGGTGGTACTGGGTGGAGAGGCTGATCAGGATGTCCTCGATCGCCTCGTTCAGGTTGAGCAGCTCCATCGCGCGCAGCTTGGCCCGCACCACGTCGGTGTTGCCCGCGGCCGCGACGTTGAGGTCCAGCTCCGCGCTGCCGCCGACGGTGCCCAGCGCCATACCGCTGTTGTAGTCGACCAGGGCGACGCCGATGGTGCCCTCGATCGCGCTCATGATGTCCTTGAGGGCGGTTTCCACAGCAGCCATTTTTTCCAAGTACCTCTTCCGTGAAAGGAATTGACGACTCGTCAGCTCTTTGGAGCGACGGGTGTACCGCAGGGTGGGAGGGGCGTCCGGGGTCAGAAGGTCGTCCGGTCGAGGTCGGTGTCGGCCAGGGCCGCTATCCGCGCCCCGGCCCGACGGGCCTCTAGGTGCAGCCGGCCCACGTTGGCCTGTGGACCGGCCAGCAGGGTCAGCACCGTGTACGCGCCGGCCGCGTACGTCGCGGTGTAGCCGCGCTCGCCGCGGGTGATCAGCTCCCGGAAGGCGCCCTGCCCGGTCGCCTCGGTCAGCCGGGAACCCACGCCCAGCGCGGCCGCGGTCAGCGCGGCCACGCCCTCCGGCTCCAGCGCGGGCGCGTCGTGCGCCACCACCAGGCCGTCGATGGTGGCCACCAGCGACCCGGTCAGGTGCGGGATCCTCGCCCGCAGGCCCCGCAGTTCGGCCTGCACCTCGGCCTCCGGCAGCACGGGGGTCCTCCTCGCGGTCAGTTGTCGAAAGGTCCGCTTCATGACGGGGTCGGCGGGACGGGACGGGCGGGCGGGGCGGTCACAGGGCCTCCAGAGCGGCGCGTAGTCGGAGCAGCAGGCCCACCTCCGGGTCCGAGGAGTCGTGGGAGCGCGGACCGGGCGGCAGCAGCACGTCCGGTGGCGCGGCTTGCGGCACGGCGGCCGGGGGCGGGTCGGGGACGGCGGCCGGCCGCGGGGCCGCGAGCAGCCCCGCCGCGGCCAACTGCCGGACGTCCAGCAGCGTGCCGTAGGTGGAGCGCCCCAGCAGCCGGGCCAGCTCGGGCGCGGTGCGGGTACCGTCGGCCGCGGCCAGCAGCGCCTGCCGTCGGCGGCGCGGCACCGCGGTGCGGCGGGTCGGGGCGGCGCCGGTGGCCCGCAGCGGCGCCCGGTCCAGCTCGGCGGACGGCCAGCAGCCGTCCAGCAGCGAGCGGCGGCGGCCGATCGCGCCGCGCAGCTCCAGCACCGAGAGCGGGCGGGCCAGCCGGAACGCCGGGCGGGCGACCGGGTCGAAGCGCAACTCGCCGTCGTGCTGGGCGAGCGCGTCCTGCGCGCCGTCCAAGGTGGCGGCCAGCCGGGCGAGTTCGAGTTCGCCCGGGCCGATCAGACCGCTGCCCACCAGGTACTCGGCGTGCCGTCCGGCCCCCAGCAGCAGGCTGTTCTCCCACTCGCGCAGGGTGATCCGCCCGGCCCCGGTCAGCAGGTGGCCGACGGTCGCCGCGCCCGGCGCCTCGGCGTGCACCACCAGGCCGCCGGACAGGTGCACCGCGCCGTCCGGGCCGTGCAGGGCGCCGGTGGAGCCGTCGGCGGCGAGGTCGGTCAGCGCGGCCTCGAAGGTGGTGGCGGGCGCGCAGCTGGAGCGCCGGCGGCGCGGCAGCGGCGCCGCGTGGGCCCGCGGCCGGACGGCCGGTTGTTCGGCGGCCGGGGGCTCGGCGGCCGGGGGCTCGGCGGCCACCGGTCCGGCGTCCCGCTGTTCGGCGCCCTGCACTCCGGTGCCCTGCGGTTCGGCGGGCCGGTCGGCGGTCAGGTACGGGCCGGGGACCTCGGCGGCGTGGCCGAACGGCCCGGCGGCGGGGGCGAGTCGGTGCACCGAGACCGGTGAGGCCACCAGCAGCGGCGGCACGGACGGCATCGGCGGGACGACCGGCGCGACCGAAGCGACCGGGACGGACGGGAGCGAGGGCACGGGCGGTTGCGGTGCCGGGGCGAGGGTGTCGGTGGGCCACATCAGGAGAGCACCAGCCGGTCGGCGACGGCGGCCAGCCGCAGTCGGGCCATCGCCAGGTTGGCGTGTTCCCGGTCCAGCCGCAGGTAGAGGAAGACGTTGGCGTCGAAGGACGCGGGGACGAAGCGCAGCAGGTGGTAGTGGGCCCCGGAGGTGACGATGACGTCCTCGGCGGGCGGCGCGCCGGTGTCCGGGTCGGCGAACGAGGGGGTCTGGGTGACCGCCCGGGCGAGTTCGGTGGCGTCGGCCGCACCGACCTCGTGGTCGCCGTCGGGGCCGAGACCGGCGGTGCCTATGGCCAGGCCGTTGGTCCAGTCGACCAGGCTGACCCCCAGGGCGCCGGTGATCCCCATGGCTTCCGCAAGGCACTCCTCGATCCCGGACACGAACCGCGTTCCCTCCCCACCGTGCGGGCACGGTGCGTCGCCGTCACCGCCTTCACCTGCGGTAGTCTGACCAGGACGCAACGCTACCGGCGTCGCCACGGGAGAGCGAGACTTTCGGTCATATCCCTCGGGCATATGCGCGAATGCGCTAGGGTGCGCCGCCGGTTGGGCCACCGCCGCCGGGGCCGACCGGTCCGCCGAGTGACGCGAACAGCGACGTGAACGCTGCCGCGGACGTGCTGCGGACGGCGATGAGGGCAGCGACCCGGACGGCGAAACGGGCGGTGAGACGGGCGGTGAGACGGGCGGCGGCGCGAACGCCGACGGCCGTACACCGCGGCGAGGTTGCCGGGGTACGGCCGTCGGGGGAGCGCCGGTCGGCGCACGGCTGTCAGCGCGTGGCGGTCGGCTCCTGGGCCGTCGCCCGGGACGCGTCCTCGGCGGGCTCCGGCCGGACGGGCAGTTCGCGCATCCGCGGGATGGGGGAGGCCAGCACCCACAGGGCGGAGCAGACCGCGCCGACGGCGGCGATCCACAGCGCGGGGCGCAGCCCCAGGGTGCTGCCGAGGAGGCCGCCGAGCAGCGAGCCGAGCGGGCGCACGCCGTAGTTGACGGCCTGGTAGGCGCCGAAGACGCGGGAGCGCAGGGCGTCGGGGATGCAGGCGGCGAAGATGGTGCCGGCCGAGATGTCGAGGATCATCACGCCGACGCCGGAGAGGAACTCGGCGCCGAACAGCAGGGCCGCGGCGGCGGCGACCGAGCCGCCCGCGAGCGGGATCAGCAGCAGCGGGGCGGGGAAGAGCACCAGGCCGAGCAGGAAGGCGGGGCCGATGCCGATCCGGGCGGCGAGCCGGCCGGTGAGGGCCGCGCCGAGCAGGGTGCCGACCGCGGCGGCGGCCATCACCGCGCCCAGCAGGCCGGCGCTGAAGCGCAGTTCGCGGGTGGCGTAGAGGACGAACAGGGCGCCGATGACGAAGGTGAACAGGTTGACGGTGGCGGTGCCGAGCAGCGAGGCCCGGATCACCGGGTCGCGCCGGATCCAGCGCAGGCCCTCCGCGGCGCCGCTGTGCCCCTTCTCGGCGGGCGGCGGTTCGACCGGGTCGATCTTCCGCAGGAACAGCGCGGAGACCAGGAAGGAGGCCGCGTCCACCACCAGCGCCAGCGGGGCGGCCAGGAGTTGGACCAGCAGGCCGCCGAGGCCGGGGCCGGCCACGTAGGTGGCGGCCCGGCTGCCGTTGATCAGCGCGTTGCCGCTGAGGTAGCGCTCGGCGGGCACCAGGGCGACGAACAGCGGCGGGTTGCAGACGTGGAAGAACACCGACAGCACGCCGACGGCGAGCACCACCGCGTACAGCTGGGTCAGGGTCAGCACCCCGGCCGCGTGGGCGATCGGGACGGTCAGCAGGGCGGCGGCCCGGCCCAGGTCGGTGGCGATCATCATCCGGCGGCGGCGCCCGTAGCGGTCGGCCCAGCCGCCCGCGTGCAGCGAGAACAGCAGGTAGGGGAGGTAGCCGGCGGCGCTCAGGTAGCCCATCTGGGCGGCGTCGGCGTGCAGGGTGGCGACCGCGATCAGCGGGATCACCAGCAGGGTGATCTGGTCGCCGAGCGAGGAGACGGTCTGGCCGGTCCAGTAGCGGCGGAAGGCCGGTTCGTGCAGCAGCTCGGGTATCCGGCGGCGGACGGCGGCGGCCGGGCGGGTGGCGAGGAGGGTCACGGTGCTTCCCCCTCCGGGGCGGGGTCGGTGGGGACGGCGAGCCGGATCAGCTGGACGGCCCGGGCGCCCGCGGGGGGCGGGCCGGGGCGGCCCAGCCGCTCCGCGTAGGGACGGATCAACTCCTCGACGCGGGCTTCGAGTTCGGTGAGTTCCGCGGCGGTGACCAGGACGGCGCTGTCGCCGAAGGAGGCGGCCTCGCGCCACTCGGGGCTGCTCTCGCCGCGGCGCAGCAGCCAGCTGGTGGCGCGGGCGAAGTAGCCGTCCAGCACGGCCCGTTGCAGCGCCTCGGTGGCGGCGGCCCGCTCCGGGTCGGCGGGGGCGGCGTCCCAGCTGGTGAAGGCGGCGGTCGCGCGCCAGGGCTTCTCCCGGCCGCGCCCGCCGCCCGCCTCCTCCACCAGGCCGTACTTGGCGAGCTGGCGCAGGTGGAAGGAGCAGCTCGCCACCGACTCGGTGCCGAGCAGCTCCGCGGCCCGGGTCGCGGTCAGCGGCCCGTGCAGGCGGAGCAGGCCCACCAGTGCCATCCGGGTGGGATGGGCGTAGGCGCGCAGGGCGCGCGGGTCGGTGAGCCGGATGGCCGGCGGCGGTTCGCTCATGTTCTAAAGCTAGCTTTGGAAAGAGTTCTTTACAAGCCGCCGACCACCGGGTTCAGTGGGTCCGGGTCCAGTAGACCACGGCCCGCTCAGGCCGCCGGACCGACCCTGACCGTGGTGAGCCGGCCGCCCTCGGCCTCCCGGACCACCTCGATCCGGGTGCCGGTGCTGTTCCGCCCCCCGATCGGGTAGGAGTCGCAGGACATCGGCGACCGGCGTGCCGTGGGCGGGGCGATCGGCTCCGGGGCGTCAGGCCGCGACGGAGACGTCCCGGTAGAGCACGGTGCGGAAGATTCCGGAGACCGTGGCCCCCGCCAGCAGCGCGCAGGCCAGGAGCAGGGCGGCGAGCACCCCGCCCGCGGCGGCGAGGCCCGCGCTGTTCGATTCCGCCCCGAGCATGAACGCCACGAACCCGACGATCACCGAGAGGACCAGGGGCACCGCGATCCACACCGAGCCGTACACCTGCCGGGAGAAGGTCTCGCGCAGCATCCGGGCCGACCGGCGGGTGCCCTCGGCGATTCCGAGGCCGTCGATCATCATGGCCGGCAGCGCCAGGTAGGTGGCGACGGCCCATCCGGTGCTGAACAGGCCGTCCATGAACCAGCCGATGACCGGAACCCGCTCCAGCTGCCGGACGAGCACCAGGACCGTCGTGTTGAGCAGGCTCCACGCCAGCAGCCGCCGCCAGTGCCGCAGGGCCCGCCGACAGTTCACGCCGACCCGGACGGGCTCCCCCCGCAGCACGTCATCGACCGCGCAGACCATCGCGGCGCCGCAGAGGGTGAACACGAACCCCGCCAGGAGGTAGCCGACGGCCACGGCGGCCACGGCGGCCACGGCGGAGGCGGACGGCGACGGGTCGGCCCAGCCCCGGAGCAGCGCCGGCACCGCCAGGACACCGACCACCAGCGCCGCAGCAGCACCGCCGAGCAGCGGGAACACCAGCAAGCGGCGGTTGTTCCGCACCATCCGGAAGGACGCGCGAACGGGCTGAACGGTACTCACGGAAGGGCCCCCACGGACGGTCGTGCCTCGTTGACGCGCCACAGGCTACGCGGGCCTGCGGACCGTCCGGCACGGAGGTGCCACCGCCCCGGGCCGGGACCGTTCGGCGCCCGCTCGCCCGCTCGGGTGGGCCGACGGGCGGGCGGGCGGACGGGAGGGTCAGCCGATGGTCCAGCGCTGGAGGGCGGAGCCGGTGTCGGTCTGCTGGGTGACGGCCGCGCCGTTGGCGGTGGAGGCGGTGGTCAGGGACAGGCCGCTGCTCCGGGAGGTGATCCGGTAGCCGCCGGTGGTGGGGGTGACCACCCAGCGCTGGTTGGCGCCGCCGGTGCAGGCCCACTGGATGATCTGCGCGCCGGCCGCGCCGGAGCCGCCGCTGACGTCCACGCACAGGTGGGAGAGGACGTTGGTGATCTGGTAGCTGCCGTCCGGCTGCCGGGTGAAGGTCCAGCTCTGGTTGCTGCCGCCGTTGGCGCCCCAGGTGATGAGCTGGGTGCCCTGGTCGAGGGAGTGGTCGGGGTCGTCCAGGGCCTTGCCGCCGGTGACCAGGGTGTGGGCGCCGCTGAGGACCGGGGCGACGGCCCAGCCGAAGGACACCGTGCCGGTGGCGGTGCCGGAGGAGGCGGTGACGGTGACGGTGGAGGCCCCGGCGGCCGTCGGGGTGCCGGAGACCAGGCCGGCGGGGCTGATGGTCAGCCCGGCGGGCAGGCCGGTGGCGGTGAAGGCGAGGGGCTTGCCGGCGCTGTCGTGGGCGGTGAGCTGGAGCGAGACGGCCGTGCCGAGGCTGCCGGACTGGTCGCCGGGGGAGGAGACCGAGACGCTCTCGGGCGCCGGGCCGGTCCGGGTGAGGGTGAGGGTCTGCTCGCCCGCGGTGCGGGTGCCGCCGACGGAGTTGCCGGTGGTGTTGGTCCAGCTGCGGGCGGGGGTGGTCTCGGCGGGGCGGCCGGCGTCCGCGGAGAGGCCGATCACCAGGCCGCTGTAGCGGTTGACCAGGCGGACGGTGCCGGTGGGGGTGTTGTCGGCGGCGGTGCCGGGGACGACCCACCACTGCTGGCCGACGGCGGGCCCGCCGGAGCCGGCGGCGGTGACGGTGGGCCGGGCGCCCCAGGCGCGGCCCGCGGTGGTGGTGGAGTCCACCCCGAGCAGCCCGCCGGTGGCGGCGTTGGCGATCCGGTAGGAGCCGTCGCCGTTGCCGGTGAAGGTCCAGGACTCCAGGGCGGAGCCGGTGGCGCTGCCCACGGAGGTGGTGGCGGAGCCGCCGGAGACCTGGGCGAGCACCCGCCCGGCCCCGCTGCCGATCCGGTACGACCCGGTCTCGTCGACCGGCCCGGGGGCGGTGGCGGAGGCGTCCAGGGTGACGTCGACGTACTCGCCGGAGGAGGTGCTGCCGTCCGGCTTCTTCGAACAGCCGAACGCGCAGTAGGAGCGGAAGCTCCGGCCGACGATCGCGCTGCCCGTCCGGCTCGCGCCGTCGAGGAACCAGCGGTACCAGGAGGCGGTGCGGTAGCTGCCGGTGTCGCCGAGCGGGAACCACTTCTGGGTGGAGAGGTCGGCGGTGGCGTAGAGCTGCTGGGGCGCCGATCCGCTCTGGTCGACGGCCTGGGGCTCGCCGACGTACAGCTTCAGGTGGGCGTCGTAGGTGATGTTCATGACGAACAACGGCGAGGTCGGGGGCATCTTGCCGGCCGCGATCTGCTGGGCCGCGGTGCCGGTGTTCGCCGGGTCGTACTCGCCGGAGACGGGGGTGTACCCGGTGGTGCTGCCGGAGCCGACCGGGACGACGTTGCTCTCCCGGCCGCCCGTGCCGGGCTGGGTCCAGGCGCCGTCGTACCACTTGCGCCAGGAGCCGGGCGCCATCTTGGCGGAGATCGGGGCGCGGGCCACGTGCTCGTAGAACGCCTTCCAGCCGCCGTTCTTGTCGACGATCCGCGAGCCGTAGAAGACGTAGAAGTACCCGGAGGCGGTGTCGACGTACAGCCGCTGGTCGCCGTCGCCGTAGGAGTACGTCTGGTTCGGGAACGCGGTGGTGTCGCCCCGGGTCGTGCTGTAGGGGGAGGTGATCACGTGGTCCGCGATGTTCCAGGTCCGGCCCTGGTCCTTGGAGACGGCGTAGTCGATCGCGTCGAAGTGCAGCCCGTCCCCGAAGGGTTGGGGCGTGAACTCGTTGTGCACCAGCCCGTACCAGTCGCCGGTGTCCGGGTCGACCCAGACCCCCGCCAGGTCGCAGTAGTTCTTCTGCGCGTAGCCGGAGCCGCTCGGCGCGGCGGTGGCCTCGCGGCCGGTGGGGCTGTTGTTGCAGCGCCAGGTGGTGTCGTCGTTCCGGTCGCTGCTGTTGGCCGGGTTGACGGCGCCGCTGATCGCGCCGGAGCGGGTCGCGGTGTCGAAGTCGGTGCCGGTGAAGAAGTCCCAGTACCTGGGGTCGTTCGCGCCGTAGAGGGCGGCGGACTGCTGGAAGTAGAAGGTGCCGTCCTTGTCGAGGTACGGGCTCGCCTGGGTGTCGGTCGGATGCGTGTACGGCACGGGCGATCCGACGCCGACGGTGTACGTGGCGGCGGGCGGGGCCGGTGCCGCCGAGGCCGGGGCCGTGGCGACCCCGGCGGACAGCGGCAGGACGGCGGCGGCGAACACGGCCGCGAGGGCTCTGCGGGGGGATGGCACGGATGCTCCTTCGGTGACGAGGTGCTTCGCGGTGGGGGCACCGGTCCCCGACCGGTGGGCGCGCGGTGCCCGCCGTCCAGAACCGCAGGGGGGGACGGCGGTGCGGGCGCGCGGATGTGCGGCGTGCCGGTGCGGGGGTGAGCCGGTACGGGGGGTGGGGCCGGTACGGAGTGGCCGGGACGTGCCGGAGCGGTCGGTGTGAGCGCCCGCGGGCCGCCGCGGGGCTCCAGGGGGCCGCCCCGCGGACGGCCGGGGAGACGCGCTGTTCGAAGTTGCGTTTTCCTGCGGGTCTTTGAGCAACTTCACGCACACCGTGGCAGTGCCCGGGAGTGAAGTCAAGAGCTGCCGCCGCCCGGGTCGCCGTCGGGGCGGTCGCTCGGGCCGCCGCCGGAGCGCCGCTCGGGCCGACGTTCAAGTCCCGGCCCGAGGTGCGGCGTTGGCTGCTCCCGGCCCGGCCCGGCCCGGCCCGGCCCGGCCCGGCCGGGCTAGGCGGTGCGGACCCCGTCCTCGACCGGCTCCGGCCGGACCGGGACGTCGGAGGGGTCCTGGAAGATCCCCTCCAGCGCCAGGTGCGCGCCGCCGCGGGCCGCGTTGGAGAGGCCGAGCGCGGAGGCGGAGACGACGACCTGCTGGGAGCCGGGCGAGATCCGCCGGCGGTCCAGGAACTCCTGGGCCGGGCCGACCAGGTAACGGTCGAAGACCGCGAAGTAGCCGCCCAGGACGATCCGGGGCGGGTTCAGCACGTCCACCAGGACGCTGAGCCCGAGGGCCAGGTCCTCGGCGACGGCGGCCAGCGCGGCGAGGGTGCGCGGTTCCCCGGCGTCGGCCCGGTCGAGCAGCGCGCCGAGCCGTTCGGCCAGGTCGACCGAGCGGTCGTGGACCGGGTCGTCCGGGTCGGCGGCGGCGTCCAGCAGGGCCTGGAGTCCGACGGCGACCTCCCAGCAGCCGGTGCGCCCGCAGCCGCAGGGCCGGTCGAGCCGGTCGAGCTTCATGTGGCCGATCTCGGAGCCGCGCAGCAGCCGGCCGTCGGAGATGCCGGCCCCGCCGGCGCCGATCCCGCCGGTGACGTAGACGAGTTCGCGGGTGTCGGGGCCGGGGGCGGCGAGGTACTCGGCGAGCGCGCCGGACTCGGCGTCGTTCTCCAGCAGGACGGGCGGTGCGTGCCGGCCCAGCCGGGCGCGCAGCTCGTGGACGGCCCGGACGTCGCGCCAGCCGAAGTTGGTGGCCACGGTGACCGTCCCGGTGGCGCTGTCGATCGAGCCCTGGGTGATCAGGGTGATCCCGATGGTGTGCATGCCGCGCTCGGCCACCGCGCTGAGGCAGTCCGCGACCAGGTCGGCGACCTCGCGCAGGGCGGCCTGCGGGGTGAGGGCGGGGACGTCGAGGGCGCGGCGGTCCTGGTGGACCACGGTGCCGCGCAGGTCGAGGGCGAGGACGGTGATGTGGTCGGGCCCGACCTCGGCGCCGACGCCGCAGATCCAGCGGCCGTCGAGCTCGACCATCCGGTGCGGGCGGCCGACCGCGCCGGCCCGGTCGAGTTCGCCCTCGCGGACCAGGCCGCGCTGGATCAGCTCGGCGACCAGGACGGAGACGGTGGCCTTGGGCAGGCCGCTCGCGGTGGCCAGGTGGGTGCGCGACTGGGCGCCGTTCTCCCGCAGCTGGCGCAGCATCACGCCCAGGTTGGTGCGGCGCAGTGAGGCCTTGTCGGCGACCTCGGGGTGGCCCGCCAGGACGGCGCTCGCGAGGCCGCCCGTGCCGGTGGTGCCGCGCTGCGTCTGTCGCACGTGCTCTCCTCGTTCCGAGACCTGGGGCAGGCCGGTGTCGACCTGCCCATATTAGTTGATGCACCACATGAAATAACCGCGGCCGTCGTCCGCCGCCGGGTGCCGATCCGGTCGCCATCCCGCCTCCGCGGCGCCCGCGACATGCGGTGGGACGGGTCAATTCACCCTGTCGTCAGGCATTTTGCCCGACCGGGTCGGCGGGTGCGGCCGTTCGTCGCGTTTGTGCAACGGCCCACCGCACCCCTTGACAGCCCCGCGCCTTAATTAACACACTAGCCGAATTAACGGCCCGGGGTGTTCAGCGGGCCCCCACCGCCGCGCCGGGGCCGAGTCCGCTCGCGGCAGGCAGCAGAACAGGACCTCCTCATGAAGAACCGCGCGCTCAGAACACTCACCCTCGCCGTGGCGCTCGCCTCCCTGGCCGGCACGGCCGCCTGCGGGTCGGACGGATCGGCGGGCCGCTCCGCCGGGCCGGTCACCATCGAGTTCTGGGGCTGGGCCCCCGGCTACGAGAAGTCCGTCGAGCTCTTCAACTCCACCCACCCGGACGTCAAGGTCGTCTACAGCAAGATCTCGCCCGGCTCCAAGGGCGGCTACACCAAGCTGCTCAGCGCCGTGAAGGCCGGCAACGCCCCCTGCGTGGCCATGGTCGGCTTCGAGACGCTGCCCACCTTCGCCGCCGCCGGCGCCCTCCAGGACGTCACCCCGGCCGCCGCGCCGTACGCGAAGGAGTACGCGTCCTGGGCGTTCGCGCAGTCCGGGGTGGCCGGACACACCTACGGCCTGCCGGTGGACACCGCCCCGATGGCGTTCATCTACCGCAAGGACCTGTTCGCCAAGTACGGCATCCAGCAGGCCCCGAAGACCTGGGCCGAGTACGCCGCCGACGCCGCGGCCGTCCACGCCGCCGACCCGAACGCCTACATCGGCTACTTCGGCAACGACGCCTACAACTTCGCCGGCCTCGCCTGGCAGGCCGGCGCCAAGTGGTTCGGCACCAGCGGCGACAAGTGGACCGTGAACCTGGACGACCCGGCGACGAAGAAGGTCGCCGCGTTCTGGCAGGACCTGATCGACCGGAAGCTGGTCAAGGTCGTGCCGAGCTTCGACACCGCCCTCTACCAGGGCATGGGCGAGGGCAGCATCCTCTCCGACGTCAACGCGGTCTGGGACACCCCGATCCTGGCCGACAGCGTCAAGCAGACCGCCGGCAACTGGGCCGTCGCCCCGATGCCGGTCTGGGACGCGGCCACCCCCGCTGCGGGCAACGCCGGCGGCACCCCCAACGCCGTCCTGAAGGGCTGCGAGAACCCCGCCCAGGCCGTCGAGTTCGCCCACTGGTTCGGCACCGACCCGGCCAGCGTCGGCAACCTGATCAAGGAGACCGGCATCTACCCCGCCGCCCTCTCCGGCCTGGACAACCCGGCGCTGGCCGAGCCCAACCCGTTCTACGGCGGCCAGCGGGTCTTCGACGTCTTCAAGGACGCCGCCACCCACGTCGACCCCGGCTTCCAGTGGGGCCCGGTGATGACCAAGACCTCCGGCGCGCTCGGCGACGGCCTCGGCAAGGCGGGCACCGGCACCACCACCCTGGACGCCGCGCTGGCCGACACCCAGGCCCAGACCCTGGCCGAGATGAAGACCCAGGGCATGGAAGTCGGCTGACCATGCACCCGTCCCCCACCGCCCCGGCCCCGGCGCCCCCGCGCGAGCGCACCGGGCCCACCCCGCCGGACGCCCCGCGGCCCCGCGCCGTCGACTGGCGCCGCTGGACGCCGCTGGGCTTCCTGCTCCCGTTCGGCACCCTGTTCGTCCTCACCTTCCTCGCGCCGATCTGCTACGCCGTCCACCAGAGCCTGTTCAAGCTGCACCGCTCCGGCCTCGGGCTCACGCCCCCGACCACCGCCTTCGCCGGCCTGGCCAACTACACCGAGGCGCTGGCGGACCGCGCGTTCACCTCCTCCGTCCTCCGGGTGCTGCTGATCGGCCTCGTCCAGGTGCCGCTGATGCTGGGCCTGGCGCTGCTGCTGGCCCTGCTGCTCGACGCCCGCCGCACCCCCGGCAAGCGCTTCTTCCGGCTCGCCTTCTTCCTGCCGTACGCGATCCCGGGCGTGATCGGCGGCCTGATGTGGTCCTTCCTCTACCAGCCGGACGTCAGCCCGGTCACCCGGGCGCTCTCCGACCTCGGCCTGCACGTCGACTTCACCTCCGCGGGCATGCTGCCCTGGTCGGTGGGCAACATGCTGACCTGGGGCTGGACCGGCTACAACACGATCGTCATCCACTCCGCGCTCAAGGCGCTCCCCGGCGAGTACGCCGAGGCCGCCGAACTCGACGGCTGCACCGGCTGGCGGCTCGCCTGGCACATCAAGATCCCGATGGTGCGGCCCGCCCTGGTGATGACCACGGTGTTCTCGATCATCGGCACCGCGCAGCTCTACAACGAGCCGGTCGTCATGCGGGCCGTCGCCCCCGCGCTGTCCGGCGACTGGACCCCGATCATGGCCGCGCAGAACGAGGTCGCGGCCAACAACTACCAGGCCGCCGCCGCCCGTTCGGTGCTCCTCGCGCTGGTGATCTTCGTCCTCTCGTTCGGGTTCATGCGGTTCGTCAACAAGCGCGGAGCGGCCCTGTGAAGGACACGTCGAGGGGCCCGGCCCGGGCCGTCCACCCCGCCGGGCGCCTGGGGACGCTCGCCGTCCTGGTGCTCGCGGCGCTCTACTCCCTGCTGCCCGTGTGGTGGCTGGTGGTCTCGGCCACCAAGGGCAGCGGCGACCTCTTCTCCAGCAACGGCTTCTGGTTCGCCGGGCGGATCGAGCTGGTGCGCAACGTCTCCGAGCTGCTCGGTGTCCAGCACGGCATCTACGGCCGCTGGCTGCTCAACAGCCTGCTCTACGCCGTCGGCGGCGCGGCCGTCGCCACCCTGCTGTCCGCGATGGCGGGCTACGCGCTGGCGAAGTACGCCTTCCGCGGCCGGGAGGCGGTCTTCAACACCGTCCTGGGCGCCGTCCTGCTGCCCGCCCCGCTGTTCGCCCTGCCGCTGTACCTGATGTTCTCCGCGACCCACCTGGTGAACACCTTCTGGGCGGTGTTCATCCCCAGCGTGGTCAGCCCGTTCGGGGTGTACCTGTCCCGGATCTACGCCGCCGCCGCGGTGCCCGACGAACTGCTGGAGGCCGGACGGATCGACGGCGCGGGAGAGTTCAGGATCTTCCGGTCCATCGCCCTGAAGGTCCTGCGGCCCTCGCTGGTCACCGTCGGCCTGTTCCAGTTCGTGACGATCTGGACGAACTACCTGCTGCCCTCGCTGATGCTCGCCGACGACCGCCTCCAGCCGGTCACCGTCGGCCTGGTCGCGTGGAAGGAGCAGCGCGGCCAGACCGTTCCCTACAACCTGATCATCACCGGCGCGCTGCTCTCGGTCGTCCCGATCGTGGTGATGTTCCTGCTGCTCCAGCGGCACTGGAAGGCCGGACTCACCTCCGGCAGCGTCAAGTAGCCGGCCCGTCGGCCGGCCCGCCCGCCCGCTTCGGCCGCCGGCCCCCTCACCGGGGCCGGCCCGCGGCCCGGCCCCCGACTCCGCAGGGCCAGCAGACCCCGCAGGCCCAGCAGACCCCGAAGACTCCGCAGACTCCGAAGAGGCAGACCCGCAGATGAGTGAGCTCCGGCTTGCCACCCTGACGCTGCCGACCGCGCCGGTCGGCCCCGTCAACCCCCTCCCCCCGCTGTTCACCGGCGTGGACGCGCACCAGGTCGAGGACGCCGACGAGGCCGACGAGGAGATGCGCCGCAACATCGGCTACGGCCGGGTGCCCTCCGTCCTGCCCTACCTGGTGCAGGACGGCTACACCCGGGAGCGGGCGCCCGCCGACCACCCGGTGGCGGTGCTGGAGAACGACACCCTGCGCGCGGTCTTCCTGCTCGCCGCGGGCGGCCGGCTCCAGTCGCTGGTCCACAAGCCGACCGGCCGCGAACTGCTGTTCCGCAACCCGGTGTTCCAGCCCGCCAACCTCGCCCTGCGCGGCGCCTGGCTGGCCGGCGGCGTCGAGTGGAACATCGGCACCATCGGCCACACCCCCACCACCTGCGAGCCGCTGCACGCCGCCCGCCTCACCCGCCCGGACGGCACCCCGGTGCTGCGGATGTGGGAGTACGAGCGCATCCGCGGCGTGGTCTTCCAGATCGACGCCTGCCTCCCGGACGACTCCCCGGTGCTGCTGGTGCACGTCCGGATCACCAACCCGCGCGAGCACACCGTCCCGATGTACTGGTGGTCCAACATCGCCGTCCCCGAGGCCCCCGACGTCCGGGTGCTGGCCCCGGCCGACGCCGCCTGGCAGTTCTCCTACGACCGCCGGGTCCGCCGGGTCGCCCTCCCCGCCCCCGACGGCACCGACCTCAGCCGCACCACCCTCGCCCGGGACGCCGCCGACTACTTCTTCGACCTCCCGGCCGGCCGGCGGCGCTGGGTCACCGCCCTGGACGGGAGCGGCCGGGGCCTGGTCCAGGCCTCCACCGAACGGCTCCGCGGCCGCAAGCTCTTCCTCTGGGGCCGGGGCGAGGGCGGCCGGCACTGGCAGGAGTGGCTCGCCGAACCCGGCCTGGCCTACCTGGAGATCCAGGCCGGCCTCGCCCGCACCCAGCTCGAACACCTCCCGATGCCGGCCGGCGCCCGCTGGGCCTGGACCGAGGCCTACGGACTGCTGGAGGCGGACCCCGCCGCCGTCCACGGCGAGGACTGGACGGCGGCCCGCGACGCGGCCGAGCACGCTCTGGACGTCCTCCTCCCGCAGCACCTCCTGGACGCCGAACTCGAAGCCGCCGCCGACTGGGCCGACCGCGCACCCGAGGAGATCCTGCAGACCGGCTCCGGCTGGGGCGCCCTGGAGCAGCACCGCCGCGCCCGGGTCGGCCAGGACCCGCTGCCCACCCCCGGCACGCCCTTCCCCGACCGCACCCTCGGCCCCGAGCAGCAGCCCTGGCTCGAACTCCTCACCCACGGCACACTCACCCCCGGCGACCCGGACCGCCCGCCGGTCTCCTACCAGACCGACCCGGCCTGGACGCCGCCGCTGGCCGCCGTCGACAACTGGCTCGCCCACCTCCACCTCGGCACCCTGCACGCCCGCGCCGGCGACCACGACGCCGCCCGCGCGGCCTGGCGGCGCTCGCTCGAACACCGTCCCACCGCCTGGGCCTGGCGCAGCCTCGCCGCCCTCGCCGCGCACACCGACCGGCTCGACGACGCCGTCCACGCCTACCGCCGGGCGCTCGACCTCGCCCCCGCCCTGCTGCCGCTCGTCCTGGAGAGCGCCGCCGTCCTGCTCCGCGCCGGACACCCCGGAGAGGTGCTGGACCGCCTCGACGCGCTGGCCCCGGCCGACCGCGCCGCGGGCCGGGTCCGCTGGACGGAGGCCCGGGCCGCGCTGGACAGCGGCGACCCGGAGCGCTGCGGACGGCTGCTGCGCGAGGGCATCGAACTCGCCGACCTCCGCGAGGGCGAGGGCTCCCTGCACGAGCTCTGGTTCGCCCACCGGCGCGCCGCCGCCCCGGCCGGTGGCGGTGCGGAGCTCCCGCGGGCCTACGACTTCCGGATGCTGGCCGCGGAGGGCGCCGGCTGACGCGACCGGCTGATTCAACCGGCGGGTGCTCCCGGCGTCAAGACTTCACGCTGGAACTGACGCAACCTCACAATCCGGACCCGGAAACGGCGTTGTGCGTTCAAGAGGCGAAGGCGAGAACCCTTGACGTGTCTGGTTCAGACCTTTAGGTTCCCGGCTCAGAGAAGCGGGGCGCGGCGCGCCCCTCGGCGCTCCCACCGCCGGGCCCCGCCCCCCACGCCGAGGAGCACCCGTGTTCGTTCGCGAACCGTCCTTGAAACGACTCGCACCCGCCGTCCTCGCCCTGCTCGCCCTGCTGTTCGGCCTGGCCGCCCCGGGCACCCGCGCCGCCGCGGCCGTCCCCGACTTCAAGGTGATCGCCTTCTACAGCGGCA
The DNA here is from genome assembly GCF_044750705.1 of Kitasatospora sp. NPDC088783. NCBI lineage: Bacteria > Bacillati > Actinomycetota > Actinomycetes > Kitasatosporales > Streptomycetaceae > Kitasatospora > Kitasatospora sp. NPDC088783. The sequence continues at coordinate 886,939 of NZ_JBIVKJ010000001.1, forward strand.
CCTGGGACGCGGCCCACATCGACTTCGACAAGGAAGCCAACGACTGGTTCCCGAAGACGGCCGCGGCCAACAACTTCAGCTACACCGCCACCACCGACTGGGACCTGCTCGCCAACGGCGGCGTCGACGCCTACGACGTGGTCCTGTTCCTCGACGACGCCCCGCAGAGCGCCGCCCAGCGGGCCGGCTTCGAGCGCTACATGCGGGGCGGCGGCGCCTGGCTCGGCTTCCACGTCTCCGCGTTCACCACCGACGCGGCGAGCTGGAACTGGTACTACAACCAGTTCCTCGGCAGCGGCAACTTCCGCTCCAACACCTGGGGACCCACCACCGCCGTGCTGCGCACCGAGAACGGCACCCACCCCGCCGCGGCCTCGCTCCCGGCGACCTGGACCTCCTCGGTCAGCGAGTGGTACAGCTGGTCGAACAACCTGCGGGCCAACGCCGCGATCAAGGTGCTCGCCTCGGTGGACCCGTCGAGCTTCCCGCTCGGCACCGACCCCAACCAGTCCTGGTACGGCGGTGACTACCCCGTGCTGTGGACCAACACCCAGTACCGGATGCTCTACGCCAACTTCGGCCACAACGCGATGAACTACAGCACCAACACCCGGACGTCCTCGACCTTCGCCTCCGCCACCCAGAACCGGATGCTGGTCGACGCCCTCAAGTGGCTGGGCGGGGCACCCGCCCCCGCCGACCCCTGGTACACCCTGACCTCCCAGGCCAACGGCCGGTGCGCGGACGCCCGCGCCGCCGCGACCGCCAACGGCACCGCCGTCCAGCAGTACGCCTGCAACGGCACCGCCGCCCAGCAGTTCCGGCTCACCCCCACCGACGGCGGCTACGTCCGCCTCGCCGCCCGCAACAACCCCGACCAGGTCGTCGACGTCACCGACCGGTCGACCGCCGACGGCGCCCCGCTCCAGCTCTGGGCCTACGCCGGCGGCACCAACCAGCAGTGGCGCGCCGTCGCCGAACCCGCCGGCACCCAGCACTTCGTGGCCCGCCACAGCGGCAAGTGCCTCGCGGTCGCCACCACCGCGGCGACCGACTCCGTCCAACTCGTCCAGCGCACCTGCGACAACGGCGCCGCGCAGAGCTTCCGCCTCACCGCGCAGCCCTAGCCGCCCCGGCCCGCCCGGCCGTCCGGAGGCCCGCCGTACCGGTCCGCTGCCCGTGCGGCGGGCCGCTCCCGGCCGGACAGGGCCTAGCGCGCGGCGCGCAGTTCCTCCAGCAGCATGCCCTGGTCGGCGAGCAGTTCGGTCAGGATGCGCCGGGCCGTCCGGAGCAGCTCGGCGACGTCCGCGCCGGCCAGGGCGTACACCACCGTCGAGCCCTCGCGGGTCGCGGTGACCAGGCCGGAGCGGCGCAGGATGGCGAGCTGCTGGGAGAGGCTGGACGGTTCTATGTCCAGCTCGGGCAGCAGGTCGCGCACCGGCGTCGGGCCGGCCTGGAGCAGTTCGAGGACCCGGATTCGCACCGGGTGGCCGAGCATCCGGAAGAACTCGGCCTTGGCCTGGTACAGCGGTACGGGCATGCTTCCTCCCCTCTCCGGCGGCACGCAAGCCGCCGTCCCGCGCTCAGACCTCCAGCGTCGACTCGATCCGCTTCAGCTGGTGCCGGGCCATGGCGAGGTTAGACCGGCTGCGGTTCAGCGCGAGGTACAGGAACAGGCCGCGCCCGCTGGACGTGGTGAGCGGCCGGATCAGGTGGTACTGGTTGGTCAGGGTGACCAGGATGTCCTCGATGCCGTCGTCGTGGAGGTTGAGCATTTCCATCGCCCGCATCTTGGCACGGACGAGGTCCGTGTTGGCGGCCGCGGCGACGTTCAGGTCGATGTCCCCGCCGTCCCCCAGGGTGCCGAGCGCCATGCCGCTGCCGTAGTCCACCAGGGCCACCCCGATGGCACCTTCAATGGTCATGGCTTCCTTGAGCGAGGTTTCGAGATTCGCCATCGCCTGTCCTCCTGTCGTGGCCGGGTCGGTCGGCACGACTGTAGGAACGGGATCGCACCGCGGCCGACTGTTGACCGGAATCTTTCGTTTCTGGTCAGACCGTGATCGATGGGCGTCGATTCACTGACCACATGAAGACATTTGCAACTACGGATGTGAGCAGTTCACGCGTACGTGATTCCGGCACCCCTTCCCGGGGAACCGGCCCGGAACGTGGCGGGGCCCGGGAGCGGTATCCGGCTCCCGGGCCCCTGTGTGCCACCCAATTGTTGCGCACCGGCACGTTTAAGGACGGTGATCATGCTCAAAGCGCTTGCTTTACCGTTGAAGCTACCGCGCCATGGAGAGGCGCAGGGGGGAGTCGAACCCCCATCCGACGCTATTGGCCCCGTCCGGTCGATCCGGCGCTCGGCGGCGAATGCTGAGACTTGAGCGAGAGTCTGAGTTTCAAGGGGTGCCTCTACCATTTGGGCCACCCCGGCACGTGGTGCCGGGGGAGGGACTCGAACCCCCACCGTTCCCCGGGTTCAGCTTCAACCTCAGTGTCAGCTTGCGCTCTTCGCGCCACCCCCGGTCTCACCCGGGGGCGATCATGGGGCTACCCGAACAGGTAGCCGAAGACGGCGTCGCCGACCCGCCGGTCGGTGACCTCCGCCCCGTTCGCCTCCTCGCGGGCGAACTGCACCGCCTGCTGGAGCTTCTCCACCCGCTCCAGCAGCTCGTTCACCCGCCGGGCCGGCAGCGCGCCGGAGAACTTCACCGTCGTCCAGTACCCGACCGGCACGTCCTCGTAGTAGACCTCGACCTGCGCCGGGTGCTTCTCCGTCGCCTCCGCCTTGACGTGGTTGCGCGGCACCTTCCTGGTGCGGATCGTCCGCACCGCCTCGGTCTTCCACGCGTCCGTCGAGGGGTCGAGCGACCACGCCTCCGCGGCGTCCAGCACCGGGAGCTTGCGGACGAACGTCCGCAGGTCGGTGAGCTGCTTCTCCAGGAAGAGCAGGTACGTCACGGGCGCGCCCGCCACCAGCGTCCGCCCGTCCACCACCACGTCGGCCCGGGCCTCGGTGTTCGCCCAGTCCTTGGTGGCCGTCACGTCGAACAGCCGGGTCAGCGTCGCCGCCGTCGCCCGCAGCACGTCCTCCGCCTTCACCTGCACCCGGGTCGACTCGGGGGGCAGCTGCTCGCCCTCCTCGTCCTTGGGCTGGTACGTCCGGGACAGGCCGGCCAGCAGCGCGGGCTTCTGCAAGTCCTGGTGGGACTGCGTCAGCTCCTGGAACGACTTCGACTTGACGCCTTTTTCCACGGCGATGATCTGGTTCAACTTGGCCACACGAGGACGGTAGCGGCACACCCGTTCGACGGTCACCCGGTTTTCCGCGCCCCGCCCGACCGGCGGCGACAGCCGCCCTGACATGGGCACGCAGCCGGAGAAGTGCCGGAAAAGTCTGATGTTGATGTCACTCCGGACGGGTAATCTCAGGCTGAGATGCTCGATCACCACACCCCAAGCACCCGCTGCGCCCCGTCGCCCGCCCGGGCCACGGCCCCGCAGCCGCAGGCGTCGCCGTCTGCGTTCTCGTCCAGCCACACCCACGGGAAGAAAAGGTGACGCCAGTGCCCGGCAGCCCCATGCCCGAAGAGCAGCTCGACCCCGCGGCCGAGGAGCGGCTCAGCCCCGCCGAGCGGTACGCCGCCTCCCGCGAGCGCGCCAAGGAGCAGGCCACCGCCCTCTACGGCTTCCAGCAGCTGTACGACTTCCCGCTCGACGACTTCCAGCTCCGCGCCTGCCGGACGCTGGAGGGCGGCCAGGGCGTCCTGGTCGCCGCGCCGACCGGCTCCGGCAAGACCATCGTCGGCGAGTTCGCCGTCCACCTGGCGCTGGCCGGCGGCCGCAAGTGCTTCTACACCACGCCGATCAAGGCGCTGTCGAACCAGAAGTACGGAGACCTGGTCAAGCGCTACGGCCAGGCCAAGGTCGGCCTGCTCACCGGCGACAACTCCGTCAACGGGGACGCGCCGGTCGTCGTGATGACCACCGAGGTCCTGCGGAACATGCTGTACGCGGGCTCCAGCGCCCTCGACGGCCTCGGCTACGTGGTGATGGACGAGGTGCACTACCTCGCCGACCGGTTCCGCGGCGCGGTCTGGGAGGAGGTCATCATCCACCTCCCCGAGTCGGTGACCCTGGTGTCGCTCTCCGCGACCGTCTCCAACGCCGAGGAGTTCGGCGACTGGCTGGACACCGTGCGCGGCGGCACCGAGGTGATCGTCTCCGAGCACCGCCCCGTCCCGCTCTGGCAGCACGTGATGGCCGGCAACCGGATGTACGACCTGTTCGCCAGCCCCGACCGGGACGGCCGCCCCAAGGGCAGCCTGAAGAACCCCGCCAAGGCGGTCAACCCCGAGCTGGTGCGGCTGGCCCGCTCCGAGGCCGACCGCGGCCGGGACAGGTTCGCCCGCGGCCGCGGCCGCTCGATGCCCGCCGGCCGCCCCGGCCGGGTCTGGACGCCGAGCCGGGTCGACGTGATCGACCGGCTGGACGCCGAGGGCCTGCTCCCCGCGATCACCTTCATCTTCAGCCGGGCCGGCTGCGAGGCCGCCGTCCAGCAGTGCCTCAACTCCGGGCTGCGCCTGAACCGGGACGCCGACCGCGCCAAGGTCCGCCAGTTCGTCCAGGAGCGCTGCCGCGACATCCCCGACGAGGACCTGCACGTCCTCGGCTACTACGAGTGGCTGGACGGCCTGGAGCGCGGCATCGCCGCCCACCACGCCGGCATGCTGCCCCGGTTCAAGGAGGTCGTCGAGGAGCTGTTCGTCCAGGGCCTGGTCAAGGCGGTCTTCGCCACCGAGACGCTCGCCCTCGGCATCAACATGCCCGCCCGCTCGGTGGTGATGGAGAAGCTGGTCAAGTGGAACGGCGAGACCCACGCCGACATCACCCCCGGCGAGTACACCCAGCTCACCGGCCGGGCCGGCCGCCGCGGCATCGACATCGAGGGCCACGCCGTCGTCCTGTGGCAGCGCGGCCTCGACCCGGAGGCGCTGGCCGGCCTGGCCGGCACCCGCACCTACCCGCTCAAGTCCTCCTTCCGCCCCTCGTACAACATGGCCGTCAACCTGGTCGGCCAGTTCGGGCGGCACCGCTCCCGCGAGCTGCTGGAGACCTCCTTCGCGCAGTTCCAGGCCGACCGCTCGGTGGTCGGCATCGCCCGGCAGGTGCAGCGCAACGAGGAGGGGCTGGACGGCTACCGCGAGTCGATGACCTGCCACCTCGGCGACTTCGACGAGTACATGCGGCTGCGCCGCGAACTCAAGGACCGCGAGAACGAACTCGCCCGCGAGGGCTCCTCGCAGCGCCGGGCCGCCGCCGTCGAGGCCGTCGAGCAGCTCAAGCCCGGCGACATCATCCACGTCCCGACCGGCAAGTTCGCCGGCCTCGCCCTCGTCCTCGACCCCGGCCTGCCCCCGGTCAGCCGCAACGGGCACGGCCGCGGCGGCCCCCGCCACCCCGACTTCCAGGACGGGCCGCGCCCGGTCGTGCTCACCGCCGAACGCCAGGTCAAGCGCCTCGCGATGATCGACTTCCCGCACCCCGTCGCCGCGATGGACCGGATGCGCATCCCCAAGTCCTTCAACCCGCGCAGCCCGCAGTCCCGCCGCGACCTCGCCTCCGCCCTGCGCACCAAGGCCGGCCACCTCGAACCCGAGCGCTTCCGCAAGGGCCGCGCCGCCGCCGCCGACGACCCCGAGATCAGCCGGCTCCGCGCCGCCCTGCGCCAGCACCCCTGCCACGGCTGCGACGAACGCGAGGACCACGCCCGCTGGGCCGAGCGCTACCACCGCCTGCACCGCGACACCGAACTCCTCGAACGCCGGATGCGCTCGCGCACCCACACCATCGCCCGCACCTTCGATCGGGTCTGCGGCCTGCTCACCGACCTCGGCTACCTCCGCGGCGACACCGTCACCGACGACGGCAAGCGCCTGGCCCGGCTCTACGGCGAACTCGACCTGCTCGCCTCCGAGTGCATCCGCGAGGGCGTCTGGGACGGCCTGGCCGCCGCCGAACTCGCCGCCTGCGCCTCCGCCCTGGTCTACGAGGCCCGCCAGTCCGACGACGCGCTCGCCCCGCGCGTCCCCGAGGGCGGCGCCAAGGAGGCCCTCGGCCGGATGGTCCGCATCTGGGGCCGGCTCGACGCCCTCGAGGAACAGCACAAGATCTCCACCGCCGAAGGCGTCGGCCAGCGCGAACCCGATGTCGGCTTCGCCTGGACCGCCTACCGCTGGGCCCTCGGCCACGACCTCGACGCCGTCCTGCGCGACGCCGACATGCCCGCCGGCGACTTCGTCCGCTGGACCAAGCAACTCATCGACGTCCTCGGCCAGATCCAGGACGCGGCGGGCGAGAACGCGGAACTCCGCAAGACCGCCCGCAAGGCGGTCGACGGCATGCGGCGCGGCATCATCGCGTACTCCTCCGTCGGCTGACCGGCCCCCGGCGACGGGCCCGACCGCTTCGCGCGCTCGGGCCCGTTCGCGTCCGTCACCGGCGGGTGCGGGCGCCCTCCCGGATCGTCACGTGCTCAGCGGTGCGTCGGTGTTCGTCCGGATCGAGGACCCGGCTGCCCTCCGGAAGCTTCCGCAGGTGCGGACGCCGCGGCCACTCCCTCTCCGGCCCCACGGCCGCTGGCCGGGGCCGGGCCGGTGGAGTCGCGGATGATGAGTTCGGTGGCGAGTTCGACGTGCAGGGCCTCCAGGGCGGTGCCTTCGATGAGGCGGAGGAGGAGGCTGACGGCGAGGCCGCCGAGCTCTTCGAGGGGTTGGCGGACGGTGGTGAGGGTGGGGATGGAGGTGCGGCTGAGGTAGTCGTCGTCGAAGCCGGCGATGGAGAGGTCCTCGGGGACGCGCAGGCCGCGTTCGTGGGCGGCGCGGAGGGCGCCGATGGCGGCCTTGTCGTTGAAGGCGACCAGGGCGGTGGGGGGCCGGGGGAGGTCGAGGAGGCGGGCGGCGGCGGTGTGGCCCCAGTCGCTGGTGGGTTCGATGCTGGTGACGAGTTCCGGGGGGATCAGGACGCCTGCCTCGGCGAGGGCGGCGGTGTGGCCGGCGAAGCGGGAGGTGGAGGCGAGCCAGTCGACGGGGCCGTTGATGAAGCCGATCCGCCGGTGGCCGAGCGCGACCAGGTGGGCGGTGAGGTTGCGGGCGCCGGTGAAGTGGGACGCGGAGACGGCGGCGATGTCCCGGGGGACGGGCGTGCGCGGGTCGATGACCACGAACGGGACGTCCTGGCGGCGCAGTCGCTCCAGTTCGGCGCTCTCCTCGACCGGGAGGATCAGCAGCGCCCCGGCGAGGTCGCGGCGGCGCGGCAGCCCGGCGAGCGCCCCGTTGCGCTGGGCGGAGCCGCCCGCGCTGAGGATCAGTTCCCGCCCGTGCCGGTCGAGCGCCTCGGCCACGGCGGTGACGATGGTGCCGAAGTAGTCGGTGAGCAGGTAGGGGCAGCGGACGAAGACCGCGCCCGGCGGGGTGGCGGCCCGTCGGGCGGCGGCCGCCGCGCTCGCGGTCGCGCTCGCGGACTCGGGCGTGCCGAGCTGTTGCATCGCGTCCCGGACGGCGGCCCTGGTCGGCTCGGAGACGGCGGCCTGACCGGTGAGGACGCGGGAGACCGTCGCGGGGGAGACCCCGGCGGCGGCCGCGATGTCCCGCACCGTGACCCGGGTGGATTTCGGTCTACCCATGTGTTTCATCGTTTCGTTTCATGGAAGCGATCTTACATCTCCCAACTCTCAAGGCGTGCAGGAATCTTGACACGCGGAAACCCGGTGCCGTTTCCTGAACGCACCACCCGGATTGCAGAAATGTTTCATTTCGTTTCATGAAGGAAGCGGAAGGACCACCGATGTACCGACGCGTGCTCGGCACCGCCACGGCCGCCGCCCTGGCGCTCGGCCTGCTGGGAGCCGCCCCCGCGCCCTCGCACCGGCCCGGCGGGGTCGAGGTCTGGGTCACCACCCCGGACGGCGCCGAACTGCTGCACCAGCGGCCGTCGGTGGCGTTCCACCCGGGCGCCTCCACCCGCACCACCATCATCGTCGACCCCGGGCGGACCTTCCAGCGGATGGACGGCTTCGGCGCCTCGATCACCGACTCCTCCGCCGCCGTCCTGAGCTCCCTGCCCCCGGCCGACCGGGACGCCGCGCTGCGTCAACTCTTCGACCCCGCGCGGGGGATCGGCATCAGCATGGTCCGCCAGCCGATCGGCTCCTCCGACTTCACGGCCGCCGCCGCGCACTACACCTACGACGACGTCCCGGCCGGGCAGAGCGACTTCGCGCTGAGCCGCTTCTCGATCGCCCACGACGAGCAGCGCATCCTCCCCCTGCTGCGCCAGGCCCGGCGGCTCAACCCGGAGTTGAAGGTGGTCGCCACGCCGTGGAGCCCGCCCGCCTGGATGAAGACCGGCGACTCGCTGGTCGGGGGCCGGCTCAAGGACGACCCGGCGGTCTACGACGCGTACGCCCGCTACCTGGTGAAGTTCGTCCAGGCGTACGCCGCGGCCGGCGTCCCGGTGGACTACCTGACGGTGCAGAACGAGCCGCAGAACCGCAGGCCCGACGCGTACCCGGGCACCGACCTGACCGCCGAGCAGGAGGAGAAGGTGATCGAGGCGCTCGGCCCGCTGCTGCGGAGGGCCAGCCCGCGCACCCGCATCCTCGGCTACGACCACAACTGGACCACCCACCCGGACGACGTCGCCGGCACCCCGCCCGGCGAGGACCCGGAGACCGACTACCCGTACCGGCTGCTGGACAGCGACGCCGCCGGGTGGCTGGCCGGGACGGCCTACCACTGCTACGCGGGCGACCCGTCCGCGCAGAGCGCGCTGCACGACGCGCACCCCGACAAGGGCATCTGGTTCACCGAGTGCTCCGGCTCGCACGGCCCGGACGACACCGCAGCCCAGACCTTCCGGTCCACCCTCACCTGGCACGCCCGCAACCTGACCGTCGGCGCGACCCGCAACTGGGCCCGCTCCGTGCTCAACTGGAACATCGCGCTGGACGAGCACGACGGCCCGCACAACGGCGGCTGCGCCACCTGCACCGCCCTGCTGACCGTGCACGACGACCGCACCGTCAGCACCGGCGCCGAGTACTACACCGTCGGCCACCTGTCGAAGTTCGTCCGCCCCGGTGCCGTCCGGATCGCCAGCACCAGCTTCGGCACGCCGGGTTGGAACGGCCAGCTGGCCGACGTCGCGTTCACCGACCCGGACGGGTCGACCGTGCTGGTGGTGCACAACGAGAACGACGCGCCACGCGACTTCGCCGTCGCGGTCGGCGGCCGGAGCTTCGAGTACACGCTGCCCGGCGGCGCGCTCGCCACCTTCCGCTGGCCCAAGTCCGGTGCGCCGCAGCCCGATCGGCGCGAAGTCCCGCTCACCCGGGCCACCGCCGCCGCCCGGCCCGCCGACGCCGACGCGCACCTGGCGATCGACGCCGACGCCGCCACCCGGTGGTCCAGCGGCGCGGCCCAGACCCCCGGCCAGTACCTGCGGATCGACCTCGGACGGCGCACCGCCTTCGACCGGATCGCCCTCGACAGCGGCGACAACCTCGGCGACTACGCGCGCAGTTGGCGGATCGAGGCGAGCGACGACGGCACCCGCTGGCACCCCCTCGCCACCGGCGCCGGCACCGGCCAGCTGACCACCGTCGACCTGCCGCCCGGCACCCGCGCCCGGTACCTGCGGATCACCAACACCGGTACCGCGCCCGCCTGGTGGAGCCTCGCGGACGTCCGCCTCTACCGCTGAACCACCCCGCCGCCCCGCCTCCGCGCCCCTACCGCACCGCCGCGCCACTCCGCCACCCCGTCACCCCGCGCCCGCAACTCCCCACCCCCACAAGGAGCCGCCCCATGCACGGACCGCACCGCTCCGTCCGCACCGCCGTGGCCCTCGCCCTGGCCGCCGCCGGCCTGGCCACCGTCGGCGGGACGTCCGCCCAGGCCGCCGACACCACCGCCCAGGTCTGGATCACCACCGCCGACGGCGGCAGCCGCCTGGCCCAGGCCGCCTCCGTCGCGTTCTCCGCCACCAGCCCGCAGGCGCAGGACATCGCGGTCAACGCGGCCGATGTGCAGCAGCCGCTGGTCGGCTTCGGCGCCGCGTTCACCGAGTCCTCCGCCCACCTGGTGGCCGGGCTGTCCGCCCCCACCCGGGCCGCCCTGATGAACGACCTCTTCTCCACCGCGGGCGGCGGCATCGGCCTCAACTACCTGCGCCAGCCGCTCGGCGCCTCCGACTTCGTCTCGCACCTGCCGTTCTACTCGTACGAGGACACCCGGGGCTCGTTCTCCATCGCCCGCGACCAGCAGGAGATCCTGCCCGCGATCAACCAGGCCCGCGCGGTCAACCCGAACATCCGGATCATGGGCACCCCGTGGTCGCCGCCCGCCTGGATGAAGACCTCGAACTCCCTCAACGGCGGCAGTCTGAAGCCGGAGAACTACGGCGACTTCGCCGACTACCTGGTCAAGGCGATCCAGGCGTACGGCGCGGCCGGCGCCCCGATCAGCGACCTGACCGTCGCCAACGAGCCCAAGTTCCAGACCACTTACCCCTCCACCGGAATGACGGCCGCCCAACAGGCGGACTTCGTCAAGGTGTTGGACACCAAGCTGACCGCCGCCGGGCTGTCCACCGAGCTCTACGCCTACGACCACAACTGGGACGACACCTCCTTCCCGCTGAGCGTGCTCTCCCAGGACGCCTCGGTGGCCCGGCTCAAGGGCGCGGCGTTCCACTGCTACGGCGGCCAGCCCGAGGCCGAGCAGCAGGTGGCGAACACCGGGAAGGCGGTGTTCTTCACCGAGTGCACCGGCACCGACTCCGCCACCCCCGCGCAGACCTTCGGCAACACCCTGAAGTGGCAGACCGAGAACCTGATCATCCGCAACCTGCGCAGCGGCGGCCGCACCGCCGTGCTGTGGAACGTCGCCCTGGACGCCAACGGCGGTCCGCAGTACGGCAACTGCTCCACCACCTGCAACGGCGTGCTGGAGGTCTCGGGCGGCGGCTACGGCAAGAACGCCGAGTACTACGTGCTCGGCCACGTCTCCAAGTTCGTCAAGCCGGGCGCCCGCCGGATCGGTTCCACCAGCCAGGGCAGCGGCGGCCTCCAGGACGTCGCCTTCCTGAACCCGGACGGCTCGCGCGGCGCGGTGGTGCTCAACGCCACCGGCGGCTCGCAGCACTTCTCGATCAGCGACAGCGGCCGCTCCCTGGTCTACGACCTCCCGGCCGGCGCGGTCGCCACCTTCACCTGGCCCGGCGCCCCCACCGGCGGCGGCACCACCCCGCCGAGCGGGCCGGTCAACACCGCGGCCTGGTACACCCTGGCCAACGCCAACTCCGGCAAGTGCGTGGACGCCACCGGCTGGGGCACCGCCAACGGCACCGCCGTCCAGCAGTGGGCCTGCGGCAACGGCGCCAACCAGCAGTGGCAGTTCACCCCCACCGACAGCGGCTACTACCGCGTCACCAACCGCAACGCCGCGGCCGGCGCCCAGGTCCTGGACGTCACCGGGGCCGCCACCGCCGACGGGGCCAAGATCCAGACCTGGCAGTGGTCCTCCGGCGCGAACCAGCAGTTCAAGCCGGTCCAGCAGTCCGACGGCAGTTGGACGCTGGTCAACCGCAACAGCGGCAAGTGCCTGGACGTCACCGACGTCTCCACCGCCGACGGCGCCCGACTCCAGCAGTGGGCCTGCACCGGCGGCTCCGCCCAGTCCTTCCGCCTCACCGCGGTCGGCTGACCCCGGGCCCACGCCCGGGCCCCCGCTTGGACCCCCGCTTGGGCCCACGCCCGGGCCGTCGCCCCCCTGAGCCGGGGTGGCCGGTTGGTGGACCGACCGCCCCAGGAGTGCCCGTCGCGCGCGTGCCTGAGCGCCCGCGGCGGGCACTCCGTCTCCGTTCCCCCGCAGGTGTGCTGATCCGGTGTCAGTGCGCGCCGCGCCGACTCGACGTGTTCCGTTCAAGCCCCGATTACCTCACCATGGGACCGTTCCGGTGCGCCTACGCGCGTAGCGCGCACCGGTGACGCCCCCACTCACGGCAGAGGAGATCAACAGATGATCAGGGCTTCCAAGGCCGTCCGCCCGACCGCCCTCGCCGCGACCGGCCTGCTGCTCGCCGCCGCCGCCGCGACCGTCCAGCCGCACCCCGCCGCGGCAGCCACCACCCTCCAGGCGCACCCCGCCGCAGCGGCCGCCGCCACCCCCAAGCGGGTGCTGTTCGACAACACCAAGGGCGAGACCGCGGGCAACGCCGACTGGATCATCTCCACCAGCCAGCCCGACCCGCTCGCCCAGAACGCCAACCCCACCACCGAGACCTCCTGGACCGGAGCCCTCTCCGCCTGGGGCGTCGCCCTGCAGAAGGCCGGCGGCTACAGCCTGAAGACCCTCCCGGCGGGCAACACCATCAGCTACGGCACCGGCGGCGCGCTCGACCTCGCCAACTTCGACGCGTTCGTGCTGCCCGAGCCCAACGTCCGGCTCGGCGACGCCGAGAAGACCGCAGTGATGAAGTTCGTGCAGAACGGCGGCGGCCTGTTCCTGATCTCCGACCACACCCAGAGCGACCGCAACAACGACGGCTGGGACTCCCCGAAGATCATCAACGACCTGCTGACCACCAACAGCGTCGACAGCACCGACCCGTTCGGCTTCTCCGTCGACCTGCTCAACCTCACCACCGACAACCCGCGCGCGATCACCGACACCACCGACCAGGTGCTGAACGGCCCGTTCGGCAAGGTCACCGGCTCGATCATCCGCAACGGCACCACCTTCACCCTCAAGCCCGCCGACAACCCGAACGTCAAGGGCCTGCTCTACCGCACCGGCTACAGCGGCAGCACCGGCGCCGCCTTCGCCACCTCCACCTTCGGCAGCGGCCGGGTCGCCGTCTGGGGCGACTCCTCCCCGATCGACGACGGCACCGGCCAGTCCGGCAACACCCTCTACGACGGCTGGAACGACCCGGCCGGCACCGACGCCGCCCTCGCCCTGAACACCACCGCCTGGCTCACCAAGAGCACCGGCACCGGCACCGGTGGCGGCGGCACCGGCTGCCCCGCCGCCCAGCTGATCACCAACCCCGGCTTCGAGACCGGCTCCACCGCCGGCTGGACCGAGACCAACAGCGACGGCACCAGCACCGTCAACTCCGCTGCCGGTGAGCCCGCCCGCACCGGCGGCTACGACGCCTGGCTCGACGGCAACGGCACCACCACCACCGACACGCTGTCCCAGACCGTCACCCTGCCGACCGGCTGCGGCAGCTACCGGCTGAGCTTCTGGCTGCACATCGACAGCGCCGCCTCCACCACCACCGCCTTCGACACCCTCACCGTCACCGCCAACGGCACCACCCTGGCCGGCTACGACAACACCAAGGCCGCCGCCGGCTACCAGCAGCGCACCTTCGACCTCGCCGCCTACGCGGGCCGGAGCGTGACGTTGAAGTTCACCGGCGCCGAGGACTACACCAAGCAGACCTCGTTCGTCCTCGACGACATCACCGTCGACGTCTCCTGACCCCCGACAGCCGTCGCGGGCACTGCCGTACGGTGCCCGCGACGGCTGTGACGGCCGGGGCTTCCGTGGCGGTTGTGACGGTTGTGGCGGAAACCCCGTTCCCGGGAGCCGCGATCGGATGCATGATGACCGGATGAACGGCACCGACCAGCGCTTCCACGTCATCGTGCTGTCGAACTTCGCCCGGGGCTTCGACAAGTACGCGCTCGCCTACGGCAAGGCGGGAATCCCGGAGAGCACCCACCCGGACCGGTTCCACCTGCTGACCCGGGCGGAACTGGGCATCGGCACCGCCAAGGCGGGCCGCCTGCTGGCGCGGCTGGCCGTCCCCGGCGACCGGCTGCTGGTGCTGGAGACCGCGGTCGACCCCGACGAACTGCGCCCCAACCAGGTCACCGGCCTCGGCGCCGAGCTGCACCGGGACCGCATCCGGCTGTCGGCCGTCCACGAACTCGACCCGGCGCCGGACGGGAACCCGCCGTCCGGCGAGCCGTTCGTCCTGCGCCCGACCACCGTCGAGGACGCGATGGCCGCCTCGCTGCGCCTCAACCCGGACCTGGCCGACTACGCCGACCTGCGGCCGCGCTCGGTCTCGGTCCTGCCGGTCGCCGCCGCCTACCAGGCCAAGTGCGCGTTCTGCTTCTCCGCCGCCTCGATCTCCAGCGACCAGCCCCCGGCCCGCGTCCCGTGGGACACGGTCGCCTCCTGGCTGGAGCGCGGTCGCGCGGCGGGCGCCGAACGGGCGGTGATCACCGGCGGCGGGGAGCCCACCCTGCTGCCGTTCGACCAGCAGCTGCGGCTGGTGTCCGCCTGCGCCGCCGCCTTCCCCAAGACCGTCCTGATCACCAACGCGCACACCCTGGCCGGGCTCGACCCCGCCGCCCGGGCCGACCGGCTGGCCGCCCTGGCCGCCGCGGGCCTGAGCGTGCTGGCCGTCTCCCGGCACCACCAGGACGACGCCACCAGCGAACGCCTGATGGCACTGCGCACGCCGGTGGGCGAGGTGGCCGACACCTGGCGCGCCGGACGCGACCGCTGGCCCGGGCTGCGGATGCGGCTGATCTGCGTGCTCCAGCACGGCGGCGTCGCCGACCCGGCGGGCGTCGCCGCCTACCTCTCCTGGGCCGCCGCCCACGGCGTCGAGGAGGTCTGCTTCAAGGAGCTCTACGTCTCCACCAGCACCGAGTCGCTCTACCACGACCACGCCGCCAACCGCTGGAGCCGCGACCACCAGGTGTCGCTGTCCGTCGTCACCCGGTTCGCCGAGCAGCACGGCTTCACCGGGACCGGCCGGCTGCCCTGGGGCGCGCCGGTCCTCGACGGCAGCTGGGACGGCCGCCCGATGCGGATCGCCGCCTACACCGAACCCAGCCTGCTCTGGGAACGCACCCACGGCACCGTCCGCAGCTGGAACGTCCTGGCCGACGGACGCTGCTACGCCTCCCTGGAGGACCGGGCCAGCGAGATCCACCCGGCACCCGAGGGGGCGGCGGCATGAGGCCCGACGGCACGAGGTCCGACGCCTTCCAGGAGTTCCAGCAGTTCCGGCAGGAGCGGCTCGACGCCGACCCGTCCCTGCTGGACGCCGCCGAGACCAACGTCTACCGGGCGCTCGCCCCGCTGCGCCCCGCGCCGCCCGAGGACGCCGACACCCGGACGGTGTACCGCTGCGACCTCGCCCGCACCTGGCTGCGCCGGTACGACCTGCCGGCGGAGTGGTCCCGCCGCGCCATGGTCGGCCGCGGCGTCCGGCACGGGCTCGGCCTGCTCTTCCCCCGGCTGCGCGCCCGGCGGGCCCGGCTCTGGCTGCCCGCCGACGTCTACCCGGTCTACTTCGACCTGGCCCGCGCCGCCGGACTCGCCCCCGACTCCTACCCGACCCTGCCCGCCCCCGTCCTGCCGCGGTCCGCACCGGACGGCGACCGCCCCGAGTACCTGCTGCTCGCCAACCCCAGCAAGCCGCTCGGCCGCCACCTCACCGACCCCGAGTGCGCCGAACTGACCGCCTGGCTGGAACGGTCGCCGCACCGCCGCCTGCTGATCGACGCCGTCTACGACCTGGGCACCCCGTTCGCCCCCGGCACCCGGCGCCTGCTGGAGACCGGCCGGGCGGTCCTGCTGCACTCCGTCACCAAGGGCTGGCTCCGGCCCCGCACCTTCGGCATCGTCCTGCTCGGCCCCGACGAGCCCGAACTCGCCGACGCCTTCCGGGCCGACCGGCCCGGCCCCGCCCGACTGGCCCTCGCCGAAAGCCTGTTGACCGACCACGCCGACACCCCCCGGCAGGTCGCCGCCGCCCTGGACGCCCGCGCCGAACGGCTCTTCGCCCGGCTCCCGGACGCGGTCCGCGCCGCGATCCCCACCGCCAGCCGCACCAGCCCGGGCAACTACTTCTTCCCCGTCGACACCCCGGCCGAGACCCTCCGCCGCGACCACGGCCTGCTCGCCCTCCCGGCCACCGCCTTCGGCGAGACCCCCTGGCCCGGCTCCGTCCTGACCAGCCTGGCCGACGCGTTCGGCCCCACCCCGGAGGCCACCCGATGAAACCGCTGCAGGACCTCGCCGTCTACGACGACGCCGACTTCTACGACCGGGAGTTCGCCACCCGCACCCACGACGTCCCGTTCTTCCTCGACCGGGCCGTCCGGGCCGGCGGTCCGGTCCTCGAAGTGGCCTGCGGCACCGGCCGCCTCACCCTCCCGATCGCCCGCGCGGGCGTCGACATCACCGGCCTCGACGTCATGCCCTCGATGCTCGCCCGGGCCCGCCGCCGCTCCGCCGCCGAGCAACTGCCCGTCACCTGGCTCGAACAGGACTGCCGCGACATCCGCACCGACCGCCGCTTCGCCCTGGTCTTCTCGGCCACCAACGCGATGCAGCACCTGCACGACCTGGACTCCGTCCTCGCCTTCCTCACCTCGGCCCGCGACGTCCTGCGCCCGGACGGCACCCTGCTCCTGGACGTCTTCAACCCCGCCCCGGCCAAGCTCTCCCGGCTCCCAGACGCCCCCTACCACCACAAGTCCGTCACGGACCTGGACGGCACCGAACTCGACGTCCGCGCCGCCACCGGCTACGACGCCGCCACCCAGGTCCTGCACTTCACCCTCGACTACCTGCGCGAGGGCGAGCGCGTCCGCACCAAGAAGGTCAGCATGCGCTGCTTCTTCCCCGAGGAACTGCTCGCCCTCTGCCGCCTGGCCGGCCTCGACGTCACCGACCGCCACGGCGACTACGACGCGTCCCCGTTCACCGGCACCTCGCCCAAGCAGATCCTGCTCTGCCGCCCGGCCCCCCGCCGCTGAACCGCCGCCCGGCACCTCACCGCCCGGCCAGCACCTCCAGCAGCCTGGTCAGCGACGTCCCCAACCCCCAGCGCCCGGCCAGCCACTCCAACCCCTCCGGATCGCGCGGCACCCGCGGCAACTCCGGCTCGAACGCGGGCAGCGGCACGTCCCTGGCCACCCGCACCACCGTCGGCGCCACGTCCAGGTAGGGGGCCGCTTCGAGGATGTTCCGGCGGCGGGCCGGGGTGAGCCCGGAGGCCGGGTCGGCGGCGGCCGCGCGGACGCCCGCCAGGTCGCCGTACTCCTGGACCAGCTGCGTCGCGGTCTTCTCGCCGATGCCCTTCACGCCCGGCAGCCCGTCGCTGGCGTCCCCGCGCAGGGCGGCGAGATCGGCGTACGAGGAGCCCGGGACGCCGTACTTCCCGCGCAGCGCCGCGTCGTCCATCGTCAGCGCCGAGCCGATGCCCTTCGCCGGGTAGAGCACCGTCACCGCGCGGGCGTCGTCGACCAGTTGGAACAAGTCCCGGTCGCCGGTGACGATCTGCACCGGGCCGGTGGCGCGGGTCGCCAGGGTGCCGATCACGTCGTCGGCCTCGTAGTCGGGCACGCCGACGCGGGCGATGCCGAGTGCGTCCAGCACCTGTTCGATCACCGGGACCTGGGGGGCCAGCGTGTCCGGGACCTCCTCCGCGCCGTCCCGGGCGGCCTCGGCGACCCGGTGGGTCTTGTAGGTCGGGATCAGGTCGACCCGCCACTGCGGGCGCCAGTCGGCGTCCATGCAGGCGACCAGCTGGTCCGGGCCGTGGTCGTGGACCAGGCGGGAGATGAAGTCGAGCAGGCCGCGCACCGCGTTCACCGGCTCGCCCTGCGGGGAGCGGAGCGAATCCGGGACGCCGAAGTAGGCGCGGAAGTAGAGGCTCGCGGTGTCCAGCAGCATCAGCCGGGGCGCGGTCGGGACACTCGGTGCGGTCGGTGCGGTCACCCCCCGATCATGCCGCATCCCCCCGACGGCCCGGGGCTGATCCGCCGTCAGTGCGGGTGCGGGCCCGCCCGGTGCACCGGGCCGTGCGCGTCCGCGCAGTGCTCGCGGGCCTCCTCCTCGGCCGCCGCGGCCGCGCTGTTCGGGGCGATCTGCAGCAGCCCGTCCCGGTCGTCCTCGCCGAGGTGGTCGACCTGGAGGGTGGCGTGGGTGATCCGGTACTCCTCGCGCAGCCGGCGCTGGAGCCCGCGCCGCACCGCGTGGCAGTCGCCGCCCGGGGCGACCAGGATGTGCGCCGACAGCGCGGGCTGGTTGGAGGTGATCTCCCAGATGTGCAGGTCGTGGACCTCCTCCACCTGCGGCGCGGCCACCAGCCGGTCCGCCACCTCGTCCGGGTCGATCCCGGCCGGCGCGGCCTCCAGGAAGATCCGCGCCGAGTCCCGCACCAGCCCGGTCCCGGCCCGCAGCATCAGCGCCACCACCACCAGCGAGGCGATCGCGTCCGCCCGGACGAACCCGGTGAACAGCACCACCGCGCCCGCCACCGCCGTCGCGACGAACGCGTACAGGTCGGTCAGCACGTGCTGGAAGGCGCCCTCCACGTTCAGCGAGGACCGGTTCGCCTTCGACAGGCACCAGGTCGCCGCGACGTTCACCACCACGCCCACCAGCGCCGTCACCAGCACCAGCGACCCCTGCACCTCCGGCGGCGAGACCAGCCGGGTCACCGCCTCGTAGCCCAGCCAGGCCGACAGCACCAGCAGCGTCACCCCGTTCGCCTGCGCGGAGAGGATCTCGGCCCGCTTCAACCCGTACGTGTAGCCGCCGCGCGCCGGACGCGCCGCCAGCCGCATCGCCACCAGGGCCAGCCCGATCGAGGCGGCGTCGGTCAGCATGTGCGCCGCGTCCGAGATCAGCGCCAGCGAGCGGGCGGCGAAGCCGACCACCACCTCGCCCGCCATGAACGCCACCAGCAGGACCAGCGCGCTCCACAGCCACCTGCGGTCCGCGTCCGCCGCCACCGCGTGGCCGTGCCCGGCGTGCGATCCGTGCCCGTGGTCGTGCTGGTGGTCACTGCCGTGGTCGTGCTCGTGCTCGGCCATCGGGGTCCCTCCGCTCTGGTGTCCGCACCGGAAGTGAACCCCAGATCGGAGGAAGATCCAAAGGCTGCACTGGTGACCGTTGTCGTTCTCCGGTACGCCACCCGGGCCGGGTAGGGTGCGCGGCGCATCCGCGCAGCTCGCGCGGTGATCGGGCGGGGGAGTGGACGTGGTGGCAGGGGACGCGGTGACGGGGGACGCGGTGGAACGGGTGCCGCTCACGGTGATCGCCCGCGAGTGGGGCCGGATCGGCGTCCTGGGCTTCGGCGGCCCGCCCGCGCACATCCTGCTGCTGCGCCGCCTCTGCGTGGAGCGGCGCGGCTGGATCGCCGCGAGCGAGTTCGAGGACGGCATCGCCGCCACCAACCTGCTGCCCGGACCGGCCTCCACCCAGCTGGCGATCCTCACCGCCTGGCGGCTGCGCGGCACCGCCGGGGCGCTGGTCGGCGGCGCGGCGTTCATCCTGCCCGGACTGGCGCTGATCCTGCTGCTGTCCGGGCTGTTCCTGGCGGGCGACCCGCCGCGCTGGGCGCTCGGTGCCGCCGCGGGCGCGGGCGGAGCGGTCGCCGCCGTCGCCGTCCAGGCCGCCGCCACCCTCGTCCCGGCCAGCCTGGCGCGCTCCGGCCCCGGCCCGGCCCGGGTCCGCTGGACCGCCCACCTGCTGCTCGGCGCCGCCGCCGCGATCCTCACCGGGCCGTGGCTGGTGCTGGTCCTGCTGGCCACCGGCGCCGCCGAGATCGCCTTCCGCCGACGCGGGCACCGGCGCGGGCCCCGGCGCGAGCGCGAACGCGGGCGCACGGGTGCGGAGGAAACCAGCCCAACGGGGGACGCCGCGCTGGGCCGACCGGACGCGGACCCGCCGCGCGCGCCCGGCACCCCCCGGCGGTCCCCGCGCCCCGCGCCGCCGCTGCTGGTGCCCGGCCTCGCCGCGACCGGCGGCCCGGGCGCGCTCGCGCTGGCCTGGGTCGCGCTCAAGGTCGGGGCGCTGTCCTACGGCGGCGGCTTCGTGATCATCCCGCTGATGCAGCAGGACGCCGTCGGGCGCTACCACTGGATGACCGACGGCCAGTTCCTGAACGCCGTCGCGCTCGGCCAGCTCACCCCCGGCCCGGTGGTGCAGACCGTCTCGGTGGTCGGCTACGCCGCCGCGGGCGTCCCGGGCGGGCTGCTCGCCGCGGCGGTGGCCTTCGCGCCGTCCTTCCTGTTCGTGCTGTTCGGCGCGGCGCACTTCGACCGGCTGCGCGCCGACACCGCCGTCCAGGACTTCCTCACCGGCGCCGGCCCCGCCGTCATCGGCGCGATCGCCGGCTCCGCCCTCCCGCTCGCCCTGGCCCTCGGCCGCCCCTGGCAGTACGCGGTGCTGGCCCTCGCCGCGCTCTGGCTGCTGGTGCTGCGCCGGGGCGTGGTGCCCTGCCTGCTCGGCGCGGCGGGCCTCGGGGTGCTCGCCGCCGTGACCGGGGTCGCGCTGCCCTGAGCCGGGGCGGCCCCCGCTCCCGGGGCGGACGTCTCAGCGGCTGGGGGAGGCAGCGGCCCCCGGGACGACCGGTCCGACCGGGACGACGACCGGTCCGACCGGCACGACCGGGACGACGACCGGTTCGGCCGGGGCGGTGAGCGGGGCCAGCCGGGTCGCGTGCACCAGGGCGCGGGCCACCCGCAGGTCCTCGCCCTGCTCGGGGTGCCACTGGACGCCGACGGTGAAGCCCGCGCCCTCGACCGCCTCGACGGTGCCGTCCTCGGCGTACGCGCTGACGGTCAGGCCCTCGCCGAGCCGGGCCACCGCCTGGTGGTGGAAGGTCGGGACGGAGAGCGACTCCTCCGGCAGCAGGTCCGCGAGCAGCGTGCCGGGGACCGGCCGGACCGGGTGCCGCCCGTACTCGCCGGGCGCGCCGACGTGGCTCAGCTCCTCGCCGACCACGTCCGGCAGGTGCTGGATCAGCGAGCCGCCGCACACCACGTTCAGCAGCTGCATGCCCCGGCAGATGCCCAGCAGCGGGGTGCCGGCGGCGAGCGCGGCGCGGATCAGCGCGGCCTCCCACAGGTCGCGCTCGGGGGCGCAGGCCACCGTCAGCGGGTGGGGGCGCTCGCCGTACAGGGCCGGGTCGACGTCCTCGCCGCCCGCGATCACCAGGCCGTCCAGCCGGGAGACCACGGCCGCGGCGTGCTCCGGGGCGTCCGGCGGCAGCATCAGGGCGATCCCGCCGGCCTCGCGCACCAGCTCGGGGTAGCGCGCGGGGAGCAGCGCGGAGCGGATGGTGTCCCACCGCCCCCAGGCGGCGTCGGTGAGGAAGGTGCTGATGCCGATCACGGGGCGAGAAGTCATGGCGCGCATTCTGCCGCCCGTGCACGCCCCCCGCCGGGCGACCCACCACCCGCACGCGCCCCTTCAGGCGCGTGGAGCACAGCTCGCGCCCCCCACGGTCGCCCCGGCCCGCCGCCGCCGTGGCCGGAACCCCTCCGGAACTCCTCCGGAACCGCTCCGAGAGGCCCCGGGGAGGCGCGAGCGGACGATTCTCACCGGAATCTCATCGCCGGACACCCGTTTGCGGCCCCGCGCTGATTTCCCGCTTATCCGCAGCCGCCTAGGGTCTCTACCGTGAGCGAGCAGCAGATTCCGGCCGGGTGGTACCCGGACCCCGTCGACACCGACAGCGACCCCCGCCCCCAGCGCTGGTGGGACGGCAAGGGTTGGACCGCCGAGACCCGCCCGGCCCCCGCCGACGCCGCGCCCGCCCCGGGCCCGGACGCCGGGGCCGGGGCGGCCGGCCCCGAGGACACCGCCGTCCTGGAGGGCACCGTGCTGAACGCCTCCGGGCAGACCGTGCACTACCCCCCGCTGCCCCCGTACGCCGGGCAGTTCGCGGCGGCCGAGCCGCCCCGCCGCAAGCCGTCCAAGCCGGTCCTGGTGGCCGCCTCGGTCGCCGCCGTGCTCGGCCTCGCGATCGGCTCCGGCGTCACCTACCTGGTGATGGACGGCCACCGGGACGGCACCAAGTCCACGGCCGCCTCCAGCTCGGACGGGCACCGCTACGGCGGAAACGGCGGCACCGGCGGGAACGGCAGCAACGGCAACGGGAACGGCAACGGCAACGGGAAGGCCAACCCCAGCGACCCGTTCGGCTTCGGCTTCGGCGGCGGCAACGGGAACGGCGGCACCGGCGGCACCGGTGGAAACGGCCAGGGCAATGGCCAGGGCAACGGCAACGGGAGCGGGACGAACGCCAAGGCCGCCATCGACATGGTCAACGGGATCTCGCTGCCGATCCCGAGCGGCTGGACCGGCGGCACCAGCACGGAGGGCTACGCCGGCATCTCCACCGGCAGCTACACCTGCGTCGACGGCTCGGACAACTGCTCGCTGGGCGGGGTGTCCACCAGCAAGATCAGCGGCACCGACGCCAAGCAGGCCGCGCAGCAGGACATCGCCGCCGCCGCGAAGGATTCCTACGGCGACCTGAACGGCCACAAGGAGCTGAAGAACGAGGCGGTCACGGTGGCCGGCCGCTCCGGCTACCTGGTGCGCTGGCAGGTCGACGCGGCGAAGGGCAACCCGGGCTACGTGGAGACGGTGGTCTTCCCGACCGCCGACGGCAAGGCGCTGACCGCCGTCCACTTCGGCTTCGACATCGCCGACAAGGCGCCCGGCCTGGACCAGATGGACAGCATCCTGCAGGGCATCACCAAGGTCGACCCCGGCTCCCTCCAGGGCGGCGGTGGCGGCACCACCACCTGACCGCCGCACCCTCCGCCGGCCGCGGCCCGGCGTGCCGCTCCCTCCCGTCCGGGGGAACGGCGCGCCGGGCCGCGGCCGTACCGCGGGGCGGGTCAAATCCCGTCGCGCAGCAGGGTGTTGAGCCGGGCGGCCTGCCGTATCAGGTGGTCCCGCTCGGCCTGCGTGCCGGCCGCGCGGGCGGCCCGGGCGTACAGCTCGGCTGCGGTCGGCAGGTCGCCGGCCCGCTCGTGCAGGTACGCGCGGGCGGCGGTGTGCCGGGGCAGCGCGTCGTCCAGCGCGGCGAGCGCGGCCAGGCCCGCGCGGGGGCCGTCCGCCTCGCCGACCGCGACGGCCCGGTTCAGCCGCACCACGGGGCTGTCCGTCAGCGCGGCCAGCTCGTCGTACCACTCGACGATCTGCACCCAGTCCGTCTCGGCGGCGGTCGGCGCGTCCGCGTGCAGGGCGGCGATCGCCGCCTGGGCCTGGAACTCGCCGAGCCGGTCGCGGGCCAGTGCCGCCTGGAGGACGGCGACGCCCTCGGCGATCGCGGCGGTGTCCCAGCGGGTGCGGTCCTGCTCGGCCAGCGGCACCAGGCTGCCGTCCGGCGCGGTCCGCCCGGCCCGGCGGGCGTGGTGCAGCAGCATCAGCGCCAGCAGGCCGGACACCTCCGGGTGGTCGATCCGGGCCGCCAGCTGCCTGGTCAGCCGGATCGCCTCCGCGGCCAGGTCGACGTCCCCCGAGTAGCCCTCGTTGAAGACCAGGTAGAGCACCCGCAGCACCGTCGCCACGTCCCCCGGCCGGTCCAGCCGCACGCCCGAGACGGTGCGCTTGGCCCGGGAGATCCGCTGCGCCATGGTGGCCTCCGGCACCAGGTACGCCGCGGCGATCTGCCGGGTGGTGAGGCCGCCGACCGCGCGCAGCGTCAGCGCCACCGCCGAGGACGCGCTCAGCGACGGGTGCGCGCACAGGAAGTACAGCCGCAGCGAGTCGTCGGTGTCCGGCACCGGGCCGGGCCCGGGCTGCTCGTCCACCAGGTCCTCGCGGCGGCGGCGCGCGGTGTCGGCCCGGGCGGCGTCCAGGAAGCGCCGCCACGCGACGGTGACCAGCCAGCCCTTCGGGTCCCGCGGGGGCTCGTCCGGCCAGCGCCGGACGGCCTCCACCAGGGACTCCTGGACGGCGTCCTCGGCCGCCGCGAAGTCGGCCCCGCGACGGACCAGCACGGCCAGCACCTCGGGGGTGAGGACGCGCAGCAGGGCCTCGTCCATCGGCGGGACCGGCGGGGCCGGCGTCACCGACGGGTCCGGCGGCTCCGGCCGGTCCCGCCGGACCGGCGGGTTCGGCGGCGAGGACACCGGGGTCACTCCGTGACGGTCGGCGGCTCGGACATGAACGGGCGCAGCTCCAGCCACTCGTGGATGGGCTCGCCGCCCGCGCCCGGCGCCGCCGACAGCTCCGCGGCCAGCTCCAGGGCCCGCTCGTAGCTGTCCACGTCGATCACCATCCACCCGGCGATCAGGTCCTTGGTCTCGGCGAACGGCCCGTCGGTGACCGGCGGCCGGCCCTCGCCGCCGTACTGCACCCACGTCCCCTCGGGCGCGAGCGCCTGGGCGTCCACGAACTCGCCGCTCTGCTCCAGCTTCGCCGCGAAGTCGCGCATGTACTGGATGTGGGCGGTGACCTCCGCGGGCGTCCACCGGTCCATCGGGACGAAGCCCTCGGGGGCCGGCGCGCCGCGGTAGTGCTTCAGCATCAGGTACTTGGCCATCGGTCTCACTCCTAGGTACTGGTGCGGCCCATTGTGGCCGCCTTCACCCCTGGGACGGAGCCGCCGACGGGTTCTCGACACGACCGGCGGAAAAATCTCCGGAAGTTTCTCCGGGTGGTCGTCCGTCGGCCCGGAGCAGCGGGAACGGGTGTTTGACCTCAACCGCGCTTGAAGTCCTGCCGTCTCCGTACGACTCGTACGACTCGTACGACCACCGCTACGACCACCCGTGCGACCCGTGCGGAGCGCCGGTTGCGCACCCGAACCCGGAGGGGAACGTCCGTGACGACCCACCAGGGCTCCGACGCCGAACCCGCCGGTCAGCCCGCCGCCTACTGGACGGGCCTCGCCCACGAGGCGCTGATCGGGTACACCCGGGCCGGGCAGGCCGAGAAGGGCCACACCCGGCCGCAGTTCTGGCTGCTGCGCAACCTGTCGGCGAACGACGTCTCACCCGACGACCGGGGGATGACCCTGGCCGAGCTGCGCCGGGCCATGGCCTCCCACCTCCGGCCCGAGGACGACCCGGCGGCGGAGGCCGGGACCCCGGTGGAACGCGGTTGGCTGAGCCGCGACGCCGAGGACCGGCCGTGGCTCACCCCGGCGGGCGAGCGGGCCCGCGTCGACCCGGCCCGCAACGCGCCCGCGATCCGCGCCGCCCTCCACGCGGGCATCGACGACGCGGACTACGTCGCCACGGTGAAGGTGCTCCAGCGGCTGATCCGCAACGCGGGCGGGACGGCCGCCTGACCGGCCCGCTGACCGAGCCGCGCGGCGGTCGGCCGCGCGGCGCGGAGCCGCCGGAGCTCACAGGAAGGTGTGGCCCTCGCCCCGGTAGGTCGGCACGGTGTCGGTGATCGTGTCGCCCTCGATCAGGTGCAACTGCGGGAAGCGCTCGCACAGTTCGCCCGCCTTCGCGTGCCGGAACCAGACCCGGTCGCCGATCAGCAGGTCGTCCGCGGCCGAGCCCAGCAGCGGCGTCTGCACCTCGCCCGCGCCCTCCTGCGGGTCGTAGCGCAGACCGGCCGGCAGGTACGGGACGGGGGAGCGGTCCGCGCCCGCCGGGCCGGACGCCGGGTAGCCGCCGCCCAGCACCGTCACCACGCCCACCCCGGGGCGCCGCACCACCGGCTGCGCGAACAGCGCCGCCGGACGCCCGTGGAAGGCGCGGTAGTTGTCGAACAGCCGGGGCACGAACAGCCCCGAACCGGCCGCCACCTCGGTCACCGCGCGCTCCGCGACCGTCGACTCCACGCTGCCCGTGCCGCCGCCGTTCACGAACTCCAACTCGGCGACCTCGCGCACCCGTCGGACCACCTCGGCGCGCCGCACCGCCAGCTCCGACCGGGCCTTCGCCTGCATCAGCCGCACCGCCGCCGACCGCAGCGGACGCCCCGGCACCGCGTCCCCGACGCCCGCCACGTGGCCCTCGTACGCCATCAGCCCGACCACCTCGAACCCCCGGCGGCGGCCGACCAGTTCGGCGAACCGGCCGAGCTGCTCGGGCGTCCGCAGCGGCGAGCGCCGCGCACCCACCCGGAGCCGGCCGCCCAGCAGTTGCAGCGAGGTGTCCAGCTCCAGGCAGACCCGCACCGTCGCCGAGCCCTCCCGGGCCGCGTCGATCAGGTCCAACTGCGCCTCGTCGTCCACCACCACGCTGACCTGCCGCGCCAGCTCCGGGTCCGCGGTCAGCCGCCCGAACCCGGCCCGGTCCGCCGACGGGTACGCCAGCAGCACGTCGGTGAACCCGGACTCCACCAGCCACAGCGTCTCCGCCAGGGTGAAGCTCATCACCCCCGCGAAGCCGTCCGTCCCGAGCACCCGCTCCAGCAGCGCCCGGCACCGCACCGACTTCGACGCCACCCGGATCGGCTTCCCGCCCGCCCGCCGCACCAGGTCCGCGGCGTTCGCGTCGAACGCCGCCAGGTCGACGATGGCCAGCGGCGCGTCCAGGTGCGCCGTCGCCCGGTCGTAGCGGGCCCGGTCGGAGACGGTGCCGCTGGTCGCGGCGGTTTCAACGAGTGCCATGGGCGCAGACTGCCACATCCCCCTACTGGGCGGTAGATCCATCGGGCCCCCAATCCCCGGTGTCGCGTCCGCCCGGCCCCCGCCCGGCCGTTGCCGTCAGCGCCGTTGCCGATGTCGCCGGGGTCACCGTCGCCGGGGTCACCGAGGTCACCGCCCAGCGCGCCGCCGCCTCCACCGCCGCCACGCCCTCCGCCCTCTCCCGCCAGCCGTCGGAGAGCACCGCCACCAGCGTCCCGGCCCCCACCGCGCCGGTGCTGTTGACCACCCACCGCCCGGTGGCGCTGCGCGGCAGCCAGCCGTTCTTCAACCGGACCCCGCCCCCGTCCCCGCCCGCCGCCGACACGCCCCACGCCTGCTCGGCCACCACCCGCCCCATCAGCGCGGCCAGCCACTCCCGCCCGGGCAGCGCCCCCGCCGCTGCCCCCGGACCCGCCGCCGGCGCCCCGAAGACCCGTCGCAGCAGCCGCACCCGGTCGCCGGCGGTCGTCCGGGTCAGCCCCCAGTACCCGTCCCGCCCGGCCACGGTCTCCACCAGGCCGAGCGCCCGGTACGCCGCGTCCAGCCCGTCGGCCCCGCCCACCAGCAGGTACAGCTCGCTCGCCGCCGCGTTGTCGCTGCGGACGATCGACAGCTCCGCCAACTCCCGCTGCCCGTCGGTCAGTCCGCCCTCCCCGCCGTGCCGCAGCAGC
Source organism: Kitasatospora sp. NPDC088783 (assembly GCF_044750705.1). Taxonomy (NCBI): domain Bacteria; kingdom Bacillati; phylum Actinomycetota; class Actinomycetes; order Kitasatosporales; family Streptomycetaceae; genus Kitasatospora; species Kitasatospora sp. NPDC088783. The sequence goes on from NZ_JBIVKJ010000001.1 coordinate 914,055, forward strand.
AGCGCCGCGACCAGGTCGACCTTCACCGTGCTCGCCGTCACGAACAGCCCGCCGCCGCGCACCGCCGCCGCACCCGTCCCGGGCACCACGGCCGCCACCGCCAACCGCCCGCGCCGCTCCACCGGCCACCTCCTCCGCCCGCACCGCCCGCCCGTACCGCCTGCACCAGCCAGGACCGCCCGCCTGCCCGCGCGCCCGCCGCCGGACCCGTCTCCGCGATCCGCCCGAGGTAAACGTGGCATACCCTCACGGGGTGGAGCGCAAGAACATCCCCAACCCCGGGTTCGCCGAGGACGACGGCACCGCCGACCCCGCCCTCGCCGCGGCCCTCGCCGCCTGGCAGCAGGACCCGGCCACCGAGCCCGACCTGCTCGCCGCCCTCACCCCGAGCCGGTTGATGGTGCCCATCGTGGCACTGCTCGGCGAGGTCGAGGTGGGCGCCGACGGGCACAGGCACGAGAAGACCAGCGACATGGCCGTCCCCGTCGTGGAGGCCCCCGACGGCCGCCGCGCCCTGCCCGCCTTCACCTCGCTGGCCACCATGGCCGCCTGGCGCCCGGACGCCCGCCCGGCCCCGACGGTCGCCCCGCAGGCCGCGATGGTGGCCTTCGCCGAGCGCGCCGACACCCTGCTGATCGACCCGGCGGGCCCGGTCACCTACCAGCTGTCCGGCGCCCGCCTGCGCGCCGTCGCGGAGAACCGCCGCCACCTCCCGCCGCACCGCGACCCCGAGGTGCAGCAGGCCCTGCGCACCCTGCTCGCGGCCGAACCCGCCGTCACCGCGGCCCACCTCGCCCCGGACGCCGACGCCGACGCCACCCTGGCCCTGGTCCTGGCCGACCCGGCCGCCGACCCCGCCGCCGTCCAGGCCCTCGCCGCCCGCCTCGGCCCGGCGCTGGCCGCCGACCCGGCCCTCCGCCTCCGCCTCGACCGGGGTCTCCGACTGGCCTTCCTGGCCCGCCACCCGGACCGGCCGCCGTTCTACGCTGCGAACACGAACGAGTGAAGTCGCGCGGCGCCGGTTCGTGTCCGGAGTGGTGCGTTCGGGGGTATGCCGCCCCTCGGTGCGTTGAGGTCTCCCGGGCCCGCTGACGACCCGTCAGCGGGCCCCGCACCGAAGGAGACCCCGTGTTCTCCAGGACCAAGCGGACCGCCTTCTCGGCGGCCCTGGCGTTCGCCGCAGCCACCGCCCTCACCGTCGTCGTACCGAGCGGCGAGGCCTACGCCATCAACCACATCGAGTGCAAGGGCGGCGAGAACTACCTCAAGATCTGGTCCCACCTCGACGGCAAGCAGAGCGTGGACTGCTACGCCAACGCCGGCCGCACGGACTTCGGCAACTGGTGGGTCGACCGGATCTCCGCCGGCAACAACGACCTCATCTACTACGACGCCAACGGCGACTCGGTGAAGATCACGCGCTGGCACGACATCACCTTCCCCAACCACCCGCCCCGGGTGAAGTCCATCCAGATCCTCTGACCCCGCCCGTCCCGTCCCGCCCCGCCGCCCATCGTGGCGGCGGGGCGGGACGGGACGGCGTCCGGGGGCGTCAGCCGGTGATCGGGCGGACGCCCAGGCGGACGTGGTCGACCGCCCAGTACCAGTTGTTGCCCGCGTCGTACATCCGGAACTCCAGGGTGACCGTCCGGGCCCCGGCGGGGACGGCGAACCGGCGGGTGACGAAGGCGTTCTCGGCGTCCTGGCCGGCGTTGTCGTTGCCGGTGGCGTCGCTGCTGTAGAAGAGCAGCCGGGCCTCCTCGCCGGTGTCGAACACCGCCGTCACGGACGCCTTCTGCGGGGCCTCCTGGCGGTAGTGCGAGTCGAAGGCGAGGTACAGCGAGTCGGTGCCGGCCGGGACGGGGACGGCGGGGGAGACCAGGGTGGAGTCGAACCTGCCCCTGGCCGAGGGGGAGCCGGTGTCGTCCCAGTCGTCGGGGTCGGCGACGGCGAGGACGCCCAGGCCGCGGGTGAAGTTGCCGCGGTCCTGCCCGGCGGGGGCGGACCACGCGCGCTTGGTGTGGAAGGTCCACCCCTGGAGGCGGACGGTGCCCTGCGGCATGCCGGGCGCGTTGACCACCGACCAGCCGGCGGGGGCCTGGGCCGTCCAGCCGAGCACGCCGGAGACCGGGACGAGGGCGGGGGCCAGCGACTCGAAGTCCTCGCCGAGCAGGTACCCGGCCATCGACGGGGCGGTGCGCGCCGCCACCTCGCCGTCGGCGACGGCGTACCGGTCGGCGGCCGTGCCGCGCGCGGTGACCAGCAGCCGGGAGGTGGCGGCGGGCGCCGCGGGCACCTGGACCTCCCACTCGGCGTCGGCGCTCGCGCCCGCGGCCAGCGCAGCGGGCGGCGCGGTGACCACGGTCGGGGCCGGCCACCCGGCGGGCAGCAGCGGGGCGAGTTCCAGGGCGGTCAGGTCGGCGGTCGCGGTGAGCCGGGCCTTCAGCCGGGCGGGTCGGCCCGGCAGCAGGACCGCCTCGTCGACGGTCGCGGACGCCGAGCCCAGCGCGACGTCGAGCAGCAGCGGGTCGGCCAGGCCCATCGCCGGGTCGGTGGACCCGACGGCCTGGTGCGGCAGCCGTCCGGCGCGCCGGAACCGGTAGCGGGCGTCGTCCCGGGCGGTGACCACGACGTCGTACCAACCCTCCTTGCCCACCGGCAGGTTGACCACCGCGGACTCGCCCGAGCCGAGCCGCACCTCGCGCTGCCCGCCGCCGTACGCCAGGTCGCCGATGGTCATCACCCGGCTCACCGGCGTCCGGTTGGCGACCTCCACGGCCAGCTGCCACCCGCCGCCGCCGTCCTCGGAGACCGAGGTCTCGTACGAGCCCGTCGCGTCGCCGCGCAGGTGCCACAGCGCGCCGTTCGGGCCGTGCAGGCGCAGGTCGTAGCCGTCGGGGCCGAGCTGCCAGGTGTCGGAGAGCTTGCCCTTGACGCCCACCGTGTAGTGCCGCGGCGCGCTGCCGGGCTCGGGGTAGGCGGCGATCACGGCGCCCTGCCGGCCGGGGTTGGCCAGGTCGAGGGTGAGCACGCCCTTGCGGACCCGGGCCTTGACCTGGAGGTGGTACGGGACGGGCCGGGCGGTGCGGATGCCGCGCTGCTGCCGCGGGGCCGCCTGCGGCTTCGGGACGGTCGGGGCGGGCAGCTTGCCGGTGTCGGTGACCTTCTGCCGGTTGCCGGAGGTGTCGGGCAGCTCCGGCCAGGCCGGGTCCTGCCCGGAGAAGTCGAAGACGTCGGTGAGGTCGCCGGTGACGGCCCGCCGCCAGGGCGAGATGTTCGGCTCGGCGACGCCGAAGCGCCGCTCCAGCAGCCGGATCACCGAGGTGTGGTCGTACACCGTGGAGTCGACCACGCCGCCGCGGGTCCACGGCGAGACCACCACCATCGGCACCCGCACGCCCAGGCCCATCGGGTACGGCCCGGACACCAGGGTCTCCCCGGCGGGCAGCGTCGCCGACCAGCCCAGCGAGCCGTCCGCGTTCCGCACCCGGTAGCGGCCGTCCTGCCCGACCACCCGGTGGTACGTCGAGCCGCCCTTGCCGACCCGCACCACCACCTCGCCGTCCACCGGGACGGTCGACGCGCCGCGCCCGGCGGCCAGCGGCGGGACGGGCGGCAGCTGGTGGTCGAAGAAGCCGCCGTGCTCGTCGTAGTTGAGGATGAACACGGTCTTCGCCCACACCTCCGGGTTGGCGGCCAGCGCCGCCAGCAGCCGGGCGGTGAGGTGCTCGCCGTTCGGCGGCGCGTAGTTGGCGTGCTCGGACAGCGCGGCGGGCGCGACCAGCCAGGACACCTGCGGCAGCCTGTCGTCGCGCACGTCGTTCGCGAACGCCTCGACCAGCGCGTCGCCCATCGCGAACGGGTCGCCCTTCTTCGCCGGGTCGCCGACCGCCCGCAGCCCGCGCTCGTACAGCGCCGAGCCCGGCTTGGCCTGGATGAAGGAGGTGAACCAGGCGAGCGCGTTGTCGTCGAAGTTGTCCAGCGCCTGGTAGGTGCGCCAGCTGACCCCGGCCCGCTCCAGCCGCTCCGCGTAGGTGGTCCACTCGAAGCCCGCGGCGGGCTCGGAGTTGTCGGTCACCGGCGTGTCGCGGACGGTGCCGCCGCTGGTGCCGGTCATCAGGTGCTCGCGGTTGGTGTTGGTGTTGCACTGCACCGAGGCGTAGTACGCGTCGCAGGTGGTGAACACCGAGGCCAGCGCGTGGTAGAAGGGCATGTCGGCCGACTCGTAGTAGCCCTGGCCGAGCCAGCCCGAGGAGCGCCGGGTGACCGAGCCGTCGGCCAGGCCGTCGTTCCAGGCGTTCATCGAGTCGACGTAGCCGAAGGCCGGCGCGCCCTGCTGGTAGGCGCTGGTGTGGGCGGCGTTCATCGGGTACGGCAGCAGGTAGCCCTCGGGCCGGGACGGGTCGGGCTGGTGGAACACCGAGCGGCCGTTGACGCCGCGCACCGCGGCGCGGTCCCCGAAGCCGCGCACGCCGGGCAGGGTGCCGAAGTAGTGGTCGAACGCCCGGTTCTCCTGCATCAGGACGACCACGTGCTGGATGTCCTCCAGCCTGCCGGGTCGGGCGGGGGCGGCCAGCGCCTGACGGACGCTCAGCGGCAGCGCGGACAGCACGGCCGCGGCGGCGGCGCCGCCCAGCAGGGTGCGGCGCGACAGCGCGGGGCTCGGGCGCGACAGTTCGGGACTCATCGGGGGCTCCTCGTGCACGGTGCCGGGCTCCGTTGCTCCCGGCCGTGACCATTGGTAGGCGGCACAGGTGGACTGGACCGGTGCGGCGGATGACGCGCGGATGACACCCGAGGCACAACCTGTACAGACATCTTGGCGGGGCTGTCGCGGATGGCCGGTCCGCCCCGCCCGAGGTAAGCTTCGCAGGCCGATATCAACCCTTACCGAATCTGGAGTGCAGCATGTCCGAGGACGCCACCCTCCCCGAACTCGTCCGGGCCTGGGTCAGCGGCTGGACGGTCTCCCGCGGCGCCGCCGACCCTGCCCCCGAGCCCTGGGGCTGGAGCATCGACGTCGGCCAGGCCCGCCACGTGCGGCGCCACGTGCTGCCCGCCCCCGCCGAGGCGGACGTCCGCAAGCTCGGCGAGTCCGCCGCCCCCTGGACGTGGCTCAAGCTGTTCGCCGAGGAGGAGCGGGTCCTGCCCTGGATCGGCCCCGGCTGGCACCAGGACGCCCCCGGCCACCTGATGACCGTTCACCTGCGCCCCGAGCGGCCCGCCGTCCCGGCCGGCTACCGGATCACCACCTGGAGCCGCGGCGGCACCGTCCGCGCCCTGATCCGCACCGCCGACGGCGCCTTCGCCGCCCGCGGCCAGGTCGGCCTGGCCCCCGCCACCCCGCTCGGCGGCCGGGTCGACGCCCCGCTGCTCGCCGTCGCCGACCAGATCGAGACCGCCCCCGAGCACCGCCGCCGCGGCCTCGGCTCGCTCCTGATGCGCACCCTGCAGAACGAGGCGCACGCGGCCGGCGCGCGCACCGCCGTGCTGGTCGGCACCACCGAGGGCCGCGCCCTCTACACCAGCCTCGGCTGGACGCCGCGCTCCCCGATGGCCGGCTTCTGGTACGACCCCGCGACGCCCACCGACCGCCCGCACGGCGGCTCCTGACGCAGCGGTGCCCGTCCGGAGGAGTGCGGACTCCGGACGGGCACCGGGCGGGATTCGAGCGAGAGTGGGGAAGTGCGGGGAGGGCGGGAGGGGAAGTGCGGGGAGAGCGGGAGGCTCAGGCGGCGATCAGCAGGCTCCGGCGCGGGGCGATCACCCGGCCGTCCGGCAGCAGCTCGCCGGTGTCGTCGAACAGCAGCACCCCGTTGCAGAGCAGGCTCCAGCCCTGCTCGGGGTGGCGGGCGACCGGAACGGCCGCCTCCCGGTCCGCCGAGTCGGCGGGCGGACACTCGGTTCGGTGCTGGCACATCCTTGTACCTCGCTTCGCTGAAAATCTGAGCCGGTTCAGGTGTGAAACGGCGTCAGCCGGGTAGGACGATTGGTCCGCGACCCGACCGACACCAGTGTCCGGCTCCGCGGGCGCTCGCGCAGCCATTTGGTGACATGCGCCACAGAAGAACCCGCGAGATCACCCGAGCGGGTGGGGGACGGTCCGATCCACGCACGAACGGGCCATGCCGGACCGATCCGATCGGATCAGTGCGGCATGGCCCGTCCGGGTGGTGCGGGTCCACTTCCGAGAGTTGTCAACCGGCCGCCGGGTCCGCCGACCCCGGCGGCACGGTCAACCCGATCAACGCAATCGGTGTGATCGGTGTGATCGGTGCGATCAACCGATCAGCGCGGTCGGCCGGGCCGCGGGCGAGCGCTCCAGCCGGGCCAGCAACTCGGCGGCGGGCAGCGCCTGGTGCGCGGCCACCCCGAGCGGGGCGGGGGCCAGCGGGATCAGCAGGTCCTCCCCGGGCTGGCCGCCGTGCAGCCACAGCGCCGAGGCGTAGTGCTCGGGCAGCGGCAGCAGCCGGGGCTCGTACCGCACGGGCGTGCCGTGGGTGAGCTGCCAGGCCTGGCTCAGCGCCCGCACGGTGGAGTCGAGGAACGGGCCGGCGCTCAGGTGGGAGAAGACCGGGCCGTCCGCGCCGTCGACCACCTCGGCGGCGGCCACCACCTCCTCCAGCCCGTCCTCGGTGAACTCCCCGACTGTCAGTGACCCGCGCTCCGCGCGCCGGTCGCCACCGTCGGCGGCCCCGGCCGTGCAGCCGCCGTGCCCGCAGGGCGCGGGTGCCGCGTCGTCGGCGGTGCTCGCGCTGAGCAGGAAGCGCCAGCCCGTGCGGTCGGCCCCGGCCAGCCGGGGCGCGGGCCCGTGCAGGGTGTGGACGGGCAGGGCGAGCAGCGGGCGGAGGCGGCCGGCGCCGCGCGGCGGCACGGCGGCCCAGGGTGGCGCCGCCGCCTCCGCGGGGGCGAGGGCGGAGAGCGCGGCGCGCAGTGCGCCGGCCGGGGGCTGGGGCAGGTGCAGGGTCATGGCTGAGTCGCCTCTCCGTGCGAGATCGGCGCGCCGTTGCGGCATACCGGCACGGCACCGACATGAGGGAGGTCTGGCCGTGTCCGGTTGTGCGTGGGGCGCCGAGTGGGTGGGCGGGTCGTCGACGAGATCCCTCGACATCGGGGGCGACTCGGACGGCCTGGACCGGGCCTGAGCGGCGTGCGAATTCCATTCGAACAGGTGCGCAGGGTGACCTTCATATCACGTTCAGTTGCCCGTTTCAAGTCGGGGAATCGCTGACGGAGCGTCAGGATCACTGTCTCGCGCGGGTGTTCGCATCGTGGGCTATCGATCTTCGACCTGGGCATGATGCTCAGGCACTGTCGACCGAGGGGAGGGAAGGCACCCGTGGGAGAGAAGGTCGTGGCGACCCGGGCGGAGCTGGCCGACCGGCAGCTGTACCGCCGCAAGCTCCAGTCCTGCCTGGACGTGCTGGGGCGGATGCTCAGGGAGGAGCGGTTCGACCGGCCGAAGGCGATGATGGGCCTGGAGATCGAGCTGAACCTGGCCGACGACCGGGGGCTCCCGGTGCTCGGCAACGAGCGGGTGCTGGAGGCGATCTCCTCCCCCGACTTCCAGACCGAGCTGGGCCGGTTCAACATCGAGGTCAACGTCGCCCCGCGCCGCCTGGGCGGCCACGTGTTCGAGGACCTGCGGGAGGAGCTCGACACCGGCCTGCGCTACGCCGACCGCCGGGCCGCCGACGCGGGGGCCCGGATCGTGATGGTCGGCATCCTGCCGACCCTCGGCCTCGAACACGCCGGGCTGGACGCGATGAGCCGCAACAACCGCTACAGCCTGCTCAGCGACCAGATCATGGCCGCCCGCGGCGAGGACATCGCGCTCGACATCGACGGGGTGGAGCGCCTGGCCGTCGACTCGGTGTCGATGGTCGCCGAGGCCGCCGCCACCTCGCTGCAACTCCACCTCCAGGTCACCCCCGCCCGGTTCGCCTCGGTGTGGAACGCGGCCCAGGCGATCTGCGGCGCGCAGCTCGCGCTCGGCGCCAACTCCCCGTTCCTGTTCGGCCGCGAGCTGTGGCGCGAGACCCGCCCGGTGCTGTTCCAGCAGGCCTGCGACACCCGCTCGGCCGAGCTCAAGGCGCAGGGCGTGCGCCCCATCACCTGGTTCGGGGAGCGCTGGGTCGACTCCGCGCTCGACCTGTTCGCCGAGAACCTGCGGTACTTCCCGGCCCTGCTGCCGATCTGCGACGACGAGGACCCGGTCAAGGTGCTGGCCTCCGGCGGCGTGCCCCGGCTCGGCGAGATGCGGCTGCACAACGGCACCGTCTACCGCTGGAACCGCCCCGTGTACGACGTCTCCGACGGCGTCGCCCACCTGCGGGTGGAGAACCGCTGCCTCCCCGCCGGCCCGACCGTCGTCGACACCCTGGCCAACGCCGCCTTCTACTACGGCCTGGTCCGGGCGCTGGCCGAACAGCCCCGCCCGATCTGGACCAGGCTCCCCTTCGAACGGGCCGACCAGAACTTCCAGAACGGCGCCCGGCACGGCATCGACGCCGTCCAGTGGTGGCCCCGCAGCGGCCGCGGCGCCCGTGGCGGGGTCGAACTCCCGGCCACCGACCTGGTGCTGAACGAACTGCTGCCGCTCGCCCACCAGGGCCTGGACGAGTGGGGCATCGAGCCCCGCGACCGGGACCGCTACCTCGGCATCATCGAGCAACGCTGCCTGCGCCGCACCAACGGCGCCGCCTGGCAGGCCGCCACCGTCCACCGGCTGCGCGAGCACCACGGCCTCGGCCCGAACGAGGCGATCGCCGCGATGACCCGCCGCTACATCGAGTGCATGCGCACCGGCGAACCGGTGCACACCTGGCCGGTCGCCTGACCCCGGCCCCCGTCCCCGCGGTGGCCCCGGCCCGCGCGGCGGCGTTTCACGGGAGCCTCATCTTCCTGTGAAAGGATGATCGGCCCGGGGCGGCCGCACGCCCCGGGCCGATCGTCCGCCCCCGGGAGAACCGTGACCACCGCCTCGGCCGAGCCCGCCACCACGCCCCAGACCCCCTCGCGCCGGCTGCTCGCCGCCGAACTGCTGATCGTCCTCGGCCTCTCCCTCGGCGCCAGCGGCATCAGCTCGCTGATCAGCTTCGTCGGCTCGCTCACCGAACCCGCCGCGCTCGGCAGCCAGGTCGCCACCCTCAACGCCTCCCGCGCCCCCGGCCGCCCCTGGCTCGACCTGGCCTGGCAGCTCTACTACGTCGCCCGCGGCCTGATGCCCGTCGTCCTGGTCGGCTACCTGCTGGTCCGCGAGGGCGCCGCGCTGCGCGCCCTCGGCTTCGACCTGACCCGCAAGCTCTCCGACCTCGGCCGCGGCGCGGTGGTCGCGGCCTGCATCGGCGGTTCCGGCCTGGCCCTCTACCTCGGCGCCCAGGCCGCCGGGTTCAACCTCACCGTCGCCCCCTCCGGCCTGCCCGACGTCTGGTGGCGGATCCCGGTCCTGGTCGCCTCCGCCTGGCAGAACGCCATCCTGGAGGAGGTCGTGGTGGTCGGCTACCTGCTGCGCCGGCTGCACCAACTCGGCTGGGGCTGGCCCGCGGCGATCGCCGCCAGCGCGGTGCTGCGCGGTTCCTACCACCTCTACCAGGGCGTCGGCGGCCTGGTCGGCAACATGGTGATGGGCGTGGTCTTCTGCCTGCTCTACCGCCGCTGGCAGCGGGTCGGCCCGCTGGTCGCCGCGCACGCCCTGATCGACACCACCGCCTTCGTCGGCTACGCCCTGCTGGCCGGCCACGTCAGCTGGCTGCCCTGACCCGCCCGTCCCCGCCGCTACGCTCCACGACCCGATACCTGACGCACCGTCACCGCGCGGCGGTAGGGTGGTTCCGACGAGCACGGCTACGCGGAACGGGGGAGCGGCAGATGGACGGACAATCGAGCCGGCACGGCGATCGGGTGAGCCGGGTGGCGGACGCCCTGCACAAGCTCACCGGCCGCCCGCCGGTGGTCGACCGCACCCGCACCGGCGCCACCCGGCTCTCCGTCGGGGTCGGCGAGCACCCCGACCGCACCCAGACCCTGGCCGTGCTGCGGGTCCTCAGCCTCGGCGACCGCTTCGGCCACAGCGACAACGCCCGCTGGGAGCGGGTCTGGGTCGAGATCGCCGATGACACCCCGGCCGCCGACGCCAAGGCCGCCGACGCCAAGGCCGCTGACGCCAAAGCCGCCGACACCCCGGACGCCGACCGTCCGGAACCGCCCCGGGGCTGAACCGCGCCGACGTTTTCCGGTGCTCCGGTGTCCGGGTGCTCCGGTGTCCGGGTGCTCCGGCGTCCGGACCTCAGCAGGCCCACGGGTTCGGCCAGGCCCGCGAGGGCGGGCGCCGCAGCAGCCGCTCCACGTGCTCGCGCTGCAAGCCCTGCGCGGGGTCGACCGGCAGCAGCAGCCGGTCCGCCCGCAGCACGCTGCGCCGCACCAGCCGCGGCGGGATGCAGTCGTCCACCCAGGCGAACGGGCGGCCCTGCGCGTGCCGCAGGATCGGCGCCCACTTGGCGGCCGAGAACAGCTCCATCAGCGGCACCCGGGGGTCGCCGGGCTGCGGCACGTACCCGCTGAACACCACCACCGGCAGCTCGGGCAGCCCGAGCAGCGGGGCGATGTGCTCGTTGGCCCGCTCCTCCCAGGTAGTGGCCCAGACGAGCTCGTAGCGGTCGGCCAGTTCGCGCAGCCAGTCGCCGTGGCGAGGTGACAGCAGGACGGAGTAGCCCAGCAGGGTGTGGGCGTCGAAGTCGTCGTCGGGGGACGGGAACACCGGGTTCAGCACCCCGTCGACGTCCAGGTACAGCAGTGGCTTGCCCATGCGGCGGTCTCCCCGGGGGTCGCGGCCAATTACCTGCTCGGACGAAGCGCGGCCCCGGGAGGTTGCAAGCTGTCAGCGGCTGTCACCCGGAAGTGACGGGTTCCGGTTCCGGCGCGCGGGACGCCGGCCCGGCGACCGCCCGCTCCAACCGCCGCACCTCCGGCACCAGCAGCACCAGCCCGGCCAGCGCCGCGCAGACCAGCGCGCACCCCCACAGCGCCCCGGACAGGCCGAACGCCGCCGCGGCCGGACCGGCCAGCGCGCTGCCCAGCGGCAGCAGCGCGAACGAGCCGAACGCGTCGTACGCCGACATCCGGGACAGCAGCTCCTCCGGCACCTCCTGCTGCAACGTCACCATCCAGCCCACGATGAACACCGTGGTGCCCGCCCCCGCCAGGAACATCGCCACCGCCACCGGCACCAGCGGCCACCCCAGTGCCAGCGCCAGCGGCGGCAGCCCGAACAGGAACACCCCGCCGTTGCCCACCAGCAGCAGCCGGCGCGGCTGCCAACGCGTCATCAGCGGGCCCGCCGCCAGCATGCCGACGCTCAGCGCCGCCATCGCCGCGCCCCACGCCCCGGCGCCGCCCATCCGGTCCTCGGCCACCACCGGCCCGTACACCGCCTCCACCGCGAGCACGCAGGCGTTCGTCACCCCGAACTGCACCACGACCGCCCACAGCCACCGCCGGGCGCGGAACTCCCGCCAGCCGACCCGCAGTTCGTGCACCAGCCCGGGCCCGCCAGGGCCCCGGTCGGCGGCCACCTGCTGCAGGCCGGCCCGCAGCGCCGCCGCGACGGCGAAGCACGCCGCGTCGCCCGCCAGCACCCAGCCGGGGCCGACCGCCGCGACCAGCACGCCGCCGAGCGCCGCACCGGCGATCGACGCGCCGTTCACCGCCATCTTGAACACCGAGAACGCCTTCGCGGCGTGCTCCGCCGGCACCGCCCGCAGGATCACGCCCTCCGCGGCCGGCGCGTAGAACGCCTGCCCGGCCCCGCCCGCCGCCGAGAGCGCCATCAGCGCCCACAGACCCGGCTGCCCGAACAGCACCAGCGCCGCCAGCACCGCCTGCGAACCGGCGTTGAACACGTTCGCCCCGACCATCACCAGATGCCGCGGCAGCCGGTCCGCGACCGCCCCGCCCACCAGCAGCAGCACCACCAACGGCACCGTCCGGGCCGCCGTCACGTACCCCACCTCGGCACTGCCCCACCCGGCCCCGGAGTGCAGCACGGCGAACGCGGTGGCGATCGGCGCCGCGGCGTTGCCGAGCCCGCTCACCACCGCCGCAGCGCTCTGAACGCGGTAATTACGGCCCGCCCAGGCCGGATCGAGGAAACCCACCGCCCGACGATGCCCCCGCCGCACCCCCGCTGTCCAGCGCTTTTCCCACCGGCGAAACCCACCCACGCAACCGGCCGCCCAACCGAAGCCGGACGGCACGCCCCCGGACGACCCCGGCCCTTGGCACCCTCGCCGGAGGCGGTTTCAGCCCGGCTGTCTCCGGAGGTGCCTGATCGGCGCGGCGCCGGGCGGTCCCGGGCCGTTGCCTCTCCCCTCCCGCCCGGGCCCCCGCCGGGGGCGGTGTCAGCCCAGTTACTCCCGGAGGAGACTGATGGTCTGGCCCCGGGCGGTCTCGTCCCTCGCACCCTCGCCGGAGGCGGTTTCGGCCCGGCTGGCCCCAGAGGAGGCTGATGGTGCGGCATGAGCGGTCCCGGGCCGTTGTCTCTTCCTCCCGCCTGGACCTCGCCGGAGGCGGTGTCAGCTCAGGTAGCTCCAGAGGAGGCTGATCGGTGCGGCGCCAGGCGGTCTCGGGCCGTTGTCCCTCCCCTCCCGCCCGGGCCCCCCGCCAGGGGCGGTGTCAGCCCAGGTGGCCCCAGAGGAAGCTGACGGTGCGGCGCCAGGCGATCTCGGCCTGGAGCGGGTCGTACGTGCTGGGGGTCTTCTCGTCGTTGAGGAAGGCGTGGCCGGCCGGGTAGAAGTGGATCTCGGGGCGGCGTCCGGTCGCCTCGCCGATGCGGATCGCGGCCTCGTCGACGGTCTCGGTGGGCAGCGAGGCGTCCCGTTCGCCGTAGTGGCCGAGGACGTGCGCGGTGAGGCCGGTGTAGGGGTGGTCCTCGTCCGGGAGGCCGTAGAAGGGGACGACCGCGGCGATCCGGTCGCCCTCACGGGTGGCGAGGTGCAGGGCCAGGGCGCCGCCCATGCAGAGGCCGACGACGCCGATCGCGTCGCCGACCGTCGCGGGGTGGTCGAGCAGGTGGTCGACCGCGGCGGAGAGTTCTTCGGCGGCCCGTTCCACCGGGAGTTCGCGTCTCATCCTCGCGGCCTCGGCCCGGTCGTGGGTGACGGTGCCGCCGTACAGGTCGGGGGCGAGGGCGACGAAGCCGGCCGCGGCGAGGCGGTCGGTGAGTTCGGCGATGTGCCGGGTGAGGCCCCACCACTCCTGGACGACCAGGACGCCGGGGCCGGTGCCGGTGGGCGGTGGGCGGTGGGGCGAGGTAGCCGTGCAGGGTGCTTCCGGGGCCGGGGAAGCTGGTGTTCTGGCGGGCGGCGCCCATGGCCTCTCCGTCGGGACGGCCGCGGGCGGCAGCTCGCGGCGGGCAGCGGGGGGTTCGCCTTGCACTCTAGGGCCGGCGGGTGGCGGCGGCCGTCTCCGCCACCCGCCGTCGGTCGTCCTGTCGGCAGGTCGACCGGTTCCGTTCAGCCCATCTCCTCCAGTGCTTTGCCCTTGGTCTCCTTGATGAAGAAGGCCACGAACGGGATGGAGAGCAGCGCGAAGCAGGCGTAGATGACGTACGTCGCCGACAGGTTCCAGTCGGAGAGGTTGGGGAAGCTGACGGTGATCGCCCAGTTGGCGATCCACTGCGCGGAGGCGGCCACCGACAGGGCCAGCGCCCGGATCCGGTTGGGGAACATCTCGCCGAGCAGCACCCAGACCACCACGCCCCAGGAGAAGGCGAAGCAGAACACGAAGACGTGCGCGGCGATCAGCGCGGTGGTGGCGTACGCGTCGTCCAGGGTCGCGCTGTCGCCGGTGCCGTGCCGGAAGGAGAACGCCCAGGCGGCGACCGCGAGGGCGACGGCCATGCCCGCGGAGCCGGCCAGCGCCAGCGGCTTGCGGCCGATCCGGTCGACCAGCAGCATCGCGACCACGGTGCCGACCACGTTGACGATCGAGGTGGAGAGCGAGATCAGCAGCGAGTTGGACTCGTCGATGCCGACCGACTGCCACAGGAACGACGAGTAGTAGAAGATCACGTTGATGCCGACGAACTGCTGGAACACCGAGGCGCCGATGCCGATCCAGACGATCGGCAGCAGCCCGAACCGCCCGCCCAGCAGGTCCTTCAGACGGGGCTTGTTCTCGGTGTCGAGCACCTGGCGGATCTCCGCCATCCGGGCGTCCAGGTCGACGCCGGAGCCCTCGACCTCGGCCAGGACCTTGCGGGCCTGCGCCTCCCGGTTGTTGGCGATCAGGTAGCGCGGCGACTCGGGGATGGACAGTGCCATCAGCCCGTAGACGATCGCGGGCACGGCCTCCACGCCGAGCATCCACTGCCACGCCTGGACGCCCGCCAGGTGGTTGGTGGACTCGCCGTCGGCGGCCTGGTTGAGCCCCCAGTTGGCGAGCTGCGAGACGGTGATGCCGAGCACGATGGCCATCTGCTGGAAGGAGGCCAGCCGCCCCCGGTACGCGGTCGGCGCGACCTCGGCGATGTAGGTGGGGGCGATCACCGAGGCGATGCCGATGGCGATGCCGCCGAGCACGCGCCACACGCCGAGCACCTCGATGCTGGGCGGGAACATCGAGCCGACGCCGCTGATCGCGAACAGGACGGCGGCCAGCAGCATGGTGCGCACCCGGCCGTAGTGGTCGGCCAGCCAGCCGGCGACCACCGCGCCGGCCGCCGAGCCGAGCAGGGCGATGGCGACCACGAACGCGGTCTCGCCGTTGCCGACGCCGAAGTGCTTCTGGATGCCGGTGACCGCACCGTTGATCACCGCGCTGTCGTAGCCGAACAGGAACCCGCCCATCGCGGCGGCTGCGGAGATGAACACCACATGGCCGAGGTGTTCGTCCCTGGCGGCGGAGTGGGTAGCCAGTGTTCTCTCCCTACATCCCGTTCCGCCCGTTTCGGGCGGAAATATCCGGAGGTAATTCGATCAGCGGCTACCCCGCGGTACGCGTTCGACACGCCCGGAACGGACGATCCGTCAGTCCGGCGAACGGTCGGCACCGGCCGTCCGTACCGCCATCCGCCGCAGCAGCTGCGCCCGCGCCCCGGCGTCCCGCGGGTTCCCGGTGGCCGCGTGGCGCTCGGCCAGCCGCTCGGCGACCTCGGCCTGGAGCTCGACCGGCTTCTTGTCGTCGTACTTGAACTTCGCCCGCACCCGGCGCACCGTCAGCCGCAGCCCCCGCACGCCGGTCAGCAGCGCCCAGTGCGCGCCGCCGGGACCGACCCGGTCGCCGGGCCGCTCGGGCTGGAAGTGCGCCAGCTGCCGGTTGAGGATCGCGGCCTTGCCCGCCGCGTCCTCCACCAGCTCGGCGGTGCAGGAGAACTGGACGGACGCGTAGTAGCTGGTCGGCGTGTACGGCTCGCCGCGCCAGCGGCCGGGGGCGAAGGCGTAGTCGTCGGTGACGGCCAGCGTGACGCGCGGGTCGGCGCGCACCGCGGCGAGCAGCGGGTTGGCGGCGGCCAGGTGCAGCAGCACCTCGCCCGCGTCCGCGTCCAGCAGGAAGTGTGTGGGGACGAGGACCGGGCCGTCGGGGCCGTTGGCCGCCAGGGTGCCGAAGTCCCGCCCGGCGGCCAGCCACTGGCGCCACTCCTGCTCCGAGCCCCGGTCCCAGCCCCGGATCAGCACGCCGACTCCCGGAGGTACGGCGGGAGTTCGACGTCCGTGTGCGGGGCGGGCAGCGGCGCGCCGTGGGCGGGGGCGACCGGCACCACGCCCGCCCAGTACGGCAGGGCGAGGTCCTCGGGCTCGTCGTTGACGCCGCCGGTGCGGGTCTTGGCCGAGACCCGGTCCAGCTCCAGCCGGATCACCGCGGTGGCGGCCAGCTCCCTGGCGTTGGCCGGCCGGCAGTCGGCCGCGCGGCCCGCCACCACCTGCTCGACGATCGCGTCCAGCGCCAGCCGCAGCTCGGCGGGGTCGGTGACCTGGTGGGCGGTGCCGTGCGCGACCACCGAGCGGTAGTTGACGGAGTGGTGGAAGGCCGACTTGGCCAGCACCAGCCCGTCCAGGTGCGTCACCGTCACGCACACCGGCAGGCCCTCCTCGCCCTTGGCCCCGCGCAGCGGGCGGCTGCCGGTCGAGCCGTGCACGTACAGCCGGCGGCCGACCCGGGCGTACAGCGTGGGCAGCACCACCGGCGCGCCGTCCCGGACGAAGCCGAGGTGGCACAGGTACCCGGCGTCCAGGATCGCGTGCACCACCTGCTCGTCCCAGGCGGCGCGCTCCTTGGAGCGGGTCGGGGTGGTGAGGCCGTCGCGGGTGTACGACCCGCCGGGGCTGTCCGACATGACAACTCCTCTGCACTAGTGCATAATCTTCTTTGTGCTAGGAGAGTATCGGATCACCGGTCGGCGAGCCAGCGAGATTGCCGCCGACGTCGAACGCGCGGTCGCGGCAGGGGAGTTGACCCCGGGCGCCGCCCTGCCCCCGCTGCGCGACCTGGCCGTCGAGCTCGGCGTGAACCCCAACACGGTGGCCGCCGCCTACCGCCTGCTGCGCGAACGCGGCGTCATCGAGACCGCCGGGCGGCGCGGCAGCCGCGTCCGCCCCCGCCCGGTCACCGCCCCCCGGGACCAGGCCCGGCTGCCCGTCCCGCCCGGCGCCCGCGACCTGTCGGCCGGCAACCCCGACCCGGCCCTGCTGCCCCCGCTCGGCCCCGCGCTGGCCGCCGCGGCCGCCGGGCCCGCCGTCCTGTACGGGCAGCCGGTCGCCGAGCCGGGGCTGCTCGCCGGGTTCCGCGCCGAGTTCCGCGCCGACGGCGTCCCCGACGGCGAACTCGCGGTCTGCTCCGGCGCGTTGGACACCATCTCGCGGGTCCTCGCCGCCCACCTGCGCCCCGGCGACACCGTCGCCGTCGAGGACCCGGGCTGGGGCAGCCTGCTCGACCTGCTGCCCGCGCTCGGCCTGCGCCCCGTCCCCGTCCCGGTCGACGACGAGGGCCCGCTGCCCGGCCCCGCCGCCGCCGCGCTCGACCACGGCGCCCGCGCCCTGATCGTCACCAGCCGGGCCCAGAACCCCACCGGCGCCGCCCTCACCCCGGCCCGCGCCGCCGCGCTGCGCGCCGTCCTGGCCGCCCGCCCCGCCACCGTCCTGATCGAGGACGACCACGGCCACGGCATGGTCGACCAGCCCTTCCAGTCACTGGCCGCCGGCACCGTCGCGCACTGGACGCTGGTGCGCTCCGCCGCCAAGGCGCTCGCCCCCGACCTGCGGGTCGCGGTCTGCACCGGCGACGCCGACACCATCGCCCGGGTCCTGGGCCGCCAGCGCCTGGACGCGGGCTGGGTCAGCCACCTGCTCCAGCGCGCCGTCCTCGAACTGCGCCGCGACCCGCCCGCCCCCGCCCCGGTCTACCGCGCCCGCCGCGACGCCCTGCTCGCCGCCCTCGCCGCCCACGGCATCCGCGCCCACGGCGCCAGCGGCCTCAACGTCTGGGTCCCCGTCCCCGACGAGACCGCCGCCACCGCCGCCCTGCTCCACCGCGGCTGGGTCACCGCCCCCGGCTCCCGCTTCCGCCTCGCCTCCCCGCCCGGCCTCCGGATCACCGTCTCCACCCTCACCCCCGCCGAATCCACCGCCTTCGCCGCCGACCTCGCCGCCGCCCTGGCCGCCCCCGCGGCCGGCTCCCGGCTCACCTGAGCGGGCTCGCCCCCGTGCTGGTCCACCTGGAGCGCCTGCGCCCCGCCGACCCCGGCCCCCCGCTCGCAGAGGTCCGCACCCCGTACGGCCCGGCCCTCGCGCGCCGGCGCGGCGACCCGGCCGACCCGCCCGGCCCCTACCGCGTCGAGTGGACCGTCGACGAGGAGCACGCCACCGTCCGCCCCGCCGCCGGGGCGGCGCCCGCCGTCCGCACCGAGGGCGGACTCCTGCTGCTGACCGGCGAGTTCGGCGGCGCGGAGGTGCTGCGGGCCGGCGACTGCCCGATCCTGCCGGACCTGGCCGCCCCGCCCGGCCGGATCGAGGTCGCCGTCCCGTGCGGCCGCGCCGAGCGGTACCCGTACCGCCTCTGACCGCTGTCATGTCCGCGAGGAATAGTGGGCGTCCCGTCCCGGTTGTGCACGACGCACCGACCAGACGACCGGGAAGGACCCCGCCATGCGCGTCCGAAACTCGCTCCGCTCCCTGAAGGCCAAGCCCGGGGCCCAGGTGGTCCGGCGGCGCGGGCGCACCTTCGTGATCAACCGGAGGGACCCGCGCTTCAAGGCCCGCCAGGGCTGAGCACCGCGAAGGCCCCGACCCGGAGGAACCGGGCGGGGCCTTCCGCCGTGCGGCGGGCGCGCTCAGCGCTCAGCCCTTGGCCAGCAGCGCCTGCGCGTGCTCGCGGACCTCGTCGCGGGACAGGTACGCGTCGGTGTACTCGAAGTCGCGCAGCCGGGCGGGCTGGCGGGCCAGGAAGCCGGTGCGGACGAAGTCGTCGCCCGCGGTGGCGTTCAGCAGCCAGTTGGCCGCCGTGCGGTACTTCGCCGCGTTGGTGCGCATCGCCATCACGTGGTAGCCGCGGGCCACCGCCTGCGCGGGCGCGCCGTGCAGCTCGATCCCCAGCGGCTTGGACACCGCGTCCTTGCCGCCCAGGTCGACCACCAGGCCCAGGTCCTTGTGGAAGTACGGCTGCAGCGGCTGGTTGCGCAGCGCCGCCACCAGGTTGTCGGCGACCTTCTTGCCCTGCCGGGCCGAGTGCTGCGCGGTCGGCGGGCACACCGCCCCGTCGCCCTTGGCCAGGTCCGGCACCGCCGCCGCGTCGCCGAGCGCGAAGACGCCCTCGAACTGCGGCACCCGCATCTCCGCCGTCACCGCCAGCCGCCCGCGCACCGTCTCCGCGTCCAGCGTGCCCACCAGCGGGGAGGCGGCCACGCCGGCCGTCCAGATCAGGGTCCGGCACGGCAGGGTCCGCCCGTCGGTGAACTTCACCGTCTCCGGGCCGACCTCGGCGATCGACACGCCCAGCGACACGTCCACGCCGCGCGCGCGCAGGATCTCCATCGCGGTGACGCCCAGCTTGTCGCCCAGTTCGGGCATCAGCCGCGGCGCGATGTCGATCAGGTGCCACTTGATCAGCTGCGGGTCCAGCCGCGGGTAGCGCTTGGCCGCCGCGGTGGTCAGCCGCTGCAGGCAGGCCGCCGTCTCGGTGCCCGCGTACCCGCCGCCGACCACCACGAACTGGAGCCGGGAGGCCCGCTCGTTCTCGTCCATCGACGCGGACGCCAGGTCGAGCTGGGCGATCACGTGGTCGCGGATGTAGGTGGCCTCGGCGAGCGTCTTCATGCCGCGCGCGTAGTCCGGCAGGCCGGGGATGTCGAAGGTCCGGGTGACGCTGCCCGGCGCGAGCACCAGGTAGTCGTACTTCTCCGCGACCACCTCGTCGGTGATCTTGCGGACCACGGCGACCTTCGAGCGCGGATCGATGCCGATCGCCCCGCCCGGCACGATGTGGGTGCGCCGCAGCGAGCGCCGCAGCGAGATCGCCACCGACTGCGGGGTCAGCACCCCGGCCGCGACGTGCGGCAGCAGCGGCAGGTACAGCTGGTACGAGAACGGCGTGACCAGGGAGATCTCCGCCTCGGAGGGGGCGAGCTTGCGCTCCAGGCGGCGCGCGCACTCGAGTCCGGCGAAGCCGCCGCCGACGATCAGGATCCGAGGTCGTTCCATCTTCATCCCCTACTGTGTGCAGGTCCGTGAGTGGCAAGGACGACTGTTGGCCACACTCGCACGGGGTAACGGCGGGTGCATCTCCAACGCCCGCCCGACGCCTGCCCGGCCGCCGCCGAGCCATGCCACCGCCCCGGGCCGCTAGGCTGTTCGGATGCTCTCCGAGGTGACGGCCGTCCGCTACGCGACGCCGCTGCGCGAAGGCGGTTCGATGCCCGGCCTGATCGAGGCCGACGACCGCCGCCTGTACGTCCTGAAGTGGGTCGGCGCGGCCCAGGGCCGCAAGGCGCTGGTGGCCGAGGTGCTGGCCGGCGAGCTGGGCCGCCGGCTCGGCCTGCCGGTGCCCGAACTGGCCCTGGTGGACCTGGACCCGGTGCTGGCCCGCAGCGAGCCCGAGGTGCAGATCCAGGACCAGATGCGGGCCAGCGGCGGCACCAACCTCGGCATGGCGTACGTCCCGGGGGCGCTGAACTTCGACCCGCTCTGCTTCGAGGTGGACGAGGACACCGCCGCCCGGGTGCTCTGGTTCGACGCCCTGATCGGCAACGTCGACCGCTCCTGGCGCAACCCCAACCTGCTGGTCGCGGCCGGCGGGCTGCGGCTGATCGACCACGGCGCCAGCCTGGTCTTCCACCACAGCTGGCCGGGCGCCGAGAAGTGGCGCCGCAAGCCCTACGACGCCTCCGACCACGCGCTGCGGCACGCCGCCGGCCGCCTGCCGCGGGTCGACGCCGACCTCGCCGACCTCGCCGCCGGGGCGCTGCCCGCGGCGGTCGCCGCCGTCCCGGACGTCTGGCTGGCCGACGAGCCCGGCTTCACCGGCCCCGCGGACGTCCGCGCCGCGTACACCGCACAGCTCACCGCCCGTCTGGCCGGGCCCCGCGACTGGCTCCCGGAGGTGGCGGCCCGATGACCGACCTGCCCGTGCCCGGACACCCCGCCCACGACTACGAGTACGCCCTGATCCGCGCCGTCCCCCGGGTCGAGCGCGGCGAGTGCGTCAACATCGGCGTGCTGCTGTACTGCCGCCACGCCGAGTACCTGGGCGCCCGCACCCACCTCGACCAGGGCCGCCTGCTCGCCCTGGACGCGCTGGCCGACGTGGCCGGCGTGCGGCGCGCGCTGCGCGGCATCGAGGCGGTCTGCGCGGGCGGCGAGGCGGCCGGCCCGGCCGCCCGGGACAGCGCCGGGCAGCGCTTCCGCTGGCTGACCGCCCCGCGCAGCGCCGTGGTCCAGCCCGGCCCGGTGCACACCGGGCTGACCGCCGACCCGGACGCGGAACTGCACCACCTGTTCGACCGTCTGGTGCTCTGAGCGGGTCCGCCGCGACGGACGCGCACCCACCGTCCGCCGGATCCGCAAACTACTTGCCAGACTCAATACTGGAGTCACTGAAACGAATGGGCGTACCCTGACCGCCATGGGCAGCACCACAGGCACCGGCACCGCACCCTCCACCACCGAGCTGATGGAACAGATCGCGGCCGTCGGCACCGCCTACTTCCAGGACTACGCCGCCGCCGCGGCCCGCCACGGCCTCAACTCCTCCCAGGCCAAGGCGCTCAAGGCGGTCCTCGAACCCGTCCCGATGCGCGCCCTGGCCGGCCGCCTCGGCTGCGACGCCTCCAACGTCACCGCCATCGTCGACCGCCTCGAAACGCTCGGCTACGCCCGCCGCGAGGCCGCCGCCGCCGACCGCCGGGTCAAGATCGTCACCATCACCGACCAGGGCCGCGAGGTCCTCGACCGGATCCGCGACGACATGACCCGCGCCCGCGCCGCCTTCGACAGCCTCGACCCCGACCAGCGCACCGCCCTCGCCGGGCTCTGCGACCAGGTCCTGCCGCTGCTGTTGCGCCCCTGCACCCCGCCGCCGCAGTGACCGTCGGTGGCGTGCCGTACGCTCACCGCATGCACCAGGCGAACGGATGGACCGCCACCGGGCTGCGCTGGCAGGACGGCGCGCCCCGGCTCACCGCCAGCGACGGCCGGCAGCGCCACGACCGCCCGCTCACCGACGGCCTGGCCGTCGCCTGGCGGATCTCCGGCCCCCGCCGCTGCACCGGCGCGCACACCGAGCGCGGCCACCGGCCCTGCCCGCACCACGCCACCGTCCAGCCCGAGGGCACCACCAGCCAGTGCCCGAGCTGCCAGAACGCCGACCGCGGCCTCCAGCTCGCCCGGGACCGCATCCTCGACGACGGCCGCGACTACCGCCTCTACCTCGCCTGGTTCGCCCCCGGCCTGCTCAAGGTCGGCCTCACCGCCGAGGAGCGCGGCACCGTCCGCCTGCTCGAACAGGCCGCCCTCACCTGGACGTTCATCGCCCGCGGCCCGCTGCCCGCCGTCCGCCGGGCCGAACTCGCCCTCGCCCACGCCCGGTTGGCCCGCGAGCGGATCCCCGCCGCCGCCAAGTACCCGGCCTGGTGGCAGCTGCCCGCCCCCGCCGAGCGGCGGGCCGCGCTCACCGCCGCCCGCACCCGCGCCCACCGGCTGCTGGCCGAGCAGGGGCACGAACAGCTGGAACCGCTGCCCGACCACCCCGTCACCGACCAGGTCGAGCTCTTCGGCCTCACCGACGGCGCCCCCGACCGCTACCAGCAGGTCACCTCGCTCGCCGACGGCGCCCGGCTGGCCGGCCGGCTGCGCCGCCCGATCGGCGGCCACCTCTTCCTCGACCGCCCCGACGGCCTCCCGCTGCTGCTCGACACCCGCCTGCTCACCGGCTGGACGCTGCACGCCGAACCCGACGGCCCCGGCTGCGCGGGGCTGACCCTGCTCACCAAGGCCCGGCCCGAGGCCGAACAGGACGCCCTGTTCTGAGCCCCGGGCCCGAGCGCCGGCCGGGGGTTCAGCCCTTCTTCCGGGCCTCCTGCTTCTGCCGCGCGCCCAGCGCCGCCAGCGCCATGTCCTGCGCCTGCGACTTCAGGTTCTTGTAGCCGTACCCGCGGTCGGTCAGCCACAGCTCCGCCGCCGTCTCGGCCCGCACCGACGCCGCCACCACGTCCTCCTCCGCCTCCCCGTGCTCCAGGAACCGGAAGGTGAAGAACGGCCGCGCCGACAGGTCGTACGTCAGGTGCCCCTCCTCGGTGAACTCCGCGCGGAGCACGTCGTGCTCCGCCGCCCGGGCCTGCAACCCGGCCCGCTGCTCGTCGGTCAGGGCGTCGAAGGAGCCGCGGACCGTGATCCGGAAGGTGCGCTTGGTCATGCCCGGACCCTAACCCGCCGACCCCGCCGCGCTCATCCCGGTTTCCGGACGCGCTGCGTGCTCGCCTGACCTCGACTGTTAGGCTTGCGAAACGTGAGCGCGAAGCCCAAGATCCCCAATGTCCTGGCCTCCCGGTACGCCTCGGCGACCCTGGCCCAGCTGTGGTCCCCCGAGCACAAGGTGGTCCTGGAGCGCCACCTGTGGCTGGCCGTCCTCAAGGCGCAGCAGGACCTCGGCATCGAGGTGCCGGCCACCGCGATCGCCGACTACGAGCGGGTGGTGGACCAGGTCGACCTGGCGTCCATCGCCGCCCGCGAGAAGGTCACCCGGCACGACGTGAAGGCCCGGATCGAGGAGTTCTCCGAGCTCGCCGGGCACGAGCAGATCCACAAGGGCATGACCTCGCGCGACCTCACCGAGAACGTCGAGCAGCTGCAGATCCGCCAGTCGCTGGAGCACGTCCGCGACCGCACGGTCGCCGTGCTGGTCCGCCTCGGCCGCCTCGCCGCCCAGTACGGCGAGCTGGTCATGGCCGGCCGCTCGCACAACGTGGCCGCCCAGGCCACCACCCTCGGCAAGCGCTTCGCGACCGCCGCCGACGAGGTCCTGGTCGCCTTCGTCCGGCTCGAGGAGCTGATCGCCCGCTACCCGCTGCGCGGCATCAAGGGCCCGGTCGGCACCGCCCAGGACATGCTCGACCTGCTCGGCGGCGACGCCCACAAGCTCGCCGAGCTGGAGCGCCGGGTCGCCGGCCACCTCGGCTTCGAGAACGTGTTCACCTCGGTCGGCCAGGTCTACCCGCGCTCGCTCGACTACGACGTGGTCTCCGCGCTCGTCCAGCTCGCCGCCGGCCCCTCCAGCCTGGCCAAGACCATCCGCCTGATGGCCGGCCACGAGCTGGTCACCGAGGGCTTCAAGGCCGGCCAGGTCGGCTCCTCGGCGATGCCGCACAAGATGAACACCCGCTCCTGCGAGCGCGTCAACGGCCTGGCCGTCATCCTGCGCGGCTACGCCTCGATGACCGCCGAGCTCGGCGGCGACCAGTGGAACGAGGGCGACGTCTCCTGCTCCGTGGTGCGCCGGGTCGCGCTGCCGGACGCGTTCTTCGCCTTCGACGGCCTGCTGGAGACCTTCCTGACCGTCCTCGACGAGTTCGGCGCCTTCCCCGCCGTGATCGAGGCCGAACTGGACCGCTACCTGCCGTTCCTGGCCACCACCAAGGTCCTGATGGGCGCGGTGCGGGCCGGCGTCGGCCGGGAGACCGCGCACGAGGTCATCAAGGAGCACGCGGTGGCCGCCGCGCTCGCCATGCGCGAGGGCGCCCGCGAGAACACCCTGGTGCCCGCCCTGGCCGCCGACGGGCGCATCCCGCTGGACCACGCCGCGCTGGACGCCCTGCTGGCCGACCGGCTCGCCTTCACCGGCGCCGCCGCCGCCCAGGTCGGCGAGCTGGTCCGGCGCATCGAGGAGGTGGCCGCCGCCCACCCGGAGGCCGCCAAGTACGCGCCCGGCGACATCCTCTGACGATCCGTCAGCCACCGCGCGGCCCGTCCCGGAACAGCTCCGGGGCGGGCCGCGCCCGGTTCCCGGGGGCCGCCGTGCCGCCCGGGGGAGGGAATCGGCGCGAAGTCGGGGTCGGACGGCGGTCGGGCGGGGTACACCGGAGGTGTCCGTCACTGCGGGAACGGTGAGGACGCCGACGGCGGCGGTGCCCAGCACACCCGGAGAGCCAGCCATGCGAGCCACCAAACGGTCGGCCGGCGCCCCCACCGGCGGCGCCGCCCCCAGGGCCGGGATCAGCGTCGCCTACGTCGGCCTGTGCGGCGCGGCCGACCTGCTGCTCTCCGGCGTCCTGGCCCGGTTGCTGGCCGGCACCGCCACCGGGGTCCTCCCGCTGCTGCTCTTCCTGGCCTTCTTCCTCCCGCTCGGCGCCCTCGCCCTGCTGGGCACCGAACCGGCCGACCGCGCCGTCACCCGCCTGCTCACCCGGTCCGCCCACCCCGCCCCGGACCGGCCGCCGACCGGCGCGCCCGCCGGGCAGCCCCGCGACTAGACCGCCCGGTGCCCGCCGCCGTCCGGGTGGATCGGGGGCGTGGTCGGGGCGCAGTACCAGTCGCAGTCGGGCTCGGCGACCGGGTGCGGCGGGGCCAGCGCGTCGGAGCGGACGGTGGCGAAGGCCAGGACGGCGCCCGCGATCAGCAGGCCGGCGCAGATCAGCATGGCGGTGCGGAAGGCGTCGTCCACCTCGGCCGGGACGCGGTAGGCGTCGCCGCTCAGGCCCGCCAGCGGGGGGATCGCGGCGACCGCGAACAGGCCCGCCGCGCGGGCGGCGGCGTTGTTGACGCCGGAGGCGATGCCGGCCCGGCGCACGTCCACGGCCGCCAGGACGGTCGCGGTCAGCGGCGCGACCAGCAGCGTCATCCCGGCGCCCTGCACGGTGACCGCGGGCAGCACGTCCAGCCAGTAGCTCGCGCCGGGCCCGATCCGCAGCATCAGCAGCACCCCCGCGGCCACCACCAGCGGCCCCACCGTCAGCGGCAGCCGCGGCCCCACCGCCCGGCCCAGCCGTCCCGCCCGGCCGGAGAACAGCAGCATCAGCACGGTGATCGGCACCAGCGCCACCCCCGACAGCAGCGGCGTGAACCCGGCGACGATCTGCAACTGCACCGTCAGCAGCAGGAACACCCCGCTGAACGCCCCGTACACGCACAGGGTGACCAGGTTGACCGAGGTGAACAGCCGCGAGCGGAACAGCGACAGCGGCAGCATCGGGTTCGGCGAGCGGTGCTCGACCAGCACGAACGCCGCCGCCAGCGCCAGCCCCGCCACCCCCGCGGCCAGCGCGGCCGGGGTCGGCCCCGCGCCGGCCTCGGTCAGCGCGTACGTGATCCCGGCCAGCGCGAGCGCCGCGAGCAGCGCGCCCGGCACGTCGAAGCGCCCGCTCGCGTCCGGGTCCCGGCTCTCCGGGACGTGCCGGGCCGTCACCGCGACCACCACCGCCGCCAGCGGCAGGTTCAGCAGGAAGATCCACCGCCAGCCCGGCCCGTCCACCAGCCAGCCGCCCAGGAACGGCCCGACCGCCGCCGCGACCCCGCCCAGGCCGGACCAGGCCCCCACCGCGCCCGCCCGGTCCTCCTCGGCGAACACCGCCTGTAGCATCGCCAGCGAACCGGGCGTCAGCAGCGCCCCGCCCACGCCCTGCAACGCCCGTGCCAGCACCAGCAGTTCGACGTTCGGCGCGGCCGCGCACCCGGCCGAGGCGAGCGCGAACCAGCACACCCCCAGCAGGAACACCCGCCGCCGCCCGTACCGGTCGCCCAGCGAGCCGCCGAGCAGGATCAGCGCCGCCAGCGTCAGCATGTACGCGTTGACCGTCCACTGGAGCGCGGACAGACCCGCCCCCAGCTCCTCGCCGATCCGCGGCAGCGCGACGTTCACCACCGTGCCGTCCAGCATCGCCATGCCGGAGCCCAGCGCCGTCGCCGCCACCACCCACCGGCCGCGGCCCGTGCCGAGGCGGATTCCGTTGTCGCTCACGGTCCGAGTCTCCGGCAGGAGGGGCGGCGGCCGGGGGAGCGGCGCGCAGGCGGTGGCGGGACGTCAGGGATGGCGGGACATCAGGGGTGTCAGGGCGCGAGGGTGTCAGGGCGCGGGGGTGTGTCAGGGCAGCAGTGCGCCGCGCTGCCAGGAGCGGGCGGTGGCCGGGGTGACGATGCCCAGGTCGGTGAAGAACTCCATCGCCTTGCGCGCCCAGTCGATCCGGGCCTGCCGCCAGTGCGGGTTGGCCGCGGCGACCCGGCGGGCCTCGACCGGGTCGAGCCCGGCCAGCGCGTACACCCGCGGGTGGACCAGCTCGGCCACCGCCTGCCGGGCCAGCAGCGCCAGCGCCCGCCGGAACACCGCCCGCCGGGCCGGGGTCATCGCCGCCCAGCGGCGCTCCAGCTCCGGCTTGGCGTAGCCGATGTGCCGGGCCTCCTCCACCACGTGGATCCGGGCCACCGACCGGGCCAGCGGCTGCAGCGACTCGTCACGGACCATCTCGCGCTGCATCGCGTCCGTGAACTCCTCGACGAAGATCGCCCCGGCGAAGGTCATGGTGGTGTCGTTGAGCAGGAAGTGCAGCTTCCCCAGCCGGTCCGCGCGCCGGGTCGGCCGGGCCGACGGGTAGCCGGTCGCGGTGATGTAGCGGGCGAACATGGTCGAGTGCCGGCACTCGTCGGCGACCTCGGTCAGCGCGTACTGGGCGTGCCGGGTGGTCAGGTCGCCCGCGTAGACGTGCCGGATCAGGCCCTCCATCAGCACCAGTTCGAACCAGATCCCGGCGGCCGTGGTGGACGCGAACTGGTGCACGCTCAGCTGCGCCCGCCGCCGCTCGTCCAGCCGTTCCCACAGCGGGGTGCCGTGGAGCGCGACGCGGTGCGCGGGCAGGGCGTAGTGGTCCGGGTCGACGGGGGTGCTCCAGTCGATCTCGGTCAGCGGGTCGTAGGAGTGCTTGGCGGAGGCGCGCAGCAGGCGGGCGGCGTTGAGTTCGCGGTCGGCGTTGCGCTGCCGGGCGGGGGTCTGGGGCGGGGCGGTGGTGTCGGACACGGGCGGGCTCCGGGGGGTCGGGGCGGTGGGGGCTCCAGGAGGAGTAAACCAATGAGACAGACTGTCAACAAGGGGTCGAGGCAGATCAGCGGCGACCCGCCCGCCCGTTCCCCGCCCGTTCCCCGCCCGTCTCCCGCCCGGGTGCGGCCCCGCCCGGCCCCGCGCAGACTGGCCGCATGGACCCGGTCACCGCCCTGGAACGCATCGCCTTCCTGCTGGAGCGCGAACTCCCCTCCCCGCACCGGGCCGCGGCGTTCCGCTCCGCCGTCGGGGCCGCCGCCGCGCTGCCCCCCGAACCGATCTCCGCCGCCGACGCCGAACGCCTCCCGGGCGTCGACCCCGTCGCCGCCCGGGTGATCGCCGACGCCACGGCCGGCCGCACCCCCCGGTACCTGCTGGAGACCGAGGCCCGCGCCGCCGCCGGACCCGCCCCGTCCCCCGCCGCGCTCCGGCTGCGCGAGAAGCTCCAGGGCGACTGCCACCTGCACTCCGACTGGTCCGACGGCACCGTCCCGATCGACCTGATGGCCCGCACCGCCAGCGCCCTCGGCCACCACTGGGCCGTCCTCACCGACCACTCGCCCCACCTGACCGTCGCCCACGGCCTCAGCGCGGAGCGCCTGCGCGAACAGCTCGACCTGATCGAGGACCTCAACGGCCGGCTCGCCCCGTTCCGGCTGCTCACCGGCATCGAGTGCGACATCCTCCCCGACGGCTCGCTCGACCAGGACGAGGAACTGCTCGGCCGGCTCGACGTGGTGGTCGCCTCCGTCCACTCCGAACCGCGGATGGAACGCGACGCGATGACGCACCGGATGCTCGCCGCCGTCCGCAGCCCGCTGGTCGACGTTCTGGGCCACTGCACCGGGCGGCGGCTCGGCGAACAGCCCCGCCCGCCGTCCGAGTTCGACGCCGAGGCCGTCTTCACCGCCTGCCGCGAACACGACACCGCCGTCGAGATCAACTGCCGCCCCGACCGCCAGGACCCGCCCGACGACCTGCTCGCCCTGGCCGCCGACCTCGGCTGCCTGTTCGCCATCGACACCGACGCCCACGCGCCCGGCCAGCTCGACCACCAGATCGACGGCTGTGAGCGCGCGGCGGCGCTGGGGTTGGACGCGGAGCGGGTGGTCACGGCGTGGTCGGTGGAGCACCTGCTGGCGTGGGCGGGGGCGCGGTAGGGGGCGCCTGCGGCGGGCTGGGGGGCGGAGGGGGTGGGCCGGCTCGATCGCCAGGTCGGCGGCTGCGAGCGCGCGGCGGCGCTGGGGTTGGACGCGGAGCGGGTGGTCACGGCGTGGTCGGTGGAGCACTTGCTGGCGCGGTAGGGAGGCGCTTGCGGCGGGCTGGGAGGAGGGGGTGGGCCGGTCCGGCCACCAGGTCGGCGGCTGTGAGCGCGCGGCGGCGCTGGGGTTGGACGCGGAGCGGGTGGTCACGGCGTGGTCGGTGGAGCGCCTGCTGGCGCGGTAGGGAGGCGCTTGCGGCGGGCTGGGGCTGGGGGTGCTGAGGGGGTGTCAGTGCGGGTCGGTACGCTGCGCGGATGACTGACGTGCACGAAGTGGTGAGGATCAGGCCGTTGGCGTTCCACGCGGCGGGTGGGACCGAGGACTGGCGGGTGCTGGGGGAGGGGGCGTGCGCGTTCTTCCGGACGGGGTCGTTCGGGGCTGGGGCGCGGCTGGTCGGGGCGATCGGGGAGGCGCTGGCGGGGGTCGGCGAGGCGGACGTGGACCTGCGGCCGGAGGGCGTGACGGTCCGGCTGATCGAGGCGGGCGCGGAGTACTACGGCCTGACCGAGCGGCACGTCGAGCTGGCCCGGCTGGTGTCCGGGGTCGCCCGGGAGCTCGGCGCGGTCGCCGAACCGGACGGGGTGCAGACCGTGCAGGTCACGGTCGACGCGCTGGACGTGCCCGCCGTGGTCGCGTTCTGGCGGGCGCTGCTCGGCTACCGGGACCGCTCCGGCAGCCCGGAGGACCTGCTCGACCCGGCCCGTCGCGGTGCGCCGTTCTACTTCCAGCAGATGGACGGGCCCCGCCCGCAGCGCAACCGGGTGCACGTGGACGTCTGGGTGCCGCACGACCGCGCCGAGGAGCGGATCGCCGCGGCGATCGCGGCCGGCGGCCGGCTGGTGACCGACGAGCACGCGCCCAATCACTGGGTGCTGGCCGACCCGGAGGGCAACGAGGCGTGCGTCGGCGCGGCCGGAGCCGCGGGCTGACCCCGGGCTGACCTGGGCTGACTCGGCCCCGGGCGGACGGTCGGGCCGGGCGGGGCGGGGCTCAGGCGGTTTCGATCAGCCGCTCGCGCAGGCCGTCCAGGGTGTCGTCCTTGAGCCCGAGCCCGGCCCGGGCGTAGCTCTCGGCGTCGCCCCAGTGCTCGGTGAGGGTGTCGAGCGCGGCGGCCAGGTACTCGGCGCGGACCGAGAACACCGCGTCCGCGACCTCCGGGTCGCCGCCCGCCGCGAGGAAGCGCTCCACCAGCGGGGCGTAGTGCGCGCGCACCGCCGGGTCGACGGACAGGTACTCGGTGCGGACGGTCTGCTCGTCCGCGCCGAGCAGCAGCAGGACGAGGGTGGCGCCCCAGCCGGTGCGGTCCTTGCCCGCGGTGCAGTGGAAGAGCACCGGGCCGCCGCCCCGGTGGGCGAGCGCGGTGATCAGCTGCTTGTACGCCTGCCGGGCGGAGGCCGAGGTGACGAACGCCCGGTAGTCCGCGCGCAGCGCGCTCGCGGCCCGGCCGCCGCCGAGCGCCCGGTTCGCACCGGCCGGGTCGACGAGCGCCGCCGCGAGCGTGGCCGCGAGCGCCGACACCGCGCCGCTGCCCGCCTGGTCGGCGAGCACGTCCGCGACCAGCAGGTGCGCCCCGCCGGGCACCCGGTCGGGGAAGGCGGCGCGTTCGGCGGCGGTGCGCAGGTCGATGACGGTGCGCACGCCCAGCGCGTCGAACATCGGGTCGCCCGCCGGATCGAGCCGGTCCAACTGGCCGGAGCGCAGCGCCAGCCCGGGTCGGACCCGGGCCCCGCCGGGCAGGGCGATGCCGCCGAGGTCGCGCAGGTTGGCGACGGTGGCGGAGTCCACGAGGTACGAGTGCTGCATGACGGCCTCCCTGTCGACGGATCCCGGGAAACGGGCGGACCTTGCCAGCACGCTAGGCGCGCCCCGGGCGGGTCGCCCCCGGAGTACCCCCGGCCGGGCGGCCCACTGCGGCGCCCGGGGGAGCGCACGCCCGGGCGCCGCGCCGCGCCGCGCGCGCCCCTTGATTGACGTCGCGTCAGCGGGCAGGGTGGGCAGCGCCCGGTCCCGTCGGGGCAGGGCGGTGCCAGGTGCGAAGAAGGGACGGAATCCCCGGATGGCAGCGAAGATCCTGATCATCACCGGTGACGCGGCGGAGTCGCTGGAGGTGTTCTACCCGTACCAGCGGCTGCTGGAGGAGGGCTACCAGGTCGACATCGCCGCGCCGACCAAGAAGACCCTGCAGTTCGTGGTGCACGACTTCGTCCCGGGCTACGACACGTACACCGAGAAGGCCGGCTACACCTGGCCCGCCGACCTGGCCTTCGCGGACGTCGACCCCGCGCAGTACGTGGCGCTGGTGCTGCCCGGCGGCCGGGCGCCGGAGTACCTGCGCAACGACCCGGAGGTGCAGCGGATCGTCGCCGCGTTCTTCGAGGAGGACAAGCCGCTGGCGCAGGTCTGCCACGGCCCGCTGATCCCGCTGCGGACCGGCGCGCTGGCCGGGCGCCGCACCGCCGCGTACCCGGCGCTGGAGCCGGACGTGGCCGCGGGCGGCGCGGACTTCGTGGACGGCGACGCGGTGGTGGACGGCAACGTGGTCTCCGCCCGGGCCTGGCCGGACCACCCGACCTGGATGCGGGCGTTCGTCAAGCTGCTGCGCGAGAAGGCCCCGGTCGAGTAACCGGCCGCCCGGGGTGTCGGCTTGCCCGTCCGGGGCCGGGCGGGCGAGCGTGTACCCCATGGCAGCCCACCTCGAAGGACCGGACCTGCTCGCGCTGCACGCCCGGGCGCTGGAGCACTTCGGCGCCCTGGTCCGCGCCGTCCCCGCCGACGGCTGGCGGGCGCCCACCCCGTGCACCGACTGGACGGTGCGGCAGCTGGTCCACCACCTGACCTCCGAGCAGCTCTGGGCGCCCGAGCTGCTGGCGGGGGCCACCGTCGCCGAGGTCGGCGACCGCTTCGACGGCGACGTGCTCGGCGACGACCCGGTCGCCGCCTGGACGGCCGCCGCCGACGCGGCCCGGGCCGCGTTCGCCGCGCCGGGCGCGCTGGAGCGCACCGTGCACCTCTCGTACGGCGAGCGGCGGGCCGCCGGGTACGCCCGGGAGATGACGGTGGACGCGGTCGTGCACGCCTGGGACCTCGCCCAGGGCATCGGCGCCGACGCCACCGTCGACCCGGCCGCCGCCGAGTTCGCGCTCGCCGAACTCTCCCGGCAGGCCGACTCGTTGGCCGCCTCCGGGCTGTTCGCCGACCCGGTGCCCGTGCCGCCGGACGCGGACGCCGCGACCCGGCTGCTGGGCCTGGTCGGCCGCGACCCGGCGCACCCGCTGGGCCGCCGCTGAGCCGCTGCTGAGCCGGGGCGTCAGCGGCGGGCGCGCACCCCGTCCAGCGCGATGGCGAGGACGTGGTCGCGCCGGCCCTCCTCCGGGAACGCCACCGAGGTGATGCCGGAGACCATCCGCAGCAGGTCCTCGATGCCCATGTCGGTGCGGGCCTCGCCGGCCCGCTGGGCGCGCTCCAGCAGCGGGGTGCCCCCGGCGTACATGGACTGCAGGCAGGCCTGGAAGATGTCCGACTCCTCGCCCGCCAGCGCCTCGCGGATCGCCCGCTTGGTGGTCGCGTAGTCGACGAACCGGCGCAGCCAGGCGTTCAGCGCCTCCCACGGCGGCAGGTCGGCGACTTGGCCGGCGACCCGGCCGAGGTCGTCGACCTCGGCGGCGTACACCGCCTCGAACAGGTGCCGGCGGGTGGGGAAGTTGCGGTAGAGGGTGCCGATGCCGACGCCGGCCCGCCGGGCGATGTCCTCCAGCGAGGCTTCGGCGCCGTGCTCGGCGAAGGCTTCGCGGGCGGCGACCAGGAGGGCGTCGAAGTTGCGGGCGGCGTCCGCGCGGCGCGGGCGCTGGGCGGCGAGGAACTCGCTCACCACGATCTGATCCGGCACGGGGACCTCGTTCTCGACACATCCGGACGGGCGGGGGACGGGGTGCGGGCGGCCGGATGACCGGGGGCTGTTCGGGGGGTCGTTCGGGGGACGTTCGGGGAAATCACGGAACCGGATTGAACCGGAGGCGCGCCTCCGCTAATCTGGAGGCATGCCTCGACTTTAGCACCGGGGCCCGAACTTCGGCCCGCCGCGCACCGGCGGACCGGCCCTTTCGCCGTATCCGCCACCCGCCCGACGACGCGGGGTGCGCGGACGGCCACCATCCGTACCGCCCGGTCCGATCCACGCCCGGCCGCCGCGGTCCGACGGCGCCCGCGCGCCGTTCGAACCGCGTCCGCCCGGCACCCGCTGCCCCGCCGTGGCGCGCACCCCGCTCCCCGCGCGCCCGCCCCGAGTCCCGAGAGGGTTCGATGAACCGCCACTCCCCCCGCCTGACCTTCGGCGTGCTCGCCGTCGGCGCCGGCGTGTACGCGCTGCTCCAGTCGCTGATCACGCCCGCCCTCCCGATCGTCCAGGAGGAGATGCACACCACGCAGTCCACCGTCACCTGGATCATGACGGCCTACCTGCTCTCCGCCTCCGTCTTCACCCCGATCCTCGGCCGGGTCGGCGACCTGGTCGGCAAGAAGCGCACCCTGGTCGCCGCGCTGGTCGCGCTGCTGCTCGGCTGCCTGGTCGCCGCCCTCGCGCCCAACATCACCGTGCTGATCGTCGCCCGGGTGATCCAGGGCATCGCCGGCGCGCTGTTCCCGCTCTCCTTCGGCATCATCCGCGACGAGTTCCCGCCCGGCCGGGTCTCCGGCGGCATCAGCAACATGTCCGCGGTGATCGCCGTCGGCAGCGGCCTGGGCATGGTCCTGGCCGGGCCGATCGTCGGCGCCCTCGACTACCGCTGGCTGTTCTGGCTGCCCGTCATCGTGGTGGCCGGCACCATCGTGCTCGCGCACCGCTACGTCCCCGAGTCGCCGCACCGCAGCGAGGGCAGCGTCGACTGGTTCTCCTCGGTGCTGCTCTCCGGCTGGCTGGTCGCCCTGCTGTTGCCGGTCAGCCAGGCCTCCCAGTGGGGCTGGGGATCGGCCAAGGTGCTCGGCCTGCTCGCCGTCGCCGTCGTGCTGTTCGCGGCCTGGGGGTTCAACGAGTCACGCTCCCGCAACCCGCTGATCGACCTGCGGGTGATGCGGCTGCCCGCCGTGTGGACCACCAACACCGCGGCCCTGCTGTTCGGCGGCGGCATGTACGCGGTCTGGGCCTTCCTGCCCGGCTTCGTCCAGATGCCCACCAGCGCGGGCTACGGCTTCGGCGCCAGCGTCACCGGCGCCGGACTGCTCATGCTGCCGATGGTCGCCGCCATGTTCGTGGCCGGCGTGCTCGGCGGACGGTTGGCCGGACGCTTCCCGGCCAAGGCCCAGCTGGTCACCGGCGCCGTGCTCGGCGCGGTCGCCTGCGCGCTGCTCGCCGCCCGGCACGGCAGCCCCGCCGACGTCGCGATCGCCGCGGGCGTCTTCGGCCTCGGCATCGGACTCGCCTTCGCCTCGATGAGCAACCTCATCGTGCAGGCCGTCCCCGCCGCCCAGACCGGCGCCGCCACCGGCATGAACGCCAACATCCGCACCATCGGCGGCTCGATGGGCGCCGCCCTGATGACCGGCCTGGTCACCGGTCACCTCCAGGCCGACGGCCGCCCCGCCGAGAGCGGCTACACCCACGGCTTCGCGCTGCTCGCGGCGTTCTGCCTGGCCGCCGCCCTGGCCGCGCTGCTCGTCCCGGCCCGCCGGGCCGCCGCCGCGAGCGCGCCGGTGCCGGTGGAGGCCCCGGCGGCGCAGCGCCTGGAGCCGGAACTCGCGGGGGCGCGGCTCGCCGACGTGGAACTCGCGGACGCACAGCTCTCCGTGGTGAAGCGGGAGGCGGTCGGCGGGTGAGCGCCGGCGGGTGGGGGCGGGGGGTTCGATCCGCGGGCCGGGCCGGCCGGGTGCGACACCACGTCGCGTCCGGCCGGCCCGGCCGCCCGCCGTTCCGCCGTCCGGCGACGGCCGACGGGTGCGGGCTCAGCAGTCGCGCAGCTCCGGCGACTGGTTCAGCAGCTGGGCCCGGGGCGAGGTGAACTCCCGGTAGGCGTCGGTGTGTTCGGCGTGCGGGTGGAAGGCCGCGAGGCGGTGGCAGTTCTGGAAGGCCAGCTTCACCGCGAAGTGCCGCTCCAGCACGCCGCGGATCGAGTCGCTGGCCAGCGCGCGCAGCACCTGGGCCCGCTCGGCCTCGCTCGGGGCCACCGTGTTGTCGGCGAACTCGGCCCCGCTGGTGGCGAGTTCGGCCGTCAGGTCGTTGACCAGGCGGTAGGCGTAGGGCAGTGAAGTGCGGACGGTGGCGAGGAAGTCGGCGTCGGCGACCTCGTCGCGCTCGGCCAGGGCGAGGAGGGAGGGGGAGACGTCCAGCGACATGGCGGATCGGACCTTCCGGTCTGGTGGTAGTGGAAGTCGTTTTCAACAAGTGATCCTGTCGCCCGCCTGACGCCCTGTCAATTGCGCTCCCTCGATCGGGGCAACACGCCCGCGCCGCCCGGCTCGCGGCAGCCCCCGCCCCTTCCTAGAGTGGGTGGCAGACGACCGCGAGGAGGCCCACCGATGGACCAGCAGCGCACCGAAGGCGGCACCGACCGCCGCATCCTGGAGCGGATCAGCGAGATGGTCGAGGCCGAGCGCGGCCTGCGCGCGGCCCTCGCCGCGGGCCGGATCGACCAGTCCACCGAGCACCGCGAGCTCAAGGACATCGAGGAGCAGCTCGACCAGTGCTGGGACCTGCTCCGCCAGCGCCGCGCCCGGGTCCGCGCGGGCGAGGACCCCGACGGGGCGAGCGTGCGCAGCGCCGACGAGGTCGAGCGCTACGAGTCGTAGCGGCCCGCGGACCCCGGGGGGGCTTGAGCGGCGTCAGTCCTGGGCGGCGTCCAGGTTGGCGGTGACGCGGGTGAGCAGTTCGCGCAGGCTGCGCAGCTCGTCGAGGGGGAGTCCGGCGGCGGCCAGGATGCGGCGCGGGACGGCCAGCGCGCCCTCGCGCAGGGCGAGCCCGGCCGGGGTGGGGGTGACGATCACCGAGCGCTCGTCCTCGGGGCTGCGCTCGCGGGTCACCAGGCCGGCCGCCTCCAGGCGCTTGAGCAGCGGGGAGAGGGTGCCGGAGTCCAGGCGCAGGCGCTCGCCGAGCTGCTTGACCGGCAGCGACCCGTGCTCCCAGAGCACCAGCATCACCAGGTACTGCGGGTAGGTGAGCCCGAGGTCCTTGAGCGCGGTGCGGTAGACGCCGCCGAACGCGCGGGAGGCGGCGTTCAGCGAGAAGCAGATCTGCTGGTCGAGCAGGAGCAGGTCCGTCTCCTCGCCGCGAGGGAGGGGGGAGGTCTCACCGTGCCTGGTCATGGCTCCAGGGTAGCAAGCGGCCGATTCAGTTGTGCGCAATTGAATTGTGTGCTGTAGTTGTGGGCAGCAGGACGGGCCGGAAGACGAAATGGCAGTACGAAGCAGCACGAAGCAGCAGGACGAAGACGAAGGAGACAGTCGCCATGAACGCGCTCTACACCGCAGCCGCCACCGCGAACGGCCGTGAGGGCCGCGCCGTCAGCTCGGACGGCCGGCTCGACCTCAAGCTCTCCCCGCCGCCCGCGCTCGGCGGTGACGGCGAGGGCACCAACCCCGAGCAGCTGTTCGCCGCGGGCTACGCGGCCTGCTTCGCCAGCGCGCTCGGCGTGGTCTCGCGGCAGCAGAAGGTGGACGTCTCGGACGTGTCGGTGACCGCCGAGGTCACCATCGGCAAGGACGACAGCGGCTTCGGCCTCTCCGTCGTCCTGCGGGTCGAGCTGCCGGAGTCGCTGGCCGGCGAGACCGGTGAGCTGCTGGTCAAGCAGGCCCACCAGGTCTGCCCGTACTCCAGGGCCACCGCGGGGAACATTCCGGTGGAGCTGGTCGTCGAATAAGGCGAGGCAGGGGTCTCACCCGGGGTCTGCGGGCCGCGTCCACATGGGGGTGGAGGCGGCCCGCAGTGCTGTCCCGGCCGGGTCGCTCGCGGTGCGGCCCCGGGCGGGCCGGTGCGGCCGTGGCGACGGGGCCGGGCGGGCTCAGAGCGGGAGCAGCTCCGGGCGCTTGGCCTCCACGTGGTCGCCGGAGGACTCGCCGCGCAGGCGGCGGCCCACCCACGGCAGCAGGAAGGTGCGGGCCCACTGCAGGTTCTCCCGGCGCTGGTCGGCGGCCGTGAGGGCGGGCGCGGGCGGCCAGGCGGCCTCCGGGTCCGCGTCCACCGGCAGGCCGAGCGCGCGCGCCGCCAGCAGCGCCACCCGCTGGTGGCCCTCCGGCGAGAGGTGCAGCCGGTCCTCGGACCAGGCCCGCCGGTCGTGCACCGCCCGCAGCGACCACAGGTCGGCGACCGCGAGGCCGTTGCGGTCGGCGATCGCCCGCAGGTGCGCGTTGTAGGTGGCGATCTTGCCGCGCAGGTGGCGCAGCACCGGGACGTTGCGGGTGTCGAAGCCGGTGCAGATCAGGACGGTTCCGGCGTTCTCGCGCAGTTCCAGGACGGCCGCCTCGAAGTGCTCGGCGATCAGGTCCGGGTCGCTGCCCGGGCGCAGGATGTCGTTGCCGCCCGCGCACAGCGTCACCAGGTCGGGCCGGAGCAGGCGGACCTTCGGGACCTGTTCGGCGACGATCTGGTCCAGCAGCCGACCGCGGACGGCCAGGTTGGCGTACCGGAAGCCGGGCTCGGTCCGGCGGGCGGCCAGCATGCCGGCCAGGCGGTCGGCCCAGCCGGCGAACTGGCCGTCGGGGCCGGGATCGTTGAGGCCCTCGGTGAAACTGTCACCGAGGGCCGCGTAGGAACTGAGGTCAAGGATCTCCTGGTAGTCGGCCATGCAGGAGATGGTTCACCTTGTGAAGTGACCTACGCCACCGTAGGTGCCCCGTGGCGGAGCGTGATCTCCGCCACGGGGTCCTGGTCGGTACCCTGCAAGGGGTCCGGGCGGTCGAAGCCGGGCCGGACGGCGCGGACAGGAGGACGGTCGTGGGCGGCGACCCCATGGGCGGGAAGGCGGCGGCGGGCAGTGCCGCGGTGCGCGAGGAGACCTCGCGCCGCAGGCAGATGCTGATCCGGGCGCTGATCTACATCGCCGGCACCCACCTGTTCGCCGGGTTCGTGATCCTGCTGTTCGCGGTCGGCGGCCGTCACTGAACCCGAAGCCCGCTCGCTACGGGGCCGGCCGTGGGGCCACCGGCCCGTCCGGGAGTTCCGGCAGGACCCGGCGGGCGACCTTGGCGAGGTGCGCCTCGAACGCGGCGGGCGGGTCCGGGTGGACCCGGACCAGGGCGACCATGGCGGTGATCATCACGTCGCACAGCTCGTCCGCGACGTCGTCCCAGGTGTGCGAGAAGCCCTTGCGCGGGTTCTGGCCGAGGGCGCCGATCACCGCCTCGGCCACCTCACCGGCCTCCTCGCCGAGCTTGAGGCACTGCAACACCCGCTGCATCTCCGGGGGTTGGGTGCTGCCCTCGGCCAGCCAGTCGGCCAGCCGCCGCACCGTCTCCCACTGAGCCCCCGTCTCTCCCCGGGTCACCGTCCCCCGCCGCGTCCCCTGCTGCCGCTCGTCCACGCCCCACCGCCCCGATCGCTCCGTTGCCGACCGCGCGGCCGGCCGGGGCCGTCCGCGCGCCGTTCGGCAACGACCGTACCGGGTGGGGCGGCCGGGCGGCGGGGGGTCAGCGCAGGCGCTGCTGCCAGTCGATCGGGACGTGGCCGGCCGGGCCGGGGGTGGGCTGGGTGACCGGGTGGGCGGACGGGCCGGCCAGCTCCGGTCCCTCGTAGAACTGCTCGGTCTCGGTGTTCCAGAACCAGTCCTCGCCGGGCTCGAAACTGGTGAGGAACGGGTGGCCGGCCGACCTGGCGTGCGTGCTGGCGTGCTGGGACGGGGAGGAGTCGCAGCACCCGATGTGCCCGCAGGCGGCGCACCTGCGCAGGTGGAACCACCAGCCCTGGCCGTCGCCGGCCAGGCACTCCGCGCAGCCGTCGCCGCTCGGCGGGACGCTGGGGTCGATGCCGGGGATCGTCGTGTCGTCGCTCATCGTGGAACCTCCTCGGCCAGGGTATGCCCGGTGCGCCGGACGCGCGGCGGAAGCGGGTCCGGCGCGGCGGGGTGAAGCGGCCTCCCCGGGGGAAGGGGAACGGGCGGGGGCGTCGGACGGAGACGGATTCCGTACCGATCTACAGTGCTGTAGATTCAACTCGGGCCCGGGCCCGATCGAGGGGCCCGGCGACGGCCGCCGCGCCGAACCGGCCGAACTGCCGCGCCCGGTACGGGGAAACCACAGGAGGGCACACATGGGAGTCTCGCTCGCCAAGGGCGGAAACGTCTCGCTGACGAAGGAGGCCCCGGGGCTCACCAACGTCATCGTCGGCCTGGGCTGGGACGTCCGGGCCACCACGGGCGCCGACTTCGACCTGGACGCCAGCGCGCTGCTGTGCAACGAGGCCGGCCGGGTGCTCAGCGACCAGCACTTCGTCTTCTACAACAACCTGCGCAGCCCCGAGGGCTCGGTCGAGCACAGCGGCGACAACCTGACCGGTGGCGGCGACGGCGACGACGAGCAGGTCAAGGTCGACCTGGCGGCCGTCCCGCCGCAGGTCGCCAAGGTGGTCTTCCCGGTGTCGATCTACGACGCGGAGAACCGGCACCAGAGCTTCGGCCAGGTCCGCAACGCGTTCATCCGGATCGTCAACGAGGCCGACGGCAGCGAGGTCGCCCGCTACGACCTGTCCGAGGACGCGTCCACCGAGACGGCGATGGTCTTCGGCGAGCTCTACCGCTACGGCAGCGAGTGGAAGTTCCGCGCGATCGGCCAGGGTTACGCCTCCGGCCTGCGCGGCATCGCGCTCGACTACGGCGTCAACGTCTGACGTCCCCCTCGCCGCGGGCGGGCCGCTCCGACGCCTCCGGGCAGCGGGGCGGCCCGCGCCGTTCGGGCCAGTCTCGTCGCCGTCGCCGTCGCCGACGCGGGGAGTGTCGGCGTTCCGGCGGTGCGCGGGGTTGTGGCAGGCTCGGCGCATGGAACAGCGTGTACTTGGCAGGACCGGCCGTCCGGTCTCGGTGATCGGTCTCGGAACGTGGCAACTCGGCGCGGACTGGGGCGTGGTGCTGGAGGACGACGCGCTCGCGGTGCTGAACGCCGCGGCGGACGCCGGGGTGACGTTCTTCGACACCGCGGACGTCTACGGCGACGGCCGCAGCGAGCAGCTGATCGGCCGTTTCCTGAAGAGCCGCCGGAGCGGGGACGGTGGCGACGGCCTGACCGTCGCCACCAAGCTCGGCCGCCGGCTGCCGCAGCTCCCGGAGAACTACGACCTCGCCAACTTCCGCGAATGGACCGACCGTTCGCGCCGCAACCTGGGCGTCGAGCGGCTCGACCTGGTGCAGCTGCACTGCCCGCCCAGCGCCGTCTACTCCAGCGACGAGGTGTTCGACGCGCTCGACACCCTGGTCGAGGAGGGCCGCACCGCCGCGTACGGCGTCAGCGTGGAGACCTGCCGGGAGGCGCTGACCGCGATCGCCCGGCCCGGCGTCGCCAGCGTGCAGATCATCCTCAACCCGTTCCGGCTCAAGCCGCTGGACGAGGTGCTGCCCGCCGCCGAGAAGGCGGGCGTCGGCATCATCGCCCGGGTGCCGCTGGCCTCCGGCCTGCTGTCCGGCAAGTACACCAAGGACACCCTGTTCGGCGCGGACGACCACCGCACCTACAACCGGGACGGCTCGGCGTTCGACCAGGGCGAGACCTTCTCCGGCATCGACTTCGAGACCGGGGTG
This sequence comes from Kitasatospora sp. NPDC088783, assembly GCF_044750705.1. Taxonomy (NCBI): domain Bacteria; kingdom Bacillati; phylum Actinomycetota; class Actinomycetes; order Kitasatosporales; family Streptomycetaceae; genus Kitasatospora; species Kitasatospora sp. NPDC088783. Next base: position 954,532 of record NZ_JBIVKJ010000001.1, read on the forward strand.
GAGGCCGCCGACGAGTTCGCCCGGCTCGCCCCGCCCGGCGCCAGCTCCGCGCAGACCGCACTGCGCTGGATCGTCCAGCAGCCCGGCGTCACCACCGTCATCCCCGGCGCCCGCAACCCCGAGCAGGCCCGGGGCAACGCGGAGGCGATGGCCCTGCCGCCGCTGCCGCCGCGGACCCTGGAGGCCGTCCGCGACCTCTACGACCGGCGGCTGCGGGCCCAGGTGCACTCGCGCTGGTAGCCGGGCCCGGGCGGGGCGGGGCGGGGCGGGGCGCGGTCGGGGCTCAGGGCAGGGGTTCGGCGTGGAGGGGGGTGCGCGGGTCCTGGTGGCCGCCGGTGGCCAGCATGCGGACCTCGCCCTGGTCGCTGATCTCGGCCTGCACGATGCCGGAGGGGTCCGCGTACACCGGGTGGCCGCCCGGGCCGCGCCCGCCCGTCGCCTCGACCACCACCACGTCCTGTTCGGCGTGGCCGCCGGTCTCTCCGGGGAACGTGAGTGCGAATCGCTGGGTCATGGCCTGGCCTTCTTCCGTCGGCATCGTTCCATCCTAGGCGGGTGCCGGGCGGACGGTCGCGGGCAGGCGGGTGCGGACGGACGGTAGCGGGACGGTCGCGCCGCGGTACGGGGGCGCGGGAGGCGGCGCGGGCGGTCAGACGAGCAGGTGGAGGCGTTGCACGGCCGGGCCGACCCTGACGGTCTGGCCCCAGGTGAGGTGCAGGGCGTCCGACTCGATGCCGTCGCCGAACGCGACCAGGAGTTCCGACTCGACGGTCAGGGTGAGCTGCTGGTCGGCGTCCAGCAGGCCCTCGACGCGGGAGGTGCCGGTCACCGGGGACGGCCACGCCTCGCGGACGAACCAGGACAGCCGGGGCACGGTCGGCCCGGGCAGGTCCAGGCGGCTGGAGCGCTCCAGCCAGGCCGAGCGGCACCAGCCGGTGGCGCCGGTGCCGGTGCCGACCAGCACCCCCGAGGACGCCTGCGACTCGGCTTCGCCGCCCGGCGCCGCCAGCCGGTAGCGGGCGGTCTGGTGGCCCGGCTGGCCGAGGTAGACCTCGTTCAGCGCGAGCAGCCGCTGGGTGTCGTCCGCGACCGCCTGCACCATCGTGCGCCGCTCCAGCCGCTGCTCCGCGCCCGGCAGGACGGCCGCCCGCAGCAGGGCCCCGGCCCGGTCGGCGCGGTGCCGGACCAGGACGCCCGGGTTGCGGCCCGGCTCGGCGTCGATGCCGATCACCGGCTGGCCGGCCAGGTACTTGGCGGTGTTCGCCACCAGCCCGTCCTGGCCGACCACCACGACCACGTCCTCCGGGCCGAACAGGAAGCGGTCCAGGTCGGCGCGCTCCACCCGGGCCTGCCGCCAGTCCAGCGGCACCGCCGCCGACACCTCGGCGAGCGCGCCCCGGGAGCGGTGGTGCCGCTGCTCGGCCTCGGCCAGCGAGCGGCCGCGCCGGGCGAGGAAGAACTCGGCCTGGCCGCGGGTGCCGTGCCGGGCGATCAACTCCTCGTACTCGGTGCGCCGGTGGACCAGCACCACGCGCGGGGAGAGGCTCACCGCTCCGTCCCCTCCGGGGCGGCGCCGCCCGGCACCGACAGGCGGGCGAGCAGGCCGGTCAGCAGGTCCGGGGTGAGGGTGATGCTGTCGATCCGCGGCAGGTGCTCGGCCAGCCGGATCAACGCGAGCGCCTGGAGGACCTCGGGGCCGGCCTGCTGGTGCGCGGCCAGCCAGGCGGCCTCCGCGGCGGCCTTCGCCTCGCCCAACGTCCGCGCCGCCTCGGCCTGTTGCGCGGCCAGGGTGCCGGCCGCCTCGGCCTCCGCGACCGCCATCCTGGTCCGGCGGGCCGCGTCCGCGCTCGTCCGGACCGCGTCCGCGGCGGCCTTCTGCTCCGCCTCGCGCCGCGCGTTGGCGCCCTGCTGCTCGACCAACTCCTCCTCGCGGCGCGCCAGTTCGATCCGGCTGGCGAGTTCGTTCTCGGCGATGGTGCGCTCCCGCTCGACCGCGACGGCGCGCCGCTCGTACGTCGCCCGGTCGGCCTCCTGCTGGACCTGCTCGCGGGCCGGGGTGCGCAGCGCCCGCTCCATCTCGGCCTCCGGCCGGACGGCGGTGACGCGCACCGCGAGCACCGTCACCCCGATCTCGGCCAGCCGGGGTTCGGCGGCCAGACCGGCGGAGATCCGCTCGCGGACGGCCGCCACGCCGTCGACCAGGGTGTCGGCGAGCGGGGTCCGGGCGATCAGCTGGAGCGCGTGCTGCTGGGCGGTCTCGGTCAGCAGGGCGCCGAGCTGGGCGAGCGGTTCGGCCCGCCAGCTGCCGGTGTCCGGGTCGATGCCGAAGTCGAGGCGGGTGGCGGCGGTGGTCGGGTCGCTGATCCGGTAGGTGACGGTGGCCTGCACCGCGAGGTCCTGGAAGTCCGAGGTGCGGGCGTGGAACATCATCGCCAACTCGCGGTCGTCAGCCGGGACTTCGGATATTGCCGCAGTCAGCGGCCGGAACCAGAAGGCCAGCCCGGTGCCCTCGTGGGCGAGCTGCCCGCCGCGCAGGTGGCGGATGTGGCTGGTGGGGGTGGAGCGCAGGTGGCGGAAGCCGAAGCGGCGCGTGATGTCGGCCATGGGAGTCGCGGTCCTCTCTTTTCGTCCAGATGACGATAACCGGGACCGCTGCTTGTCGTCAATACGACGAAAAGTGGGTGGTGGGGTGGGAGCGGTCGGCCAGGGTCCAGGACCGGCGTCGGAACGGTGCGGAGGCAAAGTTATGCTGGTCGCCGTCACCGTTCAGCGCTCCGGGGGATGCCGTGCCGCCCTACCGCACCAGTGTCCCGGGGCCGCGGCCGAACCTTCGCCTGCGGGCGGTTCTGGGCGCGGCGGCCGGGGTGCTGCTGCTCGGGCTGGTGCCCGTGGTGCGGCACGGTGCGGGGGCGAGGGCCGACGAGGGCGGCCCGGACGGGCCCCGGCTGACGGTGGCGACCTGGAACATGTGCGGAGTGGCCTCCTGGGGCTGTGCCGAGTACGGCGGCGGCGAGCAGAAGGCCGGGGCGCTGCGCTCGCTGGCGAAGGACCACGGGGCGCGGGCGGTGCTGGTGCAGGAGGCCTGCCGGGGCGACCTGGACCGGGCCGGGCTCGGCGCGGGCTGGCGGTTCGTCTTCCAGCCGTACACACAGGTGGACGAGACGGGCACCGCCGCCCCGGTGGAGTGCGGCGACGGCCGGGGCGAGGCCGGCATCGGCATCCTGGCGGCGGCCCCGCTCACGGACGTCTCCCCGGTCGCCGCGCCCCAGCCCGAGCACGGCCTGCGCCGCGGCATCCTGTGCGCCACCGCCGCGCCCACCGCCTCCTCGAGCGCCGCGACTGCGACCGCTCCGCCCGGCAGCGGCCTGCGGCTGTGCGTCGCGCACCTCTCGCTGCCGCCCACCGACCGGTCCGATCGCGGTGCGGATCTCCGTGACGACCAACTGGCGGCGCTGCTCGCCGCCGGGACGGCCCGAACGCCGGGCACGACCGGCTCGGTGTTCGGCGGCGACTTCAACTCCTCGCCGCCGGGCCCGAACAACCGGGACGCCTGGATCTGGCCCGCCGCCTACTTCGACACCGTCCGGGAGTGCGCCCAGGAGAGGCCGGACCAGCGCTCCGGCTTCGCCGCCACCCACGAGAACGGGCTCAAGCTGGACTACCTGTTCACCGCACTGCCCCGGTACGGCTGCGGCCGGGTGGACACCGGCTCCTCCGACCACGAGGCCGAACTGCTCACCGTCGCCGTCACGTCCTGACTGCCCGTCAGCCGCCGTAGCGCTGCTGGAGCACGGGGTTGCGGGCGAGCGCGCCGGCCACCACGAAGGTGACCTGGCCGGGCGGCGAGGTCCGGCCGTCGGAGTAGGCCGCCCGGGCCTCGACGGTGTGGCCGCCGCCGCGCCACTCCCAGGCGGGCTGCCAGCTCCACAGGCCGTCCTCGACGGGGACGGTGCCCAGCGCGTGCTCGCCGATGGCGAGTTCGACCCGCTCGGCGCCGAACGCGTGGCCGCTCAGCCGCACGGTGGGGCCGGGCACGTAGCTGTTGTCCACCGGTTCGGTGACCACCGGCGCGGGCGGCGGCGTCTCGGTGACGGTGGGCTGGGCGCGGGGGGCGTGCCGGTCGATGGTGAAGACCACGTCGGAGCGTTCGCTCTGGACGTTGCTGGCGTCGGCGGCGAACACGCGCAGCAAGTGCCGGCCCGCGGTGAAGGCCCGGTTCGCCTGCCAGGACCAGCTGCCGTCGGCGGCGACCGGGGCCGAGGCGAGGTACTTGCCGTTCTCCCAGATGCTGACCCGCACGCCGCCCGGCGCGAAGCCGGCGACGGCCACGCCGTCCGGTGGGAGCAGCGCCTCGGCCGGCGGGAAGGTGATCACCGGTCGGGGGAAGGAGTCGCCCTTGACCTGCGAGGTGTCCTTGAGGAACTGCTCGATCGCGGTGAGGTCGGGCTCCGGGACCTCGCCGCCGTTGGTGATCAGGCCGATCCGCGGGACGACGCCGTCCACCAGCAGGTTGAGGATGCCCATGATGGTGGGCAGGTTCCGCAGCGTCACCTTGCCGTGGCCGGTGATCAGCACCGAGTCGTTGTAGACGAGGTTGAAGTTCGCGTAGCCCTGGAAGAGGTGGAGGAACGGTTGCACCTGCCGCGGGAACTGCTCGTCCTGCGGGGAGGTGACCAGGTAGATGTTGGCGTTGCGGTGCGGGCTGGCCGCCGCCAGGTCCGGCAGGACGGCGTCGAGAACGGCGACGTTGTGCTCGGTCACCTCGCCCATCATCAGCCGGGCCGCGTCGGGCATGTCGGCCAGCACGTAGGAGCCGATGTGGAACTGGGGCACGCTGGCGACGATGTTGCCGAAGCCGTACTTGAGGCCGTAGAACAGCGCCGCGCTGCCCCCTTTGGAGCTACCGAAGACGGTGACGTCCTGCGGCGTCAGGTGCAGCGACCGCATCACCCGGTCGATCAGCCCGGCGACGGAGCGCTCCAGCGAGAAGTCCATCCCCTTGCACAGGTAGTAGGTGTTGGCCCCCTCGAAGGAGTCGCGGATCCACAGGATGTTGGCGCGCACCTTGTCCAGGACGCCGTTGGCCCAGCCGTACTCGTCCGGCGCGGTGAGGTTGGCGAACACCACGACCAGGCGCCGGTTGCCGTTGCGGGCGTGCGAGAAGCGGTACTCGATCGGGACGGCGCCCGTGGTGTCCACACCGGTGAAGATGCGGCGGGTGTGCTTGGCCTGGTCAGGCATGGGCCGAGTCCAATCGTCTGCGCAGTTCTGCCTGGAGGTCGCGCGGCGGCTCCACCACCGCCGCGGCCCCGTCGGGTTCGCGGAAGGAGCGGGGGCCCGGCCGGGTGCCGCCGGACGGGCGGGACGGGAGTGCCGACGCCTGCTGCGGCAGCTGCACCAGGTCGCCGCCCGCGACCAGGATCCGCTCCGCCAGGCGGGCCGAGGCGTACCCGTCGTCCAGGTCGCAGAAGGCGTCCTGGAAGCGCCGGTAGCGCTCCGCGTAGCGCTGCCGGATGCGCTCGGCGTCCCGGATCGAGGAGATCAGCTCCGGGGAGTCGAAGAGCAGCGGCCCGGGGGCGCTGTGCTCGAAGTCGAAGTAGAAGCCGCGCAGGGTGTCGCGGTAGTGCTCCAGGTCGTAGGTGAAGAACAGCAGCGGGCGGCCGGTGTTGGCGAAGTCGAACATCAGGGAGGAGTAGTCGGTGATCATCACGTCGGTGATCAGCGACAGGTCGGCCATGTCCGGGTAGTCGGAGACGTCGTGGACGAAGCCGTCGCCGGCACCGGGCACCGGGTCCACCACGTTGGGGTGGCGGCGCACCAGCAGGACGTGGTCGTGGCCGAGGCGGGCGCGGGCGTCGTCCAGGTCGATCCGGAAGTCGAGCTTGTACCGGCCGGGGGCGTAGTACTGGTCGTCGCGCCAGGTCGGGGCGTACAGCACGACCCGCTTGCCGTCGGGGACGCCGATCCGGCGGCGGATCTCGGCGGCGCGCTGACCGGTGTCCGGGCGGCGCAGCACGTCGTTGCGCGGGTAGCCGGACTCGACGATCTCGCCGGGGAAGCCGAAGGCGCGGCGCAGGATCGGGGTGGAGAAGCTGTTGGGGGAGACCAGCAGGTCCCAGTTCTCCACCTCGACGGCCAGGCGTTCGAGGTAGCGCTTGTCGGCGAAGTGCACGGCCTCGATGTCGTGGCCGATCTTCTTCAGCGGGGTGCCGTGCCAGGTCTGGACGACGGTCTGGCCGGGGCGCTTGCGGAACCAGTCGGGCAGGTGGTTGTTGGCCACGACGTAGTGGCTGGTGGCGAGGGCCTCGTACCACTCGGGCGACCACATGCGCACCGCGCGGGCGGTGTCGGGGACGTCGACCTGGTCGTCCTTGACCACCCACAGGTGCTCCAGCGGGACCTGGCGGCGCACCAGTTCCTCGTGCAGGGCGCGCGGACTGTCGGAGTACTGGGTGCCCTTGAAGGCGTCGAACAGCACGGTGGCGCGGACGGGCTGCTGGCGGGCGGCGGGGTACGCCTTGGTGCGCAGCAGTTTCTGCCGGTAGGGGCCGCGGGCGTGGTCGGGCATCGCCGAGTGGACCAGCAGGGACAGCCGGTCGTAGGCCTCGGCCTGGAGTTCGTAGCGGCGCAGGTTGCGCTCGTAGTCCTGCGGGAAGGTCCCGATGGTCGGCTGGTCGATCTTGAGCATCAGATCTGCCAGGCGCTCCTCGGGAGCCACCGTGGAGGGGTCCTGGCGGCGCAGGAAGAAGTCCCAGCGGCCGGCCGCCAGGGGTATGGAGCCGGCCAGGGTGCGCATCGCGGCGGGCTTCACCACGGCGCGGAAGTAGCTGCCGCGCCACTCGAGCGCCACGGCCCGCTCGGCTCCCTGGGCACGGGAGCGCACCACTAGGTGGGTGTCGCGCAGCTGTTCGGGGGTGAGCAGTTCGAGGGCGGCGTAGTGGCCGACGATCTCCAGCGAGCCGTCCTCGTCCCAGCCGGTGCGGGTGACCAGCGGCAGGGCGGAGCGCTCGAACAGCACCAGGTAGCCGGAGCCGTTGCGGTGCAGCACGACCTCGCGGTCGCCGTCCGGGTTCTGCAGGGCCGCGGGCAGCCGGTAGTGGCCGTCCGGGGTCTCCTCGGCCATGACCGGGTACATCGTCATCTTGCGCCCGGCGACGTGGAAGGTGGTCTTCCAGCCGTTGCCGCCCATCTCCCAAGACTTGGGCGCGTCGTCCTCGGCTTCGCCGGCGGCGCGGTGGCCCGGGACGAGGGCGCTCATCGGCACGGTGGTCACCCAGCTGGCCCAACCGTCGCCGCTGTCGAGGAACTTGACCCAGGCGTCGTGCTGGCCGGCCGCGCCGAGGCTGGTGAGGCGCAGTTTTCCCCACTCCGGCACGGTCGGACCCAGGTAGACGCCGCGGATGCGGATCTTGTCACCGGCGAGTTCGTGCTTGGTGATCCGGCAGCGGACCACCTCCACCCGGAGCTTGAGCCGGTCCTTGAGGAACAGCGGCAGCAGCCGGGTGTTCTTGTCGACGTACCGGTAGGGCGGGTTGGCGGCGCTGCCCGCGCCGCCGCGCTCGATGCCCCGGTAGCGGAGCAGGCCGCGGCTGAGCACGCCGGCCGCCACGTCCCAGGTGCCCTCGACCCACTGGCCCTTGTGCTGGAGGCGGGTGGTGTCGAAGGAGGCTTCGAAGCCTGCCCAGTCGTAGCAGTACCGGGCCTGGTTGGAGTGCTCGGTGGCCTGGGGGGCGTAGACGGTCTTCGCCGTCGCCACCACGAGGCGGCCCTGCTTCTTGTTGCGCAGGGCGAGGGCTTTGATCGACATGTGGCGCTTGTGGATGTTGATGTACCGGATGTAGGCGGAACCCGTGATGTTCAGCCGGTCGCCGTCCCAGCTCGCCCCGCTGATCGAGGCGTGCAGGGAGAGTTCCTTGTCGAGGCGGTAGGCCTTGCGGTCGATGCCGAGGCTGCGGTCGCCCAGGGTCGGGTACTGCAGGTAGCGGTGGAGGCGGCGCTGGACCGGCATCGGCCCGCCCCGGCGCTCGAACTCGACGACGTCCAGCAGCTCCTGGAGCTTGCGCCGGCGCACCAGCAGCCACTTCACCCGGGCCTCGGCGGGCAGTTCCCCGATCAGGTCCTCGCCGGCCTCGTCCAGGAACTCGTTGGCCCAGGTGACGAAGGACTCCCGGTACTCCTCGTCGCCGTCCGGGAGCGCCTTCAGGTGGAGCATCAGGTCGGAGGTGAGGCAGGCCAGGTCGTACTTGCGCTTGGACTCGGCGAAGCGCCTGGAACGGTGCTGCCCGAGGAAGCGGCTGACGCTGAGGACGGCGTCGACCCGGTCGCGCAGGTTGCCGACCTCGTGGTGCCGCTGGGTGATGGAGGGGGCCGCGTTGCCCTCGCGGCGGCGCCAGTAGTAGACGACGTCGGTGATGGTGTCGACCTTGGACGCCCGGAAGTGTGCGAACATGTTCACCCAGGAGTCCTCGTAGAGGACCCCCTCGGGGAACTCGATGAAGTAGTAGTCCCAGAAGCTCCGGCGGAACAGCTTGTTCCACACCGTGCGGTCGTAGATCAGCTTGTCGAAGCGGGTGATGTGGGTGCCCCGCCGGTCGGCGGCCATCGGGGCCCGGTGCAGCGGGGACTGCCACTTCTTCGTCGAGTTCATCATCTGCACGTTGCCGGAGACGAAGTCCGAACCGGACTCCTCCAGGGTGCGCAGCAGCGTCTCGTAGGCGTGCTCGGGCACCACGTCGTCGCCGTCGGCGAAGACGAGGAACTCCGCCTCCGGGTGGAGCGCGTGCAGGCCGGTGTTGCGGGCGTGGCCCGGGCCGTGCGCGTCCTGCCGGATCAGCCGGAAGCGCGGGTCCCGGGCGCACATCGCCCGGGCGATCGCGGTGGAGGAGTCGGTCGAGCCGTCGTCGACCAGGATGACCTCGAAGTCGCGGAACGACTGCCGGGCGATGGACTCCAGACATTCGGTGAGGTACATCTCGACGTCCTGGAAGGGCACGACGACGCTCAGTTTCGGGCGCTGGGCAACCACGGGAATCCGTCTCTCTGTCAGCCGGCGGAGGAGGCCGGGACGGGCTTGTCCTCGCGCAGGGCCTGCCAGAGCAGCTGGGCGCGGGGCTCGTCGGCGGCCACCCGGTTGTGGTCGATCCGGTCGGTGACCACCGGGAGCATCACGGTCTTCATCCGCTCGGGCTGGAGGCCCTTCATGCTCTGCGCGAAGTCGAGCAGGCCGTTGAGCGACCCCAGCGAGGTGTCGGTGGTGAGCGCCTTGGTGGCCGCGTCCGCCACGCCGTAGGCCTTGGTCGGGCTGGAGAGGGTGCCCTTGCGCTGGAGCTGGGACAGGACGGAGAGCAGGAACTTCTGCTGCAGGCCGATCCGGCCGAGGTCGCTGCCGTCGCCGATGCCGTGCCGGGTGCGGACGAAGGCGAGCGCCTGCGTGCCGTCCAGCACGTGGGTGCCGGCGGGCAGGTGCAAGCCGCTGTACTCGTCGTCGATCGGGGCGTCGGTGGTGATCTCCACCCCGCCCATCGCGTCCACCAGGTCCTTGAACCCGGCGAAGTCGATCTCGACGTAGTGGTTCATCCGCAGGCCCGTCATGGACTCGACGGTCTTCACCACGCAGGACGGGCCCGCCGTGGTGTAGATCGAGTTGAACATCACGCGGGGCGCGCCGGCCACCTGCTTGCCGTCGGTGGTGGTGCACGCCGGACGGGCGACCATGGTGTCGCGGGGGATGCTCACCACGGTGGCGTTCGCGCGGCCCTCGGGTATGTGAACCACCATCGCGGTGTCGGAGCGCGCGGTGCCGCCGACGTCGCCGCCCGCCAAGTCGCCGTTGTCGCCGCTGCGGGAGTCCGAGCCGAGCACCAGGATGTCCTGCGCGCCGGTCGGCAGCACGGCCGGCCGGTCGTCCCCACCCAGCGCCTTGTCGATGTCGACGGTGTCGAGGTTGCCCTCCAGGTGACGGTAGCCCAGGTACGCGGCCCCGCCCGCGGCCAGCGCGAGCACCAGCACCGTGCCGCCGGTGATCAGCAGGATCCGGCGGGCCCGCCGCCGCGGCTTCGCCGGGGTGTCCAGGGCCGCGTACGGCGTCCCGCCGGTCGACATCTCATCGGTCTTCGCCATGCCTGTGCGTCCTCCTGGTCGTGACGCACGGCTGTACTGGTATGTGCGCGGAGTAAATGTTCTCACGCGCTTTTCACCCGAACTTAACCGACTGGATCACATTCCCATATCGAATCTTTACGCAATCATGGAATCACTCAGCGTGAGCAGCCGATTCCATGCTGTTCGTACCCGTCTTCGGCGGCCTGTCCGCATTTCGCCCTCATCTGGCGATTTGGTTTCCCCCGGCGGATGGTGAGGGGGGGATTAATTTTCCGAGCGGGTTCTCAATTGGCTTTCCTCGGGGCCGGGTTGGGCCCGGACCGCCGGATCGACCCGGACCTCGGCAGGTGGGGTGCGTCGCTTCCACGGCTCCAGGTGGCAGGGGTCGACGGAGAGCCGTCCTGACTGCGGGAGCGCCGAAGGGAGGGCGGTGAGTGCATCGATATGCGGCCGGTGCGGGCGGGCGGGCGCGATAAAGCCGCCCGAAAGGTCGACTTCGTGTCATTCGTCCAGCGGCGCTCTGCGGCGCTGCTCCGAACCGCCCGGGTCCTGACCGGAAGTCAGGAAAATGCGGGTGCCTTGCCGCAGGGAGAACTGGCCGTCGCCGCAATCCCCGCCTGCCCGGGCCGAACTCGCAATGTCGGTGGCTGGGGGGGGCTCTTCGGCAACCCTCATCCGGCCGTTCGCGCCGGGTGCTCCGGCTGAGCAGGCGGCCGGGGTGTCTTCCCGGCCGCCGGGCGGTCAGATTCCGGCGCGGGTGCGGGAGGTGGTGGAGACCGCGGCGAGGTCCTGTTCGCCGTGGCCGTGGGCGACCGCCTGGAGCAGTGAGTCGCGCAGCAGCGAGGCCAGCGGGAGCGGGACTTCGGAGGCGGCTCCGGCGTCCAGGGCGAGGTTCACGTCCTTGAGGCCGAGGGCCAGGCGGAACCCGGCCGGCTCGAAGGTCCGCTGGGTGATCATCGACCCGTAGCCGGCGTACACCGGGCCGGGGAAGAGGGAGTTGGTGAGCACGTCGAGCAGCGCCGCCGGGTCGAGCCCGTTGGCCTCGGCGAGCGCGGCGGCCTCCGAGAACGCCTCGATCGCCGACACCAGCAGGAAGTTGGCGCCGATCTTCGCGACGTTGGCCGCCGCGGGGTCCTCCCCGAGCGGCCAGGTGCGGCGTCCCATCGCCTCGAACAGCGGTGCCAGCCGGTCCAGTTCGGCGGACGGGCCGGCCGCGAGGATGTTGAGGTTCCCGGCCGCCGCGACGTCCGTCCGCCCCAGCACCGGCGCCGCGACGTACCCGAGGCCGTGCCGGGCGTGCAGTTCGGCGGCCCGGCGGGCCAGCGCGGGTGAGACGGTGGCCATGTTGGCGTGCGTGACGGCCCGGGCGCCGGACAGCAACTCCTCGTCCAGCAACAGGCTTTCGACCACCCGGTCGTCCGCGAGCATGGACACCACCACCTGCGCCCCGAACGCCTCGGCGAGCGACCCGGCGGCCGAGGCCCCGTCCGCGACCAGCTCGGCCACCGGCTCCGGCGAGCGGTTCCACACCCGCACCGCGTGCCCGGCCGCCAGCAGCCGACGGGCCATCGCCCGCCCCATTCCCCCCAGACCGACGAAACCGACGTCCATGCGCAGTGCCTCCCAGTTCTCGGCGGACCCCCGACGGGCCCCTCCTGGCGGACCCCGCCCGACCGGTCTCGGCCGGTGGTTCTCGGCCGGTGGATCTTGGCGGATGTTCCGAGGCGATGCTACGGCGCGGACGGGTGAACGGCCCGGACGGGCGGGGCCGGAGCGCGGGTGGTGTCGCCCTCCGGCCGTGCCCGGTCTGCCAGGATGCTCCCATGGTGGCGGACACGGTGACGGTGCGGACGGTGCACACGGCGGACCTCGACCCGGAGACCCGGCGGGCGGCCCGGGCCCTGCTGTTCGAGGTCTTCGGCGCGGACGACATGACCGAGGAGGACTGGACGCACTGCCTCGGCGGCCTGCACGTACTCGCCTGGGAGGACGGCGAGTTGATCGGACACGCGGCCGTGGTGCAGCGCCGCCTGATGAACGGCGACCGCATCCTGCGGACCGGCTACCTGGAAGGCGTGGCCGTCCGCCGGAGCCGCCAACGGCGGGGCGTCGGAGGGAAGTTGATGGACGAGGCGGAACGCGTCGTCCGGGCCGCCCACGAGATCGGCGCCCTCGGCGCCAGCGAGGAGGGCGTCCCGTTCTGCCTCGCCCGCGGCTGGCGCCCCTGGCCCGGCCCCACCTGGGCCCTCGGCCCGCACGGGCGGCAGCGCACCGCCGAGGAGGACGGCGGGATCTACCTCCTGGGCGGCGAAGGGGAGTTGGACCTCGACGCCGACCTGGTCTGCGACTGGCGCGAGGGCGAGCTGTGGTGACCCGCGGCGGCCGGTGACGCCCCGCGCCGGCGCCGGGGGAGTGCGGGGGCCGACCGGACCCGGCACCGGCCGCCGCCGGAAACCCGGATGACCGCGACGCGCCGCCCGGATAGGGTCGGCCGGTGCCCGAACCGGAGCAGGTGCGCGCCGACCACGCCCCGGCGGTGCCGGCCTTCGAGCCGGCGGACCGGGCGTACTTCGCGGCGGCCGTCTCCGACCGCGGTGACGACTTCTCCGAACGGTACGCCGACCGGCACCGGGCCCTGCCGGCCGAGCAGGAATCCGGCGCATGCGCCTCCCACCTGCTCCGCGCCGAGGACGGCTCGGTGCTCGGCAGGTTCAACCTCTTCGACATCGGCAGCGGCAGTGACACCGGCACCGGCAGCGAGAGCGAGAGCGACAACGGGCGCGGCGGCGGTGCGAAACTCGGCTACCGGGTCGCGCAGCACGCCACCGGTCGCGGCGTGGCGACCGCGGCGGTCCGCGGCCTGTGCCGACTGGCGGCGGACCGGCGCGGGCCGAGCTCGCGGCGGGCGGCGGTCGCGCAGCAGAACGCCGCCTCCCGGCGGGTGCTGGTCAAGGCGGGCTTCGTCCCGGTCGGCCCCGTCGGCCCGGCGGACCTCGGCGGCAGGCAGGGCACCTGGTACCGGCGCGTCCTGCCGGTCGAGGAGCGGTGGGTTCCGGGCCGCCCCGGCGGAGGTGGTCCGTCCGGGGCGGCCCGTGTTCGGCCCGGTGTCACCAGTCGGCGTTGGTCGCTCCCAGGCTCAGCAGGACCTGGTCGAAGTCGTTGCCGTCGTTGTCGTCGGTGTACGACACCGCGAGCGCGCCGAACGGGGAGGAGGCCACCGCGGCCTGCTCCTGCCGGCCGGTCGTGACCTTGCTGACGGACTGGGAGGGCAGCCGGCCGGTGAAGGTGCCGTCGGGGTTGAGGCCCCGGGCCCGGACCGCCGGGTCGGCGCCGGCGACGCTCCAGCCGACCACGGCGTGGCGCTGGTCGTCGATGCCGACGGTGGGGTTGCCGGCCCCGGTGCCGCCGGAGATCTCGACCTCGGCCGGGCCGGCGGTGCCGGTCGCGGTGAACGACCGGGCCCAGACGCCGCGGGTGCCGGTGTGGTCGGACTCCCAGGCCACGACGAAGTCGCCATTGAAGTCGGCGGCCACGGCAGGGCGTTGCTGCTGCCCGTCGGCGACGCCGTTGGCGCTGCGGCGGCTGAGCGTGACGGCCCCGTTGGCCTTGGCCAGCTTCACCAGGCCGATCTGGTAGTAGCCGTTGCCGTCGGTGTCCTCGTCCCAGACGACGACGGCGTCGCCCGAGGCGGAGGTCGCCACGTCGGGGTCGTGGTGCGCGCCGCCGGTCGCGTTGACCGTCACCTCGTACGCCTTGGTGGTGGTCCCGGTGAACCCGGCCGCCTTCACGGTCGCCGCCGCGGTGCCCTGGACGTCCTCCCAGACCACCGAGAACGCGACCGCGGTGGTGCTGCCCGGCGCGCCGTCCGGGTCGACCGCGACGCGCGGGTGGAGCTGCTGGCCGTCGGCGTTCGCGTTGACCCGGCCGGAGCCGAGGACCGCGCCGGTCGGGGAGAGCACCCGGTAGACGATGTTGTAGAGCCCGTTGCCGTCCGGGTCCTCCGCCCACACGACGACGGCGTCGCCCCGGTCGTCGAGGCCCACGTCGGGCTGGAGGTGCCGCCAGGCGGTGCCCGCCGTCCCGCCGGCCGAGAGCTTCGTCTCGTAGGCGGAGGCGCCGTCGCGGTACATCCGCACCCACACGTCGCTGTGCGCGTCGTCGCCCGGGTCGGTCGTGTCGCGGTCGTCCTCCCAGACCACCGCGACGTCGCCGAGGCGGTCGGTCGCGATCGAGGAGGAGTCCTGGTCGCCGGTGGCGTCGCTGTTCACGGTCACCCAGGACGAGGGCCCCGCCGCCGAGGCCGGGGCGACCAGGGCGAGGACCGCGGCGAGACCGGCGGCAACCGCGCCGAGTACGGAGAGCTTACGCATCGGCCAACCCCGGCTGTCCGTCGTGGATGATGAAGGTCTTGGCGGTGGTCGCCGCCGCGCCGTGCTCGGTCACCGCCGCCACCGACCGGAAGTCGGCGGTGATCTGCGAGGGCTCGATCCGGGTGCGGACGTAGCCGCGCCGGTTGGAGTAGAAGCGCAGGTGCGGGTTGAGCGACCCGTTGGGGACCGCCGTGGTGGCGCTGCCGTCGCCGCCGCTGGTGATGGAGGTGCAGACCAGCTCGGAGCCGATCGTCGCCGACGACGGGTTCGCGTAGTCGGCCTTGAGGTCGTTGCCCCAGGACGCGTGCACGTCGCCGGTGAGGACGACCGGGTTGCGCACGGCCCGGTCGACGATGCCCTGCTGGATGCGGGACCGGCTGGCCCGGTACCCGTCCCAGGCGTCCATGTTCATCGCGCCGGACGCGTTCACGTTGCGGGCGAAGAAGACCTGCTGGCCGATCAGGTCCCAGGTGCTCAGGCGCTGGCCGAGCCCGTCGAGCAGCCACGCCTCCTGGGCCGAGCCGGTGATCGAACGGCCGGCCAGGTCGGCGTCGGCGCAGACCTTCGTCCCGTCCCCGCAGGCCTGGTCGTCGCGGAACTGGCGGGTGTCGAGCATGTGGAACGTGGCGAGGGTGCCCCAGCGGACCCGGCGGTAGAGCTGGATGCTGTTGCCGGAGGGCGTCGCGGCGGCCCGCAGCGGCATGTTCTCGAAGTACGCCTGGTACGCGGCGGTGCGCCGCGCGGTCCACTGGGCGGCCGTCAGTACGGGGCTGCTGTCGGCGCGGACCATGTTGGCGTAGTTGTTCTCCACCTCGTGGTCGTCCGGGACCACCAGCCACGGCGCGATCGCGTGCGCGGCCTGCAGGTCCGGGTCGGTGCGGTAGAGCGCGTAGCGGCGGCGGTAGTCGGCCAGCGAGACGATCTCGCTGCCGAGGTGCTGGCGCACGCCGGTGGTGGTGGCGCCGCCCTCGTAGATGTAGTCGCCCAGGTGCAGGATCAGGTCGGGGCGGTCGTCGGCCATCCGGCGGTAGGCGGTGTAGTAGCCCTGCTCGTAGTGGGCGCACGAGGCGAAGGCCATCGTGAAGGCCCGCCCGGGCGTGCCCGGCGCCGGTGCGGTGCGGGTCCGGCCCACCGGGGAGATGAACCCCTGGGCCCGGAACCGGTAGTAGTACTCCGAGTCCGGGGCGAGCCCGCCGGCCAGCACGTGCACCGCGTGGGCCTGGGCGTAGCGGGCGGTGACCGTCCCGGAGCCGATCAGGCTGGTGAAGTTCTGGTCGGCCGACACCTGCCAGTCGACGGCGACGTCGGCGTTGGGCATGCCGCCCTGGCCGTCCGCGTTGGTCGGCGCGGGAGCCAGCCGGGTCCAGAGCACCACGCTGCTGTCGTCCGGTTCTCCGGAGGCGACGCCGAGCGTGAAGGGGAAGGGGGTGGAGGCGGCGGCCGACGACGGGGCCATCGCGCCGAGTTGGAGCGCGGCGGCACCTGCGGTGGTGAGCCCGCCTAGCAGGAAGATGCGGCGACTGAGGTTGCTCATGACAAGCCATGTTCGCGGGTCCAGATGAACTTCCGACCTTACCGGAAGGTCCGTCAAGTGACGGGGTGAAGGCGCGAGTTGGCGGGGTGTCGGGGGCGTACGACCTCCTTCGGACGGCTGGTGCGAGGGGAGGGTGAGCGGCCTAGGGCGTGTTTTGAAAGTGCTGGTCACAGCCACTCGTTGATGGCTGCGACCAGCACGGTCGCTTCGTAGCGAACGGCGAGTTTGTCGTACCTTGTGGCGACCGCTCGGTGGCGCTTGAGGCGGCTGGTCCCGCACTCCACCGCGTGGCGCTCCTTGTAGCCGTCCTTGTCGAACTTCGGTGGCCGCCCGCCGTGGGAACCACGTTTCCTGCGGTTCGCGATCTGGTCCCGCTTCTCGAGGATCGTGCAATAGACGTGGCGTCTTCGCAGGTGGACGCGGTTCGCGCGGGCCCCGTACGCCTTGTCGGCGCGGACCCTGTGCGGCCGTGCACGCGGGCGTCCCGGGCCCAGGCGCGGCACGCGGATTCGGTCCAGGACGACCTGGAACTGCGGGGAGTCGCCGCGCTGTCCGGCGGTGATCACGAGCGACATAGGCTTCTGGGCCTGCCCGACGGCCAGGTGGATCTTGGAAGTCAGTCCGCCGCGGGAACGTCCGAGCCCATGGTCGCCGGGCTCGGTGAAGGCACCACCGGGCGACTCGACCTGCAGGTCCCCTTTTTGCGCGCACCGGCTGCATGCCGGTTGCGCGAACGATCGTGGAGTCTACGGAGATGTCCCAGGTGATCAGGCCCTTCGCATCGGCCCGGGCCTGAAGCTGTTCGAGGACCCGGTGCCATGTGCCGTCACGCTGCCAGCGACGGAACGGCCTGCATACCGCCCCCATGGCCCGTAGCGCACCGACAGGTCCCCCCCACGGAATGCGGGTGCGGGTGCGGGTGCGGAGCCGTGTACCGTTGATCAGCTGCCGCTTGGTGCGCAACGGAGGCCGGCCGGGCTTGACGCCCTGCGGTAGCAGCGGTTCCAGCACTGCCCACTGGGCGGCCGTCAGATCTCCCCGGGCCATGGAAGGTGATCATCGCATGACCTTGATCCACTTCTGGGAGCGGGCTGCCTCCTTCAGCCGGTCGTCGGAGACGGCTCCACCGGTGGCGGCTCGGATGAGTAGCGAGCCCGGTTGGCGTTGAAATGAGCCAGGTAGTAGGTGACACCGTCGAGGTGCAGCTCCATGGGCGGAGGATCGGTCACCAGACGGGTCCAAATGGACCGGCCGTCTAGCTGCGCCTCCAACTTCGGAGTGTTCCAGGAGCGCGCCCGGCTCTCCGCCTCTTCCGGAGACCACAGGAAGCGGGCGGCGGACTCCTTCTCCTTACCGGGCTCCGCCGCTGTCAACGCCCTTACCAGCGCCGGACTGTAGACGGCGCGGACCCGGAAGTTCACGAGGAACCGCCTCCTGATCACGATTCGCGCGTAACGACGGCTGTTCCCCCGGTGGCGTCCGGCCACGATGACGCTTTCACCGCCGTCGCCCCAGCCCGGCGGCGCGACCCACACCTTTGCCCCCGCCACGAAGTGCCGATGCCCCTGGCGAATCTCCAGCCCGCCTTCGCCCTGGCCGGTCTCCGGGGCGATGTTGGCCACGATGCACAGGCCCAGCGGCTCAGGTCCAGTTCCATCCGTCATGGCTGCCATCATTGCCAGGCCCGCGCACGCTGTCGCGTTCTTTTTGCGGGCCGGGCTCGTGACACGGAGCCATCGCGACGCCGGGACCGTGCTGGTCGCAGCCATCAACGAGTGGCTGTGACCAGCACTTTCAGAACACACCCTAGCCGTTGGCGGGGGCGCCTGTCGGCGTGCGGGCGCGAGAGGGGGAGAGGGAAGGTGAGGGCGCGGGCGCCGGTGTCGGGGAGGTGGTCAGGCGGGCGGTGATCGCGGTGGCGGTGCGGGCCGCGGTGTGGTCGAGGTGGCGGGCGGAGCCGCGCAGGAGGTGGCGGGTCTCCGTGGCGGCCAGGGTGAGCAGGCCCGGGAGGAGGTCGGTCGAGCGGGCCGCCACCCAGCGGGTGCCCCGGGTGGCCATCCACCACAGGTCGGCCCCGGGGCCGGGGGCCGTCACCGGCAGGTGGGCGGGTGCCGTGCCGACCGGGTGGCCGGCGGCGGCGAGCAGGGCGTGGAACTCCCGGGCGATCAGCTGGTGCCCGGCGGCGCTCGGGTGCAGCCGGTCCACGCTCAGCAGCTCCCGCTGCCGCGTCCAGGGCAGGTCCGCGAGGTGCAGGTGGGCGGCCCCGTAGTGCGCGGACAGCGCGTGCACCACCGCGTTGACGCCCCGCATCCGCCGGGCCAGCGGTCGGGCCAGCGGGGCGGGCAGCCCCAGCAGCCGTCCCGGGTCGGGCAGGCAGGCGGTCAGCGGGAGCGCCCCGATCGCGGTCAGCGAGGAGAGGGCGGAGGCGAACCGGCGGGCCGTCGACTCCAGGTCGAAGGAGGACCGCAGGGTGTCGTTGCCGCCGACCAGCACCGCCGCGTACCGGGGACGCAGGGCGAGCGCCGCAGGCAGTTGGGAGACCAACAGGTCGCGGCTGAGCGCGCCGCTGTTGGCCAGGTTGCGGAACTCGACGGGGTCCGGCGACAGGGCGGGCGCGAGCAGGGCCGCCCAGCCCCGCCACCCGCCCGGTACCGGATCGCCGACCCCCTCGGTCAGGGAGTCGCCGAGCGCAGCGAATCGAACCGTCATCACGTCCCTCCGGGGGCTGGGAAGGTGGCTGAACCCTGGTGCGGGTGAAGGTGGTTGGCGGGCTGTGTCACCCGGCCGTGCTGGCGGAAGGGGACGGAGCCGGTGGCGGGCCGGGGCACCGGGGGGTGGCGGGTGCCCGGTGGGCGGCGAGGAAGGCGGCGGTGGCGGCCTCCCAGCTGAACTCCTCCGCCCGGGCGCGGGCGGCGGCCCGCCGTTCCGCCTCCGGGCGGTCCAGCAACTCCCGTAGCGCGAGGGCGAATCCGGCCCCCGTGTCGGCCGCCGCGAGTCCGGCCCGGCCGACCACCCGGGGCAGGGCCGAGGACCGGCTGACCGCGACGGGGGTGCCGCAGGCCAGCGTCTCCAGGGCGGCCAGGCCGAAGGTCTCCACCGGACCGGGCGCGATCACCGCGTCCGCCGTGGCCAGCAGGGCCGCCACCTCGGAGCGTGCCGCGAGGTGGCCCAGGAACCTGACCGGAAGCCTCAGTTCGGCCGCCCGGCGTTCCAACCGGCCGCGCAGCGGACCCGTCCCGGCGACCGCGAGCACGGCCGGGACGCGGTGCCGGCGGCGCAATTCGGCCAGCGCCTCCAGCGCCCGCTCGGGCCGCTTCTCGCCCGACAGCCGCGAGCACAGCACCAGCAGCACCTGCCGCGGATCGGCCAACTCCGCCCGCAGCGAAGGGTCGTGGCACTCGGGCCGCATCACCTCCAGGTCCACCCCCAGCGGTGCCCGCTCGACGTTCCCGGCGCCGATCCGCTCGAACTCCTCGGCCGCCCACGCCGTGGTGCACAGCACCGTGTCATAGCCCTGCGCGGTACGGGAGTTGAGCCGGTCCGCGAGCCGCCGCGCGGTGCCGGGCGGAACCCCCCACGCGCCGAGCACCCCGGTGGCGCTCTCGTGCGAGACCATCATCGAGCGCACCCCGTGCGCCCGCGCCCACCCGCCCGTCCAGCGCAGCGTGGTGCGGTCCGAGACCTCCAGCCGGTCCGGCGCCAACTCCTCCAGCAGCGCGGACAGTTGCCTCCTGCCGTAGAGCACCCGGTAGCCACCGGTGCCCGGGACGCGCGGACCGGGCAGGGTGATCACCCGCCCCTGCTCGGTCCACTCGTCGGTGCGGACCGGCCCCGGCACCACCAGCACGGGCCGGTGGCCCGCCGCCAGGTACCCGGCCCCGAGGTGGCGCAGCGCGGTCCGCAGCCCGCCCGAGAACGGGGTGACGAAGTTCGCCACCCGGACGATGCACAACCCGCCGTCCGGACGGGCCGTTTCACGGTTCACGCGGGCTGCTCCTCGACCGAGAGCGGAGCGGGGGAGGTGGGGGTGGGAAGGGGGCCGTCGGGGCGGCGGGGTGCCGGGACGCCGCCCAGGAGCGGCTGCGCGGCCGGTTCGGCCACGGGGGCGGCGGCCACCGGGGAGGGAGCGGGAACGGGAGCGAGGGCGGCGGCGGGTGCGGCGTTCCGGTCGCGGTCGAGGTCGGGGTGGAGGTCGAGGTCGGGGTGGAGGTCCCGGACGCGGTCGCGGTGCGCGGCGAGCACCTCCTCGTAGTGCCGGATCAGCTGGTCGCCGACCGCCTCCCAGGTCCGGCCGGTGACCTCGGCCCGGCCCGCCGCGCCGTACCGGGCGCGCAGTTCGGCCGAGGCGGCGAGGTCGGCGACGGCGCGGGCGACGGCACCCGCGTCGCGCGGGGCGACCAGCAGCCCGGTGCGCCGGTGGCCGACCAGGTCGAGCGGGCCGCCGACCGCCGGGGCGACCACCGGTACGCCGCTGGCCATCGCCTCCTGGATGGTCTGGCAGAAGGTCTCCAGCGGGCCGGTGTGCACGAACAGGTCCAACGAGGCGAAGCAGCGGGCGAGTTCGGCCCCCGTACGGCGTCCCAGGAACACCGCGCCGGGCATCGCGGCCCGCAACGCCGGTGCGCTCGGGCCGTCCCCGATCACCACCACCCGCACGCCGGGCAGCCGGCCCGCCTCCGCCAGCAGGTCGACCCGCTTCTCCGGGGCGAGCCGTCCGACGTACCCCACCAGCACCTCGCCGCCGGGGGCCAGCGCACGGCGCAGCGCCTCGTCGCGGTGCTCCGGGTGGAAGCGCGCCGAGTCCACGCCGCGCGCCCAGATCCGGACCTGGCGCACCCCGTGCGCCGTCAGGTCCTGCGCGGCCGGGGTCGACGGCGCCAGGGTGCGGGCGGCGGCCCGGTGCACGGAGCGGATCCGCGCCCAGGCGATCGCCGAGCCGACGCCCCGGCCCATCCGGTACGCCTGCGCGTACCCCGCCAGGTCGGTCTGGTACACCGCCACGGTCGGCAGGTCCAGCCGCTCGGTGAGCCGGGCGGCCCGGGCGCCGAGGATGAACGGGCTGGCCAGGTGCACCACGTCCGGCTGGTGGGCGGTCAGCGCGGCGGCCAGCCTGCGGCTGGGCAGGGCGATGCGCACCTGCGGGTAGCGGGGCAGCGGCACGGACGGGACGCGCACCACCGGCAGCGGCTCCCGGTCCGGGCCGAAGGACTGCGGCGGGCAGTGCGCACCCCGGGCCGGGGCGGGGGTGATCACCAGGGGCTGGTGGCCCCGCCGGACGAGGTGCTCGGCAGCCCTCAGCACGCTGTGGGCCACGCCGTTGACCTCGGGCGGGAAGGACTCGGTGACGATGGCGACTCGCATGCCAACGTTGTTGCCAACCCGGGCGTGCGGGCAGCCAAAGGGATCTTTCGCGCAGACGAACGTCTGCCGCCATTTCCGCACGGGTGTGTGAATGTCGACGCCGGGCGGCCCCCGGCCCCGGCCCGCGCGGCCGATGGGACGGGGGGACCCGAGGTCAGGACTGGAGGTGGGCCAGCAGGCGTTCCAGGTCGGCTGTAGTGACCGCGCCGCCGGCGAAGCTGACCAGGCGGCGGACGGGGACGGAGGCCATCATCCGGGCCAGGTCGACGCCCAGGCCGTCGCCGCCGCCGTTCCCGCCGCCGGCCCCGTTGCCGCCGGCGCCCTGGGGGAGCGGCAGCAGGGCGCCGAGCGTCTCGGCCGCGCCGGGCAGGGCCATCACCTCGCCGAGCGTGGAGTCCAGCGTCAGCGGCAACTCCAGTTCGTCCCCGGCGAGTTCGATGCTGCTGGTGGCCCGCGGGTCGCGGCTGGACGCGGCGGCCAGCACCTCGTACCCGCCGCCCTCGACGATCCAGCGCCCGGCCCGGGTGTCCCAGTACGCCAGGTCGGCGCGCGGCAGCAGGACCTCGACGCGCCCGCTCGCGCCGGGCTCCAGGGTGATGGTGGCGTGGCCCTTGAGCTCGCGCGGCGGGCGGACCACTGCCGAGCCGGGCTTGGCGACGTAGAACTGGACGACCTCGCGCCCGGCCCGCCCGCCGGTGTTGGTGACCGTGACGGACGCCCGGATGCCCTCCGCGTCGGCGGCCAACTCCAGCCCTTGGTAGCTGAATTCGGTGTAGGACAGGCCGTGCCCGAACGGGAAGGTGACCGCGATGTCCCGGGCGTCGTACCAGCGGTAGCCGACGAACAGGCCCTCGCCGTAGGCGACGTGGCCGTGCTCGCCGGGGAAGTCCAGGTAGGCGGGGGTGTCCTGGAGCCGGACGGGGACGGTCTCGGTGAGCCGGCCGGACGGGTTGACCCGGCCGAACAGCACGTCGGCGAGGGCGCCGCCGGCCGCCTGGCCGAGCAGCGCGCCGTCCAGCAGGGCGGGGGCGGCGGTGACGGGGGCCAGCCGCAGCACGCCGCCGTGGCTGAGGACCACCGCCGTGCGCGGCTGGACGCGGACCACCTCGGCCAGCAACTCCAGCTGCTCGGAAGGAAGTTCGATGTGCTCGCGGTCGAAGCCCTCGGACTCCTGGTGGGCGGCCAGCCCGAGGAAGAGCACCGCGGTGTCGGCGGCGGCGGCCACCGCGACCGCCTCGGCCCGCAGCGCGGCGGCGTCGCCGGTGCCGTCGGTGGTGAAGCCCGGCGCGTGGACCACCTCGGCCGCCCCGGCCAGGGCGCGGATCTCCGCCAGCGGGACGTCGAGCCGGGTCGGGTTCACGTGCGAGCTGCCGCCGCCCTGGTAGCGCGGCTCGGTGGCGAACGCGCCGAGCACGGCGAGCGGACGCTCGGCGGTGAGCGGCAGCACGGGCGCACCGTCGACGGGGTCGTTCTTGAGCAGCACGACGCAGTGCGCGGCGACCCGGCGGGCCAGCGCGTGGTGCGCGTCCGGGTCGAACGGACCGACCGGCAGGGCGCGTCCGGCCAGGGCACGGGCGGCCAGCGCGACCGTCCGGGCGGCGGCCGCGGCGACCGCGTCGGCGTCCAGTGCGCCGGCCTCGACGGCCGCGACCACCTGCGCGTCGGTGGTGCCGCCGGTGCCGGGCATCTCCAGGTCGAGCCCGGCGGCCACCGAGGCGACCCGGTCCTGGACGGCGCCCCAGTCGCTGACCACCGCCCCGTCGAAGCCCCACTCGCCGCGCAGCACCTCGGTGAGCAGCCAGCGGTTCTCGGCCGCGTAGGTGCCGTTGATCCGGTTGTACGCGCACATCACCGTCCACGGCTGCGCCTGCTGGACGACCTGCTGGAACGCCCGCAGGTAGACCTCGCGCAGCGGGCGGGCGGCGACGTCGGAGCTGGAGCGCATCCGGTCGTGCTCGGTGTTGTTGGCGGCGAAGTGCTTGAGCGAGGCGCCGACGCCGGTGCTCTGGAGGCCGCGCACCCAGGCGCTGGCGAGGGTGCCGGTGAGCCGGGGGTCCTCCGAGTAGTACTCGAAGTTGCGGCCGCAGCGCGGGTCCCGCTTGATGTTCACGCCCGGGCCGAGCAGCACGTCCACGCCCAGCGCCCGGCCCTCCGTGCCCAGCGCCCGGCCGACCTCGGCGACCAGTTCGGCGTCCCAGCTCTGGCCGAGGCCGACGGCGGGCGGGAAGCAGGTCGCCGGGCGGCTGGCCGCGAGGCCCAGGTGGTCGCTCTCCCCGGCCCGGTCGTCCTGGAGCCGTACGCCGTGCGGTCCGTCGGTCAGGGTGAGGGCCGGGACGGGGCCGACGGCCTTGGTGGTCCAGAAGCCCGCCCCGCTGCCGAGCGCGGCGCGCTCCGCGAGCGAGAGGTCCGCCGACGCGGCGGCGAGGTCGGCGGGGCCGGTCGAGCCATTGGGGTCGCTGGGGCCGGTGGAGTCAGTGGAGCCGACGGGGTCGGTGGGGCCGAGAGCGGTCACGGGGGTCTCCTCGGGGAGTGCGGGGCGCGCCGGGGCGGGGCGGCGGCCCGGGCACTGCCGGGGACGGTCGGCCACCCTGCCGAACACAAAAACAGTACGACATTCGGTTTTCGTGTCACAAGCACCGCGACCAGGTCACTTCCCGTGGCGGACGGTGGCGTAGAGTCGTCCGCATGGCTCGACCACGTGGCTCCTACGCGAAGGGCATCGCCAAGCGCGAGGAGATCCTCGACACCGCGCTGGAGATCGTCGCCCGGGTCGGCTACAGCCGCGCCACCGTGCGCGAACTGGCCCAGGCCGTCGGCCTCAGCCAGACCGGTCTGCTGCACTACTTCGGCAGCAAGGAACAGCTCTTCGTCGAGATCCTGCGCCGCCGCGACCTGGTCGACCTGCGGGCGGCCACCGGGGCGAGCGGCAGGGCCGACGGGAGCGGCGCGGGCGGTGGAAACGGCGCGGGCGGTGGAAACGGCGAGGACGGCGGGAGCGGCCCGGAGGACGCCGGGTTCCCGCCCGACCTGGTAGGGGCGCTCGCCGCGCTCCAGCGGCACAACGCCGAAGTCCCGGGCCTGGTCCAGCTGTTCTCGCGGCTCTCCGCCGAGGCCGTCGAACCCGACCACCCCGCCCACGCCTACTTCCGCGACCGCTACCGCGACGTCCGGGCGGGCGGCGCCGAAGCGATCCGGGCGAGCCAGGCCGCCGGGGAACTGCCCGCGGGCATCGACGCGGACCGCCTCGCGGTGCTGGTCTTCGCGCTCATCGACGGGTTGCAGATGCAGTGGCAGTACGATCCCGAGATCGACATGGCCGAGCAACTCTCCTACTTCTGGCGCCTGTTGGGACGGTGACGCCCGCCCCTGGTCAGGACGGCCGGTGGCGGACCCGGGCCGCCAGCAGGGCGATGTCGTCCTCGGCGGCGTCCGGAGCCAGGGCGGCGAGGGTGCCGTCGAGCAGGGAGTCGAGGGGGCCGTCGGCGGGGAGGCGGAGCGCGGAGAGGCGGGCGAGCGAGACGTCGATGTCCTCGCCGCGCCGTTCGACCAGGCCGTCGGTGTAGAGCAGCAGGGCGTGGTCGGCGCGCAGCTCGACGACGGTCTGCTCGTAGCCGCCGACGCCGGTGCCCAGCGGCGGGCCGGTCGGCACCTCGATCAGCTCGGTGGCGTGCGGGGTGAGCAGGGCGGGCGGCAGGTGCCCGGCGCTGGCGAGGGTCCAGCGGGCGCGGGCCGGGTCGGCGAGGGCCAGCACGCAGGTCGCGGGGCGGGCGTTCTCCTGCTCGGCGATCAGCGCGTCGAGCTGGCGCAGGATGCGGTGCGGCGGCAGGTCCATCGCGGCGACGTAGCGCAGCGTGGAACGGTAGTTGCTCATGTCGACGGCGGCCTCCACGCCGTGCCCCATCACGTCGCCCATGGCCAGCAGCGTCCGCCCGAACGGCAGCCGCACCGTCTCGTACCAGTCGCCGCCGACCACCGAGGCGATCCCGGACGGCAGGTAGCGGGAGGCGAGTTCGAGGTTGGGGTGCGGGCTGCCGGGTTCGGCGAGCAGCGCCCGCTGGAGTTCCAGGGCGGTGTCCTGCGAGCGGGCGTAGCGCCGGGCGTGGTCGAGGGTGAGCGCGGCGCGCCCGGCGATCGCGGCGAGCAGCTCGGTGTCCTCGTCGGTGAACCCGAGCGAACTGCCGTGCGCCCGCGCCAGGGTGAGCACGCCGATCGGACGGCCGCGGGCGATCAGCGGGACGGCGAGCAGGCAGTCCACTCCGGCACTCCGGCAGGCGGACAGGGCGGCCCCGTCCGGGACCAGCGCCGCCAGCTCCTCGCCGGACAGCAGGTTGGCGGCCACCGGGCGGCCCTCGGCGAGCGCCCGGGCGGCCACCGAGCCGGGCCGGTGCCGCACCGCCCCGCCGACCGGGGCGGGCGGCGGCGCGCCGGGCCGGGCCGGGCCGCCGGCGGCGGCGGCCCGCCGCAACCGCAGCCGCGACCGGTCCCGCTCCTGTTTCTGCTCCTGTTCCTGGTCCCGTTCCTGGTCCCGCTCTCGTCCCCGCTTCGGGTCGGCGTCCGGGCGTGGCGCGGCGGTGCCGGGGGCGGCGGTGCCGGGTGCGGCGCTGTCGGGCGTGTCGAGCGGCAGGACGTCGACCAGGGCGAGGGCGGCGAAGCCGGGGACGGCGAACGCGGCGAGTTCCGCGCAGGTGGTGTCCGGGTCGAGGGTGGTGCCGATCCGTTCCGAACCGGCCTCCAGCAGGGCGAACCGGGCCCGGACGCGTTCGAGTTCGGCCCGGTGGGCGTCGGCGCCGCCCGGCAGGACGACCAGCACTCCGGTCGGCGCGCCGCCGACCTCCAGCCGGCGGAAGTCGGCGGGCCGCCCGGCGAAGGTGCCCGAACGCGGTCGCCCGTCGGCCAGGACGCGCGGGACGGCAGGGTCCGGCCGGTCGGCGGCCCGGCCCAGGACGGCCGTCGGCGACACGCCGGTGACCTGCTGGAACGTCGTGTTCAGGTAGCGCCAGCGCAGCTCCGTGTCGAGCACCGCCACCGCCACGGGCAGCTGCCCGAGCAGGGCGCCGGTCAGCGCGTCGCGGTCCACCCGCAGGGCCGCGGAGGCGGTCGTGAGCAGCGAATCCGTCGAGCTGTCGCCCGCCGACTCGGGCCGCACCCGTGATCCCTCCCTCACCACGTCCCCCGTGGAGCCGTCGGCGGGCCCGGCGCGCCGTCGTACCGCGCGGCCCGGTGTCCCGCCTCCCGGGTGATCCGCACCCGGGGACCGCACCCTACTCGGCGAACCCGCCCGGATCCGAACCCGACACGGTGCGGGCATCCGTCGGGGCGGGGTTTTCGCCGGGCTCGACCGTTCTCCTCACCGTTCTCCGACGGATTCGGACCGCCCTGCCGGCGGATGCGGCCCGCCCGGGGGCGCTCGGCGGCGTCCTAGCCCGCGGCGTGTCCCGGTGACTGCGGTGCCCGTCGCGGTCGGCCGCGACACCCGTGGCGGTGGGCGGCCGACCGGGCAGGGAGAATGGACCGTTCGATCCCCCGCCGCAGGAGAACCCGTACCGTGACCGACCAGCAGCACCCCGCCCCGACCGGCCGTCGACTCGACCTGCTCGCCGACTGCTCCGCCTGCTTCGGCCTGTGCTGCGTCGCCCTGCCCTTCGCCAAGTCCGCGGACTTCGCGGCGAACAAGAACGCGGGCACGCCCTGCCACAACCTCCAGGCCGACTACCGCTGCGGCATCCACACCGAGCTGCGCGGGCGCGGCTACCAGGGCTGCACGGTGTTCGACTGCTTCGGCGCCGGGCAGAAGCTCTCCCAGCACACCTTCGGCGGACGCAGCTGGCGCGAGGACCCGGACACCGCCCGGCAGGTGTTCGAGACCTTCCCGGTGATGCGCCAACTCCAGGAGCTGCTCTGGTACTTGACCGAGGCGCTGGAGCTGCCGAAAGCCCGGCCGGTGCACCCCGAACTGCGTCGGGCGCTCGACGGGATCGAGCAGCTGACCAGGCGGGACGCCGCCGCACTGCTCGCCGCCGACGTGCCCGCGATCCGGGCCGAGACCAGCGAACTCCTGCTGAAGGCGAGCGAGTTGACCCGGAACGCGCTGCCCGGAAAGAAGCGCAACCACCGCGGCGCCGACCTGATCGGGGCTCGCCTGCGCGGCGCGGACCTGCGCGGGGCCAACCTGCGCGGCGCCTACCTGATCGCGGCCGACCTGTCCGGCGCGGACCTGCGCGACGCCGACCTGATCGGCGCGGACCTGCGCGACGCCGACCTACGGGGTGCCGACCTGACCGGGGCGCTGTTCCTCACCCAGTCCCAACTCAACGCCGCCAAGGGCGACTCCACCACCCGCGTCGGCGCCGCGCTGGCCCACCCCGCGCACTGGTGAGCCCCGCCGGGAGGACGGGGAGAGCGCGGGAGGGGGCGCGCGGGGGCGCGCGTGGACCCCTGAATCGGGATTAATTGCCTGCGGTCCGGGCGGAACCGGGCGTATGGTCATGAACTCCCCGACGCGAGAGGAGGATCATCCGCGATGGGAATGTTCAAGGACGCACCACCCAGCGAGCATCCGGACTTCACCCAACTGCGGTTCATGGCCGCCGGCACGCCCTCGTGGTGGAAGCGCAACCGCCACAAGACGCTCGGCGTGGCGGGCCTGCTGGCCGGCTTCTGGCTGGCCAGCCACTACAACACCGCAGCCCCCGCCGCTTCCTGCACCCCGACCGCCACCACCGCCACGTCCAGCCCCCAGGGCGCGGCCGTCGCCGAACGCTGAACGGCCGTTCGGCGGTGGCCGCGCCGACGGGTGGGGCGGGGCCCGGCGGACCGTCGGTCCGGACGCGTCACCTGCCGCCGTCGCGCAGCGCGGCGAGCGTCGCGTCCAGCTCGGCACCGGAGTCGCGCGGGCGGTTGTAGGGGAGCCTGCCCAGCAGCGAGCCCATCGCGCAGGTGTTGCTGACGGCCGAGAACAGCAGGCCGCCGCCGACCGCGGCCGACACCCACCGCACCCCCGGGACGGCGACGTCGACGACGAGGCCCGCCAGCACCAGCGAACCGGCCACCAGCCGGACCTGCCGATCCATCGCCCAGCGGACCGGCCGGCCCGGCACCCGGTTCAGCGCCCCGCCGTTGGCCGCCCAGGCGGCCGTGCCGCCGTCGACGAGCAGCGTCTGCACGCCGACCGCCGCCAACTGCTCGCAGGCGTGCAGCGCGCGGGCGCCGGACGCGCAGGTGACGGCCAGCTCACCGCGTCCGGCGGCGGCCCGCAGCGCGGGCACGGCCTCCGCCAGCCGGTCGAGCGGCACGTTGTGGGCACCGGGGATGTGGCCGCCGGCGAACTCGCCGGGCGAACGGACGTCGATCACGGTCAGCCGGTGCAGGCGGGGCTGGAGCTGGTCGACGGTCAGGGGCGTGGTCATCGGAACGGGTGAACCCTTCGGGAGGAGACGGCCCGGCGCGTACGGACGGCCGGGAGGCAAGGGGGCAAGGGGGCAAGGGGGGAGGCGTGGGCGGGGCGGGAGACGCGCGGCCGTACGGGGGCGGCGGGCGCGGGGTGCCGGAGCGCGGCGTCAGAGCACGGCGTCAGAGCGCGGCGTCCACCAGCATCAGGGCGGCGACGGCGAGCAGCGCACCGGCGAACAGCCGTTGCAGCGTGCGGCCGGACAGTTTCGCGGCGAGCCGCTTGCCGTCCCAGGCACCGAGGACCGCTGCGGCGGCGAACGGCCCGACCGTCGACCACGGCACCTCGGCGGCCCCGCCGATCCGGGGCAGCAGCGCGGCCAGCGAGTTGAGGGTGATCACCAGCAGGCTGGTGCCGACCGCCTCGGCCATCGGGAAGCCCAGGAAGGACACCAGCGCGGGCACCGCCAGGAACCCGCCCCCGACCCCCAGCACCCCGGTCGCCGCCCCCAACCCGGCCCCCGCGCACGCAGCCCGCCGCGCCGAGCCCGCGGCAACCCGCGCCGTCGGCCCGGAGCCCGCCGGACGCGGACACCGCGCGGGGCCGGTCCCGGTAGGGGCCGCCGCTGTTGTGGTGACGGTCTCTGCTTCGGCGTTGTCGGGCGTGCGCGTGGTGTCCGGGGTCCGGGCTACCGGTTCGGAGACCGTCGAGGGCGGGAAGGGCTCGGAGTGCACCCCCGTGGGGGCTGCGGCCGTTGTGGTGACGGTCTCTGCTTCGGCGTTGTCGGGCGTGCGCGTGGTGTCCGGGGTCCGGGCTACCGGTTCGGAGACCGTCGAGGGCGGGAAGGGCTCGGAGTGCACCCCCGTGGGGGCTGCGGCCGTTGTGGTGGCAGCCTCTGCTTCCGCGCCGTCGGGCGTGCGCGTGGTGTCCGGGGTCCGGGCTGCCGGTTCGGAGACCGTCGGGAGCGGGAAGGGCTCGGGGCGCACCCCTGCGAGGACCGTCGCCGTTGCGGTGGCAGCCTCTGCTTCGGCGCTATCAGGCGTGCGCGTGGTGCCCGGGGGCCGGGCTGCCGGTTCGGAGACCGTCGGGAGCGGGAAGGGCTCGGGGTGCACCCCCGTGGGGGCTGCCGCCGTTGCGGCGGCGGGCACAAGCTCCGAAGCCGCCGCCGATCGGCGGGCGGCGGGCAGCGCCCGTGCGGGTCCCGGGAGAGTCCCGCCGTCGGGGCTGTCGCTGGCGGTCGTCCCCCGTCCGCCCGCCAGCATCCGCCAGGCGGCCAGGCCGGCCAGCAGGGCGAACGCGCTGGTCAGGGCCGGGGCGGGCAGGTGGCGGGAGAGTGCGCCGCCGAGGGTGGCGAGCGGGAGGCCGGCCGCGCCGAACAGCAGCCCCTCGCGCCAGCGGACGCGTCCGGCCCGGGCATGGGCGACCAGGGCGGTGAGCGAGGTCGTGGCGACGATCAGCAGGCTGGCGGTGGTCGCGGTGCCGGGGGTCAGTCCGATCAGGTAGATCAGCGCGGGGACGGCCAGCATGCTGCCGCCGCCGCCGAGGCCGCCGAGCGCCAGGCCGACCACCGCTCCGGCGGCCAGCGCCAGCAGGACGGTGGTCATGCCGCGCCGCCGCAGCAACATCCGTCCCGGTGCGCGGGCAGTCCGGCCTGCCGCCAGGCGCGCATCCCGCCGACCACGTTCACCGTCGGCACCCCGCGCGCGTTCAGCAGTTCGGCGGCCCGCTGCGAACGGTTGCCGGACCGACACACCGCCAGCACCAGCCGCCCACCACCCGCGGCCCGGACCGCCTCGACGCCACTGCCACCGCCACTGCCATCGCCATCGCCACCGCCACCTCCGAGATCGCCGTCGAAGTCGCCGAAGTCGCCCAGCGGGACGAGGAGCGCGCCGGGCGCGTGCACCTCGGCGTGCTCCACGGACTCGCGGACGTCGAGCAGCAGCGCCTCGCCCGCGGCGACCAGGCGGTGCGCCTCGGCGGGGTCGATCTGCTCGGGCGCGGGCGGCTGGGGGGACCGGGCCACGGTGTCCTCCTGGGGTGGCGGGGCGGTGCGCGAGGGTGTTCCGACGGGTTCCCGGACGGCGGGCCGTCCTCGGGAAAATACCGGCCGGGGTATATCGTTGGACCCGAGCATATACCCCCACCCGTATCACCCGGTCAGGCCGTCGGCGGGAAACCGCCTGCAAGAATACCCATGGGGGTATCGAAGTCCGCAGACCCGGACGCGGTATCCGCCCGGCGCAGGAGACCCACCCCACGCAGAGAAGAGGACTCCGTGTTCTTCGCCCAGTACTACCTCGACTGCCTCTCCCAGGCTTCCTACCTGATCGCGGACGAGACCACCGGCCGCGCCGTGGTGGTCGACCCGCGCCGGGACGTGGACGAGTACCTCGCGGAGGCCGAGGCCCGCGGCTTCACCGTCGAGGGCGTCATCAACACCCACTTCCACGCCGACTTCCTCTCCGGCCACCTCGAACTCGCCCACCGCACCGGCGCCTGGATCGGCTACGGGCGACGCGCCGAGACCGAGTACCCGATCCGCGGGCTCGCCGACGGCGAACGGATCGGCCTCGGCGAGGTCGTCCTGGAGATCCTCGAAACGCCCGGCCACACCCCCGAGTCGATCAGCGTCCTGGTCCGCGAGCGCGCCGCCGACGCCGTCCCGTACGGGGTGCTCACCGGCGACGCGCTGTTCGTCGGCGACGTCGGCCGCCCCGACCTGTTGGCCTCCGCCGGTGTCACCGCCGACCGGCTCGGCCGGATGCTGTACGACAGCGTCCAGCGCAAGCTGATGTCCCTGCCGGACGAGGTCCGGGTCTTCCCCGCGCACGGCGCGGGTTCGGCCTGCGGCAAGAACCTGTCCACCGAGCGGCAGTCCACCATCGGGCAGCAGCGCGCCACCAACTACGCCTGCGCGCCGATGACCGAGGACGCGTTCGTGGCCATCGTCACCGCCGGACAGCCCACCGCCCCCGGCTACTTCGGCTACGACGCCGACCTCAACCGCCGCGACCGCGAGCTGTTCGACGCCGCCGCGCTCGCCGTCCCGCTGGACGCGGGGGAGTTCCTCGGCCGCCGGGCCGACGGCGCCGTCGTGGTCGACGCCCGCGACCCGCAGGCGTTCGCCGCCGGGCACCTCGCCGGGTCCGTCAACGTCCCCGCCGACGGGCGCTTCGCCGAGCAGTCCGGCACCGTCCTCGACCCGGCCTGGCCGCTGCTGGTGATCGCCCCCGAGGACCGCGAGCGGGAGACCGTCACCCGGCTCGCCCGGATCGGCTTCGACCGCGTCGCCGGCTACCTCGCCGACCCCGAACGGGCCTTCCGCACCGCCCCCGACCTGACCCGCCGGGCCCCGCGCCGCACCGTCGCCGACCTGCGCGCCGAACTCGCCGGTGCCGAACCGCCGTTGATCATCGACGTCCGCGACGAGGGCGAGCGCGCGCAGGGGCACGTCCCCGGCTCCGTCCACCTCCCGCTCGCCGAACTCCCGCACCGCCTGGCCGAGATACCGCAGGACCGCGCCGTCGTCGTGCACTGCGCCGGAGGCCACCGCTCCTCGATCGCGGCCAGCCTGCTGCGCCACCACGGCCACCTGCGGACCTCCGACCTGCTCGGCGGCTACGCGGCCTGGGCCGCCGCCCGGAACGACGCGGGCTGACGTTCCCCGGGCGCGGCCGGGCGAGGTCCGTTCACCGCCGGGCCGGAAGAGGAATGCGCCGTCCACCGGTGAGGTTGATACGGGAGGGGGTATGAGCAGAGCGTCACGGCGCGGGTCCCGGTGCACCGGCACCGTCCGATCCGCGACACGGAACCCGGGGCGGGCGGCGGACGGCCGCCCGCCGAGGACGAGGAGGAGTCCCGATGCAGGTGGACGACGAGGCCGTCGGCGCGGTGCTGAACCGGCTGCGCCGGGCGCAGGGCCAACTGGCAGGCGTGATCGCGATGATCGAGGCCGGGCGCGACTGCAAGGACGTGGTCACCCAACTCGCCGCCGTGTCCAGGGCCCTGGACCGCGCCGGGTTCAAGATCGTGGCCAGCGGCATGCGCCAGTGCCTGGCCGAGGCGGAGGAGGGTACCGCCCCGATGAGCGAGGCCGAGTTGGAGAAGCTCTTCCTCGCCCTCGCCTGAGCCCGGCCGGTCGAACGGCCGGGCGGCCGGCCGGGCGGCCGGACGGGCAGGGGTGCGGGTACGGAGGCCGGCCGACGGGCGTACGACAGGCGTACGACAGGTGTACGACGACGCACCGCGCTCCGGCGCGGTGCGTGGCGGTCGGCGCCCGGCCGGTCGGGCCAGGGTCAGGCCAGAGTCAGGAACATCTTCTCGAGTTCCGCCTCGCTCATCGGCGCGGCGCCCTCCTCCGCCTCGGCCAGGCACTGCCGCATGCCGCTGGCGAGGATCTTGAACCCGGCCCGGTCCAACGCGCGCGAGACGGCGGCGAGTTGGGTGACCACGTCCTTGCAGTCGCGCCCGGCCTCGATCATCGCGATCACACCGGTCAACTGGCCCTGCGCCCGGCGCAGCCGGTTCAGCACCGCGCCGACGGCCTCGTCGTCCACCTGCATCGAGCACCTCCTCGCCTTCTCTGAACTCGCCCGATCATACGGGAGACACCCCGCCGTCCCGTCCCGGCCACCGCCCGGGCACCGCGGGTGCACGAACCGCCGGACCGGCTCCGACCTGCCCGGTTACCGCCCGGCCGCCACCGCGACCCCCGACTCCGCCTCGACGGCGACCGCCCCCACCGCCCCTGCCTCCGCCCCCGCCCCGGTGGTGCCCGGGACACCGACCGGCCGCTCGACGGAGGCGGAGGCGGGGATGGAGAGGGGGCCGGGGACGGAGCGGACGCAGGCCGCGCAGCCGGGCGCGTCGGCCGGGGCCCCGTCCGGGTGGCGGTGCCGGTCGACCACCCGCTGGGCCGCCGCCGCGAGCTGCCGCCGGCCCGGGAACAGCGCGGGCGGCAGCAGCGGCAGGAACTCGACCTCCGCGGTCAGGCCCCGCACCGACACCACCCGCCACAGCGAGGCCAGCAGCCCGTCCTCGCCGACGAACGCCGGCGCGGTGCTCGGCCGCCCGTCCGCGCCCCGGTAGCGCAGCGTCAGCGGCTGCACCGGCACGTCCGCGCGCACCGCCGCCTCGAACAGCGCCGGGCGGAACCGCCCGCCGCCGCGCCCGCACCAGGTGCTGCCCTCCGGGAAGACCACCACGCGCTCGCCGCGGCGCAGCGCCGCGGCGATCTCCTCGACGGTGCCGGGCAGCGCCCGCAGCCGGTCCCGGTCGATGAAGATGGTGCCGCCCCAGGAGGTCAGCGGGCCGAGCACCGGCCAGCGGCCGACCTCGGTCTTGGCCAGCATCCGGCCCGGCCGGACGGCCGCCACCAGCAGGACGTCCAGCCACGAGACGTGGTTGGAGACCAGCAGCGAACCGCCGGCCGGCCGACCCGGCGCGGCGATCGGCCGCACCCGCACGCCCAGCGCGGCCAGCAGCAGCCGCGACCACCAGCGCACCAGCCGTTCGGCCGGCAGCCAGGCCAGCGCGCGCACCGGCACGGCCGCCAGCACCCCCGTGACCAGCACCGCCAGGCACCCGGCCAGCCGCAGCACCCGGCGCACCACCCCCGCCCGGGGCCCGGCGACCGTCACGCAGTCACCGGGCGTGCACGGCGCGGTCGGCAGCCAGGCGCTCACGCCGCCGTCGCCGTTCCGCGCGCGACGCCGCTCCCCGCCTCGTTCCTCGCCCCGTTCCCCGCCCCGCGCCCGGCCCCCGGCGCGGTGCCGTGCGCGGTTCCGCCGTCGGCGAGGGCGTCGGCGGGGGCGTCGGCGGCGACGGCCCCTGCCGGGCCACCGGTGATCGCGGACAGCGGCAGGTCCGCCGCCGCGGCCAGGAAGTGCCGCAGGTAGCGCGGGTCGGTGCGCTCCAGCGACAGCAGCACGTACAGGTCCGCCACGTCGAAGTCCGGGTCGTACGCGGGCTCGCCGCACACCCAGGCCCCCAGCCGCAGGTAGCCGCGCAGCAGTGCCGGGACCGGGGTGCGGTCGGCCCGGGCCACGCCCTGCGCCGACCACGGGCGCAGCGGGGTGACCCGGTACTGCTGCGGGGCCAGGTACTTGGCCGAGACGGTGTCCCACACCGCGGCGGCGGTCGCGCCCCCGTCGGCCAGCGGGATCGAGCAGCAGCCGGCCAGCCAGGCGTTGCCGGTGGCGGTCATGTAGCGGGCGATGCCGCCCCACATCAGGTTGATCACCGCGCCGTTGCCGCGGTGCGCCGCGGCGATGCAGGACCGCCCGACCTCGACCATGCCCTCGCGCAGCCCGCCGAGCCGGGCCAGGTCGAACTCGGTGTCGGAGTACAACCGGCCCGCCCGGCGGGCCTGTTCGGGCCGCAGCAGCCGGTACGTGCCGACCACCTCGCCGGTGGGCTGCTCGCGCACCAGCAGGTGGTCGCAGAACTCGTCGAACGGGTCGACGTCCAGGCCGGGCAGCGGCGAGTCGAGCACCGCGCCCAGCTCGTCCGCGAAGACCCGGTGGCGCAGCCGCTGCGCGGCCGCCACGTCCTCCGCGGTCCGGGCGAACACCAGCTGGTACGAGGGCGGTTGGGGCTCCGACGGACGGCCGGACGACAGCCGGGCGGAGGACTGGACGGGGACGTGGACCTGTCCGGTGCGGGCGGGGGCGGTGGTCATGGCGGGACTCTCCGGGATCTCGGGGCGCGATAGGGTGGCGACGGACGGCACGGGACGACACGCAACGACACGAGCGCTCGCACCCGGACCGCCGGTCGGGCGGTACCGGCCGCGGGCGGCCTCCGTATGTCTCCCCGACCCGCCCGGCACTGAGGTGGCCATCCGAGGGAGGCCAGATGTGCACCTGCTGAATGGCAGGTTCGACCCCTCCGGCACCGCCGCGCCCCCGCACCGGCCCCGGCCTGCGGACGGCATCGGCCGGACGCCCTCCGGCCACCCGGCGGACGCCGACTCTTCCCGCCGGGGCCACGCCGCTCTGCCAGCGTTCCCGGCATGCCGAACACGGGCGCGAACGCCTACCCGAGCCGGTACCGGTGGCTCGGCCTCCTGGGCTCGCTCGTCCTCGCCGCCGGCGCACTCACCTCCGGCGCCCTACCCGCCGCCACCACCGGCCCCACCCTGCGAGCCTCCGGCGGCGCCGGCACCACCCTGGTCTTCGCCGGCCTGGCCGTCCTCACCGCCGCCTGGCTCCTGCTCGGCCGCTCCGCCGCGGCCCTTCCCGCCGAGGCCCTTCCCGCTCCTGCTCTTCCCGCCGACGCCGTCCCCACCCGTGCCGTCCCCACCCGTGCCGCCCGCCGCGCCGCCCGCCCGTCCGGGACCCGCTGGCTGGCGGTCACCCTGGGCTGGTGGGCCGCCCCGCTGCTGCTCCTGCCGCCGTTGTTCAGCCGGGATGTCTACAGCTACCTCGCCCAGGGCGCCATGCTGGCGGGCGGGTTCGACGTCTACGCGGACGGGCCCGCCGTGCTCGGCGGCTCCGTCGCCCAGCAGGTGCCCCAGGTCTGGCAGCACACCCCCGCGCCGTACGGCCCCGGCTTCCTGCTGCTGGCGCGGGTCGCCGCCCCGCTCGCCGACCACCCGTACGCCGGGACCCTGCTGCTGCGGCTGTCCGCCGTCCTGGCCGTCGTCGCGCTGACCGCCCTGCTGCCGGCTCTGGCCCGGGCCCTCGGGACCGACCCGGCGGGCGCGCTGCGGCTGGGGGCGCTCAACCCGCTGGTCCTGCTGCACCTGGTCGCCGGGGCGCACAACGACGCCGTCCCGCTCGCCCTGATGCTCGCCGGACTGCTCGCCGCCACCCGCCGCCGCCCGCTCCCCGCCGCCGTCCTGATCACCCTCGCGGCCCTGGTCAAGGCTCCCGCCGCGCTGGCCCTCCCGGTCGCCTGGTGGATCGCCGGCCGCCCGGACGACGCCCCCGGACGGGGGCGCCGATCGCGCTGCGCCGTGACGGTCCTGGTGGCCGCCGCCGCGACCACGGCCGCCGTCACCGCCGCGGCCGGTACCGGCTACGGCTGGGTCGGTGCTCTCACCACCCCGGCCACCGCGAGCAGTTGGTCGCCGAGCACCGCGCTGGGCCGACTGGCCGCCGACCTGCTGGGGGTCGCGCCGGAGGGGCCGGTCGGGGCGGCCCGGCTGCTCGGGGCGGTCGGGGCGGCGGTGGCGCTGGGCCTGCTGGCGGCACGGGTCGTGCGGCGGGGGAGCGAACCGGCGGCGGCCCTGGCGCTCGCGTTCGGGGCCCTGGTCGCGCTCGGACCGGCCTTCCGGCCCTGGTACGCCCTGTGGTGCGTCGTCCCGGCCGCGTTCGCCGCGCGCACCGCCGGGGCCCGCCGGGCGGCCGAACTCACCTGCGCGGCACTGGCTTTCGCCGTCATGCCGGACGGCTTCGGGCCGGACCAGGCCGAGTTGGTGCTGGCCGCCGGGGGGTTGGGCGTCGGGGCGGTCGCCGTCCTGCTGACGGAGCGTCAGATCACCTTCCAGGAGAGGCAGCCGGCGTGCTGACCCGCGGCACCACCACCGCCAGGATCGCGGTCCTCGCCGTCGCGGTCCTGGCCACCGGCCTGGTCCTGGCGGTCATCCCGGGCCACCGCGGCTGGTTCGACGCCGGCGTGTACTACGGCGCCGTGCGCCACTGGACCGCCACCGGGCAGCTCTACGACTACGTCCGGCCCGGCACCCCCTACGGCTTCACCTACCCGCCGTTCGCCGCCGTCTGCATGCTGCCGATGCGCCTGCTCGGCTGGCACCCGGCGATCGCCGTCGGCGTCGCGCTGTCCGCCGCCGCCACCGCCCTGCTGCTGTACTGGCTCGTCGACCCGGTCGCCCGCCGCCGGGGCTGGTGCCGCTGGTACGCGTTCGGCCTCGCGGCCTGCCTGTGCGCGCTCACCAACCCCGTCCGCGACACCTTCAGCTTCGGCCAGGTGAACCTGCTGCTGGTCGCCCTGGTCTTCGCCGACCGCCAATTGGCGAGCCGTCAATTCACGCAGAGCCGTTGGAGGTTGCTCGCCGGGGTCGGCACCGGACTGGCCGCCGCGATCAAACTGACCCCGGCGCTGTTCATCGTCCACCTGCTGCTCACCCGGCAGTGGCGGGCCGCCGCGACCGCCACCGCCACCGCGCTCGGCGCCACCGGCGCGGGCTTCCTGATCGCCCCGGAGGTCTCCCGCCGGTTCTGGACCGCCACGCTCTGGGACACCGACCGGGTCGGCGGCTTCGCCAACATGTCCAACCAGTCCCTGCAGGGACTGATCGCCCGCCTCGGCCCCCACCTGCCCGGCCGCGCCCTGTGGGTGGCCGCCGCACTGGCCGTCCTCGCGCTCTGGGCGCACCGCCTGCACCGCGCCGCCGCGGCCCGCGACACCCTCGCCGCGTACAGCCTCACCGGCCTCGCCTGCTGCCTGGTCAGCCCGATCACCTGGGTGCACCACCTGGTCTGGATGCTGCCCGCCCTGATCGTCCTCGCCGACCCCGCCCCCGACCCCGCCCCCGACGCCGGTACGGGTGCCGCCCCGCGCCGCCCGGGCCGCCGCCGCGCCCGGACCGCCCTCTGCTGGCTGCTCCACCTCGTGCTCTCCAGCGGCATGGTCTGGCTCTGGCACCCCGACGGCCGCGACCTCGGCACCCTCCTCGGCGGCAGCGCGTACGCCCTGACCACCCTCGGCCT
The DNA here is from genome assembly GCF_044750705.1 of Kitasatospora sp. NPDC088783. Lineage (NCBI taxonomy): Bacteria > Bacillati > Actinomycetota > Actinomycetes > Kitasatosporales > Streptomycetaceae > Kitasatospora > Kitasatospora sp. NPDC088783. The sequence goes on from NZ_JBIVKJ010000001.1 coordinate 992,962, forward strand.
GCTGCTCGCCCTGCCGATCCGCCACCACCCCGAGCAGCCGGACGACCCCGCAGCCCCGGAGCCACCGGAGCGGACCGCCACCCCCGCCCGCACGTCCGCGCCCGCGCCCGCGTTCAGGGAACGCCCGGCCCCCGCCGGGCGATGAGCGCCGACCCGCCCCCCGCCGCCCGCTCACCCGTCCGGCGCAGCGACGCGCCGTTGGCGGTGCGGTCGACGGGCCCCGGGCGGGGCTGATCGCTAGCGTCCGGCGGAGAGCAGGCCAGACCGAGTGGGCCGTCGAACGCTGAGGAGAGTGCGCGTGGCCGGAACAGCGCCGCCCGCGGAGGGCAGACCGACCGGGGGAGGTCCGGGCGGGAGCGGTCTCGGCCCGGGCGGCGTCGAGCCGGTCGCGCCGTCGCCCGGCTCGACGACGGTGGTGCGCGCCTCGGTGATCGCCGCCGCGGCCGGCGTGCTGCTGGTGGTGGCGATCGTGCTGGGCAGCCGGGGCCTGCGGGACTTCGACTCGGCGCTGGTGCCGTACGCGGTGGCGTCGGTGTTCCTGACCTTCGGCGTGGTGTACCGCTACGTGGTGTGGGTCTCCGCGCCGGCCGCCCGCCGGCTCTTCGTGCAGGGCTGGAAGGCCGCGCTGTCCTGGGAGAACCTCAAACGCTCGCCCGCCGCGCTGCCGCGGATGATCGCCACCTACCTGGGCTTCCAGAAGTTCCTCGGCGCCCGCTCGCACGCCCGCTGGGCCGCGCACCAACTGATCTTCTGGGGCTGCCTGCTGGCCGCGGCGATCACCTTCCCGCTGACCTGGGGCTGGTTCACCTTCACCTCCGCCAGCGCGTCCGGCCCGGGCTACGAGATGCGGCTGTGGGGCGTGAAGCTGTTCGGCTTCGACTCCGGCAGCTTCCTCGGCTGGGCGCTCTACCACGGCCTGGACCTGGCCGCCGTGATGGTGATCGGCGGCGCCGGCTACTTCCTGTGGCGGCGGATGCGCGACCGGGCCGCGACCACCGGCCAGCGCTTCGGCTACGACTTCCTGCCGCTGCTCGCGCTGATCACCATCTCGGTCACCGGCCTGCTGCTGACCTTCTCGGAGATGTTCCTGCACGGCGGCGGCTACGAGTTCCTGGCGATCCTGCACATGGCCTCGGTGGTGCTGACCCTGGTCTACCTGCCGTTCGGCAAGTTCTTCCACATCGTGCAGCGCCCGGCCGCGGTCGGCATGCAGTTGTTCAAGTACACGGCGCGGCGCAAGGGTTCGGACGCCCAGGAGCTGCGGGCGTGCCGGCGCTGCGGGCAGCCGATCGACACCGTCGCGGCGGTGGACAACCTGCGCGCCACGATGCGCGACCTGCGCCTGGGCTTCGACGAGTGGGCCGAGTACTGCCCCCGTTGCAAGCGGGTGCTGCGCGGCAACGCCTACCTGTCGAACGTCAAGCGGGGGTTCAAGTGAGCACCGAGCACGTCCCGTTGGACCCGAGCGTCGCCCCGCTGGGGACGCGCGCCTTCCGCGACGCGGGCGGCCTGCCCGCCGCCGCCTGGCGGGCCGACCAGACCGAGCAGACCCTCGTTCCCACGCACTGCTGCTTCTGCGGCATCCAGTGCGGCATGTACCTGCGGGTGGACGGGCGCGGCAAGGTGTTCGGGGTGGAGCCGCGCAACCACGACATCAACCGGATGCGCCTGTGCCCCAAGGGGATCAACGCCTACCAGCAGGTCAACCACCCGGACCGGCTGACCGCGCCGCTGGTGCGCCGCAGCCGCGACGAGGAGTTCCGGGAGGCGAGCTGGGAGGAGGCGCTGGACTTCACCGTCGCCGAGATCCGCCGCATCCAGGCCGCGCACGGCCGGGACGCGTTCGGGATGCTCGGCGGGGCCAGCCTGTTCTCCGAGAAGACCTACCTGGTGGGCAAGTTCGCCCGGGTCGCGCTGAAGACCCGGCACGTGGACTACAACGGCCGGCTGTGCATGGTGAGCGCGGCGGGCGCCAACAAGCTGGCCTTCGGCATCGACCGGGCGGGCAACCCGTTCTCCGACATGCTGCAGACCGACTGCCTGCTGATCGCCGGGGCGAACGTCGGCGAGTGCTTCCCGGTGCTGACCCAGTACGTGTGGGGGGCCCGCGACCGGGGCGCCACCCTGATCGTGGTCGACCCCCGGGAGACCGCGGTCGCCCGCACCGCGGACGTCCACGTCGCGCTCAAGTCCGGTACGGACGCGGCGTTCTTCAACGCCGTGCTGCACGTGATCGTCGCGGAGGGCCTGACCGACGAGGCGTTCCTGGCCGAGCACGCCACCGGTTGGGAGGAGGTCAAGGCCACCGTCGCGGCGTACCCGCCCGACCGGGCGGCCGAGATCTGCGGCGTCCCCGCGGAGCAGATCGTCCAGGTGGCGCGGATGTTCGGGCGGGCGGAGCGGGCGATGGCCTGCCACGCGCGCGGCATCGAGCACCACACCCAGGGCGTGGAGAACTGCCTGACCGTCATCAACCTGTGCACCGCCACCGGCAACCTGGGCCGCCCGGGCGCCGGTTACGGCACACTCACCGGCCAGGGCAACGGCCAGGGCGGCCGCGAGCACGGCCAGAAGTCCGACCTGCTGCCCGGCGGCCGCTCCATCAACGACCCGGTGCACCGCCGGCAGATCGCCGCGATCTGGGGCATCGAGGAGTCCGAACTCCCGCAGGCCGGCACCTCGATGATGGAGATGGTCTGGCAGATGCAGCGCGACGAGATCCGCGGCCTGATCGGCGTCTGCAACAACCCCTTCGTCTCGCTGCCCAACTACGCGGTGGTGAAGGACGGTTTCGACCGGCTGGAGTTCCACGCCCAGTTCGACTTCTTCCTCTCCGAGACCGCCGCCAACGCGCACGTGGTCTTCCCGGTCACCACCTGGGCCGAGGACGAGGGCGTGATGGCCAACGCCGAGGCCCGGGTGGTCAAGCACAACAAGGCGCAGGAGCCGCCCGCGGGCGTGCGCACCGACACCTGGGTGCTGTGCGAGATCGCCCGACGGCTCGGCGAGGGCAGCAAGTTCGCCTTCGAGGGCTCCCGGGACGTCTTCGACGAGCTGCGCCGCGCCTCGGCCGGCACGGTGATCGACTACTACGGCATCACGTACGAGCGCCTGGAGGCCACCGGCGGCATCGCCTGGCCCTGCCCGAGCCTCGAACACCCGGGCACACCAAGGCTGTTCGAGGACGGCCGGACCTACCACCCGGACGGCAAGGTGCACCTGCAGGCGGTGGAGTGGCACCCGCCGGCCGACCCGTACAGCGACGAGTTCCCGATGCGGCTGACCACCGGGCGCACCGTGGCGCACTTCCTGTCCGGCAACCAGACCCGGCGCCTGGGCGGCCTGGTCGAGCAGACGCCCCGGCCGTGGGTGGAGGTCCACCCCTCGCACGGGTTCCGCAACGGGGAGCCGGTGCGGGTGGTGACCCGGCGCGGCAGCGAGGTGCTGCCCGCGCTGGTGACCGAGGCGATCCGCCCCGACCACGTCTTCGTGCCCTACCACTGGCCCTACCCGACGGCGGCGAACGTGCTGACCATCGACGCGCTGGACCCGCGCTCGAAGATCCCCGAGTACAAGGTGTGCGCGGTGCGGATCGAACGGGCCGAGCGGATCGACCCGGTGCCCGCGCCGCCGGTGCCGCCGGGCCGCGAACCGTACCCCGAGACCCAGGTCTCCCGCACCGACCCGCTGCCGCCGACCGCGCCGCAGGGCCGCGGCACCGCCGAGAGGGGCTGACCGAGATGCTCGGACGCACCATCTTCATCGACCCGGGCCGCTGCATCGGCTGCCAGGCGTGCGTGTCGGCCTGCCGCGAGTGCGACTCGCACCGCGGCAAGTCGATGATCCACCTGGACTACCCGGACGAGGGCCACACCGTCGCCGCGCTGCCGACCGTGTGCATGCACTGCGAGGACCCGGTCGCGCCGTGCGCCGAGGTCTGCCCGGCCGAGGCGATCCTGATCACCGCCGACGGCGTGGTGCAGGAGGCCGACCCGACCCGCTGCATCGGCTGCGCGAACTGCGTCAACGCCTGCCCGTTCGGCGTGCCCAAGATCGACCTGGAGGCGAAGCTCCAGATGAAGTGCAACCTCTGCTACGACCGCACCTCCTACGGCCTGGCGCCGATGTGCGCCACGGTCTGCCCCACCGGCGCCCTGTTCTACGGCACCGTCGAGGAGTTGCAGGCCGAACGGCCCGGCGTGGACGTCTCCACGATGTTCGCGTTCGGCGACACCGTGGTCTCCACCGGCGTGGCCATGGTGGTGCCGGGGGAGCGGCGGGCCCCCGTCCCCGGCGGCATGCTCACCCTGATCGAGGTCAACGGGCGCCCCACGCCCGGGAACGGAGCGAGGGCGTGACCGGCCCCGGCAACTCCCCCGAGCCGTACGGCTCCGGCGGCTCCACGGACCCCTACGGCGCCGGGGACCCCGACGGCCTCCGGGCCGAACGGGCCGCGCTCAAGGACCGGATCAGCGCCGACTCGCTGACCACCCGGCGCGACTACCTGCGGATCGTCGCCACCGTCTCCGGCGGCCTGGCGGTCGGCTCCACCGTCGTCTCGGCCGGCGTGCTGCACCGCCACGGGGACGGCGCCGCCGCCCCGTTGAAGGTCGCCGACCGGCTGGAGCGCGGCGAGGCGGTGAGCTTCGACTACCCCGGCGAGGACGACCGGGCGATGGCGATCCGGCTGCCCGACGGCACCCTGGTCGGCTACTCCACGGTCTGCACCCACCTGGCCTGCGGGGTGCTCTGGCGGCGCGACCACGGCAGTGACGGCGACCTCTACTGCCCTTGCCACGAGGGGCAGTTCGACTCCCGCACCGGCGAGGTCACCGGCGGCCCGCCGCCCCGCCCGCTGCCCAAGGTGGTGGTGGTCGAGGACGCCCAGGGCGCGGTGTGGGCGATCGGCACCGCCCGCTCCGGCGAGGACGAGGAGGCCGGCCTGTGCCGCGGCCTGACCGAGCGCAACCCGGCCCTCGCCGAGGCGGCCGGCTGCGCGAACCGCAAGAGCGGCCGATGACCGGCGTCCGGAGCGACCTGACGGATCGTCAACCAACGTGTGGAGGTGCGGGATGAGCGTCCCCGAAGGCCACTACCCGGAGGGCTACCACCCCGGCAGCGACGAGCCGCGGCTCAACCGGCCCGTCCGCGAACGGTACCCGCAGATCCGGTCCACCTCCGGCTACGCCGACCCCCGGGTCTCCGCGACCGGCCCCGGCCCCGGCGCGGGCACCGACCAGCAGCCCGAGCGCTCGGCGATCCTGTCCGCCCGGCTGGCGCTGGGCGTCACCATCGTGGTCGGCCAGCTGTGGGCGCTGAGCACCGCCACCAACGCCTGGATGCGCGGCGAGACGGCCACCGCCTGGTGGTGCACCGGGTTCAGCGCCGCGTCCTTCCTGGTCGTCCTGCTCGCCTGGCGGATCGCGCCCAACGACCGCTGACCGCACCGGCGTTGCGGACGGTCACGATTCACCACCGCCCGCCCCGCCCGCGTTCCCGAACCGCCCGCCGCCCCGTACGCTGTCCCCCTGGCCGCGCGGGCGGCCGACGGGACACACCGCGGGGTGGCCGGCCGACGAGCCGGCACCCGCCGGGTCGCGCGCCGTGCGGGCGCGGGAAGGGCACGGCGCATGACGGAGCACCCCACCACCGGAACGGTCCAGCCCAGGCCGTTCCCCGACCGGCAGGCCGTGCTCCGCGCGGCCGTCCTGGTCCCCGTCACGGTCTCCCACATGCACGAGGCCCACCCGCACGGCCCGCTCACCCTCGCCGCCACCGCGCCCGTCGGCGCGCGCACCGGCGGCCTGGACTGGGACGGGCGGCGGCTGGTCCACCACCCCGAACCCGCCCGGGTGGTCGGCGCCCGGATCGAGGTCCTCACCGTCGGCGACCACCACCTCGGGCACGCCGTCGCGGGCCCCGGCGGCGAGCTCCACTGGCCGCAGTGGGCCCGCCTCGGCGACACCCCCGTCCACTGGCACGGCCGGCCCGACCTGCTCGCCGAGGGCGGCGCCCACCCCTGCCGGCTCCACCTCACCGGCGACCAGCGCGCCCTGCTCGTCCAGGCCGAGGGCGAGCACGGCCTCGACTTCAACGAGGCACTGCTGCGCGTCACCCGCCCGCTCGCCGAAGCACTCGACCTGCTCCCGCCCGACCTGCGCCGCACCGAGGCGGTCGACCGCCTGGTCGCCCTGCTGACCGACCGCGGCGCCCGCTACCTCGTCCCCGCCGACCCGTACCACCTGCCCGGCTGGGAGGCGCACCTCCACCACGCCTACCTGGCCCTCGACGCGCAGGCCCGTGCCCACCGCGACGAACGGCCCACGCCCGCCACCGCCGCCCACCGCCCGGTCCGCTACGACGCCCTGGTGCGGCCCGGCGAGGACGGCCGGCCGGAGATCGTGCTGACGCCCGTGCTGCGCAAGAGCGGCCAGTGGCTGCCCGCGATGGACCCGGCCGCGCTCGACCTGCCCTGCCACGGCAGCGGGACGGACCGCGGGCTCGCGGCGGCCGGGTAGCCGGGCGAGGTGTCCGGGCGGGCCGGGCCGGCGGGCCGGCGGCTCAGGGCAGCGGCTGCGGGCGCTGGGCGAGCACCGCGCCGACCAGCAGGCCGACGGCGATCGCCACCACCGTGGTGACCATCGACAGCAGGTCGTGGAAGCCCCGCACGGGATGGCCGCCGGCCAGACTGGTCAGGCCGCGCATGCCCAGCGAGCCGACCGTCAGGGTGAAGAACCCGGGCAGCGCCAGCAGCAGCCGCGGCGGCCGGTCCGGCCGGTGCGCCACCGCCGTGGCCAGCGCCCCCAGCGCCACGGCGGCCACGAACGTCCCGCCCACCTCGCCGACCAGCTTCGTCGCCCCCGACTGCACCGCGACCGTCAGGTACACCGTGCCCAGCAGGACCGGCAGCAGCCGCCACGGCACCGCGAACGCCAGCACCGTGCCGACGGTGAACACCACCCAGGACAGGAACACCGCCCAGCGCGGCAGGTCGGCGCGCGCCGCCACGTCGAACAGCGCCGAGGTGTCCCCGCCGGTCGCGTACACCCCGAGCATCACGCCCAGGTACAGCTGCAGCAGCAGGAACACCGCGTACACCAGGCGCACCGCGCCGGTGGTGAGGAACCCGGCGGCCAGCTCGGCGGCGGCGGCCGACAGCAGGTCGCCGGGGACGAAGTAGAACAGCGCCGGGAGCATCAGCAGCACCGCCCCGCCGTGCGCCGGGGTGCGGGCGAACACCTCCAGCACCAGCACCGACACGGCCGCCGCCGCGACCAGCGGCAGCACCCGCGACAGCCGCGGCCACCGCCCCGCCGCCACCGCCAGCACCGCCGTGACCAGGCCCAGCAGCGCACTGCTGCCGATCTCGTACCAGGTCGGCTGCATCAGCGGCGCGAAGCCCACCGTGAACAGCACGATCCCCAGGCCCTTGAGCCACCACGGGTACGGGGCGGGCGCGCCGTCGATCGCCGCCAGCCCCCGCTCGGCCTCCGCGAGGGGGGTGCGGCCCAGGGCGGCCCGGTGCGCCCACGGCTTGAGCGCGGCGACCTTGTCGAGCCGGGCGACGTCCGGGAAGGCCCGCACCGCGACCGTCGAGCTGCGGCCGTCCAGCGACACGGTCAGCGTCGCGCCGTCCGGCACCAGCACCATCGCGCTCCGGGCGCCGAAACCCGCCGCGACCCGCGCCACCGTCCGCTCGACCTCCGAGGCGCCCTCGCCGCTCGCCGCCAGCAGCATCCGGGTCAGCCGCTCCAGCAGCGCCGTCAAGCGCTCCAGCGCCACCCCGCCGCCGTCCGGCTCCGTGCGCACCGCCCGCCCGCCGTCCATCCGCGCCTCCCGCGCCTCCCGCGGCGCCTGACCCGGCACCCGCTCACATCCTCGCCCGGTCCGCGGCGGGCTGCGCGGCGGCCGACCGCCGACGTGCGGTGCCCGAAATGTGGTGATACCACTCGTAGGACCTGTGGAAGGGAGCCAGTCGATGGACGACTACCCGGCGCTCAACCTGTTCTGGACCATGCTGTGGCTGTTCCTGTGGATCCTGTGGTTCTTCCTGATGTTCAAGGTGCTGACCGACATCTTCCGCAGCCACGACATGGGCGGCTGGGCCAAGGCCGCCTGGACGATCTTCGTGATCGTGCTGCCCTACCTCGGCGTCCTGGTCTACCTGATCGCCCGCGGCCAGGGGATGGGCCACCGCGACCGGGCGGTCGCCGCGCAGGCCGAGGGACAGTTCCAGGACTACATCAGGAAGGCCGCCGGGACGGAGGACCGGGACACCGGACCTCGGCACGTCGACGAACTCGCCCGGCTCGCCGACCTGAAGGACAGCGGCGCCCTCTCCGAGGAGGAGTTCCGGGCCGCGAAGCAGAAACTGCTCGCCTGAACACCGATGGCTGACGGGACCGGACCCGATGGCCGACGGGACCGGGCGGGCCCGCGGACGCCGCGCCGCCGGCCGGGACCGTCGGGCCGAGGCCGCCCGGCCGGGCCGGAGAACGGACCGGACCGGTCCGGACGAACCCGCCGAGCGGCGGACGGGAGGAGGACCACGGCGTGCCGGAACCGCAGCTGACGCCCGAGGTGTTCGACCGCGCCGTCGTCGCGATCGCCCTGACCGCCGGCCCCGAGCACCGGATGGTCTACTACAACGACGCCTTCCGCGAGCTGTTCGGCGACCGCCCGCTCGGCGCGCCCGCCCGCGAAGCCTTCACCGAACCCGGCAGCGAGCGCTTCCTCGCCACCCTGGACGCCGTCCTCGCCGACGGCACCGCCCGGCAGGTCACCGCCCACCGCACCCTCGGCTGCCCCGGCGCCGGACCCGCCCACCGCCACTTCGTCTACTCCTGCTCGCCCGCCGCCACCCGGTACGGCCCCGGCATCCTCGCCGCCGCCATCGACACCACCGCCGAACTGCACTCCGCCCTCGAGGCCGAACGCCAGTCCGCCGAACGCCTGGAAGCCCTGCGGCGCTACGAGGCGCTGATGGCCGCCGCCGCCCAGATGGTCTGGGTCGCCCGCACCGACGGCACCGCCAGCGAACTCATGCCCGGCTGGGAGGAGATCACCGGCCAGCCCTTCTCCGAAGCCGCCGCCGACGACGGCTGGCTCGACGTCGTCCACCCCCAGGACCGCGCCGACACCGCCGCCCGCTGGGCCGCCGCCGCCCGCGACCTGCCCCGCGTCTTCGACCACACCTTCCGGGTCCGCAGCGCCGCCGGCGGCTACCGGCACGTCCGCTCCCGCGCCGTCCCCGTCCCGCACGAGAGCAGCGGCACCGAATGGATCGGCACCACCCGCGACATCGAGGACCACTGGCGCGGACGCCTGCGCGAACGGCTGCTCGCCCGGGCCGGCGCCGTCACCGAGGCCGAACGCGCCGAGGACGCCTTCGCCGCCCTCGCCGCCACCCTCGTCCCCGACCTCACCGACGTGTGCGCCGTCTACCTGCTGCCCGCACCCGACGCCGCCGGCGAGGAGATCGTCGCCACCCGGATCGCCTCCGTCGCCCGCCCCGGACTGCCCCCGCTGCCCCCGCTCAACCAGCAGACCTTCACCCTCGGCGCCCGGGCCCGCCAAGCCGTCACCGACCGCACCCCCGCCCTGCTCGACCTCACCGACGGCGCGGTCCCCGGCGGAGCCGTCCCCGAGATATCGGCCCGCTGGCTGTCCGCCGCCCGCGCCACCAGCCTCACCCTGCTGCCCATCGTCGTCGACGGCGCCGTCGTCGCCCTCGCCGCCACCGCCGGCTGCGAGGACGCGCCCCCGCCCGGACCCGCCGACATCGACCTCCAGCACGAAGTCCTGCAACGCGCCCAGGCCCCGCTGCGCCAGGCCCTCGCCCTGCAACGCGCCCGGCACGCCGCCGTCGTCCTGCAACGCGCCCTGCTCACCACCCTGCCCCGGCTCGGCGCCGCCGCCGTCGCCGCCCGCTACCAGCCCGGCAGCCGCAACGCCGAGGTCGGCGGCGACTGGTACGACGCCTTCGCGCTGCCCGACGGCTCGCTCGCCGTCACCATCGGCGACGTGGCCGGCCACGACCTCGCCGCCGCCACCACCATGGGCCAGCTGCGCGCCATGCTGCGCTCCATCGCCTACACCCGCGGCCACGCCCACACCCCCGCCGACACCCTGCGCGAACTCGACACCGCCGCCGAGGGGTTGGGCGTGGGCAGTTTCGCCACCGCGGTGCACGCCCGGCTGGTGCGGCACGGCGCCGACGGCGGCTGGGAGATGGAGTGGGCCAACGCCGGACACCCGCCGCCCGTCCTCGTCCCGGTCGACGGACCGCCCCGGCTGCTGGCCGCCGAGGACGCCGACGTCCCGCTGTGCGTGGACCCGCGCCGGCCCCGGGTCACCCACCGGCACCCCGTCGGGCCCGGCGAGACACTGCTGCTCTACACCGACGGCCTGGTCGAAGTCCCCGGCGAGCACCTGAACGACGGCCTCGCCCGGCTCTGCCGCACCGCCGCCGCGGCCCGCCACCGCCCGCTGGCCGACTTCTGCGACCACCTGGTCGCCCAGGTCGCCGACGTCCGCGACGACATCGCCGTGATCGCCTTCCGGCCCGACCCGCAGGGACGCGCGGTGGACGCCGCGAGCAGAGGCCCCGGCCGGGAGGGCGGCCGGTGAGCGACGGCGAGCAGGAGGAGCGGCGGGGGGACGGCGAGCAGGACGGGATGCGGAGGAACGGCGTGGACGGCCACCGGGACGACCGGCACAGCGACGGAGAGGGCGGCGACGTGAGCGGACCGGCGGACGGGGCGGGCGGGGGCGCGGTGCCCCGGCCGGCGGGCAGCGGCCAGGGCGACCACGTCGACGCGGCCCTGCTCGACGCGCTGTTCGCGCAGGCCCCGATCGGCCTCTACCTGCTCGACGACGAGCTGCGGGTGATCCGCTACAACAGCGCCGCCCGCGGCGTGCGCGACATGGCGAGCACCGACATCGTCGGACACCGCCCCGCCGAGTTCGCCCCCGGCTTCGACCGCGTCGAACTGGAGGTGCTCGCCCGGCAGGCCCTCCAGGACGGCGGCTACGTCCGCGAACACCTGGTGCGCGGCCGGATGCCCGCCGACCCCGGACACGAGATGGTCGGCGCGGTCTCCCTGTTCCGGATCGTCTCCGACACCGGCCGCCGCTACCTGGTCGCCGCCGTCGAGGACGTCACCGAACGGCAGTGCGCCCTCGACCGGCTCGACATCCTGCACAGCGCGCACCGCCGCCTCGGCGTCTCCCTCGACGCCATCGGCTCCGCCCAGGAACTCGCCGAGGTCGCCGTCCCCCGCTTCGCCGACTCCGCCACCGTCGACCTGCTCGACGAACCACTGCGCGGACTGCCGCTGCGCCCCGGCCCGATCGACCCCGGCGCGCCACTGCGCCGGGCCGCCTACCGCTCGGTGCGCGGCACCGGCCCCGCCGGACCCTCGGCGGGCCCCGTCCCGCACGGCGCGCTGTCCACGTACGGGGCGCCGACCCCGTACAGCCGGACCCTGGAGGACGGGCGGGCCCGGCTGATCCGCGGGCTGGGCGGGGAGGAGGAGTGGCTGGCCGCCGACCCCGAGCGGGGGCGGCGGCTGACCGGGCTCGGCGTGCACTCGATGATCGTCGCGCCGCTGGTGGTGCACGACGCCGTGCTGGGCGTGCTGGCGCTGTACCGGCACCGGCGGCCCGAACCCTTCGACCAGGACGACCTGGAGCTGGCCGTCGAACTGGCCTCGCGCGGCGCGGTCGCCATCGACAAGGCCCGCAGCTACGCCCGGGAACGGTCGATCGCCACCACGTTGCAGCGCCAACTGCTGCCCCGGGAACCGGTGGAGCTGAGCGCCGTGCGCAGCGCGCACGTCTACCTGCCGGGCGTGGTCGGCCCGGGCGGGGACTGGTACGACGTGGTGCCGCTGTCCGCCGCCCGGGTCGGCCTGGCGATCGGCTCGGTCACCGGCACCGGCATCGAGGCCGCCGCCCTGATGGGCCAGGTCCGCACCGCGCTGCGCACGCTGGCCGTCCAGGACCTGCCGCCCGACGAACTGCTGGTGCGGCTGGACGACGCGGCCCGGGTGCTGACCGACGAGCAGCGCGGCAGCCTGCCGGCCGGCGCGAGCACCCTGCCGGACGGCCTGGCCTCCTGCCTGTACCTGGTCTACGACCCGATCGCCCGGACCTGCACGGCCGCCTCCGCCGGACACCCCGGGCCGGTGGTGGTCGGCCCCGACGGCGTGCCGGTGCCGTTCCCGGTCGAACCCGGGCTGCCGCTGGGCTGCGGCGACGGCTGCTACGAGATGCGCGTCGCGGAACTGCCGGTCGGCAGCGTCCTGGCGCTGTACACCAACGGGCTGATGTCCGGCCCGCCGCGGCGCACGCCGCCCCGGGCGGACGGCGCCGCGGAGCGCGGGCCGGGGCGGAGCGCGGAGCGCGGCGGCCTGGACGAGACGCTGCCGGCCGGGCCGGGGGAGGGCCGGCGGGCGGTGCTGCAACGGGTGCTGGCCCGGGCCGGGGAGGAGGAACTGGCGCAGCTGTGCGACCAGGCGGTGTACGCGCTGCTGCCCGAGCGCCAGCGCGAGGACGCCGTGCTGCTGCTGGTGCGCACCCTGGAGCTGCCCGAGGACAAGGTCGCGGTGTGGACCCTGCCGGAGGACCCGGCGGTGGTGCGCACCGCCCGGCGGCTGGCCGAACACCAGCTCGCCGCCTGGGGATTGGAGGAGCTGGAGTTCGCCACCGGCCTGATCGTCAGCGAACTGGTGACCAACGCGATCCGGTACGGGAAGTCGCCGATCCGGCTGCGGCTGATCAACGACCGGGGCCTGATCTGCGAGGTGTCGGACAGCTCGGACAGCACGCCGCACCTGCGGCGCGCCAAGTCCACCGACGAGGGCGGCCGGGGGCTGTTCATCATCGGGCAGTTGGCGCAGCGCTGGGGGACCAGGTTCGCCCGGCACGGCAAGACCATCTGGGCGCAGCAGGAGGTGCCGGAGACGTCGGAGGTGCCGGGGGCGCCCGCGGCCTCGGCGGCGCCGGTGGTGCCGGGGATGGCGGGGCTGGCGGAGGGCGGCGGGGAGTAGCGGGCCGCGGGCGGCCACCGGGGTGTCGCGGTGGCCGCCCGCGGGCGCGGTGCGCCGGCCGGGTCCGGGGGCCCGCGCGTTCAGGCGCCCGGCGCGCCGGTGGGGCTCAGGGGCGGGTCTTGGGGGCGTTCTCCGCGGTCCGGGCCGGGTCGAACTCGGCGACCGGGGCCAGGATCTCGTCCATCCGGGCGAGCAGCGCGGGCTCCAGCTTCACGCCGGCGGCCTTGACGTTCTCGGTGACCTGCTCGGGGCGGGAGGCGCCGATGATCGCGGCCGAGACGTTCGGGTTCTGCAGCACCCAGGCGACGGCGAGCTGGGCGAGCGACAGCCCGGCCTCCGCGGCGAGCGGGTGCAGCAGCTGGACGCGCTCCAGGACCTCGGGCCGCAGCCAGCGGGAGACGAAGTTCGCGCCGCCCTTCTCGTCGGTGGCCCGGGAGCCCGCCGGCGGCTCCGCCCCGGGCTGGTACTTGCCGGTCAGCACGCCCTGCGCGATCGGCGACCAGACCACCTGGCCGATGCCCAACTCCTCGCAGGTGGGCACCACTTCACCCTCGATGACGCGCCACAGCGCGCTGTACTGCGGCTGGCTGGAGACCAGCGGGACACGCAGCTCGCGGGCCAGCGCGTGACCGGCCCGGATCTGCTCGGCCGTCCACTCGGAGACGCCGATGTACAGCGCCTTGCCGGAGCGGACCACGTCGGCGAACGCCTCCATGGTCTCCTCCAGCGGGGTGGAGGGGTCGTAGCGGTGGGCCTGGTAGACGTCCACGTAGTCGGTCTGCAGGCGGCGCAGCGAGCCGTCGATCGACTCCAGGATGTGCTTGCGGCCCAGCCCCCGGTCGTTGCGGCCGGGGCCGGTCGGCCAGAACACCTTGGTGAGCACCTCCAGCCCCTCGCGGCGCTCGCCCTTGAGGGCCCGTCCGAGGACCGACTCGGCGCGGGTCTCGGCGTAGACGTCGGCGGTGTCGAAGGTGGTGATGCCCGCGTCGAGGGCGGCCCGGATGCAGGCGGCCGCGGTGTCCTCCTCGACCTGCGAGCCGTGGGTGAGCCAGTTCCCGTACGCGATCTCGCTGATGATCAGGCCGCTGCGGCCCAGGTGACGGAATTCCATGATCTGTACCGTACGTCAGCGGCGGCGGCGTCGGCACCACCCCGGCCAGGGCGGCGGGGTCGGTGCGCGGGGCGGCGGACGGGGGCGGTACGCGGGGCGGTGGACGGGGTCGGAGGTCGCCGGGCCCGGGCCTTTGGGCCCTACCGGGCGGGGCGGGGCGGGCGCAGGCTCAAGACACGGAAGCGTGCGACCCGACGAGGATGCGGCGAGGAGTGATCCGCGATGACCGAGCCGATGGCGGGAACGGTGGACGGGGTGCCGGGCGGGCCGAGCCCGGCCGAACTGCGGGAACTGGTCGCCGCGGCCGGGGCCGCGCCGTCGCTGCACAACACGCAGCCGTGGCGGTTCCGGCCGACCGCGGACGGCCCCGGGGTGCTGGTGTTCGCCGACCCCGCGCGGGCCGTGCCGCTGGCCGATCCGGACGGGCGGGCGATGCTGCTGTCGGTCGGGGCGGCGCTGTTCAACCTGCGGGTGGCGGCTGCCCGACTCGGGCTGCCGGTCGAGGAGTTGGACCTGATGCCGGGACCGGGCGGGTCGGACGGGCCGGTGGCGGTGGTGCGTTTCGGCCCGCGCGGCGCGCCCCACGAGCCGGTCGAGTTGGCCGAGTTGGCGGAGGCGGTCGGCCAACGGCACTCCAGCCGCGAGCCGTTCGGGAACCGGGACGTGCCCGAGGCGGTGATCGGCGAGCTGATCGAGGCCGCCGCCGACGAGGACGCCGTGCTGGACGTGCTGGAGGAGTCCGGCGCGCGCCGGGTGCTGGCACTGACCGCGGAGGCCGAGGCCCGGATCGCCGCGGACGCCGCCCGCCGGGCGGAGACGGGTGGTTGGCTGCGCGCGGAGCCCGCGGGTCGTGCTCCCGCGAGCGGTGCCGCGGACGGCATCCCGGAGTGGGCGCTCGGGCCGCAGGACCACGAAGCCCGGGTCCCCGTACGGGACTTCGCCGGGCGCGGGCCCGTGCGCACGCAGCGCTTCGAGGCGCTGCCGCAGGTGGCGACCATCGCCACCCGGGGCGACACGGCGGCGGACTGGCTGCGGGCCGGGCAGGCGCTGGAGCGGGTGTGGCTGGTGGCGACCGCCCGGGGGCTGCGCGTCTCGGTGCTCCACCAGGCCGTCGAACTCCCGGACACCCGATGGCGGTTGCGCGATCCCGACAGCGGCGTCGGCACCGTCCAGGTGGTGCTGCGGGTCGGCTACGGCCCGCCCGGGGCGGCCACCCCGCGCCGGAGCGTCGACGACCTGCTGCGCGACCCGGCCCGGGGTCGCTGACCGCCGACCGCCGGGGACTGTCAGTGGCCGGGGGCATCATCGGCCGGGAGGATTCCCCAGCGGACGGAGCGGCGGCATGACGATCACCAACGAGCGGATGGCGGGGTACGAGTTCCTGGGCCCGATGCGCGGGGACGGCTACTACCCGGCGCACCTGGTGGCCAAGGGCGGCGACATCCTGCACGCGCTGTGCGAGCGGATCGAAGGCCGACCGCCGCGCGGGCTCGACGAGTTGTACGAGCTGACGCACGCCGCGACGGAGCAGTTCAACCTGCTGGCGGAGGAGTTCCACGAGGCCGGCAGCGAGATCGAGACCGTCGCGCGCGAGGCGATCGCCGCGGACTTCGACCACCTCGCCCGGGCGTACGGCTTCCTGGAGGCCGACCTGGAGGAGCTGGTCGACCCCCGCGAGTGGTGAGGCGGCAGGCGGGCGCGGTTCAGCGGACGGCGGAGGCCAGCAGGGCGCGGTGCGGGAGCAGCAGGGCGTCCGGGGCCGCCGGGTCGGTGCGGTACTCCTCGGCGAGCCGCTCGTAGTGGCGGCGGGCCGCGTCCCGGACGGCGGGCGGCTGGGCGAGCAGGGTCAGCCCGATGGTGGCGACACCGGCCGCCGGGCCGCTCCACCACTCGTCCAGGGTGGTGGCGTGGTCGAACTCGACGGTGCTCCCGTGGGCGTCGCGCAGTCCGGCGCCGGTGAGTAGTTCGGCCAGGCCGTCGGGGGTGCGGTCGAAGTCGTCGGCCGGGTCGAGCGGCCCGAGGTGTGCCGGGCGGGCCGCGCCGGCCGCCTGCAGGGCGCGCGGGACCAGCGTCTGGCCCGGGGCGGGGCTGCCCGACCAGATGGTCAGGGCGAGCCGCCCGCCCGGGCGCAGCACGCGCCGCAGTTCGGCGAGCGCGAGCAGCGGCCGACCGACGTGGTTGAGCACGAAGTTGGCCACCACCGCGTCGAACTCGCCGTCCGGGAAGGGCAGTTCGGGGAGGGTGGCGAGTTCGCTCCGGGCCTGCGGGACGTCGCGGCGGACGAGTGCGAGCATGCTCGGTTCGGCGTCGACGGCGGTGACCAGGGCGCCGCGGGCCACCGCCGCCGCGGCGACGGTGCCCGGCCCCGTCCCGACGTCCAGCACCCGGTCCCGCGCGGACACGCCCGCCGCGTCGAGGAGCCGCTCCACGGGGCGGGCGCAGAGCCGGCCGAACGAGGCGGCGTAGACGGCGCCGTGCCCGGCCCAGGCGGTGCGCTCGTTGGCGTCGAAAGCGGTGGTCGGCGGTGCGGTCCGCGGCATGGGTCCCCCTCGTTCCGGTGGTTGGCGGACGATCATAGTCGGACGGGGCCGGAGCCCGGCCCGCCGCGGGCGGCGGGGGAACGCCGAAGGGCGCGACCGGAGCGGTCGCGCCCTTCGGGCCGGGCAGGCCGGTCGACGGGACGTCAGCCCGTCTTGACCTGCTCGGTGAGCTGGGGGAGGACGGTGAAGAGGTCTCCGACGACGCCGTAGTCGACGAGTTCGAAGATGGGGGCTTCGGGGTCCTTGTTGACGGCGACGATGGTCTTGCTGGTCTGCATGCCGGCGCGGTGCTGGATGGCGCCGGAGATGCCGGCGGCGACGTAGAGCTGGGGGGAGACCTGCTTGCCGGTCTGGCCGACCTGGCTGCTGTGGGGGTACCAGCCGGCGTCGACGGCGGCGCGGGAGGCGCCGACGGCGGCGCCGAGGGCGTCGGCGAGGTCCTCGACGACGGAGAAGCCGTCGGCGGCGCCGACGCCGCGGCCGCCGGAGACGACGATGGCGGCCTCGGTGAGTTCGGGGCGGCCGGTGGAGACGCGGGGGGTGCGGGAGGTGACGGTGGCGGCGTTGCCGCTCAGGGCGACGGTGACGTTCTGGACGGTGCCGGCGGCGGGGGCGGGTTCGGGGGCGGTGCTGTTGGGCTTGACGGTGATGACGGGGGCGCCGGTGGTGACGGTGGACTTGACCTGGAAGGAGGCGGCGAACACCGACTGGGTGGCGACGGGGCCGTCTTGGCCCTGCTCGACGTCGACGGCGTCGGTGATCAGGCCGGAGCCCAGGCGCAGGGCGGTGCGGGCGGCGATCTCCTTGTTCTCGCCGGAGGAGGTGAGCAGGACGGCGGCGGCGCCGGTGTCCTTGGCGATCTGGGTGAGGGCGTCGACCTTGGGGACGACGAGCTGGGAGGTGAACTCCTCGGCGTCGGCGGTGTGGACGGTGGCGGCGCCGTACTCGGCGGCCTTGGCGGCGATGCCGGCGGCGGCGGCTCCGGCGCCCAGGACGACGGCGCGGGGGGTGCCCAGGCGGCGGGCGAGGGTCAGCAGTTCGAGGGCGGGCTTGCGCACGGCGCCGTCGACGTGGTCGACGAGGACCAGGATCTCGGTCATGGTCGGTTGCTCCTGGGGATGCGTGGAAGAACGGGTGTGACGGGCCGCCGGGTGCGGGTGTGCACGGCGGCGCTGTTCATCGGCGCGGGGGCGCGGCCGGGGCGGTCGCCGGGCGAGCGGTGCGGGCTCGGGGCGACCGCCGGGCGGGGCGCGGTGGCGCGGCCGGTCAGATGAACTTCTGCTCGGCGAGGTAGGCGGCGAGCTGCTTGCCGCCCTGGCCCTCGTCGGTCACGATGACGCCCTTGGTGCGGGCGGGGCGG
>NZ_JBIVKJ010000002.1:0-281023 GCF_044750705.1 Kitasatospora sp. NPDC088783
ACCGTTCGACTTGCATGTGTTAAGCACGCCGCCAGCGTTCGTCCTGAGCCAGGATCAAACTCTCCGTGAATGCTTCCACGAAAGAGCGGCACGGCAACCACCGGAATAGGGCGGCCCCGCGCACTGCGTCCTCGCTAGTGTTTTACTTCAAAAGGAATCTCCAACCCCGAACAGAGTCGAGGCCGGGGATGTCAACATATCTGGCGTTGACTTTTGGCACGCTGTTGAGTTCTCAAGGAACGGACGCTTCCTTCGAGCCGCATTCCTGCGGACCCTCCGGGCGCTTCGTTCTTTCGTGTTTCCAGCTTATCAGATCCGAGCTCGTGCTCTTTCCCGACTCGCTTTCGTCTTCCGCGACCTGATGGCCCTTCCGACGTTTCAAACTCTAGCCGATCCCCGCTCCGAAAAGCGAATCGGCCCCAATCTCCGGAAAAGCGCACGACGAATACGAACGGGGACGCGAAAGAGACGCGACCCGTCACGGATCAGCCGAACCGGTTTCTCAAGGGATTGGCCGCCCCGGGACCGTCCACGCAGACACGTGTCCGGTGCTCCCTGCCGAGCGACTAGTCGACACTACGCCGACTGATGGACAGATGCAAACTCGCCCGGACGGACCACCCAGTCGCAGGCCGCCCGGGTGGTCGCCACGTACGCGGCGTTGGGTCCGTCGTTGCCGTCGACACGGCGGCGGGCGGCCGTCCGGTCCTGGCCGCCGGCGGTGTGGCGGGCGAGCAGACGGGCGTCGCGGGTCTTCTCGTCCGCGTCGACGTACCAGAGTTCGCGCAGCAGGGCTCGGGCGTCCGTCCACGGGGTGGTGGGGGCCGCGAGGTAGTTGCCCTCGGTGACGACGAGTCGGGTGTGGGGGTGGATGAGGTGGCGGGCGGCGACCGGTTCGTCGAGGGTGCGGTCGAAGTCGGGGGCGTAGACCTCGTGGAAGCGGTCGGTGGCGACGCGCTGGAGGAGGGCGAGGTAGCCGCGGGCGTCGAAGGTCTCGGGGGCGCCCTTGCGGGGGCGCAGGTCGAGGCGGTCGAGCTGGGCGTTGGAGAGGTGGAAGCCGTCCAGGGGGAGGTAGGCGGCGGTGTCGGGGCCCTCGCGGTGGTTGACCTCGTCGATCAGGAGGCGGGCGAGGGCGGACTTGCCGGCGGCGGGCGGTCCGGCCAGGCCGAGGAGGGTCCGTCCGGTGCCGCTGCCGGGGCCGCGCAGCAGGCCGAGGGCGCGGGCCACTGCCTGCTCCGCGGTGGCGGGCTCCCCGGTGGCGGCGGGGTCGGGGGCGGTGCTGGGGGTGCCTTCGACGTGCATGGATCGCACCCTACGCGCCGGTAGGGGTGCCGAGGACGGGTGCGTCGAGGGTGAGGGTGGCGGCGTCGGCGTCCAGGGTGGCGGGGACGCCGAGCGGGACGGTGATCGAGGACGGGCAGTGGCCGAAGCCGAGTTCCCACAGGACGGGGATGCCGAGGTCGCCGAAGTGGTCGAGCATCACGGCGCGCACGCCGTCGAGCGGGCCGCAGCCCTCCCAGGAGCCGAGGACCACGCCGGCCAGACCCTCCAGGGCTCCGCTGCGGCGGAGTTGGGTGAGGATGCGGTCGAGCTGGTAGGGCTGCTCGTTGATGTCCTCCAGGATGAGCAGGCCGCCGGCGAAGGACGGGCGGGCGCCGGGGGTGCCGCGGTCGGCGGAGAGCAGGGAGGCGCAGCCGCCCGTCAGGACGCCGTGCGCGCGTCCGGGGACGAGGGCGGTGGCGTCGGGGCCGGTGAGGACGGTGGTGGTGGCGGGTTCGAAGAGGGTGCGGCGCAGGTGTTCGGCGGTGGCGGGGTCGGTGCTGAACACGGTGGTGCCGGGCATC
Source organism: Kitasatospora sp. NPDC088783 (assembly GCF_044750705.1). Classification (NCBI taxonomy): domain Bacteria; kingdom Bacillati; phylum Actinomycetota; class Actinomycetes; order Kitasatosporales; family Streptomycetaceae; genus Kitasatospora; species Kitasatospora sp. NPDC088783. The sequence continues at coordinate 1,845 of NZ_JBIVKJ010000002.1, forward strand.
GGGCCGTAGAGGGTGGGGATGCCGAGGCGCTGGGCGACGGCTTCGTGCAGGACGGTGATGTCGCTGAAGCCGACCAGGGGTTTCGGCGGTACCGCCCGCATCGCGTCCCAGTCGAGGAGGTCGACCATCCGGTGCGCCCCGAAGCCGCCGCGGACGCAGAGGACGGCGGCGATGTCGGGGTCGAGCCAGGCGGACTGCAGGTCGGCGGCGCGGTGGGCGTCGGTTCCGGCCAGGTGCGGCAGCGTGGGGTGGGTGTCGTGCAGGTGCGGGAGGACGACCGGGTCCAGGCCCCAGGAGCGGACGATGTCGGTGCCGAGGTCGAGTCGGGCGGGGTCGATCGCGCCGCTGGGGGCGGCGAGGGCGACCCGGTCGCCGGGGCGGAGCGGGCGCAGGGACATCCGGTACTCCTTCGGGGAGCGCGAACGGGGACGTGGCGGGGCGGGGCGGCGAGGGGGTCGGGAGGCGGCCGGCCGTTGTTCCGCCCGCTGACGGTATCCCCCGTCCGGTGTCGGCCCATCCCGGCGGTGCCGCTGCCGCTGCCGCCCTGCCGGGACGGGGGTTCGGGCGGTCGGGGGTCAGCAGGTGCCCATCGCGGTGCGCACCTCGTCGAGGGTGCGGTCGGCGACCGCGTTGGCGCGGGCGTTTCCGGCGTGCAGGACCTCGCGCAGGACGGTGCGGTCGGCGGCGAGTTCGGCGCGGCGGGCCCGCAGGGGGCGGAAGTACTCGTTGACCGCCTCGGTGGCGGTGCGCTTGAGCAGGGCGGCTCCGCCGCTGCCGATCTCCTCGGCGACGGCGTGCGGGTCCCGGTCCTGGCAGAGGGCGGTGAGCAGCAGGAGGTTGGAGACGCCGGGGCGGTTCTCCGGGTCGTAGGCGATGTGGCGGTCGGGGTCGGTGACGGCGCCGCGGAGCAGCCGGGCGGTCTCGTCCTCGTCGGCGCCGAGGGCGATGGCGTTGCCCCGGCTCTTGCTCATCTTGCCGGCGTCGGTGCCGAGCAGCAGGGGCGCGCGGGAGAGCAGGGCCTGCGGTTGGGGGAAGAGGGGCGCGTAGCGGTCGTTGAAGCGGCGGGCGATGGTGCGGGTGACTTCCAGGTGCGGCAGTTGGTCCTGGCCGACGGGGACGAGGTCGGCCTTGCAGAACAGGATGTCGGCGGCCTGGTGGACGGGGTAGGTGAACATCAGCCCGCTGACGGCGGACTGCCGGGAGTGGGCGATCTCGTCCTTGACGGTGGGGTTGCGGGAGAGTTCGGCGACGCTGACCAGGCTGAGGAAGGGCAGCATCAGCTGGTTGAGCGCGGGAACGGAGCTGTGGGTGAAGATCGTGGCGCGCTCCGGGTCGACGCCGGCGGCCAGGTAGTCGAGGACCAGGTTCTCCGCGTGTTCGGCGGGGCGGTCGGCGCGGTCCCGGTCGGTGATCACCTGGTAGTCGGGAATGACGATCATCAACTCGAGCCCCTGTGCCTGGAGTTCGACCCGGTTGCGGAGCGTCCCGAAGTAGTGGCCGAGGTGCAGCGGCCCGGTGGGGCGGTCGCCGGTCAGGATGCGGTGGTGCCCCGCGGCGGTGGGCGCGACCAGCGGGTTCGCGGTGGCGGCGGTGGCGGGGTAGGGGGCGGTGCTGCCGGTGGTGGCAACGGTCATGGCGGGAGGTGCTCCTCGGTTGCGGTCGGTGGCCGCCCGCCGGGGTGGGCCCTGGTCCGTCCGAGGTGCTCGCGCCGGGGCCGCCCTTGCGGACGGCCCTGGAGTCATGCGTGGGGGACGGCCGTCCTAGGACGGCCACCAGCGCAGGCATGACGTGAGAGACATGCCTCCCACCATAACGCTGCGTCCCGGGCCCGCAACGGGTTTGGCCCCCCGGTGCGGAACCATCGAGTGTGTGCGTACGTCCCTTGGCCCGATGCGCGCCGGTGGTGCAGGATCGGGCGAGCTCAGAATCCGGAGGGGCAGCAGCCATGACCTCGCGCGAACAGAACGCGTCGGACCGGCCGTACGCGGACGCCAACCGGCCTGCGGCGACGGGCGGTTCGGTGCCGGGCGACCCGGTGCCGGACGGTCGCGGGGCGGCGGGCGCGGCGGACCGGGCCGAGCGGGAGCGCGTCGTGTCGGACCGGGGCGGGGACGTGCTCGGGGGGACGGGTGACGGGGGGCGGGTGCTGGGTGCGGGTGTTCCCGGGGTGGTCGGGTGGTCGCCGGGGGCCTGGGGCGTCGGTGGGCCGGTGGGTCGGGCGCGTCCGCAGCGGCGGCCCGCGCCTTCGCGGCGGCTGAGCCAGGTGCGGGCGGTGCCGACGGCGCCGGACGGGTTTCCCGATCCGGCGGAGGACGTCGCCGTCGGGGCCGCGGGTGCGCCGGTGGAACCGGTCGGGGTGCCGATGGGGGTGCTGATCGGTGGGTCGCCGGGGCCGGTCGAGGGGGCCGGGCCGGGCGGGCGGGGGCCGGACCGCCGGGTGGCGGCGCGGTTGCTGCGGTTCGGGTCCGGCACCTGTCAGGTGGTGCTGCCGGAGTGGCGGCCGGCCATCGCGGTGTCGGTGCCCACCGAGCAGTTGCAGCGTTCGACCGGGCTGGGCCCGGAGGAGCTCCGTTCCGCCCTGCTGTCGGTGGTGATCAATCCGGAGGCGGTGCACGACCGGGAGCTCGGGTTGCGTGACTGGCAGGCCGAGCTCCCGGCGGCTCGTGGGCGCCGGAGGGGTCGGCGACCGATCCGCTGAATCGGTTCGGTCGCGGCTCGGGCCGCGCGGCCGTCCGGGGGTCGGGCGGCTGTCAGTCGTCCCCCTCCGGGGCGGGGTTCGGCACGTAGCCGAGGTGGACGGGTTCGATCGGGTCGGGTGCCGCGGCGCGGACCGCGGTGAGCAGGCTGGACAGGTTCGGCGGCCAGAGCGGGTCGGCGTCCGGCGCGGCGAGTTCGGCCGGCGTCCACCAGTGCCAGCCGAGGATGCCGTCGATCCGGTGGACCGCTGCCACGTCTCCCGGCTCGCGCCGCGGGCCGTGGGTCAGGAAGATGTGCTCGTGCTGGCGGACCGGGGTGCCGTGCCAGGTGAAGTCGTGCTCCCAGGTGCAGATGAGTGCGCCGGGCCGGAGGTCGGTCCAGCCGGTTTCCTCGTGCAGCTCCCGGAGGGCGCCTTCGATCGGGGACTCGCCCGGCTCCAGGCCGCCACCCGGGGCGTTCCAGTGCAGTCCGACCTCGGAGTTGTCGGACCGGAACAGCAGCACCTCGCCGTCCGGCGAGAGCACCACCGTCCGCGCCGCCTGCCGGGGCACCCGCTGACCGTCGGGTTTCCGGCGCCCTGTGATCCATCGCATGCGAGCACCCTGGCAGAGGGCGGAACGGGGTGTCGATCGGGTTTCCGGGCGGAAATGCGGGAGGGGCCAAGGGATTTCCGGACTCTCCACCGATCGGTGGACCTAATCTGAGCCGCATGGTAGAGCCCGCCGTCATCCTTCCGTCAGACCCGCTCCTCCCCCGCCGGGTGGACCCGCATTTCGCCTGGGAGGCCGGGGCGGTCCGGGCGGTGGGCGGCAGCCCTCTCCTGCTCGACCACGACGCGCTGCTCGCCGGGGACGTCGCGGCCGCCGTCCGCCGCGTCCCGGCCGGTCCGGGACCGCTCTGGTACCGGGGCTGGATGATCCCTACCGCCCGGTACGCCGAACTCGCCGAGGCCCTGGCCGCCCTCGGCCGACCGCTGCTGACCGGCCCGGACGCGTACGCGACCGCCCATGAACTGCCCGGCTGGTACGGGACGTTCGAGTCGCTGACCCCGGCCAGCAGCTGGCTGCCCGGCCCGGCCTGGGACCGGAGCGCGCTGGCCGTGGCCGCCGCCGCCCTGGGCGGACGGGGGCCCGCGGTGGTCAAGGACTACGTGAAGTCCCGCAAGCACGAGTGGGCCGAAGCCTGCTACGTGCCCGAGCTGGCCGACCTCGACGCGCTGGAGCGGGTGGCGTCGCGCTTCGCCGAATTGCAGGGCGATTTCCTGGCGGGCGGGTTGGTGGTGCGCCGCTTCGAGCGGTTCGTCCGGACCGCGGACGGGCGGGCGGAGGAGGCCCGGGTCTGGTGGCTGGACGGCGAACCGGTGCTGGTCGGACCGCACCCCGACAGTCCGGCGAACCGGGTGGAGCCCGACCTGTCCGCCGTCCGCCCGCTGGTCCGCCGACTGGGGTGCCGGTTCGTCACCACCGACCTGGCCCGCCGCGCCGACGCCGGGCCTGCGGACGGGGCCGGTCGGTGGCGGGTGGTGGAGGTCGGGGACGGCCAGGTCAGCGAACTGCCCTCCGGGGTGGACGTCGAGGCGCTGTTCCGGGCGCTGCTGGAGGCGTAGCCCGGGCAGGGACCCGGCGGACCTGGCGGACCCGGCGGGGCGGTCCGTCCCGGGCGGTGGCCGGGTCGCGACCGCCGGGTCGCGACCGCCGAGCGGCCCGGTCGCGACCCGCCCGGGACGGCTCCGGGGCCGGATGGCCTTGTCTCCGACCGCCTCCGACTGTCCCCGACCACCTGCGAGGTCGACGGCCGTTCCGCGCCCGCCGCTTCAAGGGCGGGCACGGGTGCCGTCGGCCTCGGCGGTTCGGCTCCGCGACCGCGTGGCGCCGTGGCTCAGCCGAGGGCCGGGGCGGGGGCCGGTGCCGGTGCCGGGTGCCCCTCCGCGGTGAAGGCGTTCCACAGCTTGGCGTAGGTGCCGTCGCGGTCGAGCAGTTCGGTGTGGGTGCCGTCCTCCACCACGCGGCCGTGGTCGAGGACGACGACCCGGTCGGCGCGTTCGGCGGTGGTGAGCCGGTGGGCGATGACCAGGGTGGTGCGTCCGCCGCTGAGCCGGTCGGCGGCGTGGTTGACGGCTGCTTCGCTGGCGAGGTCGAGTGCGGCGGTGGCCTCGTCGAGGAGCAGGATGTCGGGGTCGACCAGTTCGGCCCGGGCGAGGGCGATGAGCTGGCGCTGGCCCGCGGAGAGGTTGCGGCCGCGGGGGGCGACCTGGTGGTGGTAGCCGCCGGCCAGCCGGGTGATCATGTCGTGCGCGCCGACCGCCTTGGCCGCCGCTTCGACCTCGGCGTCGCTCGCGTCGGGGCGGCCGTAGGCGATGGCGTCGCGGACCGTCCCGGCGAAGAGGTAGGCCTCCTGCGGGACGACGCCGAGCCGGTGCCGGTACTCGTCCAGGTCGTAGCTGGTGAGGTCGGTGCCGTCCACCCGCAGGGTGCCGCCGGTGGCGTCGTAGAACCGGGCGACCAGTTTGACCAGGGTGGACTTGCCCGCGCCGGTCTCGCCGACCAGGGCGACGGTCTGGCCGGGCGGGATGTGCAGGTCGATGCCGGAGAGCACCTCGGGGTTGCCCTCGCCGCCGCCGTTGTAGGCGAAGCTGACGTTCCGGAAGTCGATGTCGCCGCGCAGCGCGCCGACCGGGACGGGGTGCTCGGCCTGGGGGGTGCTGGTGGGGGTGCGCATCAGGTCGCGGATCCGGCCGAGGCCGACGGCGGCCTGCTGGTAGCCGTCGAAGATCTGCGAGAGCTGGTTGACGGGCGCGAAGAACAGGTCGATGTAGAGCAGGTAGGCGACCAAGGCGCCGATGGTGAGGGTGCCGTCGTCGACCCGGGAGGCTCCGGCGATCAGCACCAGTGCGGAGGCGACGCTGGAGAGGAACTGCACGAACGGGAAGTACAGCGAGATGTAGAACTGGGCCTTGGCCCGGGCCTGGCGGTAGGCGAGGCCCCGCTCGACGAACCGCTCGGTGTTGGCGTCCTGGCGGCGGAACGCCTGGACGATCCGCATGCCGGCGACGTTCTCCTGCAGGTCCGCGTTGACGGTGCTGATCAAGTCCCGGGAGACCTGGTACTGCTGGGCGGACTTCTTGCGGAACACCAGCGTGGCGATGACCAGCGGCGGGAGCACCGCGAAGACGACCAGGGCGAGGCCGGGGTCGATCACGATCAGGGCGGCGAAGATGCCGAAGAAGGTGAGGACGCTGACCACGGCGGTGACCACGCCGGTCTGCAGGAAGGAGGAGATGGAGTCGACGTCGGTGGTCATCCGCGTCATGATCCGGCCGGTCAGTTCCCGCTCGTAGTAGTCGAGGCCGAGCCGGTTGAGGTGCGCGAAGATCTTCAGCCGCAGGGTGTAGAGGACGCGTTCGCCGGTGCGGCCGGAGATCCGGCTCTCGGTGGCCTGCACCATCCAGTCGAGCAGGACGACGGCGAGGGCCAGCAGGGAGGCGACCGCGACGCCGCCGAACGCGGCCTTGCTGACGCCGTCGTCGATGCCGTGCCGGATCAGGACCGGCAGGGTGAGCCCGGCGGCGGTGTCCAGCGCGACCAGGAACAGGGCGAGCAGCAGGGGGCGGCGGAAGGGGGCGAGCAGCCGGGCGAGGCCGAACCGGGGGTCGGCGGCCTCGGCCCGTTCGACCGGGATGTCGGGGGCGTCGGTCGCGGGCGGCAGGGCGGCGACCTTGGCGAGCAGTTCGGCGTCCGCGCCGGATTTCTCGGCCGCGGCTGCGGGTGCGGCAGGGGCGGTGCGTGCTGCGGGCGCGGCGGTTTCGGCCCCGGTGGCCCGCTCGGGCTCGGCTCCGCGGGTGGGGGCAGGGGCGGCCAGCGCGTCCGGGTCGGTGATCAGCGACCGGTAGCGCGGACATCGGGCGGTGAGCTCCTCGTGCGTGCCGAGGTCGATCAGCCGGCCGGCGTCCAGGACCGCGATCCGGTCGGCGAGCTGGAGGGTGGAGCGGCGGTGGGCGATCAGCAGGGTGGTGCGGCCGGCCATCACGCTGTGCAGCGCGTCGTGGATCTCCGCTTCGATCTGCGGGTCGACCGCGGAGGTGGCGTCGTCGAGCAGCAGGAGGCGCGGGTCGGTGAGGACGGCGCGGGCGAGTGCGATGCGCTGGCGCTGGCCGCCGGAGAGGGTGAGGCCCTGCTCGCCGACCTTGGTGTCGTAGCCGTCGGGGAGCTCCCGGATGAAGGCGTCGGCCTGGGCGATCCGGGCGGCGGCCTCGATCTGCTCCTCGGTGGCCTCGGGGTGCCCGTAGGAGATGTTCGTCCGGACGCTCTCGGAGAACAGGAAGCTCTCCTCGGGCACGATGCCGATGGTGGCGCGCACCGAGTCGAGGGTGAGCTCCCGGACGTCCTGCCCGAACAGCCGGACCGTGCCGGACGTGGGGTCGTAGAAGCGGGGCACCAGCTGGGCGACGGTGGACTTGCCGGATCCGGACGCGCCGACCAGGGCCAGCGTCTCCCCCTGGGCGAGCCGCAGGCTGAGTCCCTCCAGCACCGGGGCACCGTCGGGGACGCTGCCCGGCTCGGGGTGCTCCTCGGCGCGGTAGTGGAAGTCGACCCGGTCGAGCTCCAGCGCGGGGGTGCCGGGCGGCGCGGCGGCCGGGTCGAGCGGGTGGGCGCCGACGGCGTCGGCGACCAGCGGGCGCTGGTCGATCAGCTGCAGGACGCGCTCCACTCCGGCGCGGGCCTGCTGGCCGACGGTGATCACCATGGCGAGCATCCGGACCGGGCCGGTCATCTGCGCCAGGTAGGTGGAGAAGGCGACGAAGGTGCCGAGCGTGACGCTGCCCCGGACCGCCAGCCAGCCGCCGACGGCGAGCACCGCGACCTGCCCGAGCGCGGGGACGGCCTGCATGGCCGGGGTGTAGCGGGCGTTCAGCCTGATCGACCGGAGCCGGGCCGCGAACAGCTCGCGCGAGGCGCGCTCCAGCTTGCCGCGCTCCTGGGCCTCCTGCCCGAAGCCCTTGACCACCCGGACGCCGCCGATCGCGGCGTCCACCACGCCCGCGACCTCGGCGGCCTGCTGCTGGGCGGCCCAGGTGGCGGGGAACAGGCGCTTGCGGCTGAACGTGGCCATCCACCACAGGACCGGGCCCATCACCAGGGCGATCAGGGTGAGCGGCGGGGACAGCCAGAGCATGACCACCAGCGACATGCCGAACATCAGGGCGTAGCCCGTCATCATCGGCATCATCGACAGCAGGCCGTTGACCAGTTGCAGGTCCGAGGTGGCCCGGCCGACCACCTGGCCGGTGTCCAGCCGGTCCTGCCGGTGGCCGTCGAGCCCGGTCAGCGAGCGGAACAGGTCGGCGCGCAGGTCGTGCTGGACGTCCAGCGCGAGCTGCCCGCCGTAGTAGCGCCGGATCTGGGTGCAGAGGAACACCACCGCCGCCGCGACCAGCAGCAGCACCGCCCACGGGGTGAGCGGACGGCTGTGCGTGGTGATCACGTCATCGATGATCAGCTTGGTGATGAGCGGGACGATCGCCGTGATCGCCATGCCCACCAGGGAAGCCCCGAAGGACAGCAGCAGGTTGCGACGGTAGCGCCAGCAGTAGCCACCGAGCCGGCGGAGCCAAGTTCGCTCTGGGAAACCATGAGTCTCGGGCATATTTAGTGATGCTAACCATTCGGCCGGTCGAGCGTCCATCGGGTTCGAGGGGCGCATGGGAGGCTGAACGACCTGGGGCCGAGCTTCCTTCCCGTCTACAGGTTGCCCGCGGTGCGCGGTGGTGCGCCTCAGGCGATCGGCTAGACCTGGGTCAGCCGATCGTCCTAGGCGAGGGGTGGAGGCAGCTCCACCCCCCATCGACCGCGGGGTACCGGTACCGGCAGGTCAGGCGGTCGGCCGGTCCTGTCCGACCTCGGCGGCGGCCGCCACGAACGCCCCCTGGGCGAGCGCGCGCAGCAGGGCCGCCATGCTGTCGCGGGCCAGCCCGGACCGCTCGGGGCCCGGCTCGGCCTGGGCCCCCTGGGTGCTCTGGGGCGGCTGCGGCGCGGCGCTGTGCGGGGTGGAGTTGAGCAGGCCGAACACCGCGTGCACGGCGGCGCGGGCGAGCGGCTCCGCCTCGGGCGCGGCCAGGGGCGGGAACGCCTCGCGCACCACCGTGACCCAGAGTTCCACGTAGCCGCGCTGGAGCCGGCGCACCCGGCGGCGGTCGTCCTCCTTGAGGTGGAGCAGTTCGCGGTCGTGGAGGGTGATCAAGTCCCGGTCGTCCAGGGCGAAGTCGATGTGCCCGTCGATCAGGGAGTCCAGCGCGGCCCGCGGCCCGGCGGCCTCGCCCTCGCGCCGCCGCCCCTCGTCCAGCAGGCGCTCGCTGATGCCGACCAGGAGGTCGGCGAGCATGGCGTCCTTGCCCGCGAAGTGCCGGTACAGCCCGGGGCCGCTGATGCCGACCGCCTTGCCGATCTCGTCGACGCCGACTCCGAGGAAACCGCGGGCGGCGAACAGCCTGGCGGCCTCTTTCCGGATCTGGTCACGGCGTGGGAGCGCGGGGGCGGCGGGGCGGTTGGGCATGCTGCCCATCGTAGACAGTCGGGTTATCCATGGTTAACCTGGCCGCAGAGTTAACGCTCATTAACACGGGCTGGCCGGCTCGCCCTTCGGCCTGCCCGGATCCGATCCGAGGGGCAAGGGAGCTCTTGGGATGGTCCTCTCTTCGGCACAGAGCCTTCCGTGGTCCGCCGCCCCCGCGCGGGGCACGGCGCCGGCCGCCCCACCGTTCGCCGCCGCCGACGCCCCGGCCCCCCGGCTGGAGGGCGCGGTCGACCCGTCCGCCCCGGCCGGGCTGGCCAACGCGCAGGCGCACCGGGAGCTGGTCGCCGAGCTGCGCGGCAAGCTCGCGGCGGCGGCGCTCGGCGGCGGCGAGAAGGCGCGCGCCAAGCACGTCGCCCGCGGCAAACTCCTGCCCCGGGAGCGGGTGGACACCCTGCTCGACCCCGGCTCGCCGTTCCTCGAACTGGCCCCGCTCGCCGCCGACGGGCTGTACGACGGGGCCGCCCCGGCAGCGGGGGTGATCGCCGGGATCGGCCGGGTCGCCGGACGCGAGGTCCTGGTGGTGGCGAACGACGCCACGGTCAAGGGCGGCACGTACTACCCGATGACGGTCAAGAAGCACCTGCGCGCGCAGGAGGTGGCGCTGGAGAACCGGCTGCCCTGCGTCTACCTGGTGGACTCCGGCGGGGCGTTCCTGCCGATGCAGGACGAGGTGTTCCCGGACCGCGACCACTTCGGGCGGATCTTCTACAACCAGGCGCGGCTGTCCGCCGCCGGGATCCCGCAGATCGCGGCGGTGCTGGGCTCCTGCACCGCGGGCGGCGCGTACGTGCCCGCGATGAGCGACGAGGCGGTGATCGTCCGCAACCAGGGCACCATCTTCCTGGGCGGGCCCCCGCTGGTGAAGGCCGCCACCGGCGAGGTGGTGACCGCCGAGGAACTGGGCGGCGGCGACCTCCACTCCCGCACCTCGGGCGTGACCGACCACCTGGCGGAGGACGACGCGCACGCGCTCTCCATCGTCCGCACCATCGTGGCCGGGCTCGGCCCGCGCGCCGCCAAGCCGTGGCCGCTCGCCCCGGTCGAGCCGCCCGCGGTCGACCCGGCCGGGTTGTACGGCGTGGTGCCGGTGGACCCGCGCACCCCCTACGACGTGCGCGAGGTGATCGCCCGGCTGGTGGACGGCAGCCGGTTCGCCGAGTTCAAGGCCGAGTACGGCACCACCCTGGTGACCGGGTTCGCCCGGATCCACGGCCACCCGGTCGGCATCGTCGCCAACAACGGCGTCCTGTTCGCCGAGTCCGCGCTCAAGGGCGCGCACTTCATCGAGCTGTGCGACCAGCGCGGCATCCCCCTCCTCTTCCTGCAGAACATCACCGGATTCATGGTGGGCCGCCAGTACGAGGCCGGCGGCATCGCCAAGCACGGCGCCAAGATGGTCACCGCGGTGGCCTGCACCCGGGTGCCCAAGCTGACGGTGGTGATCGGCGGCTCGTACGGGGCGGGCAACTACTCGATGTGCGGCCGGGCCTACTCACCCCGCTTCCTGTGGATGTGGCCGAACGCGAAGATCTCCGTGATGGGCGGCGAGCAGGCGGCGTCGGTGCTGGCCACCGTCCGCCGCGACCAGGTGGAGGCCCGCGGCGAGGACTGGTCCACCGAGGACGAGGACGAGTTCAAGCGTCCCGTCCGCGAGCAGTACGAGCGCCAGGGCAACGCGTACTACGCCACCGCCCGGCTGTGGGACGACGGTGTGATCGACCCGCTGCAGACCCGTACCGTGCTCGGCCTGGCGCTCACCGCCTGCGCCAACGCCCCGCTCGCCGAACCGCGCCCGTTCGGGGTCTTCCGCATGTGACGCCCGACCGGCCGCACCGCGCCGCGCCGCCCGGGCCAGCCGGACCGCCGCCACCGGCCGGACCGGACAGAACCGGCCCGGGACAGAAACGGCCCGGGACAGAACCGGCCCGACGGCCCGCAACGGCCGCCGGGGCCAGCACTAGTGACACCTCGCCAACTCGCCCACCGTTCCCTTCCTGACGGAGGAACACCTCTCATGTTCGACACCGTGCTCGTCGCCAACCGCGGCGAGATCGCGCTGCGGGTGATCCGCACCCTGCGGAGGCTGGGCGTGCGGTCGGTCGCCGTGCACAGCGACGCGGACGCCGACGCCCCGCACGTCCGGGCCGCCGACCTCGCGGTCCGGCTCGGGCCCGCCGACCGCAGCGACAGCTCGGCCGCCGAGACGTACCTGCGCGCCGACCTGATCCTGGACGCCGCCCGCCGGACCGGCGCGCAGGCCGTCCACCCCGGCTACGGGTTCCTCGCCGAGAACTCCGCTTTCGCCGAAGCCTGCACCCGGGCCGGGCTGGTCTTCATCGGTCCGCCGCTGGCCGCGGTGGAACTGATGGGCGACAAGATCAACGCCAAGGAGGCCGTCCGGACCGCCGGAGTGCCCGTCGTCCCCGGCAGCGAGGACGGCTCGCCCAGCGACGAGCAGCTGATCGAGGCGGCGACCCGGATCGGCTACCCGGTGCTGCTCAAGCCCTCGGCCGGCGGCGGCGGCAAGGGCATGCGGCTGGTCCGCGACCCGGCCGAGCTGCCCGCCGAGCTCGCCGCGGCCCGTCGGGTGGCCCGTACCGCGTTCGGTGACGACACCCTGTTGTTGGAGCGCTGGGTCGACCAGCCCCGGCACATCGAGGTCCAGGTCCTGGCCGACACCCACGGCCGGACCGTCCACCTCGGCGAGCGCGAGTGCAGTCTGCAGCGCCGCCATCAGAAGCTCATCGAAGAGGCCCCTTCCGTCCTGTTGAACCCTCGGACCCGCGCCGCGATGGGCGCGGCCGCGGTGCGCGCCGCCGAAGCCTGCGGCTACACCGGCGCCGGCACGGTCGAGTTCATCGTCCCCGGCGGCGATCCCGCGGGACCGGGCGCGGACGACGTCCTCGACTTCTTCTTCATGGAGATGAACACCCGCCTCCAGGTGGAACACCCCGTCACCGAACTGGCCGTCGCAGTGGCCGGGCCCGACGGCCCGCAACGGCTCGACCTGGTCGAGTGGCAGCTGCGCGTCGCCGCGGGCGAGGCACTGCCGTTCGCCCAGTCGGACATCTCCTTCCTGGGCCACGCGATCGAGGCCCGGATCTGCGCCGAGGACCCGGAACGGGACTTCCTGCCCACCGGCGGCGAGGTACTGCTGCTGGACGAGCCCTCCGGGGAGGGCGTCCGGGTGGACTCCGGAATCGCACCCGGTGACCGGATCGGCAGCCTGTACGACCCGATGCTCGCCAAGGTGATCGCGTACGGGCCCGACCGCCCGACCGCGATCCGTCGGCTGCGGGCCGCACTCGCCGAGACCCGCATCCTGGGCGTCACCACCAACACCGGCTACCTGCGCCGGCTGCTGGCGCAGCCCGAGGTGACGGCAGGGCGGCTCGACACCGGACTGGTGGAACGCAGTGCCCAGCAGGACGCCTCGCTGCTGAGCTCCCCGTACACCCGTCCCGAGTCGATCGACCTGCTCCACTTCGCCGCCGCACTGCTGCGGCAGCTCGAACTCGGCCGCGTCGGTGCCTCCGACGGCTGGACCGACCCCTTCTCCCTCCCTTCCGGCTGGCGGCTCGGTGGCGAGGCCGCGTGGACCACGCACCGGCTCCGGCTGCCCGGCCGCGAACCGGTCACCGTGAGCTGCCGAATGATTACCAGCGGCGAAATCGAGAGCGCTATCGGTTTTTCCGCGACGTCTACCCCCGAGTGGGAGGTGCGGCTGGGTGACGCACCGGCCCGGCGGGCCCGCGCGAGTCTCGACGGAGACCTGCTGCGCCTTGCGGTGGACGGGTTGCAGGCCACTTTCACGGTCGCCTCGGAGCACACCCCGGAGGGTGCCGTCCACTGGCTGGGCATCGACGGCGACGCCTGGCCCGTTCACCCGTTCGACGTAACCGCCGAGCGCGCCGCGGCCGGCGCCGCCCACCACGGCACCCTCACCGCGCCGATGCCCGGCACCGTCACGGTGGTCAAGGTCGAGCCCGGCGAGCGGGTGAACCGGGGGCAGGCCCTACTGGTCCTGGAGGCGATGAAGATGGAGCACGTCATCTCCGCGCCGCACGACGGCACCGTCGAGGACCTGCGGGTCGCCGCCGGCGCGACGGTGGCCATGGACGCGCCCCTGGTGACGGTCACGGCGGCCGAGGAGCCGTCCGTCCCCGCCGCGCCCCTCCCGGAGGCGACCCGATGACCACCACGCCGTCCGGGCCGACCGCCCCCGCGTCCACACCCACATCCACGACCACGCCCTCCGCCGCAGCCGGACCGACCGTGCTGGAGCTCGGCCTCCCGCAGCCGGTGCGCGATCCCGGGCTGCCCGCCCGGGTCCGCATCCACGAGGTCGGCGCGCGCGACGGGCTGCAGAACGAGGCGGCCCGCGTCCCCGTCGAGGTGAAGGCCGAGTTCATCGCCCGGCTCGCCGCCGCCGGGCTGCGCACCGTCGAGGCGACCAGCTTCGTCCACCCCAAATGGGTGCCGCAGCTGGCGGACGCCGAGGAGCTGATGCCCTGGCTGGCCGACCTGCCCGCGCGGTACCCGGGCCTGCGGCTGCCCGTGCTGGTGCCCAACGAGCGCGGGCTGGACCGGGCGCTGGCGCACCACGCCGCCGAGGTCGCGGTGTTCGCCAGCGCCACCGAGACCTTCGCCCGGCGCAACCTCAACCGCTCGGCGGACGAGGCGATGGCGATGTTCCGTCCGGTGGTCGGGCGCGCCGCGGACGCCGGGATCCCGGTGCGCGGCTACCTGTCGATGTGCTTCGGCGACCCCTGGGAGGGCCCGGTGCCGGTCGAACAGGTGGTCCGCCACGGCCTGGCGCTGCTGGAGATGGGCTGCGCCGAGCTGAGCCTCGGCGACACCATCGGCGTCGCCACCCCCGGCCACGTCAATGCGCTGCTCGACGCGTTCACCCGTTCCGGCGTACCGGTCGAACGGCTGGCCGTGCACTTCCACGACACCTACGGGCAGGCGCTCGCCAACACGCTGGCGGCGCTGCGCTCCGGCGTGACCGTGGTGGACGCGTCGGCCGGCGGCCTCGGCGGCTGCCCGTACGCCAAGAGCGCGACCGGCAACCTCGCCACCGAGGACCTCGTCTGGATGCTGCACGGCCTGGGCATCGAGACCGGCGTGGACCTCGCGGCACTCGCCGCGACCAGCGGTTGGATGGCCCGTCACCTCGGCCGCCCCAGCCCGTCGAGGACGGTCCGCGCCCTACTCGGGCCGACGTCCTGATCCCCGACACCCTCCGACTCCCCACCCTCACCAGGCCCACCAGGCCGCGATCCCGGGAGGATCAGCCGTGCTCGACCACCGCCTGAGCAGTGAGTACGAGGAACTCCGCCGCACCGTCGAGGAGTTCGCCAACGATGTGATTGCGCCGAAGATCGGCGAATACTACGAGCAGAATGAATTCCCGTACGAAATCGTCCGGGAAATGGGGCGGATGGGCCTGTTCGGACTGCCGTTCCCCGAGGAGTACGGCGGCATGGGCGGCGACTACTTCGCGCTCTGCCTGGTCCTGGAGGAGCTGGCCCGGGTCGACTCCTCGGTGGCGATCACCCTGGAGGCCGCGGTCTCGCTCGGCGCGATGCCGATCCACCTCTTCGGCACCGAGAAGCAGAAGCGCGAGTGGCTGCCGAAGCTGACCTCCGGCGAGATGCTCGGCGCCTTCGGCCTGACCGAGCCCGAGGGCGGCACGGACGCCGGGGCGACCCGGACCACCGCGCGCTACGACGAGGCCACCGACGAGTGGGTGATCAACGGCAGCAAGTGCTTCATCACCAACTCCGGCACCGACGTCACCGGGCTCGTCACCGTCACCGCACTGACCGAACCGATCACACATTCGAGTGATGGATCGTCAAATCACTCGCCCACCAGGGAAATCTCCTCCATCATCGTTCCCACTGGGACTCCCGGGTTCCAGGTGTCGAAGAAGTACTCGAAGGTCGGGTGGAACGCCTCGGACACCCGCGAACTGTCCTTCACCGACTGTCGCGTACCCGCCGCCAACCTGCTCGGACGCCGAGGCCGCGGTTACGCCCAGTTCCTGCGCATCCTCGACGAGGGCCGCATCGCCATCGCGGCCCTGGCCACCGGCCTGGCCCAGGGGTGCGTCGACCAGTCCCTCTCGTACGCCGCCGCCCGCCGCGCCTTCGGCCGGCCGATCGGCGCCAACCAGGTCATCCAGTTCAAGCTCGCCGACATGGAGACGCGCGCACACACCTCCCGCCTGGCCTGGCGGGACGCCGCCTCCCGGCTGCTGCACTCCGAGCCCTTCAAGAAGGAGGCAGCCATCGCCAAGCTGTACGCGTCCGAGGCCGCGGTCGACAACGCCCGCGAAGCGACCCAGATCCACGGCGGCTACGGCTTCATGAACGAGTACCCGGTCGCCCGCATGTGGCGCGACTGCAAGATCCTGGAGATCGGCGAGGGAACTTCGGAGGTCCAGCGGATGCTCATCGCCCGTGAACTCGGCATGACGTCCTGAACCGCACCGGTCAGGACGGGAACGGGGGCAGGGCCGAGGCGCCGGCGTTGCGGTCGATCTGGTCGTAGCGCTCCAACGCCAGTTGGAACGCCGTCGACTGGACGCGCGCCGCGCCGGAGAACGGCCCGCTCATCACCGCCACCATGCTCACCCCGAACGCCACGGAGGCGCCCACGAAACACATCAGCACCAGGTTCCGCGGGTTGGAGGTCAGCCCGATCACCGAGGGGGTGGCCAGCACGAACACCGCCCCCACCAGCAGACCGCCGATCGCCAGCGCGGGCACGGACGCACGGAGATCACCCAGCCGCGCGTTCCGCTTGGCGTTGACGTCGGACAGGCTCCGCAGCACATCGGTCCGGGCACTCGCCTCGGCCTGGCTGTGCACGGCGGCCCGGTCGACGGCGGCCCGCACCTGGTCGACCGCCTGCCAGGCGGCCTGACTCCCGGTGCCGTGCCGCATGGTGGCCCACTCGTCGTCGATCACCACCCTGGTGTAGGTCCGCAGCCTGTCCCGCACGGCGGGGCGGTCGGCCTCGGGCAGGCCGCCGGCGGTCCAGTAAGCCTCCGTGAGGGCCCGCGACTCCTCATAGGTGTGCTGACGCGCCGAGTTCAGCTGCTGCCAGGTGCCCGCGATGCTGAACCCCAGGAAGAGCGCGAAGAAGCCGAGGATCGCCGCCCCGGCAAAGGACATCGCCTGCGGTGTCGTCGCCCCTTCCCGCGCCCGCTTGGTCCGCCCCAGCAGCAGGCCGATCACCAGCGCCAGCGCCGCGCCCGACACCGCGGCGAGGGCGACGGTCAGCATCGCGGCCCGACCGTGTCGGCGGCTGCGCCTGCCCTGCCGCCGGCCTCAGGAGCGTGCTCCGAACCGTCCCTTGACTCGACAAGAATGCCAACAGGGCTGCTGGGGCGGAGACGCCGTGTGCTCCGCCGCGGTGTCGCCGCCACCGCTGCCCGCGCCGTCGCTGTCACCGTGGTCACGGCCGTCCTCGCCGACCGCGGTTCCGTGCGGTGAAGGCCGCCGCCAGCACGCACAGCACCGGCAGGAGGATCGCCAGCAGGAGCATCATCACCTCGGCGCCGTCCCAGGTGTCGTCCTCGTCTCCCCGGGGCCAGTCCTCCTCCGCGAACTGGCTCTGCGCCTGCATGCCCGGGGACCGGCCCGTGGCGGGCGCCGACGGCTGCCGGCCCACCGCGGTGCCGGAGGCCCGGTCGGTCTCCCGGCTCGGGCCGGAGGCGGGGGTGGAGGCCAGGACGGAGGAAGATGCGAGGGCGGAGGCGATCCGGCTGTCCGTCGTGCTCGCCGCCGGGTTTCCGGAGAAGGGGTTCGCCGCACCGGACCGTCCCGGCGCGGCGAAGGGTGAGGCGGGCCGGGCGAAGGCGGTCCCGCCCGGCAGCAGCACCGGCGCCTGGCCGGGGAGGAACGGTACGAGCAACTGCCCTGCCAGGGCCGGGGCTCCCGCCGCGGGCTGCGCCTGCCCTGCGACGCCGGGCTGCTGCCCGACCGCGGCAGCCTCCGGTCGGGTACCGGGCGGGACGGAGACCGGGAACAGCCCGGGCGGGACCGCGTCGTTCGAGAGCGCCGGAGCCGTGCCCGTAGCTGCGGTGCCGCCGGTGCCCGTCGTGCCGGGAGCGGCAGGCCCGGCACCGGCAGCCGCACCGCCGCCCTGCCCCTGGCCCGCTCCCGCTCCCGCTCCCGCGCCTGCTCCCGGTCCGGTGACGGGACCCGAGCCGGGGGTGGTGCCCGGCCCGGTCCCGGTTCCGGAGCCCTCACCGGAACCCCCGCCAGCCCCCGGGCCGGAACCGACCCCCTGGCCGACGGGGGCGGGCTCGGTCGGCTCCGGGCGGGACGGGGTCGGTCGCAGTCCGTCGTAGGCCCCGTCCGCCACGGCGGAGACCTGGCGGGGTGCTTGGCGGTTGCCGTCCGGGCCGACGGTCGCGTCGTCCGCCAGGCCGACCGCCCGGGCCGTACCGGTCTGGCGTCCCGGGCGGGCGGTCCCCGTTGCCCGGCAGTCGACGGCCTGCCCGGGGGAAAGGGTGTGCCCACCGTCCGGGCCCGCACAGTCCACCGTGCTCAGGCCGGGTAGTCCCTCGGTGACCGAGGCCGCGGTGATCGGGACGTCACCGAACGCCTCCAGGCGGTACTGGAGTTCAACGGTGCCGCCGACACCGGCCACCGCCCTGGTCGCAGGTCGGGTGGCCGCACCGGCCGTGGGCCCGGAGGCGGTTCCGGTCGCGGATTCGATCGCGGATCCCGGGGCGGATGCGCGAGTGGATTCGAGGATGGATCCGCGGAGGTCGCTCGGGGGCGTTCGAGGTGCGGACCGGCGGGACAGGCCCGTGCCGCCGGGCGTGCCCACCCGGGTGAGCCGGATGCCTGCGGCGATGCCCAGGTAGCCGGTGGGTGCTTCGGCGTGCGCCTGCGGCAGGTGATCGGGCGCATCGGCGACTGCCGCGACCTGCGCGGTCTGCGGACCGGCCGCGACGGTGAAGGTGGCGGTGCAGTCGAGGGTGTCGCCGGGCGGGATGCTCCGGTCGGCGCCGCACGAGAGCCGCCCGCCGGGGAGTTGGGGGTCGCTCAGCACCACGCTGCCGAGCGGGTACTCGGCGTGGTTGCTCAGGTGGTACGTGCGGGTGGCGGGCTCCCCCGCCCGGAGCCGCACACCGGGGTCGGTGCCGGCGTTGGTGCTGACGCTCAGCCTCAACTCGTTGTGCACCTCGCCACCGCGGGTGGTGCCCGCCTCCGACGTCCAGGTGCCGAGGACGGCAGGGGCCAGCAGCGCGATCCCGAGCACGGTGGGCACGGGGCGGCGTGGTGCGGCTGCGGCTGCGGCGAGGCGCCATCGAGCAGTCAGTACGTCGATATGACGATTGGTCACTTCGGCATGATCGGCCAAGAGGGCGATCGTCCCTTGACGCGGCGCACCGGTGTGGTGGGGAACGACTCGATCGGCCGATACCACCAGGTCACGCGGTGGCAGCCCTCGTCCTGGCGGTGGGACTACCGGAGGGCGGGACGGGGCGGAGGCGGGCGCGGGGGTAGGAACGGTTGTGTATGGCTCGCTCGCCTGCCCGCCGACCGCCTGGCCGCGCGCTCCCGCAGGAGGGCGCGGTCGGCTGTACTGCGGCCACAGGTCAGTGCGGGGCGGTGCGAGCCCGGGCGGGTCGGTGCGGGGCGGTCAGGGGATGACGATCACCGGGCGGTTGGCGCGGCGGGCGAGTCGGCCGGAGACGGAGCCGAAGAGCTTGCCGAGCAGGCCGTGGGTGCTGCCGACCACGATGGCGTCCGCGGCGTACTCGCGGCCGACTTCCTCGATCTCGTGGCAGATGTCCCCGCCGCGTTCGATCAGGATCCAGGGGACGCCGGAGAGGAAGTCGGCGCAGGCGAGTTCGAGGCCGAGGATCTCGGTGCGCTGGTCCGGGAGGTCCACGAAGACGGGCGGTTCGCAGCCGGCCCAGACGGTGGTGGGGAGCCGGTTGGCGACGTGGACGATCACCAGGCCGCAGCGGGAGCGTCGGGCCATGCCGACGGCGTAGGCCAGGGCGCGCTCGCTGGAGAGCGAGCCGTCGAAGCCGACCACCACGCCGTGCTGGAACTGCGGGTCGCAGGCGCGCGAACCGTGTTCCTGGAGCTGGGGTTCGCCTTCGCCGTCGCGGCGGCCGACGGCGGGACGGGATCGGTCGGTCATCGCGTCCTCCGCAGTACCGGGTCGTGGTCCGACGACGGCGTCCGCCGCGGGTCCGGGGGTGTCGTTTCCTGGGGTGTCACGTTCAGGGGTGCCACGCGCCGCGCCGCGCCGCGACCGACCAGGAGCAGGGTCCGGGTCGGGGGCGGGCTCGACGGCACGTTCTGGTCCCGGGGCAGGGCCGGGGTCGGGGTCGGTGTTGCGGCGGTGGGCGGCGCGGCCGAACAGTCCGGCCCAACCCGCCCGACTCGCCCGGCCGGAGCGGGCGGCAGGCACGGGGAGACGGACGGGCGGCGGAGGCGGGGCGAGCGCGTCCGCAGGGGCTGCGGGGGCGGCGTCAGGGAAGTGCGGGCTGTCCTCGTGGTCCGGGTCGGGACGGGGTGACTCGTGGCCAGAGCCGACGCCGAGGCCGGGTCCAGTTGCAGGGTCGGGGTCAGAGGCGGGGGCGGGGTCGGGGCCGGCAGGCCGGGCGTCGGGGTGGCGCGGCTGATCGGCGAGCGGCGGGACGCCGGGATTCTCGACAGCGGACCTGCTGTCGTGCGGGCTGCCGTGGGCAGAAGCGGAAGGCTCTTCACCGGCCATGGCTCAAAACTCTTCAACTGAAACGGGCCTACGCAGGGGGACGCGGCGGGGGACCGCCAGGCCCCGGTGGCAGGAACGGCAGCGGTGGCGATGCGTCCGGGAACGACTGGCACCGTTGGCGACCTCTGCCTTTCAGAGTACGGCTCGGAACGGGCCCCGCCCAGCGACGGCACCCTCGTGCGATGAGGTTCCCGCGTGTGGGGGAAACACGCGCTCTGGCGTGCGCCCCCTCGCGGCGGGTTCCCAGGAGCTTGACCGACGGGACGCGATGCGCGCAACAGTGCGACGACACAACGTGACCCGACTGTCATCGCTCCTGCCGATGGGCGGCGCACGGTAGTTGCCCATCGGCCGCGCCCCACCCAGCGTCCTCCGGTGCCCGGCCGTCCCGGTCGGGGCCGTCCCGGTCGGGGCCGTCCGGCCGGGTGCCGGAGCGGGTGCGGCGATTCGGCCGGGGATTCGGTCCGCGCGGGGTTCCTTTTGGGATCATGGTCCGGGTTGCACGCGTACCAACCGGATTCGGCCAATTCGCGGAAATTCGAACCGCCTTTGGCAATTGCCACGTGCATACGTGCTGGCCGCTGGCAGCATGCTCGACATGCCGCTGCTCCTGCTCGACCTCGACAACACCCTGCTGCCCAGGGACGCCGCGTTCAGAGCGTGGGCGGAGGGCTTCCTCGCCGAGAACGGCCTGCCCGCC
Source organism: Kitasatospora sp. NPDC088783 (assembly GCF_044750705.1). Classification (NCBI taxonomy): domain Bacteria; kingdom Bacillati; phylum Actinomycetota; class Actinomycetes; order Kitasatosporales; family Streptomycetaceae; genus Kitasatospora; species Kitasatospora sp. NPDC088783. Next base: position 22,570 of record NZ_JBIVKJ010000002.1, read on the forward strand.
GGGGACCTCGACTGGCTGGTCATGCTCGACGGCAGCGGCTACGTGCCGCGCAGCACCGTACTGGGTGCGGCGAAGCGCCGCTACGGCATCGACCGGTCGGTCGACTCGTTGCTCGCGCACTACCGGAGTGGCATCAACTCCCACATCCAGTGCCCGGATTCACACGTCGCGGCACTCCGGGAGGCGCGCGAGGCGGGATGGACGCTGGGGATCGTCAGCAACGGCGGGACGCTGCCCCAGCTGGAGAAGATCCGGCTGACCGGGCTCGCCTCTCTGGTGGACGGGTGGGTGATCTCGGAGGAGGCCCGCTGCCTGAAGCCGGACCCGTTGATCTTCGAGGTTGCGGCGCGGCGGTGCGGCTTCCGGCCGGCCGGGGACTGGAAGGCGCAGACCTGGATGGTCGGCGACTACGGTCCGGCCGACATCGCGGGGGCGGAGGCGACGGGGCTGCGCAGCGCGTGGCTGCACCACGGTCGGCCGTGGGCGGAGCGGGCCTACCGTCCGACGGTCAGCGCGCCGAGCCTGCCGGAGGCGGTGCGGGTGATCCTCACCGCAGGTGAACACCCCCTCGCCGGACGGGGATTCGCCGCGGCCACGACCACCCGACCCCAACGGTCGCGCGGTCAACTCGCCATCCCGGCATCCCGGTTGACGCCGCACGGTCCGAGTGCTCCGAACATTCCGAGTGTCCCGAACGCTCCGGTCGCGTCGAAGTCGCCGCTCATCCCGGTCACTCCACTCGCTCCGGCAGCCTCGGGCGCACCGCTCGCCCAGCCGGTCCTGCGGACGAAGTCCGTACCGCTCATGCCGATCGAGTCCGCTCCGGTTCCGGCCTCGGCCACCGTCGCCCAGGTCCGCTGGAGCGACACCGCGACCGCAGCGAGCTGACCGGACATCAGACGCGGGACGCGGACGACGCTGCCGCTGCCGCCACGCACGCATCCGGTTGGATGTTTGCGCCCAAAACCGCTTCTGATAAAAGAATTTGACGGAGCGTCACTGAAAAGGTGCTCCGACGAAGAGGTGTCCCGCCGTTGCGCGCTCCTCGCGCCACCCCGCACCCTCCCGACCCGCCGGCCCGAATGGGGCCGGGTGGAGTCGGTGCTCCGGTTCGACGGCCCGGGGGCTTCGGGGCGGGCCGGGGCAACATCGGCCGGTCTGCGGGCGCGGGAGTCCGGCGAGCGGCGCGAAGGGGCGGCTCGGCGGCGGCGGGGGCTGGGCGAGGTGGTGGTGGGATGCCGCCGGGGCGTGGCTGCGTGGCGCGTGTGGCCGCCTCGGGAGGGATTGGATTCGGACGAATGTGCGGCGCTCGGGGCGGCGGGCCGGGAGGTTCGGGGCGGCGACGAAGCGACGAGGCAGCCGGGATGGGTGGGGGTCGTGGTGCCAGTGGGACGGAAGCGGAACGGAGGGGCTCAAGTGACGGAGCGTGAGGTGAGAGGCGTTCAGGAGTGGCCGGTTCGGGTTGGGCCGGGGGGCTGACGGGGCGCGGGGATCATGGCTCAGGTGTGCGCTGTGGCGCGTGGAAGGCGGTTTCACGCCCCCGATTTGAACCGTACGTTTTCGGCCAACTTGCCTCGCTGCCCTGCCGTTCGGGCAAATCCGCAGCACACAGCGGGCGGTGGGTGCACCGTCGACGGGTGAATCGCCGACAGGTCGTGCGACAACCGGCCACGGTTGTTCGCGCCCCCTTCACAGCGGGGTCGACGGGTGCCACGCTTCGTGATCGAATGCTTCACGCCAAATTGCCATGTCGACATAGCGTCGGATGGTGAACTTGTCACAACGGCAACGGTCCACCAAGTAGATTCGATCTTGGCTCGCAGAGCGGCAGCCGAGACCACCACACCACCGAGGGGGCTGGAGCGCCTTGAGCAGGGTGAGCAGGAGCGACGCGGGTCCTGAAAGCGGCCGCCAGCCGTCGTCCCATCCCGGTGGCACGGCGAGACTCGGCAAGTTCGGTGGCGCGTCGGCCGGTTCGCTGGGTGGCAACCCCGGCGGTGGCCACGGCTCCGGAACCGGCCCTGGAACCGGCAGCGGCATCGGTACCGGCGGCGGCCCGAACAGCGGCCAGCTCCAAGGTGGTCCGGGAGCGGTGACGGGCGCTCAGTACGCCGCGGCCCAGTCCCCCGCGCAGGCGGCCCCCGGCCACGGCGGTCTCACCCCGGGCGGCCACGCCGCCCACAACTCCCACGGCGGTCACGGCGGTGCGGCCACCGCGACGGCGGGTGGCGCGGGCGCGGGCGGTGCGCCGGACGTGCTCGCCGGTCCCGGTCTGCTCTCCTCCCCGCGCAAGCTGGCCGGACGGCGGCGGCGCGAAACGGTGGCGGTGCTGCTGTTCAGCGGGGCGCCGATCTTCGAGAGCTCGATCCCGCTGTCGGTCTTCGGCGTGGACCGGCAGGACGCCGGCGTCCCCCGCTACCGCCTGCTGGTGTGCGCCGGCGAGGAGGGCCCGCTGACCACCACCGGCGGCCTGACGCTGACCGCCCCGTACGGGCTGGAGGCACTGTCCCGGGCGGGCACCATCGTGGTTCCGGCCTGGCGGTCGATCTCGCAGCCGCCGCCGGTCGAGGCGATCGCCGCGCTGCGCAAGGCCCACCACGAGGGCGCCCGCATCATCGGCCTGTGCACCGGTGCCTTCGTGCTGGCCGCCGCCGGGCTGCTGGACGGCCGCCCGGCGACCACCCACTGGATGTACGCGCCGACGCTGGCGAAGCGCTACCCGCGGGTCCACGTCGACCCGCGCGAGCTGTTCGTGGACGACGGCGACGTCCTCACCTCCGCGGGCACCGCGGCCGGCATCGACCTCTGTCTGCACGTGGTCCGCAGCGACCACGGCGCCGAGGCCGCCAACGCGCTGGCCCGCCGGCTGGTGGTGCCGAACCGCCGCGGCGGTGGAGGTCAGGCCCAGTACATCGATCAGTCTTTACCTGAGGAGATCGGCAACGACCCGCTGGCCGAGGTGGTCACCTGGGCGTTGGAGAACCTCAACCAGCAGTTCGACGTCGAGGTGCTGGCGGCCCGCGCGTACATGTCGCGGCGCACCTTCGACCGCCGCTTCCGCACCCTGACCGGCAGCGCGCCGCTGCAGTGGCTGATCACCCAGCGGGTGCTGCAGGCGCAGCGGCTGCTGGAGACCTCGGACCTGTCGGTGGACGACGTCGCCCGCCGCTGCGGCTTCCGCTCGCCGGTGGCGCTGCGCGGGCACTTCCGGCGGCAGCTCGGGGTCTCCCCGGCCGCGTACCGGACCACCTTCCGGGCCCGCCGCCCGGCCGCCGGCGGTCAGGTGGCCCCGGTGGTCCCGAACAACGCCCTGGCCGAGCGCGGCCCGGGCCAGAACGGGCACGCCCCGGCGTCCCACGGGCCCGCCGTCCACGGCGCCCACGGCGCCCACGGTGCTTCGGCGCACGGGCCGGTGACGCACGGTCAGCCGACTCCGGCCGGTGCCGGATCGGCGGGCGGTCCGCTGGGCCGGCCGACCGGTCCGGGCGGGGGTGCGGCGGGGCAGCAGCGTCCGCGTCCGCTGGTGCCGCCGCAGGCCGGTCCGCCGCCGAGCGCCTTCGGTGCGCGCTCGGCGGAGCGTCCGGGCGACCCCCGGTACGCGGGTCGCGGCACCGGCCCGGCGGCGCACGGCGGTCAGTCCGGTCAGTCGGGTTACGGCGGTCAGTCCGGTCACAGCGGTCAGGCGGGCCACGGCGGCGGCCAGCCCGGCCAGGCCGGGGGCCCGTACCCGGGTGCCCAGCAGGGGTCGTCGCCCGCGCACGCGCACGCGCAGCCCTCTCCCGGGCAGCCGGTGCGGCCGAGCGCGGCGTACCCGGGCGGGCGCGGGTCGGGTCCGGCGGAGCGTCCGGACCGTCCGGTGGAGCACGCCATCGCGGAGGACGCGACCGGCGAGCAGCCGAGCGCCCGGGGCCGGCAGGCGGCGCACCGCCCGGAGGCCGAGCCGGAGCGCGGGGCGCGCGACACGGCGGACTTCGCCCCGGACGGGGCGCGTGCGGTGTCGGGGGCGCGCGATCGCGCCGTAGGGTGAAGGCGTGAATGACCGTCTGGTATGGATCGACTGTGAGATGACCGGCCTCGACCTCGATCGGGACGCCCTGATCGAGGTCGCCGCCCTGGTGACCGACTCCGAGCTGAACGTGCTCGGCGAAGGCGTGGATGTGATCATCCGCCCGCCCGCCGAGGCGTTGGCGAGCATGCCCGAGGTGGTGCGGCAGATGCACACCTCCTCGGGCCTGCTCGACGAGCTCGCGGACGGCCTGACCATGGCCGAGGCCCAGGAGCAGGTGCTGGCGTACGTCCGCGCGCACGTCCCGGAGGCCGGCAAGACCCCGCTGTGCGGGAACTCGGTGGCCACCGACCGCGGCTTCCTGGCCCGGGACATGCCCGAGTTGGAAGGGCACCTGCACTATCGGATCGTGGACGTCTCCTCGATCAAGGAGCTGGCCCGCCGCTGGTACCCGCGCGCCTACTACAACAGCCCGCAGAAGGGCGGCAGCCACCGCGCGCTGGCCGACATCCGCGAGTCGATCGCCGAACTGCGCTACTACCGCGAGGCGGTGTTCGTCCCGCAGCCCGGCCCGGACAGCGACACCGCGCGGGAGATCGCCGCCCGCCACCAGGTGCCCACCACCTGACCAGCGGACCGGTCCGATCGGTCGGGGAAACCCTGGCGCGAGCATCCCTCCGCATCCTGTAGAGTTCTTCCTGTCGGAGCGGGAACGCGAGAGCGGGAAAGCACCTGACAGATGGTGGGTGTAGCTCAGTTGGTAGAGCACCTGGTTGTGGTCCAGGTGGCCGCGGGTTCGAGTCCCGTCACTCACCCCATCGCACGAAGGCCCCGGTCGAGGAATCGACCGGGGCCTTCGTCGTTCCCGCCCGGAACGCCAATACGCCAATACGCCGGACCGCCGGTACACCAGTACGCCGAAACGGCTGCGGCTGCGGCAGCGGCAGCGGCGATTCGGGACGGGGGCGCACCGGTTGGAGCGGTCGGCCCCGCGCGGCGGGAGGGGGCCGCCGACCGGGCATGGACGGCCAAGCTACCCGCTAGTAACATCGCGGCATGACCACTACTGCGATCGGCGAGCTGCTCACGTCCACCGTCCCGATGGTGAAGACCCTGCAGCTGGAGTACCTGGAGACCACCCCGGAGCGGGCCGTGCTGCGGCTGCCCGACCTGCCGGAGTACCGCAACCACGTGGGCGGGCCGCACGCGGGGGCGATGTTCACGCTGGCCGAGTCCGCCAGCGGGGCGATCGTGCTGGCGGCGTTCGGCGACCAGTTGGGGCGCGCGGTGCCGCTGCCGACGGTCGGCGAAATCTCGTTCAAGAAGCTCGCCCGCGGCGTGGTGACCGCCACCGCGACGCTCGGCCGGCCGGTCGCCGAGGTGATCGCCGAGTTGGACGAGGGCCAGCGCCCCGAGTTCCCGATCACCGTGGAGATCACCCGCGAGGACGGCGCCGTCACCGGCGTGCTGGAGATCGTCTGGACCCTGCGCCCCAACTCCTGAGCACCCGGCGGGCCGACCGGGCCGGGGCGACCGCACACCCCGACCCGGGCGGCACGCGGGAGACGGCGCCCCACGCCCCCACGCCCGCCCCACGCGCCCGCCCCGCCGTCAGGCGGAGTCGCGGACGATCAGCTCGGTCGCCAGCACCACCTGCCGCCGGGCCCGGCCGCGTTCGTGGATCTCGTCGAGCAGCAGGCGGGCCATGGTGCGGCCCATCTCCTCGATCGGCTGGCGGACGCTGGTCATCGGCGGGTCGGTGTGCCGGGCCACGATCGAGTCGTCGAAGCCGATCACCGCGACGTCGTCGGGGATCCGCCGCCCGGCGGCCCGCAGCACCTGCATCGCGCCGGCCGCCATCACGTCGGAGGCGCAGAACACGCCGTCCAACTCGGGCCTGCGGTCCAGGAGTTCGCGCATCGCGACCCGGCCGCCCTCCTCGGTGAAGTCGGCCAGGCCGACCAGTTCCTCGTCGTAGGCGTGGCCGGCCTCCTCCAGGGCCCGGCGGTAGCCGCCGAGGCGGGCCTGGGCGACCTCCATGTCGAGCGGGCCGGTGAGGGTGGCCACCCGGGTGCAGCCGCGCCGGAGCAGGTGGCGCACGGCCATCCGGGCGCCGCCGGCGTTGTCGGCGTGGACGTAGCTGAGCGGTTCGAGGTCGCTGCGGCGGCCGGCCAGCACGGAGGGGATCTCCAGGCTCTCCAGCAGCCCGGGCAGCGGGTCGTCGCGGTGCACCGAGACGACCAGGACGCCGTCGACGCGCTGGGCGGTCAGGTAGGCCGAGAGCCGGTCCCGCTCGCGCTGGTTGCGGACCAGGATCAGCAGCAGCTGCATGTCCGTCTCGGCGAGTTCGGCCGAGACGCCGCTGATGATGTCGGAGAAGTACGGCTCGGAGAACAGCCTGGTCTCGGCCTCGGGCACGACCAGCGCGATCGAGTCGGTGCGCGAGGTGACCAGGGTGCGGGCGGCCCGGTTGGGCACGTAGCCGAGTTCGGCGATGGCGGTCTGGACGGCTTCGCGGGCCTTGGCGCTGACCCGGGGGGAGCCGTTGATCACTCGGGAGACGGTGCCGCGGCCGACGCCGGCCAGCGCGGCCACCTCCTCCAGGGTGGGGCGCGCGGTGGCTCTGCCGCCGGCGCCCGGGTGGAGCGCGTCGGGGCGCTGTGCGGTCGGGCTCATCGCTACACCTCTCGGTCTCTGGGACGGACGGGACGGACGGGGCGGACGGGATGGATCCGGTGGACCCGCCCGGGCCCGTACGGACTGTTCATTGTGGCCGGTCCCGCCGCGTTTCCGACCATCCGGGGCGGTCCGGAGCGGTCCGGGGCCGACCCGGGCGGGAGCCCGGGAGCGTCGGCGGCGGCGGTGACGGAGGTGGAAACGCTCCGGCAACGTTTATGTCACCACGTCTTGACACTCACCCCCGCGACACAGCAACCTTCCGGCATGCCAGCTGTGGGAGCGCTCCCACACTGTAGCCAAGATTCAGCGCACCAAGAACACCCACGAAGCTCTCGTTTCCCGCCCGGCACGACCACGCCACACCCACGGAAGACACCCGGACAAAGGAGTTCGCCCCCATGCGCACCACCTCCCGCCCCCGCAGAGCAGCCGTCGCCGCCACCGCGGTCCTCGCCGCGTCCACCCTGCTGCTCACGGCCTGCTCGTCGAGCTCGGACAAGGGCGGCTCCACCGACGCCAACGGGAAGATCACCCTCAACGTCGGCGACTTCGGCACCTTCGGCTACGTGGAGGCCGGCCTGTACGACGAGTACATGGCCGCGCACCCGAACATCACCATCAAGTACGACACGGTCCAGGACGGCCAGAAGTACTGGGACGCGCTGACCACCCACCTGGCCTCGGGCAGCGGCCTGGCCGACATCCAGGCGGTCGAGGTCGGCTACATCGCGCAGGCCACCAACACGCTGGGCGACAAGTTCGTCGACCTCGGCAAGGCCGAGGGCGTCAACCCGGCCAACTGGCTGGACTGGAAGTCGAAGCAGGCCACCACCGCGTCCGGTTCGCTGATCGGTCTGGGCACCGACATCGGCCCGATGGCGATCTGCTACCGCACCGACCTGTTCCAGCAGGCCGGCCTGCCGACCGACCGCGCGGAGGTCGCGAAGCTGTGGGCGGGCGACTGGTCCAAGTTCGTCGAGGCGGGCAAGGCCTACCAGGCCAAGGCCCCGGCCGGCACCTTCTTCACCGACTCCGCCTCGGGCCTGTTCAACGCCGCGCTGTCGGCCCAGCCCGAGCAGTACTCGGACGCCTCCGGCAAGCTCGTCTACAAGACCAGCGCCGGCGTGAAGACCGCCTGGGACCTCGCGGTCGCCGCCTCGCAGGCGAAGATCAGCGCCGGACTGCGCCAGTTCCAGGACCCGTGGAACGCCGCGTTCGCCAACGCCAAGTTCGCCACCGTGGTCTGCCCGTCCTGGATGACCGGCATCATCAGCAAGTACTCCGGCGACTCCGGCAAGGGCAAGTGGGACGTCGCGGCCCCGCCGGTCGCCTCCAACTGGGGCGGCGCCTTCCTGACCGTCCCGAAGGCCGGCAAGCACACCAAGGAGGCCGCGGCGCTCGCCGCCTGGCTGACCGCGCCGGAGCAGCAGGCCAAGGTCTTCACCAAGGTCGGCAACCTGCCCTCGACCGTCGGCGGCCTGCAGCAGCCCGCCGTCCAGGGCGCCAAGCAGGAGTACTTCAACAACGCGCCGACCGGCCAGATCTTCGCCGCCGCCGCGCAGTCCATCAAGCCGGCGCCGATCGGCGAGCAGGACGGCAACGTGAAGACGATCATCACCGACAACGGCATCCTCGACATCGAGGAGCACGGCACCGACCCGGCCAAGGCCTGGGCGAACGTGTCCAAGCTGATCGACGACAAGACCAGCAACTGATCCGGGCCGGCCGCGCGCCGGTAGCCGGTCCCTACTGCCCGGCCGGGTCCGCCCACCCGGCCGGGCGCCGTTCCGCCGCCCCTCGCCACCTCCGGGAAGGAAACCCCAAGTGGCCACCCACGTCCGCGCCGAGGCCCCGCCCGCGCGCCCCGCCTGGCGCTCCCGCCTGTACCGGTTCGACCTGAAGGCCTCCCCGTACGCCTTCATCGCCCCGTTCTTCCTCTGCTTCGCCGCCTTCGGCCTCTTCCCGCTGATCTGGACGGGCTGGCTGTCGCTGCACTACGTCGACCTGCTCAAGCCGGACGTGATGGAGTGGCGGGGCTTCGACAACTACACCCGCCTGTGGTCGAACGACCAGTTCTGGACGGCGCTGCGCAACACCTTCACCATCGGCGTCATCTCGACCGTCCCGCAGCTGCTGACGGCGCTCGGGCTGGCCCACCTGCTCAACTACCGGATGCGCGGCCGGGGCTTCTTCCGGGTCGCGATCCTCGCCCCGTACGCCACCTCGATCGCCGCCGCGACCCTGGTGTTCGTCCAGCTGTTCAACCCGGACTACGGGTTCGTCAACTGGATGCTGGGCACGGTCGGGATCCACCCCAACTGGTACTCCGAGACTTGGCCCTCGCAGATCGCCATCTCCACCATCGTGACCTGGCGCTGGACCGGCTACAACGCGCTGATCTACCTGGCCGCGATGCAGGCGGTGCCGAAGGACCTGTACGAGGCGGCCAGCCTGGACGGGGCCAACCGCTGGCAGCAGTTCACCCGGATCACCGTCCCGTCGATCCGCCCGACGATCATGTTCACCATCATCGTCTCCACCATCGGCGCCACCCAGCTGTTCGGCGAGCCGATGCTGTTCGGCGGCGGCGTCGGCGTGTCCGGCGGCTCCGCGCACCAGTTCCAGACGCTCAGCCTCTACCTGTACGAGCTGGGCTGGCCGTCGCGCCAGCTGGGCCGCGCCTCGGCGGTGGCCTGGACGATGCTGCTGCTCCTGCTGCTGCTCGGCCTGGCGCAGTACCTGATCACCCGTTACCGCAAGCGCCACGAGCTGGGAGGCTGACATGGCCGCCACCCTGTCCACTCCTTCCACCCGCGGGGCGGTGCCCGCCGAGCAGGACCGCCCGCGCGGCCTGTTCCGCCGCGGGGCGGGCGACCACGACAAGGCGGGCCCGGTCGCCTACCTGCTGCTCGGGATCGCCGCCCTGATCTCGCTGTTCCCGCTCTACTGGACCTTCGTCGCGGCCTCCAGCACCGGCGAGCGGGTCGCCCAGTCGCCGCCGCCGATGGTGCCCGGCGGCGAGCTGTGGACGAACATCACCACCGCCTGGGACCAGGCGGACATGGGCACCGCGCTGCTGAACTCCACCGTCGTGGCGGGCTGCGTGTCGCTGTCCACGGTGCTGTTCTCCACGCTGGCCGGCTTCGCCTTCGCCAAGCTGCGCTTCCGGGGCCGCAACGCGCTGCTGACCCTGGTGGTCGCCACCATGACCATCCCGCCGCAGCTCAGCGTCATCCCGCTGTACCGGATCGTCACGAAGCTGGACTGGGGCAACCACCTGCAGTCGGTGATCCTGCCCTCGCTGGTGGCCGCGTTCGGCGTGTTCTTCATGCGCCAGTTCCTGACCGAGGCGCTGCCGTTCGAGCTGATCGAGGCGGCCCGGGTGGACGGCGCGAACAGCCTGCGGATCATCTGGCACGTGGTGTTCCCGATCGCCCGGCCCGCGATGGCGGTGCTCGGCATGCTGGTGTTCGTGCAGTCCTGGAACGACTTCTTCTGGCCGTTCGTGGTGCTCACCCAGCAGAACCCGACCGTGCAGGTCGCGCTCTCCGCGATCGGCGGCGGCTCCGGCCACGACATCAACCAGGCCGTGATCATGACCGGTGCGCTCGTCGGCACCCTGCCGCTGCTGTTGATCTTCGCCGTTCTGGGGAAGCACATCGTGGGCGGCATCACCTCCGGTGCCGTCAAGAGCTGATCCGCCGGAAGACCGGATACACCGCCCTGTCCACCCTCGAACCATGGGAGCGCTCCCGTATGACCATGACCGATCCGACCACAGCCGCCCACGCCTCCGTGGCGGCCCCCCGGGTGGCCTTCCCGCCCGGCTTCGCCTGGGGCGCCGCCACCGCCGCCTACCAGATCGAGGGCGCCGCCGCCGAGGACGGCCGCACCCCCTCCATCTGGGACGCCTTCGCCAGGACCCCCGGCAAGGTGCTGAACGGCGACACCGGCGACGTCGCGGTGGACCACTACCACCGCTTCCGCGAGGACGTCCGCCTGATGGCCGACCTCGGCCTCACCTCGTACCGCTTCTCGCTGTCCTGGCCGCGGATCCAGCCGACCGGCCGCGGCCCGGCCGTCGAGCGCGGCCTCGACTTCTACCGGGCCCTGGTCGACACCCTGCTCGAACACGGCATCTCCCCGGTGGCCACGCTCTACCACTGGGACCTCCCGCAGGACCTGGAGGAGGCCGGCGGCTGGCCGGTCCGGGAGACCGCCCACCGCTTCGCCGAGTACGCGGCGCTGGCCGCCGGCGCGCTCGGCGACCGCGTCCCGGTCTGGACCACCCTCAACGAGCCCTGGTGCAGCGCCTTCCTCGGCTACGGCTCCGGCGTCCACGCCCCCGGCCGCACCAACCCGGCGGACGCGCTCAAGGCCGCCCACCACCTCAACCTCGGCCACGGCCTGGCCGTCGGCGCGCTGCGCGAGGTGCTGCCCGCCTCGGCGAAGGTCTCGGTCTCGCTCAACCTGCACCTGGTCCGCCCGCTCACCGACACCCCGGAGGACCGCGAGGCGGCCCGCCGGATCGAGGCGGTCGGCAACCGGGTCTGGACCGGCCCGATGTTCAAGGGCGGCTACCCCGAGGACCTCAAGGCCGACACCGCCCACCTGGTCGACTGGGACGAGCTGGTGCGCCCCGGCGACGAGGCGGAGATCGGCCGTCCGATCGACCTGCTCTGCCTCAACTACTACAACCCGACCGTCGTCTCGGCCCCGCGCGCCGACGCCGCGGGGAGCGCCGAGGCCGCCCGCAACGACGGCCACGGCGACAGCGAGTTCAGCTGCTGGCCGGGCTCCGAGGACGTGGTCTTCCACCTCGCCAACGACGACGTCACCGCGATGGGCTGGCCGATCGACGCCTCCGGCCTGACCGACTCGCTGATCGGCATGCACCGCGACTTCGGCCTGCCCCTGATGGTCACCGAGAACGGTGCCGCCTTCGACGACGCGGTCGGCCCGGACGGCGAGGTCCACGACCCGGAGCGGGTCCGCTACGTCGAGCTGCACCTGGCGGCCGTGGCCGAGGCGATCGCGGCGGGCGCCGACGTCCGGGGCTACTACCTCTGGTCGCTCCTGGACAACTTCGAATGGGCGTACGGCTACAGCAAGCGCTTCGGCATCGTCCACGTCGACTACGAGACCCAGCGGCGCACCCCCAAGACCAGCGCCCGCTGGTACGCGGAGGTGATCCGGCGCGGGGGGCTCGCCTGAACTCCCGTGCGCCCGCACGGTGTGACGGAGTGTGAGCGACGGGCGTGACCGCGGGGAGTCCCGCTCGTTCTCCCCTGGTGTGCGGACCAACCACGCGAAGCGACCGCGACGTTCGGACACCACCCGGCAGCGGTGGGGACGGCCCGGGGCACTGGCGGCGGGCGGCATGCTCGCCGCCCAGGTGCTGGGCCTCGGCCTCGGGGCGGCCGACGCCCGCGCCGCCGACACCGGGCACCCGCCGCACCACCCCGGCCGCGCCCTCGGCACCGTCGTCCGCCCCGGCTCGGACGACGGCGACCCGCTCGACGGGCCGGTCGGCGAGGCGGCCGGTACGGTCGGCGCCGTCGGCACGGCCGGTGCGGCCGGTGCGGCCGGTGCCGTGGACGCCCTCGACCCGGCCGGCACCTCGGGCGGCGCGGGCGGCGCGCTCCCCCTCGGCGCGGTCGGCGACCGGCCGGTGCAGGGCCTCGGCGCCACCCTCGGCCACCACCTCGGCACCGGCGAACTCCCGCTCCCCGGCCACCACGCCGACGCCTTCTCGCTCGCCGCCGGCCTGCTCTCCGGCGTCCCCCCGCAGCTCCGCCCCGAGAACGGCCCCCGCGCCTCCCGCTCCGGCCCCGCGAACGGCCGCGACCCCGACGGGAGCACCGCCCCCGGCGCCCCCGCGCCCACCGTCCCGGCCCAGCGCACCTCCGCCGATACCCCCGCCACCACCACCGCCGCGGCCCCGGCCGCCGCCGCCCCCGCCGAGCCCCGCACCCCGGTCCCCCGCCCAGCCCCGCCGCTCGGCACCCCGGCCCCGCGCCCCGCGCCCACCACCCCCGACCGCGTCGCCCTCACCGCCGCGCCCACCCGCCCGGCCGGCGAGGGCACCGTCGCCGTCCTCCTCCCCATCGCGGCCGGCCTGCTGCTCACCGCCGCCGCCATGTACAAGCACCGCGGCCTCCCGGGCGGCGGCCACTGACCCGGTCTCCCCCTGGTATCGCCGAACGGCGCCTGTGGGGACAATGGAGGCATTCCGCTCCACGGCGTCGAAGGAAGGTGGGAAGGATCGTGAGTGTCGCCGTTTCCGATCACCCTGGGCCGTGGACGGTCGAAGACGTCCTCGCCCTGCCCGAAGACACCCGCCATCGCATCGAACTGGTCGGGGGGGCCCTGCTGACGAGCCCCAATCCCGGAGTTCCGCACCAGCGGATCAGCTCGCGGCTGTGGGCACTCCTCGATGCCGCAATCCACACCTCGGGCGCCCCGTTCGAGGTGCTGGAGGCCGTCAACGTGCTCGTCCCCGACGGCCTGCTGATCCCCGACCTGGTGATCGCCGACGCGTCCGCCGCCGCCGGGGCGGGGGCCACCCTGCACGCCGACGACGTGGTGGTCGTCGTCGAGATCGCCTCGCCGTCCACCAGGGTCATCGACCGCCGCACCAAGCCCGGCCTGTACGCCGCCGCCGGCATCCCGCACTACTGGCGGCTCGACCTCGACCCGCTGCCCGGCCTCCACCTCGGCCGGCTCGACCGGGACGGCGGCTACCTCGACCGCACCGTCCGGCCCGGCGAATCCACCGCCCTCACCGACCCGTTCCCGCTCGACCTCGATCCGGCCGTGCTGCGCCGCTGACCGCTGACCGGCGGGGGCCGTCAGTCGAAGGCCCTCGGCGGCGGGGCCGGGGACGGGACGGCGGTGCCGTCGGTGGCCGGGGCGGTGCCGGCCGTGAAGTCGGTGAGGTCGCGGCCGTGCAGCAGGCGGGCCTGGGCGGGGTCGGTGGCCAGGCGGCGGGTGAGTTCGGCGAGCGGGAGGGGGGTGTGGGCGGCCAGCAGGACGAGGTTGCCGAAGCGCTTGCCGCGCAGGACGGCGGGGTCGGCGATCAGGCAGAGTTCGGGGAAGACGGCCGCCAGGGCGGCGGCCTGGGCGCGGGCGAAGGCGAGCGGGCCGCCGTCGGTGATGTTGGCGGCGTAGTGGCCGCCGCCGGTGAGGGCGCGGGCGGCGTGGCGGGCGAACTCGACGGTGGCGCAGTGCGCGGGGACCCGGGCGCCGGCGAAGACGTCGGCGATGACCAGGTCGGTGGAGTCGTCGGGGGTGCGTTCCAGGACGGCGCGGGCGTCGCCGCCGCGGACCTTGATCTGCCAGCCGCGGTCGAGCGGCAGTTCGGCGCGGACCAGCTCGGTGAGCCCGGTGTCGATCTCGGCGACCTGCTGGCGGGAGCGCGGCCGGGTGGCGGCGGTATAGCGGGCCAGGGTGAGCGCGCCGCCGCCGAGGTGCAGGGCGGTGAGCGGCTGCCGGGCGGGGGCGGCGAGGTCGATCAGGTGGCCGATCCGGCGCTGGTAGGCGAAGCCGAGGTGGCCGGGGTCGGCGAGGTCGACCAGGGACTGCGGCGCGCCGTCGAGGAGCAGCTGCCAGGCGTGCGGCCGGTCGCGGTCGGGGCGGAGCTCGGCGGTGCCGGAGGCGACGGCCGCGGTGAGCGGACCCTGGCTGTGCGCGCGGCCGGGGACGGCGGGGGTGGTACGTGGACGGCCCATGGCCCCATTATCCGGTGACCGCCCCGGAGCGGCCGCCGGTCGGGGTCGCGCCCCGTCGCGCCGCGGGCGGAACGGCGGAGGGCCCACCGGCGAGGGGGTGCGACGGTGGGTGACGGGCGCTGCCCGCTGCGGGGTCGGGCGTTCCGCCCGCTGAGACGACGGTTGCATGCCAACTGCCGTTTCGGGCAGGTTCTCTGATGAGGCGTCAGACAGCGCCCGGATGCGCTCAGAGCGGGCCGAGACCGCCCGCGGTGAGGGTGGTGGCGGCTTCGCAGAGCGCGGAGCGCAGCACCCAGGCGTCGGTGGGGCGCGGGTACGGCTGGGAGCCGGAGGGCGGGATGATCCAGCGCGGGTCGGTGGGCGGGAGCAGCTCGGCCCCCGGGGTACAGGCGGAGCCGGACAGGTGCCAGCGCAGCGCGGTGCCGGCCGGGACCAGGAAGGCGATCGCGCTGCCGGAGGCGGTCTGCTGGACGGCCCCGCAGGCGCGCCGCAGCCGGAGGATGTCGACCGCCTCCAGGCCGTGCCGGACCTGGACGGTGACGGTGTCGTACTGGACCACGCGGGCGGCCGAGCTCACGGGCGCGGGGGCCGGCGGCGCGGGGCTCGGCGGCGCGGCGGGGGCGGCCGGCCGTCGGTACTGGGGAACTCCGGTGGCCATGGGGGACCTCCTGTCGCCTCGGGTCGCGCGGAAACCGGATGGTGCTCCGTCACCCGGTCGTGCGACGGGGGCCCGGTGCGGGAGGGGGCCCGCACCGCCGGTGTCCATGTACCAGGACAACGCGGGACCGGGCGTCCAGGCCACGGCCTCCGATACAGCAAGCCATGGCATTTCATGGCACAACGCGGCAACTAGGTCCGTATTGTCCGCAATTGACCCACCTACTCCTCGCAACTCGCTGTGTTCGCACGGTGACTGCCGGTACTGTCGTGGCGACGCGGCGGCCCTCCCCCCAGGGGTCGGCGCGACCACCCCGGCACGACCTCGGAGTGCAGCATGGCAGCCACGCGAACCGGCGGGCCCCGTCCGGCGCCCGTCCCCAACCAGGCGATGCGCGAGCTGCGCGGCGCCCTCTCGCCGGGGGAGTTCGCCACCCTGGTCCGCCGGGCCGCCCGGGAGATCGGCGAGCACGTGTCCTGCGACGCGCGCTACGTCGGACGGGTCGAGTCCGGCGAGATCCGCTGCCCCAACTACGCGTACGAGCGGGTGTTCCGGCACATGTGGCCGGAGAAGTCGCTGGCGGAGCTTGGGTTCGCCCCGCGCACGGCGGTCCGCCGCCGGGCGCCGGCCACCGAACCGTCCGTCCCGGCGCACCCGCCGGACGCCCCGCTCCGGTCTGACGAGGAGAACGACGACGTGCTTCGCCGTACGTTCCTGAACGGCGGTCCCACCGCCCTGGCGGCCGTGCTCGGCCTGGACCAGGCCCCACCCTCCGCCGCCGCCCCGCTGCCCGCGGCCCCGCCCCGGCCGGAGCGCCGCCGGGTCGGCGCGGCCGAGGTGGAGGGCGTCGAGCAGGCGGTCCGCGACATCCGGCTGCTGGACGACGCGCACGGCGCGGACGCCCTGTTCGAGCTGGCCGGGCAGTCGCTGCGCAGCGCCTACGTGCTGCTCAACGACGGCGAGTACAACGCCGCGACCGAGCGCCGGTTGCAGGGCGGGGCGGGCGAACTCGCGGTCTCGGTGGGCTGGTTGGCCCACGACTCGAACCGGCTGACGGACGCCAGGTCGTTCTACTCGGAGGCGCTGGCCACCGCCCGGATGGCCCGCGACCCGCACCTGGAGGCGCACGTGTTCAGCAACAGCGCCTTCCTGGCCCGGGACGCCGGGCGCCCCCGGGAGGCGCTGCGGGCCGCCCAGGCCGGGCAGGCCGCGGCGGACGGGCTGGGCTCGGACCGGCTGCTGTCACTGCTGGCGCTGCGCGAGGCGGGCGGCTGGGCGCTGCTCGGCGACCGGTCGGCCTGCGAGCGGGCGCTGGCCCGGGCGTACGCGCTGTTCGACCGGGGCGAGCGGCCGGACGACCCGGAGTGGATGTCCTTCTTCGGCGAGGCCGAACTGGCCGGGCAGGAGGCCCAGTGCTGGTCGGCGCTGGGCGAGTGGGACCGGGCCAGTGGCCGGGCCGAGCGGGCGATCGGCCTCCAGGAGCCGCACTTCGTGCGCAACCGGGTGCTGTACACCGCCGAGTTGGCGCACGATCGGCTGGGCCGGGGCGACCTGGCGGGCGCGGCCGAGCACGGCGCGGCGGCGGTGGCGCTGCTCGACCGGGTCCGGTCCGCGCGGATCCGCGGCATGCTGGCGCGGACCGCGGACCGGCTGCGCGACCACGCCGCCGTGCCGGAGGTCCGGGACTTCCTGGACGGCTACGACGCGGCGGCGGCCTGAGCGGGCGTCAGCGCCCGGGCAGGCGTCAGCGCCCGGGCGGACGTCGACGCTCGGGCGGACGCGAACACCCGGGCGGACGTCAGCGCGCGGGTGGGCGTCAGCGTCCGCGCGGACGCGAACGCCCGGCCGGACGTCAGTGCCCCAGCCGCTCCAGGTGGCTGTGGTCGTTCCAGATCTCGACGGCGGGCAGCCCGTACTCCCAGGACAGCACGCAGAGCGCGGCGGTGCCGAGCTTGAGGCGCTGGGCGTACTCGGCGGGCAGGCCGAGCCAGCGGGCGGCCAGGATGCGCAGCAGGTGGCCGTGGGCGAACAGGACGACGTCGCGGTCCGCGCAGTGCATCGTGGTGGTGTCGGGGTCGGGCGTGCCGTGCTCCGCGTTGAGTTCGGCGAGGAAGCCGTCGACCCGGCCGGAGACCTGGGCCAGCGTCTCGCCGCCGGGCACGCCGTCGCGCCAGATCAGCCAGCCGGGCCGGTCGGTCTCGCGGATCTCGGCGCCGGTGCGGCCCTCGTACTGCCCGTAGTCCCACTCCAGGAGTTCGGGGCGGACGGTGGCGCGGTCGCCGAAGCCGGCGAGTTCGGCGGTCTCCCGGGCCCGGGAGAGCGGGCTGGTGTAGACGGTCGCGTCGGGCAGGCCGTTCCACGGGGCGCGGGCGAGGCGTTCGCCGAGGGCGCGGGCCATGTCGCGGCCCTCGTCGGTGAGCGGGACGTCGGTGCGGCCGGTGTGGCGGCCGGTGGCCGACCAGGAGGTCTCGCCGTGGCGGACCAGCACGATGCGGGCGGGCATGCGGGGTACCTCGTTCGGAAGGGTGCGGTTCACTGGCCCCGCCGTCGAGGGCCACCGCCCCATGATCCCCCACCCGACCCACCGGACCGACCTCCGGGCTCCGCGTTGTCGGCTGCAGATGCGAGACTGGGCCGCACCATGAACGTCTCGCACCTGGGGCAGGCCACCCCGCCGCTGCGGCGGCTCTCCGAGCTGCGCGGCCCGGCGCCGCAGCGCAGCCTCGACGCCCGGGCCCTCGCCGCCCTCGCCGCCAATCCGGGGTGCCGCCGCCGCGCCCTGCTGGACGCCGCCGGCGTCGACAAGACCGCGCTCGCCCGGCAGTTGGGGCGTCCCGCGCCGTTCGGCCAGTCGCCGTTCGCGATCCGCCGCGGCCTGCAGTTCGAGTCCCGGCTGAAGCGGGACGGCTACGCGGTGCTGCTCGATCCGCTGCGCCGCCGGCTGGGCGTGGCGGCGGACGAGGCGTCCTCGCCCGCCGTGCCGGACCTGCTGCCCGCGGCGGCCCCGGCGGTCCGCGCGGAGCGGACGCTGGCGGCGCTCGCCGAGGCCGCGGCCGATCCGGCGGCCTGGACGCTGCTGGACCACCCGATGCTGCGGCTGGACGTGGCGGGCAGCCCGGCCTACCTGGAGCCGGACGCGCTGGTGGTGCACGCCGGGCGGTGCACCGTGGTGGAGATCAAGTCCTTCCCGGTGCTGGACGGTTCGGCCGATCCGGCGAACGTCGGCGCGGCGGCCCGGCAGGCCGCGGTGTACGTGCTGGCGCTGCAGGAGGCGGCGGCCCGGCTGGCCGGCCGCCCGCTGTCCGCCGATCCGTACGCCGTCCAGGAGCTGCCGGGGGCGCCGGAGTTGACGGTGCTGCTGGTCTGCCCGAAGGACTTCTCCGCGCAGCCGGTCGCCGTCCCGGTCGACGTGCGGCGCGAACTGGCGACCACCCGGCGGCAGTTGTCCCGGATGACCAGGGTCGAGCAGCTGCTCGCGGCGCTGCCCGAGGGGGTGACCTTCGACCTGGCCCGGGACGACACGGGCGCGCCGACCCGGCCGGTCGGGGAGCTGACGGAGGCGGTCGACGCGGTGCCCGCCGCGTACGCCCCGGAGTGCATCTCCACCTGCGAGCTGGGCTTCCACTGCCGGGCGCAGGCGCGCTGCGCGGGCGCGGTGGAGCAGTTGGGCCGCGGGGTGCGCGGCGAGCTGGGTGCGCTGCGCACCGTCGAGGAGGCGCTGGCGGCGGCGGAGTCCGGGGCCGCGGCGGGCCTGGAGCCGGAGCTGGCGGCCGAGTTGGGGCTGGACGAGGCGTCCGAGCGGCTGGCGTACGCGGCCCGGCTGCGGGCCGAGGCGCTGGCGGCGGCGGGGGGCGCGCGGTGAGCCTGCTGTCCACGCTGGCCCGGTTGGAGGCGGTGCGGGCGCAGCGGGCTCAGCCGTTGGCGACGGTGCGGCACCGGCACCTGTCGGAGCGTCCGATGGTGCTGGTGCCGTTGGCGGCCGCGGGCGAGGCGGGGGCCCCGCTGGCGGTGCTGCTGGGCACCGACCGGGAGGCGCCCCGGCTGCACTTCGTGCCGCAGCCGCTGAACCGCACCCAGCGTTCGGAGTTCCTGGCCGCGGTGGCCCGGGACGTGGTGCCGTACCTGGAGTCGTTCGGGGACGAGGTGGAGCTGCTGGAGGGCTCCGAGAAGGACCCGGTGAGCGGCGAGAAGGTGCCGGTGGTGCGGGAGTTGTGCGCGGACGCGCCGCAGCTGGTCGTGCCGAACGCGGGGGGCGTGGCGCACCTGGCGCTGCTGGGCCGCTCCACCCGGTTCCGCCGCACGGCGCAGGACCCGGATCCGGGCGAGTACCCGGCGCCGACCGAAGTCCCGCTGCTGGGGCGCTGGTTGACGCACCTGACGGACCGGGCGCAGGTGCCGGGCTCCTCGATGCTGCTGACCGTGACCGGTCTGCTGGCGCGGCACTGGGCGACCGGGCAGAGCAACCTGGAGGACCAGCACCTGGCGGCCCGGCTGGCCTGGCACCTGCCGCCGTCCGGGCTGGAGCCGGCCGCGACCGGGGCGGCGGCGGCCGAGTGGGTGGAGTCGGCGCGGGACGGCGACGGCCTGCTGCTGCACCCGCCGGCCGGTCCGACCACCGATCCGAAGTTCGACGAGCGGGTGCTGGCCCCGGCGATCCTGCGGCACGACGCGGCGGTCGCGGTGCGCGAGCGGGCCGAGGCCGCCCGGGACGGCGCGGAGTCCCGCCGGGCGGCGGCCCTGGTCGAGCAGGCGCGGGCCGAGCTGGCCCGGGTGCTGCGCGCGGCGACGCTGCCGACCTGGCACGACGTCTGGCGCGGCCTCGACCTGCTGCGGGCGCTGCCGGCGGCCGGGCACCTGCCGGAGCGCTGGGAGGGCGACCGCTGGTCGTTCACCATGCACCGGGACCGGGTGGCGGCGGGCGAGCCCCCGCAGCCGCGCCGGGACGACGCGGTGACGGCGGCCCGCAAGCTGGCCCAGCGCGAGCGCGAGCAGGCCAGGTTGGAGATCCAGGAGTCGCTGGACGACCCGCTGGCGATGGCGGAGCGCCGGCTGTCCGGCGAGGCGTTCGCCGGCGAGGTGGTGGACGTCGTCCCGGAGTGGTCGGCGGGCCGCTCCCCCAAGCCGCGCCCGCTGCTGGTGGTGCGCACCGACGACCGTCCGCACGCCGATCCGGGCCGCGAGGTGCACCGGGCGCACGCGGAGCCCGCCCAGCGGGCCGAGGTGGTCTCGGCCGCGCCGGGCGAGGTGGTGGTGCGGCTGCTGTCCGGGATGGGGCGCCGCCGGGAGCCGGAGCCGGGCAGCGTGCCGGAGCCGGGCACGGCCGTGGTGTTCACCCTGTTCGAGTTGGCGCCCCGGCAGTCCGCGCCGCTGCCGGACCCGGCGGACACGCCGTGGACGCACGGCGGCCCCCCGGTGGCCGTCGAGGAGGTGTCGGCCGGTGCGGACGAGTGGGAATGATCAGCGCATGGACCTTTCCGGAGCGCCGGTGACCGACCGTCAGACCTCCTCCCCCGCCGCCGGGCCGGCCCCGGGCGAGGCCGCCGACCGGGCCGTCGCGGGCATCCTGGACGCCGTGGTGCGCCCGGTGCCGGGCGCGCCGCGCGGCGTGGTGGTGGACTCCCCGCCGGGCGCGGGCAAGTCGACGCTGGTGGTGCGGGCGGCCCGCGAACTGGTCGGCGCGGGCGAGCGGCTGATGATCGTCGCCCAGACCAACAGCCAGGTCGACGACCTGGTCGACCGGCTGGCGTCCAAGGCCCCCGGGATCACCGTCGGCCGGCTGCACGCGAGCGACGCGCGGCCCGCGCCGGAGGCGCTGCGGCACCCGAACGTCACCGCGAGGGACAAGGTCGCCGACCTGCTGGAGCAGGACGTGGTGATCTCCACCGCCGCGAAGTGGCAGTGGGTGCGGACCGAGCAGCCCTGGCGGCAGGCCATCGTGGACGAGGCGTACCAGATGCGTTCGGACGCGCTGCTGGCCGTCGCCCGGCTCTTCGAACGGGCGCTGTTCGTCGGCGACCCGGGCCAGCTCGACCCGTTCACCGTGGTCGGCACCGACCAGTGGGCGGGCCTGTCCTACGACCCGTCCTCCTCCGCGGTGGTCACCCTGCTGGCCCACAACCCGGCGATCCAGCCGCACCGCCTGCCGGTCTCCTGGCGGCTGCCCGCCTCGGCGGCGCCGCTGGTGTCCGCCGCGTTCTACCCGTACACGCCGTTCCGCTCCGGCACCGGCCCGGGTGACCGCACCCTGCGGCCGGGGCGGCGCGGGGACGGTTCGGCGGTGGACGCGGCGATCGACGAGGCGGCGAGCAGCGGCTGGGCGCTGCTGGAGCTGCCCGCCCGGCACACCGTCCGCACCGACGCCCAGGCGGTCGCCGCCGTCGCGGCCACCGTCCGCCGGCTGCTGGAGCGCGAGCTGACCGCGCACTCCGAGCAGGGCAGCGCCCCGCTCACCGCGGGCCGGGTCGCGGTGGGCACCGCGCACCGGGACCAGGCCGCCGCGGTGCGCGCCGAACTGGCCCGGCTCGGCGTCCCGGTCGACCCGGCGGCGGGCGAGGCGGTGACGGTCGACACGGCGAACCGGCTGCAGGGCCGCGAGTACGACGTCACGGTCGTGCTGCACCCGCTCTCCGGCCGCCCCGACGCCACCGCGTTCCACCTGGAGACCGGCCGGCTCTGCGTCCTGGCCTCCCGCCACCGGCACGCCTGCATCGTGGTCGCCCGGGCCGGCATCCCCGAACTGCTCGACGACCACCCGGCCACCGAGCCGGTCCAGCTCGGCGTGGCCGTCAAGTTCCCCGACGGCTGGGAGGCCAACCACGCGGTCCTCGCCCACCTCGCCCACCACCGCGTCCGGCTCTAGCCGCCGGGTGCCGCCGAGTGCCGCCGGGGGCGCGCGGAGCCACCCGTACGCCCCCGGCGGGGAATAGCGCCCGTGGCCGCACCGTTCCGGTTCTGGCGGTCCGCGCGCGACAATGGACGGCGGCCGTCTTTCCCCTTTCACCCCCGGAGGTGCCCCCGTCATGCCCGACTCGCATCCGCAGGCGTCCGACCAGGGCGGTTCGCCGACTCCGGCGGTCGTCCCGCCGGTGCCGGGGCCGGCCCGACGGATCCGTCCGGCTCAGCTGATCTTCGAGCCGGAGGGCGCGGCGCCCGAGCCGGAACGGTTCTTCGACCTGGAGTCGATCGACGACCCGTCCGAACTGCTTTCGCGTTCCACCGAGTTGGCCCTGGCGTTCCGGGCCGCGGCGGAGCGGGCGACGGACTTCCAGGCGATGGCCGCCGCCCAGCTCGCCGATCCGCGCCGGTTCGACGCGCTCTCCGCGGAGCAGATCGCCGAGCGGGCGGACTGGACGCCGGACTACGCGGTGAAGATGGTCGAGTACGGCCGGTCGCTGCAGCGCCGCGGCCCGGAGGAGTAGGGCCCGTCCTCAGCCGCCGTCGGCTCCGCCAGGCCACTGGCATATGCGGCGGGCGATGATACGCCCGGACCCCCGCCGCTGTCCGGCGAACGCCGTTTTCGGCGCGCCCGGCCGCGCCGCCGGGCCACCCTGGCCGGGTGGACATCTGGACCTATCAATCGGTGGAGTACGTCAGCGTCGCCGGGGAGGCGTGGCTCGCCTCCGCCAGCGAGTACCCGAGCAGCATGCGCGCGCTGTGGGAGGCCCGCCCGTGGGCGCCCGCGGTCCTGCCGTGCGGCCGGGTCTTCGACGTGATCAGCCTGCCGGCGGTGTTCGGCCGCCGGGTGCTGGACGAGCTGTGGACCTCGGGCCCGGGCTGCGGCCCGGTGGCGACGTACCGGGGCCGGACGCTGCTGTTCGTGCAGCCGGGGACGGCGGCCCGGCTGCGGACCCTGCTGGCCTGGGAGGAGTGGGCCCGGGACGTCCCGCCGCTGCTGTGCCACGGCCCCGGGGACGCGATCACGGTGCCGCCGGTGCAGCGGGCGATCGACGAGCCGGAGTCCTCGTCCAGCCGGTGGATCGTCGCGCCGGACACCGGCGAGCCCTGGCTGCCGGGGGCCTCGGTGGTGCTGTGGGCGTGCGTCCGGGCGGCGCGCGGCCGCACCCGGGAGGCGGGCGACCCGGGGTCGAACGCGCGCTGAACGGGGGGTGCCGTCCGGGCCGGAATCGATTTGAGCCCCGGCCCCGGCCGCTGCTAGAGTCTTCCACGTCAGCAGGCGCCGCTAGCTCAGTTGGTTAGAGCAGCTGACTCTTAATCAGCGGGTCCGGGGTTCGAGTCCCTGGCGGCGCACCGACAGCGAAAGGCCCCCCTTCACCGGGGGGCCTTTCGCGTTGCGCCGCACGCCCGGAGGGTGTGTAAAGGGCTGCTAATGTCCGGGTCATGGCGTCCGACGATCTTCACTCCGACTGGGCCGCCTGGCTCGACGCGGAGCTCGCCGAGGCCGAGGCGGCCGCCCTGCGCGCGCACCGGCGGGAGCGGCGCAGACGGGGTCTGGGCCGCGCGCTGGCCTGGACGGGCGCGGTGACGCTGGCGGCCGGCCTCGGCTTCGGGCTGGTGTACACGGCGCAGCACGGCCCGGCCCCGCGCCCGGCGGTCTCCGCCTCGCCCAGCCCGGCCGGCTAGGCCCTGTCCGGCGGGCTAGCCCGACCCGGTCGGCCGGTCCGCCCCGTCGGCCGCGTCCGCCCGGTCCAGCAGGACGACCACCAGCCGGCGGGGCCCGTGGACGCCCTTGACCCGGATCATCTCGATGTCGGCGGTGGCGGACGGCCCGCTGACGAAGGTGAGCGGCCGGGCCGGGTCGAGCCGGGCGAGCGCGCCGGGCAGCGCGGAGCGCACCTGTTCGGCCCGGACCACGCACACGTGCAGGTCGGGCAGCAGGGTGGCGGCGCGGCGCCCCTGGGCGGGTCCGCCGTCGAGGACCAGGGTGCCGGAGTCGGCGACGGCGACCGCGCAGGCCGTCAGGACGGCGTCGGTGGCGTCGAGTTCGGCCTTCCCGAGCGGCGGCCGGTCGGTGCGCACCTCGCCGTCCCACCCGGCGGGCAGCCACCCGGCGGGCAGCCCGTCCGGGACGACGAGGCTGCGGGCGCCCTCGTCCGCGAGCGCCCGGGCGACGGCGGGGCCGGGGTCCTCGGCGCGCAGCACGGTGGCGCCGTACTCGGCGAGCCGTGCGGCGAACAGCGCGAGCACGGCGGTCCGGTCGTCGGGGTCGAGGCCGGGGGCGTGCCGGAGGTAGTCGCGGGGCGGTTCGGGGGCGGGCGGGACGGCGGCGGCGCGGATGCGGCGCAGGATCTCGTCCCGGGCGGTGCCGGTCATGCGTGTTCTCCTCGGTTCCGTGCGGCCTGCCGTCCGTCGGGCCCGCCCCGCCCGCCGGGTCCGCCCCGGCTGCCGCGCTCGTCCCGGGCACCGGGCTCGTCCCGACTGCCGCCCCCGCCCCGTCCGTCGGGCCCGTTCCGGCCGGCGCGCTCGTTCCGCTTCCACCAGCTGCGGAAGGACTCGCCGGGGATCTCGGGCAGCGCCCGGTTGTCGGTCCAGCCGCCGAGCGGGCCGGGCAGCGCGGTGCGCCGGGGCAGCAGCGGTCCGACCAGTCCGGCGCCCTTCACGGCGGCCTTCCACAGCGCGGGGCGGGCCATCACCGCGCCGACGGTGTTCAGCGCGGCCCGTTCCACCGGGTGCCGTCCGCCGTCGGCGACCTGGGCGCGCAGGTCGAGCAGCACGTCGGTGAACCGGATCCGCACCGGGCAGACCTCGTTGCAGGCGCCGCACAGCGTGGAGGCGTACGGCAGGGAGGCGGTCTGCGCGTCGTCGAGGCCCTTGAGCAGCGGGTTGAGGATCGCGCCGATCGGCCCGGGGTAGACGGAGCCGTAGGCGTGGCCGCCGGTGCGCTCGTAGACGGGGCAGGCGTTCATGCAGGCGCCGCAGCGGATGCAGCGCAGGGCCTGCCGGCCGACCGGGTCGGCGAGGGCGCGGGTGCGGCCGTTGTCGACCAGGACGAGGTGGACGTCGCGCGGTCCGTCGCCGTCCGTGGTGCCGGTCCAGGTGCTGGTGTAGGGGGCCATCCGCTCGCCGGTGGCGTTGCGGGCCAGCAGTTGCAGGAAGACTTCGAGGTCCTGCCAGCCGGGGACGGTCTTCTCCAGGCCGACGACGGAGATCAGGGTGTCGGCGAGGGTGAGGCACATCCGGCCGTTGCCCTCGGACTCGACGACCACCAGGGTGCCGGTCTCGGCGACCACGAAGTTGGCGCCGGAGACGGCGACCTTGGCGCCGAGGAACTTCTCCCGCAGGTGCAGCCGGGCGGCTTCGGCGAGTTCGGCGGGGTCGTCGGTGAGCCCGTCGGGGGCGGGGCGGCCGTGCCGGCCCATCTCGCGGGCGAAGATGTCGCGGATCTCGCTGCGGTTGCGGTGCAGCGCGGGGACGACCACGTGCGAGGGCAGGTCGTCGCCGAGCTGGACGATGGCGGCGGCGAGGTCGGTCTCCCGGGCGTTGATCCCGGCGGCCTCCAGGGCGGCGTCGAGGCCGATCTCCTCGGTCAGCATCGACTTGACCTTGACGATCTCGCGCTCGCCGGTGGCCCTGACCAGGTCGGTGACGATCCGGTTGGCCTCGGCGGCGTCGCGGGCCCAGTGCACGGTGCCGCCGGCCGCGGTGACCTTCTCCTCGACCTGGAGCAGGTACCGCTCCAGGTCGGCCAGCACCCGGTCCTTGATCGCGGCGGCGCTGTCGCGCAGCTGCTCCCAGTCGGGGCGTTCGGCGGCCAGGACGGCCCGCTTGCCCCGGATGGTGCGGGTGGCGCGGCGGACGTTCTCCCGCAACTGCCGGTTGCCGACCTCGCGTTCGGCGGCCTCGGGGAACGCGGGCCAGCCCAGGAACGACCTCGTCATCGCACGGCCTCCGCCACCGGGACGCCGGGCAGCGGCCCGTCCTGGGCGGTGCGGGCCAGGATCTCCACCAGGTGCAGGGTGCGCACCCGGTGGCCGTCCCTGGTGAGCCGGCCGCCGATGTTCATCAGGCAGGAGTTGTCGACGGCGGCCAGCACGGGCGCCCCGGTCTCCAGGACGTGCCGGGCCTTGTCGCCGTTCATCGCGCCGGAGACCGCCGGGTTCTTCACCGAGAAGGTGCCGCCGAAGCCGCAGCACTCCTCCTGCGCGGGCAGTTCGACGAGGTCGATGCCGTCGACGGCGCGCAGCAGCCGGTAGGGCCGGTCGCCCAGCCGGGCGGCCCGCAGGCTGTGGCAGGTGGGGTGGTAGGTGACCCGGTGCGGGAAGTGCGCGCCGACGTCCTCGACGCCCAGCCGGTCGGTCAGGTACTCGGTCAACTCGACCACCCTGGGCGCGAGTTCGGCCACCTCCCGGGCCAGCCCGGGGTCGCCGACGGCGGCCAGGGGGTACGCCTCGGCGGGCATCCCGGCGCAGGAGGCGGAGGGGACGACGATCTCCTCGTAGCCGCCGAAGGTGTCCACGAAGTGCCGGGCGAGCCGGGCGGTCTCCCGGCGGTAGCCGGTGTTGAAGTGCATCTGTCCGCAGCAGCTCTGGCCCGGCGGGAAGTCCGGCTCCACGCCCAGCCGGCGCAGCAGGGTGACGGCGGCGCGGCCGGTGCCGGGGAAGAGGGTGTCGTTCAGGCAGGTCACGAACAGGGCGGTCCGGGAGCGGGGGGCGTTCGGAGGCATGCCCGCATCATAGATGCAAGCTTAGATGCAAGCTAGCGGGCGTGGCAGAATGACGGCGTGAGCGACCCCGCCCGGCCCACCGCCGACCCCGCCCTCCCCACCGCCGACCGGGCCTACCGGCACGTCCGCACCCGCCTGCTGGACGGCAGCTGGCCCGGCGGCACGCTGCTCTCCGAGGGCGTCGTCGCCACCGAGCTCGGACTCTCCCGCACCCCCGTCCGCGAGGCGTTCCTGCGCCTGCAGTCCGAGGGCTTCCTGCGCCTGTACCCCAAGCGCGGCGCCCAGGTCGTCCCGATCGCCCCGGGCGAGGCCCGCGACGTCCTCGCCGCCCGGGTCCTGTTCGAGCACGCCGCCGTCGACACCCTGGCGGCCCGCGGCCCCGCCGCGCTGGCGGCCGCCGCCGCGGAGCTGCTGGCCGCCTGCGAGCACCGCGACCCGCACCCCGTCGAGGCCGGCCGGCACTTCCACCTCGCCCTGCTGCGCGCCGCCGGGAACCCCGTCCTGACCTCCCTCTACGAGACGCTCTGGGACCGGCAGGTGCGGATCTCCGCCACCGCGACGGCCTCCCCCGCGCACGCGGAGCGGGACCACGCCGAGCACCTGGCGCTGGCCCGCGCCCTGGCCGTCCCCGACCCGGCGCTGGCCCGCGAGCTGGTCACCGCGCACGCCGACTCCCTGCTGGCCCGGGTCACCTGAGGCACCCGAAGCCCGAGGCGCCCGAAGCCCGAGGCACCCCCAGCACAGGGCACGCCAAGCCCGGAGCACGCGAAGCCCGGACACGCGAAGGGGACGGCCGGAACTCCCGACCGTCCCCCGCTCCCCCGCCGGGCCCGAAGGGGCCTACTCCCGGCCGCGCAGCTCGCGGTACCGGCCGACCAGGTGGGCGGTGGAGGCGTCCAGCGCCTCGGTGCCCTCGCCGGTGAGCAGCACGGGCTCGATCTTCTTGGCGAGCACCTTGCCGAGTTCGACGCCCCACTGGTCGAAGGAGTCGATGTCCCACACCGCGCCCTGGACGAACACCTTGTGCTCGTAGAGGGCGATCAGCTGGCCGAGGACGTGCGGGGTCAGCTCGGGGGCCAGGATGGTGGTGGTCGGGTGGTTGCCGCGGAAGGTCTTGTGCGGCACGAGTTCGGCGGGCACGCCCTCCGCGGCGACCTCCTCGGCGGTCTTGCCGAAGGCCAGCGCCTGGGTCTGGGCGAAGAAGTTGGCCATCAGCAGGTCGTGCTGGGCGACCAGACCGGGCTGGAGGTCGGCGACGGGCCGGGCGAAGCCGAGGAAGTCGGCGGGGATGACCTTGGTGCCCTGGTGCAGCAGCTGGTAGTACGCGTGCTGGCCGTTGGTGCCGGGGGTGCCCCAGACCACCGGGCCGGTCTGCCAGGAGACCGGGTTGCCCTCGCGGTCCACGGACTTGCCGTTGGACTCCATGTCGAGCTGCTGGAGGTACGCGGTGAACTTCGACAGGTAGTGCGAGTACGGGAGCACGGCGTGCGACTGGGCGTCGAAGAACGCGCCGTACCAGACGCCGAGCAGGCCCAGCAGCAGCGGGACGTTCTCCTCCGCGGGGGCGGTGCGGAAGTGCTCGTCGACCAGGTGGAAGCCGGCCAGCATCTCGCCGAACCGCTCCGCGCCGATGGCGATCATCAACGAGAGGCCGATCGCGGAGTCGAAGGAGTAGCGGCCGCCCACCCAGTCCCAGAACTCGAACATGTTGGCGGTGTCGATGCCGAAGTCGGCGACGCCCTGGGCGTTGGTGGAGAGCGCCACGAAGTGCTTGGCGACGGCCTCCTCGCCGGCGCCGAGCCGCTCCAGCAGCCAGTCGCGGGCGGCGACCGCGTTGGTGACCGTCTCGATGGTGGTGAAGGTCTTGGAGGCGACGACGAACAGCGTCTCGGCGGCGTCCAGGTCGCGGACCGCCTCGTGCAGGTCGGCGCCGTCGACGTTGGAGACGAAACGGACCGTCAGGTCGCGGTCGGTGTAGGAGCGCAGCACCTCGTAGGCCATCGCGGGGCCGAGGTCGGAGCCGCCGATGCCGATGTTGACGACGTTGCGGATCCGCTTGCCGGTGTGGCCGGTCCACTCGCCGGAGCGCACCCGGTCGGAGAAGGCCGCCATCTTGTCGAGGACGGCGTGCACGGCGGGCACCACGTTCTCGCCGTCGACCTCGACGACGGCGCCGCGCGGGGCGCGCAGCGCGGTGTGCAGGACGGCGCGGTGCTCGGTGTTGTTGATCTTCTCGCCGCGGAACATCGCGTCGCGCAGCTCGGCGACGCCGGTGGCGGCGGCCAGTTCGCGCAGCAGGTCCAGGGTGCGGTCGGTGACCAGGTGCTTCGAGTAGTCGACGAAGAGGTCGCCGACCTGCAGGGTGTAGCGCGTGCCGCGGTCGGGGTCGGCGGCGAACAGCTCGCGCAGGTGCTGTTCGCCCAGCTCTGCCCGGTGCTTCCCCAGCGCGGCCCACTGCGGGGTGCGGTCCAACGGGGTCCGGCCGTTGGCGGGGGTGTCCGACATCGGTTGCTCCTAGCGTCGTCGGGTGCAGATACCGGCTGGTTCCGGCGGGAGGGTGGCGCCGGGCCCGGCGGGTACGGGTGCCGGCGCCGTCGACGGCCTCGCCCGCCTCCAACCCTATGCCCTGGATGCGGCCGGGCAGTGCTGCACCGCGAGTGGTCGACGGGACGTCACTTCCGGGCCGACTGGAGGTCGAGCGCGCGCAGCACCCGGTCGGCGACCTCGGGGTCGGCGCCGGCCTCGCCGCGGGCGACCAGCACCTCGCGGCGGGAGGCGGCGATCATCTCCTGCTCGATCGCGAACGCCTGCCGCCACTGCTTGCCGCGGCGCTTGGCCTCCAGCGCCTCCTCCTCCTCGTACTTCTCCGGGCAGAGCCGGGCGAGGCGGTCGTGCTGGCGCTCGCGCAGGCGCTCGGTGATCTCGGGCGGGAGCTGGTCCTCCTCCTCCAGCTCGGCGAGCCGGTGCAGTCCGGCCCTGGCGGCGCGCCACCACAGCTCCCGGACGGCCCGCTCGTGCTCGTCGCCGGTGTCGTCGATGCGCAGCAGCTTGACCACGTACGGCAGGGTGAGGCCCTGCACCACCAGG
The DNA here is from genome assembly GCF_044750705.1 of Kitasatospora sp. NPDC088783. Lineage (NCBI taxonomy): Bacteria > Bacillati > Actinomycetota > Actinomycetes > Kitasatosporales > Streptomycetaceae > Kitasatospora > Kitasatospora sp. NPDC088783. Next base: position 52,350 of record NZ_JBIVKJ010000002.1, read on the forward strand.
GTGAACAGGACGACGCTGAACGCGATGAAGACGATCTCGCTGCGGGCCGGGAAGTCCAGCCCGTTGTGCAGGGTGAGCGGGATGCCGAGGGCGAGGGCGACGGTGGCCACCCCGCGCATGCCGGACCACCACAGGACGACGGTCTCCCGCCAGCTGATCGGGGTGTCCTCCTCGCCGTGGGTGACCCGGCGGGAGAGCCAGGCGGCGGGCAGCAGCCAGAGCAGGCGCAGCACCACGACGACGGCGATGACGGTCGCGGTGTCGCCGATCATGGTGTGCCAGGTGTCCCGGACGTCCTGCAGGACGGTGGACAGCTCCAGGCCGATCAGGCCGAACGCGACGCCGGTGATCAGGGTCTCGACGATCTCCCAGAACGCGTTGCCGACCAGCCGGTAGGAGACCTCGTCGGCGTCGGAGGCCCGGTCGGCGAGGTAGAGCGCGCAGACCACCACGGCCAGCACGCCGGAGCCGTGCGCCTCCTCGGCCAGGGTGTACGCGGCGAACGGGACGAGCAGGTTGAGCGCGACCTGCTGGGTCGGGTCCTCCAGGAACCCGGCGATCTTGGCGTTCAGCCAGCCGAGCCCGATGCCGACGGCCACCGCGACCACGGCGGACAGCAGGAAGCGCTCCGCGGCCCGGCCCACCGACAGGTCGCCGTCGACCACGGCCTCGACGGCCAGCGAGTAGATCACGATCGCGGTGACGTCGTTGAACAGGCCCTCGCTCTCCAGCACCGCCGTCAGCCGGCGCGGCAGCCCGACCTCGCCGGCCACCGCGACGGCCGCGACCGGGTCGGGCGGCGAGACCAGCGCGCCCAGCGCGACCGCGGCGGCCAGCGGCGCGGCGGGCACCAGCCAGCTGAACACCCCGGCCACCGCGGTGGTGGTCACCACCACCAGGGCGACGGCCAGCAGCAGGATCGAGCGGATGTTCGCCTTGAAGTACCGCACCGAGGAGCGTCGGGCCACCGCGAAGATCAGCGGCGGCAGCACCAGCGGCAGGATGAACTCGGGGTTGATCTGGATGTTGGGGATCTGCGGGATCAGCGCGAAGGCCAGGCCGACCAGCGTCATCAGCACCGGCTGCGGAATCCTGGTCCGGCGCGCCAGCGGCATCGTCACCACCGAGGCGAGCAGCACCAGGAAGAGCAGGGTCAGCTGGCCCACGGTGGTTCCTCTCGGCAGGTGCGGGGTGCGCCGACCTCAGCATACGTCGGTGCCCCGGCCGGGCCGATTGTGTGTTTCGGGCGCTGACCAGGTAATGTTCTCCCCGTCAGCACGCGCCGCTAGCTCAGTTGGTTAGAGCAGCTGACTCTTAATCAGCGGGTCCGGGGTTCGAGTCCCTGGCGGCGCACCGACAGCGCGAAGACCTCCCTCCGGGGAGGTCTTCGGCGTTTCCGGCCCGTCTCACTCCGCGGGCAGTTCGTTGACGCACAGCACGTTGCCGTCCGGGTCCTTGAACCAGGCGGCCCGCATCCCGTCGGCCTCGGCCACCCCGTCGAGGGTCTTCAGCCCCGGCTGGTCGTACTCCTCGAACACCACGCCTCGGCCGCGCAGTTCGGCCATCTCGGTGTCCAGGTCGGCGACCTTCCAGCTGGCCAGGGTGTGGCCGGCCCGTCCGCCGTACGGCGTCTCGTACATTCCGAACTCGGTGCTTCCGCTGCGGAAGGCCACCTCTCCGGTGCCCTCCCGGGACAGGGTGAGCCCGAGCGTGTCGCGGTAGTACCGCTTGGCCCGTTCGAGGTCGGTCACCGGGATCACCGCGAGCAGGGGCGCGTCTGCCAGCATCGCCACCACCTCCTTCCCCTCCAGGCTAGGCGCGCCACCCCGGCCGGTCGACCAGCGGCGGCCCGGCCCGGAGGACGACCGGAGCCGCCCGCCCCCGCCAGGGGCGACCGGCTCCACGCCCCACTACTACCCACCGGACTCAGCCCCCTCCCTCCCCCGCATCCCGGCGCCAGCCGCCCGCCCCGACTCCCCCACAACAGCCGGAGCCGGCCACCCCCGCGAGGGGCGACCGGCTCCGCGTTCCACCACTGCCGACCGGGCTCAGACCCCCCTCCCCCACAGCCCGGCACCAGCCACCCGCCCCACCTCCCCCACAACAGCCGGAACCGGCCACCCCCGCCAGGGGCGACCGGTTCCACGCCCCACCACTGCCGACCGGGCTCAGACCCCCCTCCCCCACAGCCCGGCGCCAGCCACCCGCCCGCCCCGCCTCCCCCACAACAGCCGAAGCCGGCCACCCCCGCCAGGGGCGACCGGCTCCGCGTTCCACCACTGCCGACCGGGCTCAGCCGAAGTAGCTGTGGAAGTTCTTCGAGAACTCGTTCCCGTTGTAGTTGTCCCAGTTGATCGACCAGGTCATCAGCCCGCGCAGGTTCGGCTGCTTGCCGGCCCGCGGGGTGTAGGAGCCGCAGCTGGTGCCCTTGGTGAGGCAGTCCAGCGCCTGGTTGACCACGGCCGGGGCGACGTAGCCGTTGCCGGCGTAGCTGTTGGCGGGCATGCCGATCGCGACCTGCGAGGGCTTGAGCGCCGGGAACACGTTGTTGGTGTTGCCGGCCACCGGGAAGCCGGTGAGCAGCATGTCGGTCATCGCGATGTGGAAGTCCGCGCTGCCCATGTTGTGGTACTGGTTGTCGAGGCCCATGATCGAGCCCGAGTTGTAGTCCTGGACGTGCAGCAGCGTGAGGTCGTCGCGCAGGCCGTAGATGACCGGCAGGAAGGCGCCGGCCCGCGGGTCCTGGCCGCCCCAGGGGCCCGAGCCGTAGTACTGGTAGCCGAGCTGGACGAAGAAGGTCTCCGGCGCCATGGTGAGCTGGAACTTCGCGCCGTACTTGGCCTTGAGCGTCTTGACCGCGGAGATCAGGTTGGTGATCACCGGGGTGGTCGGGTTCTTGAAGTCGGTGTCGCCGGTGTTGAGCGACAGCGAGTGGCCCTCGAAGTCGATGTCGAGGCCGTCCAGGCCCCACTTGTCGATGATCGCGGAGACCGAGTTGACGAAGTTGTCGCGGGCGGCGGTGGTGGTGAGCTGCACCTCGCCGTTCTGGCCGCCGATCGACAGCAGGACCTTCTTGCCCTTGGCCTGCTTGGCGGCGATGGCCGCCTTGAAGTCGGCGTCGGACTCGACGCCGGGGCACTCGGTGGCCGGGCAGCGGTTGAAGTGGATGGTGCCGCCGGTGATGGAGTCCGGCTCGCCGAAGGCCAGGTCGATGATGTCCCAGCTGTCGGGGACGTCGGCCATCTTCAGGTAGCCGGCGCCGTTGGCGAAGCTGGCGTGCAGGTAGCCGACCAGGGCGTGGCCGCCGGGCGGCGGCGGGGTGGTCGGCGAGCTGGAGGTGGACGGGCTGCTGGAGGGCGACGCCGAGGTGGAGGGGCTGCCGGACGGCGAGGCGGAGGCGGAGGGCGAGGGCGAGGCCGACTTGGAGGGGCTCGCGCTGGCGGAGGGCGAGGCGGGCGCGCCGGGGCCGTCCAGCGAGACGTCGTCCGCGTAGTAGGTGCCCTGGCCGTACCAGCCGTGGGTGAAGACGGTGGCGGAGGTCTGGGTGGCGGTGGTGGTGAAGCTGACCGAGAGCTTCTGGTAGCCGCCGCCGGTGCTCGGCGTCCAGGTCGAGGCGCCGCCGTTGACGCCGAGGTAGACGTAGGCGCCGTTGACGTACGCGCTGAGCGTGTACGTGGTGTTGGGGGCGACCGCGACGGTCTGGGCGCACTGGGCGGTGTCGGACGCGGACGCGGCGCCCGCGAGCGCGTAGCTGCCGGTGCGGGCGTGGCCGGTGACCACGGAGCCGGTCGAGCCGGTACAGGTCCAGGGGTTCAGTGCGTTGGTCTCGAAACCGCCGTTGACCAGGAATTCTCCGGCCGATGCCGACCCGGCCAGGCCGAAGCTGAGCGCGACGGCGCCGGCGGCGGCCACCGCCCAGGCGGTTCCGGCGGCGAGCAGCCGCTTCCTTCGGGGAGTACGCATGTGGGGATGCTCCTGCCTCTGTGTGGGGGACGCCCTCCTCCGTCCGCCAGGCTGTGGGGTTCCCGGCCGGGTCGTGCCGCCGCACCGGCACCCACCCAGGGAGTTGGACTAGACCACTGAACCGGCTGTGACTCCTCCCTGTCAATGGACGGGAGAACACGGTTCACTGACCCGCCGTCAGCCGCTCCGGACTCCGTACGCCCACCCGCCCGGCCGCCCGCCCGGCCCGGCCGCGTTTGCGGGCCCCGGCCGCCGATCGAACCATGGAAGGGTGTCCGGATACCTGCGGTACCCCCATGTACGCGGCGGTCTGCTCGCCTTCACCGCCGAGGACGACGTCTGGGTCGCGCCGCTCGCCGCGGACGGCGGGGTGGGGCGGGCCTGGCGGGTGAGCGCGGACCGGACCAGGGTGAGCCACCCGCGGCTGTCGCCGGACGGGGAGGTGCTGGCGTGGACCAGCTGGTTCGCGCTGACGCCGGAGGTGTTCACGGCGCCGGTGGGCGGCGGTCCGGCGGTGCGGCTGACGTACTGGGGCAGCCAGGACACCCGGGTGCGCGGCTGGCTGCCGAACGGCGAGGTGCTGGCGGTGACCTCGTACCACGAGCCGTTCGCGCACTACGCCTGGGCGTGGGAGCTGCCGCCGGACGGCGCGCCGGGGCGGCGGATGCCGTGGGGGCCGGTCGCGGACGCGCAGGTCGGCGAGGGGCACACGGTGCTGCTGACCGACGCGGCGCCGCACGAGCCCGCGTTCTGGAAGCGCTACCGGGGCGGCGCGACCGGCCGGCTCTGGGTGGACCACGACCTGCTGCTGCCCGGCCTGCCCGGGCACCTGGCCTCGCCGATGCCGGTGGCCTGCGCCGGGGGCACCCGGATCGCGTTCCTCTCCGACCACGAGGGCGTCGGCAACCTGTACTCGGTCCGCCCGGACGGCACCGGCCTGCGCCGGCACACCGACCACGCCTCGTACTACGCCCGGGAGGCCGCCACCGACGGCGTCCGGGTGGTCTACCAGCACGCCGGGGACGTCTGGCTGCTCGACTCGCTGGACGCCCCGGCGCCGCGCCGCCTGGAGGTGCCGCTGGGCGGCGCCCGGGCCGGGCGGCGGCCGTACCAGGTGAGCGCGGCCAACAACGTCAAGGACCTGGCCTGCGACGCGACCGGCCGGGCCGGGGTGCTGAACGTGCGCGGCGCGCTGTACTGGCTGACCCACCGCGACGGCCCGGCCCGGGTGCTGGCCGACACCCCGGGCGTGCGCTGCCGGCTGCCGCTGGTGCTCGGCTACGGCAACCAGGCCGCCTGGGTGACGGACGCGGACGGCGCGGACGCGATCGAGATCGCCGCCCTGCCGGGCCGGGACGGCGCGGCGGACGAGCGCCCCGCGGACCGGCGGATCGCGGGCGGCCGGATCGGCCGGGTGCAGGAGCTGGCCGCCGCCCCGGACGGCGGGCGGCTGGCGGTGGCCTGCTCGGACGGGCGGCTGCTGCTGGTGGACACCGCGGACGGCGCGGTCACCGAGGTCGCCGCGTCCCGGTTCGGCCCGGTCTCCAGCCCCTCGTTCTCCCCGGACTCGCGCTGGCTGGCCTGGTCCGAGCCGGTCGCGGGCCGCTCGCTGCGGGCGATCCGGCTGGCCCGCACCGACCGGCCCGAGGAACGGGTGCACGTCACCGGCGGCCGGTTCGAGGACGAGCACCCGGTGTTCACCCGGGACGGCCGCTTCCTGGTGTTCCTGTCCTGGCGCGGCTTCGACCCGGTGCACGACGTGCACACCGGCGACCTGTCCTTCCCGCTCGGCTGCCGCCCGTACCTGGTGCCGCTGGCGGCCGGCACCCCGTCGCCGTTCGCCTCGCCCGCCGAGGGCCGCCCGCCGGTCGGCCTGGACCCGGAGGAGGCCACCGGCGACGGCACCGTGCACGTCGACCGGGAGGGGCTGAGCAAGCGGCTGGTGCCGTTCCCGGTGATCGCCTCCAAGTACTCGGCGACGGCCGCGGTGCGCGGCGGCGTGGTGTGGCTGCGCTGGCCGATCTCCGGCGCGCTCGGCCAGACCTTCGCCCACCCGGAGGACACCTCGGGCCGCCCCGCCCTGGAGTACTTCGACCTGGCCCGGGGCCGCCGCACCACCCTGGTCGAGCAGTTGGACGGCTTCGCGGTCTCGGCGGACGGCTCGGCCCTCTCGGTGTTCTCGGCCGGCGCGCTCAAGCTCTACCCGCTGGCCGCGCCGACCGCCCCCGTCCCGGTCGACCTGCGCCGGATCACCCACACCGTGCACCCGGCCGCCGAGTGGCGGCAGTCGTACTTCGAGGCGGCCCGGATCGTCGCCGACCAGTTCTGGGACGCGGGCATGTGCGGCCTGGACTGGCCCGCGCTCACCGAGCAGTACGCCCCGCTGCTGGAGCGGATCGCCTCCCCCGACGACTTCGCCGACCTGCTGCGCGAGCTGCTCGGCGAGCTCGGCACCTCGCACGCCTACGTCACCCCGGCCCGGCGCGGCGAGGGCCCGGCCATCGCCCAGCAGCCGCTCGGCCTGCTCGGCGCCAACGCGCACCGCGCCCCGGACGGCCGCTGGCTGGTCGACCGGATCCTGCCCGGCGAGTCCTCCGACCCGAAGGCCCGCGCCCCGCTGGCCGGCCACGGCCTGCACGACGGCGACGAACTGCTCGCGGTGGACGGCCGCCCGCCCGACCCGGTGCGCGGCCCGACCCCGCTGCTGGCCGGGACGGGCGGCAGCACCGTCGAGCTCACCCTCCGGCACGACGGGCGGGTCCGGCGGATCGCGGTCACCCCGCTCACCGACGAGCGCCCGATCCGCTACCAGGACTGGGTGGTCAGACGGCGGCACCTGGTCCGGGAGTTCAGCGACGGCCTCTGCGGCTACCTGCACATCCCCGACCTCGGCGGCTCCGGCTGGGCCCAGTTCAACCGGGACCTGCGCTCCGAGCTGGCCCGCCCCGCGCTGGTGCTGGACGTCCGGGGCAACGCCGGCGGCAACGTCTCCGAGCTGGTCCTGGAGAAGCTCCACCGCCGGGTCCTGGCCTGGGACTTCACCCGCGGCCGGCAGCCCGTCCGGTGGCCCCGGGACGCGCCGCGCGGCCCGGTGGTCGCGCTCGCCGACCACGCCACCAGCTCCGACGGCGACGTCATCATCACCGCGATCAAGGCGCTCGCCCTGGGCCCGGTGGTCGGCACCCGCACCTGGGGCGGGGTGGTCGGCATGACCGGGCGGCACACGCTGGGCGACGGCACCCAGATCTCGGTGCCGAAGAACGCCAGCTGGTTCACCGGCGGGATCGGCTTCTCGGTCGAGAACCGGGGCGTCGACCCGGACGTCGAGGTGGTCCGCACCCCGCGCGACTGGGCCCGCGGCGCGCACACCGACCTGTCCGCCGCCGTCGACCTCGCCCTCACCCTGCTCGCCGCGACCCCCGCCGCCGCGCCCCCGCCCGCCGGCACCCCGCGCCCCGACCTGCGCCGCCCGCCGCTGCCGCCCCGGCCCTGAGACCCGCGCCCGGACGCCGGGGGCCGGGCCCCGCCCGTCAGGGCCGGGCCGGGCCGCGGTAGGGCAGGGTCTGGCGGTAGACCACGCTGGTGGTGGTGGAGCCGAAGGCGCAGAGCTCGTCGACCAGGGTCTCCAGGTGCGCCATGGAGGTGGCGGCGAGCTTGAGCGTGTAGCAGTCGTCCCCGGTGGTGCGCAGGCACTCCAGGATCTCCCGCCGCTCGGCGAGCAGCCGGTGCAGGGGCTGGTGGCGGCTGCCGGCGTACTTCAGCCGGACCACGGCGAGCACCGGGTAGCCGACCCGGCCGAGGTCGACCGCGGCGTGGTAGCCGGTGACCACGCCCCTGGCCTCCAGGGCGCGCACCCGCTCGGCGGTGGCCGACGGGCCGAGGTTCACCCGGCGCCCCAGCTCGCTGAGCGACAGGCGGGCGTCCGCCTGGAGCTGCCCGATGATCGCCCAGTCGATGTCGTCGAGATCCCCGGTCATCCGGCGATCCTACCGGGCAATCCCCGGCGGAACGGGCCGAACACCGGGGATCGGCCATTCACCGGCCGACCTTCGCCGGGATAGCCTCGCCCCATGCAACTGGGCGTCAACGTACCGAACTTCGGCCCCGGCGCCGATCCCGGCGTGCTGCGCGGATGGGCGCGCACCGTCGAGGAGCTGGGGTACGACCTGCTCATGGTCTCCGACCACGTGGCGATCACCCCGGACGTGGCCGAGCGCTACCCGGAGCCCTTCCACGAGCCGTTCACCACGCTGTCCTGGCTGGCCGGCCTGACCACCCGGGTGCGGCTGGGCACCACGGTGCTGATCCTGCCGTACCGGGACCCGCTGCTGACCGCCCGGATGGCCGTGGGCCTCGACCGGCTGAGCGGCGGCCGGCTGGTGCTCGGCGTGGGCACCGGCTGGGCCCGGCAGGAGTTCGCGGCGCTCGGGGTGCCGTTCGCCGACCGCGGGCGGCTGACCGACGCCTGCCTGGAGGTGCTGCGCGGGAACGGGCCCGCCGGGTCCGGCGCGCCCCCCGGCGCCGAGCGGATACCGGTCTGGGTCGGCGGGCACGGTCCGGCGGCGCTGCGCCGGGCCGCCCGGTTCGGCGACGCCTGGCACCCGCTGCGCCTGACCCTGCCCGCGATGCGGGCCGTGCTCGCCGCGCACCCGCTGCCGGGCTTCGCCCCGCGGATCGCGTTCCGGCTGACCCCGGACCCGGTCACCGGCGCCGACCGGCCCGCCGGGACCGGCACCCTGGAGCAAGTACTGGACGACCTGCGGCAGTTGCGCGCCCTGGGCGCGCAGGCCGTGGTCCTCGACCCCTACCACGGCGACCCCGGGCGGACCCGCCGGCCGGAAGCGGCCTGGCGGGACCTGGCCGCCGTGGCCGCCCACCGGAAGGACACCGCGTGATCACCCCCGCCGACGAACCACTGCTGCGCCGCGCCATCGCCCTGGCCGCCCGGGCCGTCGCGTCGGGGGACGCCCCGTACGGCTCGCTGCTGGCCGCGCCCGACGGCACCGTCCTCGCCGAGGCGCACAACACCGTGCGGCGGGACGCCGACATCACGGCCCACCCGGAGCTGAAACTGGCCCGCTGGGCGGCCCGCGAACTCGACCCGGCCGAGGCCGCCCGCACCACCCTGTACACCAGCTGCCAGCCGTGCGGGATGTGCGCGGGCGCCCTGGTCCGCTCCGGCCTGGGCCGGGTGGTGTTCGCGCTGGCCACCGAGCAGTTGGTGGCGCTCGACCCGGCCTCCGGCGACCGTCCCGCCCTGGTCGAGGACGGGCCCGCGCTCTTCGACGAGGCCCGCGCCCCGATCGAGTCCTACCACCGTCCGACCGCGTAGCCACCGCCCGCGCGGTCCCGGCGGCGGCGGGTCAGCCGGTGTGCCGGGCGCGGCGGCGCAGGACGTACAGGACCGCGCCGCCCGCGGCGAGCAGGACGGCCGCGGCGGCGGCCAGGACGCCGGTGCCGGTGCCGCCGCCGGTGGAGGCCAGCCGGGCGGACGCGGCGGCGGCGACCGGCGCCGGGGCGGTGGTGGCGGCCGTGGCCGGGACGGTCGGGGTGGCGGCGGCCGGGGTGGCCGGGGTGGCCGGAGTCGGGGTGGCCGACGTGGTGGGGGCCTTGGTGGGCTCCTTCGTCGGCTCCTTGGTGGGCTCGACGGCCGGGGCCGCGGCGGGCAGGTCGAGGAGGTTGCTGCTCAGGCCGCGGTCGCCGTCCGCCGCGCCGAGGGCCGACACCGAGAGCGACTTGATCTGCCGCGCCACCGCGGCGGAGGTGGTGATCTCCAGGTCCACGGTGGTGGTCGCGCCGTCCGCCAGCGGGAGGTTCAGGGTGTCGGTGGCGACCCAGATCGACGGGTCGCAGCCCATCCGGGTGGGCAGCTCGACCCGGCTGCCGCCGTGCACCCGGGTCACCGTGGTGTTGCCGGTGTTCATGACGCCGAGCTGGGTGAACAGCACCGGCACCACCGAGACGTTCCGGTACGCGGCCCCGGTCCGGTTGGTCTCGGTGATCCGCACCCGGTAGGTCGCCCGGTCGCCGTGGACGGTCGGCTTCGCGTCGCCGCTCAGGTGGAGCGCCACCGTCCCCTGGTGGGCGGGGCCGTTCTCGACCGGCGTCTCGCCCGGCAGCTTCACCGCTCCGTCGGCGCACGGGACGACCGGCCTGTCGTCCGCCCACGCGGTGCCACCGGCCGCGGTGGTGGCGGCGAGCATCAGCGCGGCGACGGCGGCGGCCTTCGTCACGGAAGCGGTGGGCGGCGCGGTCCGGCGGGTGTTCATGGTGTTCCCCCCAAGGGATACGGGTGGTGCGGCTGGATGCGGGAGGCGCGTCCCGGCGGCCGGGTTCCCGCTCGGTCGCGCAGGGAAAACAATTCCAGCTCGACGTCCCTGCGACGTACACCTACTGTCACCGCCGTGTCACAGCGTCCGGCGGGGTGCCGGGCCGGGGCCGGGGCCCGTGTCCGGCCCCGGCCCGGGGTGGGTGCGGATCAGCCCCAGGGGTCGCCCTCGGAGATCATCCGCTCGGCGGCGGCGCGGTCCTCGCGCTCCTGCCGGATCCGGCGCTCCGCGTCGTCGCGGGCCCGTTCGACCGGGTCGGCGAAGGCGTCGGCGGCCTCGTCGCGGGCGAGGGCGGCGCGTTCGGGCGGTTCGGTGGCCGGCGGGTCGGCCTCCTGCGGTCGGGACCTGTCGAAGATGCCCATGTCTCCTCCTCGGGTGGGCGCTCCCCCTTGCCACCGTACGCCGGAGGGACGGGCCCGGCGGGCCCGTCCCTCGTGCGTGCGGACGGTCAGGAGGACTCGCCCTCCTGGTGCTGCTGGTCGTCCGCGGACTCCTGGCCGCCCGGCATCACGCCCTCGGCCTGTTCGCGGGCCTTCTGCTCGGCCTCCTCGGCCTTGGAGCCGTGGTCGCCGAGCGCCGACTTCGCCTGGTCGGCGAGGTCCTTGGCCTTGTCCTTGAACTGGTCACTCAGGCCCATGTCTCCTCCTGGGGGTGTCGCGGACAACGGGCTGGGTCCACCCTGCCACCGGCTCCGGGCGGTCGCACCCGGAGGACCCCGCGCTCACCCGTCCGGCGCAGGACCGCTCCCGCCCGGGGTCCGGGGCGAACTGCCGTGCCGGGCACCGGAGAAGGCCGTTGGTCCCGGGTGGGCGGCGGCCAACGGCCGTAGCGGTGCGACACCGCGCCGACAGAGGGTGGGGGCGTCAGGCCGAGTCCCGGCAGCGCCGCCGGGGCGATCCCGCAGCCGCACCCCCCAAGAGGTGAGCGCGCCATGTCCAGCGACCAGTCCCCCGCTGCCGAGACCACCGACGAGAACACCGCCGAGAACGCCCCCGAGACCACCGACGGGAACACCGCCGGGAACGCCGCCGAGGCGGCCGCCGCCGTCGACGTACTGGTGCGCAACGGCCGCAGGGCCCTGCAGGAGTACTCCGGTCTCACCCAGGAGAAGGTGGACCGGATCGTGAAGAAGGCGTCGCTGGCCGCGCTGGCCGCGCACACCCGGCTGGCGGCGCTGGCGGTCGAGGAGACCGGGCGCGGGGTGTTCGAGGACAAGGCGGTGAAGAACGTCTTCGCCTGCGAGAACGTGGCGCACTCGATGGCGGGGATGAAGACCGTCGGCGTGATCTCCCGGGACGAGATCGACGGGATCATCGAGATCGCCGAGCCGGTGGGCGTGGTCGCGGGCGTCACGCCGGTGACCAACCCGACCTCGACCACCATCTTCAAGGCGCTGATCGCGCTGAAGACCCGCAACCCGATCGTCTTCGGCTTCCACCCGGCGGCGCAGCGCTGTTCGGCGGAGGCGGCCCGGATCGTCCGGGACGCGGCGGTCGCGGCGGGCGCCCCGGCGCACTGCGTGCAGTGGATCGAGCGGCCGTCGACGGCGGCGACCGGCGCGCTGATGCGGCACGAGGACGTGGCGACGATCCTGGCCACCGGCGGCAACTCGATGGTGCGGGCGGCGTACTCGTGCGGGAAGCCGGCGCTGGGCGTGGGCGCGGGCAACGTGCCGGCGTACGTGGAGAGGAGCGCGGACCTGGCGCGCGCGGTGAACGACATCGTGCTGTCGAAGTCCTTCGACAACGGGATGGTCTGCGCCTCCGAGCAGGCGGTGATCCTGGACGCGGAGGTGTACGACGCGGCGCTGGCGGAGTTCGGCCGGCTGAAGGCGCACCTGGCGACGCCGGAGCAGAAGGCGCTGCTGGAGGAGTACGTGTTCGGGGTCGGCGCGGGCGCGGACCGCGCGGGCGCGAGGCTGAACGCGGCGGTGGTGGGGCGGTCGGCGCCGGAGATCGCCGCGGCGGCGGGCTTCGAGGTGCCGGAGGAGACCTCGGTGATCCTGGTGGAGGTCGGCGAGGTCGGCGAGGCGGAGCCGCTGACCAGGGAGAAGCTGTGCCCGGTGCTGGCGGTGCTGCGGGCGGAGGGCCGGGTGCAGGGGCTGAAGCTGGCGGCGCGGATGGTGGAGTTCAACGGGCTGGGGCACTCGGCGGCGGTGCACACCGAGGACGCGGCGTTCGTCGAGGAGTTCGGCGCCGCGGTGAAGGCGTGCCGGATCATCTGGAACGCGCCGAGTTCGCAGGGCGGCATCGGCGACGTGTACAACGCGTTCCTGCCCTCGCTGACCCTGGGCTGCGGCAGTTACGGCCACAACTCGGTGGCGGGCAACGTCTCGGCGCTGAACCTGCTCAACGTCAAGCGGATCGGGCGGCGCAACACCAACATGCAGTGGTTCAAGGTGCCGCCGAAGATCTTCTTCGAGCGCCACTCGGTCAAGTACCTGGCCGACATGCGCGGGGCCCGCCGGGTCGTGGTGGTGACGGACCGGACGATGGTGGAGATCGGGCACCTGGACCGGGTCCGGGACGTGCTGGGGCGGCGCACCGAGCCGGTGGAGGTGCGGGTGGTGGACTTCGTGGAGCCCGAGCCGAGCATCGCGACCGTGGAGCGGGGCGCGGAGCTGATGCGGGACTTCCGGCCGGACACCATCGTGGCGCTGGGCGGCGGTTCGCCGATGGACGCGGCGAAGGTGATGTGGCTGCTGTACGAGCACCCGGAGGTCGAGTTCGCGGACCTGAAGGAGAAGTTCTTCGACATCCGCAAGCGCGCCTTCGCCTTCCCGGACCTGGGCGAGCGGGCCAGGCTGGTGTGTATCCCGACCACCTCGGGCACCGGCAGCGAGGTCACCCCGTTCGCGGTGATCACCGATCCGGAGACCGGCCAGAAGTACCCGCTGGCGGACTACGCGCTGACCCCGACGGTGGCGATCGTCGACCCGGCGCTGACCACGGACCTGCCGCCGGCGGTGACCGCGGACTCCGGCTTCGACGCGCTGACGCACTGCATCGAGACGTACGTGTCGGTGTACGCCAACGACTTCACCGACGGGCTGGCGCTGCAGGGCGTCCGGCTGGTGTTCGAGAACCTGCGGGCGGCGGTCGAGGACGGCCCGAACGACCCGGTGGCGCGGGAGCGGATGCACAACGCGGGGACGATCGCGGGCATGGCGTTCGGCTCGTCCTTCCTGGGCGCGGTGCACGCGATGGCGCACACCCTGGGCGCGACCTTCCACGTGGCGCACGGGCGCGCCAACGCGCTGCTGCTGCCGCACGTGATCCGCTGGAACGGGTCGGCCCCGTCGAAGGTGACCGGCTGGCCGAAGTACCGCAGCTACGCGGCGCCGGAGCGCTACCGGCAGATCGCCCGGACGCTGGGTCTGCCGGCGGACACCCCGGAGCAGGGCGTGAAGTCGCTGGCGGCGGCGGTGGAGGAGCTGCGCGAACGGGTGGGCATCCCGCGGTCGTTCAAGGAGGCCGGGGTGGACGAGGCGGCCTTCCTGGCGGCGCTGCCGCAGCAGGCGATGAACGCCTACGAGGACCAGTGCGCGCCGGCCAACCCGCGGATGCCGATGCTGCGGGACATGCGGCGGCTGATGACCCAGGCGTACTACGGCGAGCGGGCGGTGTGACGGAAGGGGGACCAAGGTCCCCCGGATCGAGGACCTTCCGAGCCCGTGCGACTTCGTGAAAACATTCACGATGGTGCTCGTAGGCGAAGACGGCGGGAGCGGGAGCAATGAGCACTCAGCACGCGGAACACACCCTGAGCGGTGCGTGGGACGGCTTCAAGGGCGGCCTGTGGCGGGACGCCGTCGACGTCCGGGACTTCATCCAGCAGAACTACACCCCCTACGAGGGCGACGGCGCCTTCCTGGCCGGCCCGACCGGGCGGACCACCCGGATCTGGGAGCGGATCACCGCGCTGTTCCCCGAGGAGCGCGCCAAGGGCGTCCTGGACGTCTCGTACGACACGCCCTCGACCATCACGGCGCACGCGCCCGGGTACGTCGACCGGGACGAGGAGCTGATCGTCGGCCTGCAGACCGACGCCCCGCTGAAGCGGGCGATCATGCCCAACGGCGGCTGGCGGATGGTCGCGGGGGCGCTGGAGACCTACGGCTACCCGGTCGACCCGGAGCTGGAGAAGGTCTTCACCCGGTACCGCAAGACCCACAACGCGGGCGTCTTCGACGCCTACACCCCCGAGATCCGGGCCGCCCGCAAGGCGGGCGTCGTCACCGGCCTGCCGGACGCCTACGGGCGCGGCCGGATCATCGGCGACTACCGGCGGGTCGCGCTGTACGGCGTGGACCGGCTGATCGCCGCCAAGCACGAGGAGAAGGCGTCGCTGGACGCCGCGCCCCGCGACCCGCGGGCGCTGGAGGAGACCATCCGGGAGCGCGAGGAGCTGGCCGAGCAGATCCGCGCCCTGGCGGAGCTCAAGGCGATGGCCGCGAGCTACGGCCACGACGTCTCCGGCCCGGCGGCCGACGCCCGGCAGGCGATCCAGTGGCTGTACTTCGCCTACCTGGCGGCGGTGAAGGAGCAGAACGGCGCGGCCATGTCGCTCGGCCGCACCTCCACCTTCCTGGACGTCTACCTCGAACGGGACCTCGCCGCGGGCCGGCTGACCGAGGAGCGGGCCCAGGAGCTGGTCGACGACTTCATCGTCAAGCTGCGGATCGTCCGCTTCCTGCGCACCCCCGAGTACGACGAGCTGTTCTCCGGCGACCCGACCTGGGTCACCGAGTCGATCGGCGGGATCGGCGCCGACGGTCGCCCGCTGGTCACCCGCACCTCGTTCCGCTACCTGCAGACCCTGTACAACCTGGGCCCGGCGCCGGAGCCGAACATGACGGTCCTCTGGTCGCCGAAACTCCCGCGGGGCTTCAAGGAGTTCTGCGCCCGGGTCTCGATCGACACCTCCAGCGTGCAGTACGAGTCGGACGAGCTGATGCGCCCGCGCTCCGGCGACGACACCGCGATCGCCTGCTGCGTCTCCGCGATGGAGGTCGGCAAGCAGATGCAGTTCTTCGGCGCCCGGGTCAACCTCGCCAAGACGCTGCTGTACGCGATCAACGGCGGCCGGGACGAGAAGTCCGGCGCCCAGGTCGGCCCGGCCACCGGGGCGATCGAGTCCGAGGTGCTGGACTACGACGAGGTGCTGGAGCGCTTCGACCGGCAGCTGGAGTGGCTGGCCGAGACGTACGTGCACGCGCTGAACGTCATCCACTACATGCACGACAAGTACGCCTACGAGCGCCTGGAGATGGCCCTGCACGACCGGGCGGTGCGCCGCACCATGGCCTGCGGCATCGCCGGGCTGTCGGTGGCCGCGGACTCGCTCTCCGCGATCCGGTACGCCCGGGTGCGCCCGGTGCGCGACGGGAGCGGCCTCGCGGTCGACTACCTGGTCGAGGGCGACTACCCGGCGTACGGCAACAACGACGACCGGGCCGACGAGCTCGCGGTGCGGCTGGTCGAGGAGTTCATGCGCAAGGTGCGCAAGCACCCCACCTACCGGGGCGCCGAGCACACCCAGTCGGTGCTGACCATCACCTCCAACGTGGTGTACGGCAGGAAGACCGGCGCCACCCCGGACGGCCGGCGGGCCGGCGAGCCGTTCTCGCCCGGCGCCAACCCGATGAACGGGCGCGACACCCACGGCTACGTGGCCAGCTCGCTGTCGGTGGCGAAACTCCCGTACGACGCGGCCGAGGACGGCATCTCGCTGACCAACACCGTCACGCCCGACGCGCTGGGCCGCACCCCCGAGGAGCGGGTCCGCAACCTGGCCGGCGTGCTGGACGGGTACACGGCCGTCGGCGGGTTCCACATGAACGTCAACGTGCTGGACCGGGAGACCCTGCTCGACGCGATGGAGCACCCCGAGAAGTACCCGCAGCTGACCATCCGGGTCAGCGGCTACGCGGTCAACTTCGTCCGGCTGACCAGGGAGCAGCAGCTCGACGTCCTGAACCGCACCTTCCACGGCTCGCTCTGAGCCCGCCCCGCCGACCGCCCCCAGGAGGCACCGCCATGACCGTCCCGCTCCCCGCCGCCCCGCCGGTGGGCCCGGCCGCCGACGGGTCGGTGCACTCCTGGGACGTGTCGACCGGCGTCGACGGCCCCGGCACCCGGTTCACGGTCTTCCTGGCCGGGTGCCCGCTGAACTGCCTGTACTGCCACAACCCCGACACCCTGCGGATGGCCGACGGGCGGCGCACCGGCGCGGACGAGGTGGTCGCGGAGGCCGCCAAGTACACCGCGTTCATCCGGGCGGCGGGCGGCGGCGCCACCGTCAGCGGCGGCGAACCGCTGCTCCAGCCCCGCTTCACCGGCGAGCTGTTCCACCGCTTCAAGCACGGACTGGGCCTGCACACCGCGCTGGACACCTCCGGCTTCCTCGGCGCCCGGGCGGACGACGCCCTGCTCGCCGACGTCGACCTGGTCCTGCTGGACGTCAAGTCCTGGGACCGGGAGCTGTACCGGCGGGTGACCGGGCAGCCGCTGGAGCCGACGCTGGACTTCGCCCGCCGGCTGGCCGACCTCGGCAAGGAGGTGTGGGTGCGCTTCGTGCTGGTGCCCGGCCTGACCGACCCGGCGGAGAACGTCGCCGGGGTGGCCGCCTTCGCCGCCTCGCTGGGCAACGTCTCCCGGGTCGACGTGCTGCCCTTCCACCAGCTCGGCCGGGCCAAGTGGGCGGCGCTGGGCCGGGAGTTCACCCTCGCGGACACGCCCGTGCCCAGCGCCGGGCAGGTGCGGGCCGCGCGCGGGGTGTTCGCCGCGCACGGCCTGCACGCCGTCTGAGTCGCCCGCCCGGGCGGTGCGTCCGGGCCGCTCAGCCGGTTCAGCCGGTTCAGCCGGAGATCGAGGGCGCGCCGGTCTCCAGGTGGCCGGTGAACCGCTGCGACCAGCTCGCGTCGCCGCTGACCGTCACCGTGAAGTCGTACCAGCCGTTGGTGTAGGCGACCGCGTTGAAGTGGTCGCTGGTGCGCGCCCCGGCCGCGACGGTGTACGTCCACGGGCCGTCCGAGCGGTAGGCGTTCGAGGTGACGGTGAAGGTCACCGCGGCGGTGCCGGTGTTGGCCAGCTCGAACCAGAGCGCGAGCTTGCCGGTGTCCGGCGCGGGCGCGTACGTGGCGGTGACGGCCGCGTTCTTGCCGGCGGCGGTGGCGTCGCCGGTGAAGCGGCGCAGGAAGCGGTTGGGGCCGACCACCGTCAGGTCGTACTTGCCCGCGCCGTAGCCGGTGCCGCAGTTGAAGAAGTCGCTGGTCGACCCGGCCGGGTCGACGGTGTACTGCCAGGGGCCGCCGGAGCGGTAGGCGTTGGCGTACGCGGCGAAGTGGCTGCTCGCGGTGCCCTGGTTGGCCATCGCGATCCACACCTTCGTCACCCCGCCGGAGCCGAACTCCAGGTGGTCCAGGTTGGCCACCGGCTGGTACGGCAGCGCGCGGGCCGGGCGGGTGCCCGCCTCCTGCACCGGCAGCCGGTTGTCGACCGGCGCCGGGTTGGGCAGCGGGCCGCAGGCGGCCAGGCCGATGGTCTGCGAGGTGTCGGGCAGCGCGGGCATCCCGTACACCGGGTGGGCGAAGTCGAACATGCCGGTCAGGTCGCCGGTGACCTTGCGCCGCCAGGCCGAGATGTTCGGGCAGGTCGCGGGCTTGCCGAGGGCGGCCGTCCACTTCTCCAGGAAGCGCAGCACCGAGGTGTGGTCGGAGGTCTCCGAGGAGACCCAGCCGCCGCGGCTCCACGGCGAGACCGCGATCATCGGGACGCGGAAGCCCAGGCCGATGTTGACGCCGTTGTAGAACTCGCCGGCCGTGCCGGCCGGGGCGGCCGGCGGCGGGACGTGGTCGAAGAAGCCGTCGTTCTCGTCGTAGTTGAGGAACAGGATCGTGGAGTCGAACACGGCCGGGTCGGCGTTCAGCGCGTCCAGCACGTTGTGCACGAAGTGCGCGCCGTCGGCCGGGGTCGCGTACGGGTGCTCGGAGGACGCCTGGTCCGGCACGATCCAGGACACCTGCGGCAGGGTGCCGCCCAGCACGTCGGCCCGGATCGCGGCGACGATGTCGTCCGGGGTCCTCCCGGTGGCCTTCGGGACCGAGCCCATGCCCTTGACCGCGAGCGCGCTGCCCGCCGGGGCGCCGGAGAACTTGGTGAAGTACGCGAGTGCGTTGTCGCCGTAGTTGTCGGCGGCGTTCTGGTAGACCTTCCAGCTGACGCCCGCGTTCTCCAGCGCCTCCGCGTAGGTCTGCCACTTCAGGCCGGACTCGTCGCCGCCGTCGTACGCCGGGCCGCCCGCCGTGCCCGCCGGGTCGATCTGGCCGGACCAGTGGTAGGTGCGGTTGGGGCCGGTCGCCGAGAGCACCGAGCAGTGGTAGGCGTCGTTGACCGTCCAGTTGTCGGCCAGCGCGTAGTGGAACGGGATGTCGGCCCGGGTCAGGTAGCCCAGCGTCCGGACGTTGCCCTTGGCGGCCACCCAGGCGTCCATCCTGCCGCTGTTCCACGCCTTGTGCTGGTCGCTCCAGCCGTGCGCGAGGTCGCCGTTGCACTGGGCCAGGCGCTCCGGGTCGGCGCCGCCGGCCGGCTTGGTGGCGGAGAACTGCCACGGGTACTGGCGGCCCAGCAGGTTCGGCTGGTTGAAGACGCCGTAGCCGCCGGACAGTTGGATCGTCGCCCGGTCCGCGAAGCCGCGGACGCCCTTCAGCATGCCGAAGTAGTGGTCGAAGCTGCGGTTCTCCTGCATCAGGATCACGATGTGCCTGGCGTCCGCGAGGGTGCCGGTGGCCCCCGCCGCGGCGGCCGCGGCGGGTGCCGCCCCGGCCCCGGCCGCGGTGCCGGCGACCGCCGCCCCGGCCGCCGCGCTCGCCGACAACGCCATGAACTTCCTACGGCTCAGCTCTGCCATGGTGCCCCGCCCGTCCCGTCCGCTGCTGGTGGTGTTGTCCAGACACCTTCGTGTCGAACGCCGAGCATCCTCGTCCAGGACGGGCCGCCGGGCCATGGGGCCGGAGGAAGGTTTGACGGATTGTTCACCACCGGCCGCAACAGCGGCCGGGAGGTGAACGACCGGGGGAGGGCCGCCGTCAGTCCTTCACCGTGATGCCCAGGGCCTGGGCGAACTGCGGCGCGAGGTCCAGGAGTTGGGTGGTCGAGATGACGGCGCCGCGCAGGCCCAGGTGGCCGTCGGGCAGGCCGAGGCGGACGGCGGTGCGCAGGTCGGTGTTCTTCAGCGCCGCGCCGCGCAGCCGCACCTCCTCCAGCGTGCTGCCGGGGAAGGAGACGTCGGTGAGCTTGGCGTCGGCGAGGTCGACGTCCCGCAGCAGGCAGTCCTCGAACACCACGTCGCGCAGCACCGCGCCGCGCAGGTTGACCGCCTCCAGCTTGCACTGGCGGAACACCGTGCGCCGCACCGCCGAGCTGTACGCGGAGACGCCCGCCAGCACGGTGGACTCGACCTCGGCGTCCTGCCACTCGCTCTCCGCGAGGTCGACGCCCACCAGCCGCCCGCCGTGCACCCACACCTCGTTGAACCCGGCCCGGCGCAGCCTCGACTCCTCGATCCGCACCCCGGTGAAGGCGCACTCCAGGAAGTGCGCGCCGCCGAACTGCCCGGTCAGCGCGAGGCCGTCGAAGTGCGCGGTGTCGTACCGCGCGTCGGGGCGCAGCGGGCCGGTGTGGCGGCGCAGCAGGTGGGCGTACGGGAGGTCTTCGAGGCGCACGGGTCAGCTCCGTTTCGCGGACAGGGTGAGGCCGACGGCGACGGCGAGCGCCACCAGGAGCCCGGCCACCAGCACGCCGGACTCCCCCGCCAGCGTCGCAGCCAGCACCGACAGCGCGGCCACCGGCAGGACCGCCTGGGCGGCGCCCCGCTTGTGGTGGCGGGCGTGCAGCGCCCAGACGGTGAACAGGAACAGCGCGGTGGGGACGGTCACGGCGGCGGTCGCGGCCCGCTCCGAGACGTGCGCGGCGCCCACCGCGTGCTCGACCGCGACCTCCAGGCCCGCGCCGACCGCGGCGGCCGAGGCGAAGATCAGGTAGTGGCCGTAGCCCCAGGGCAGCGCCTGCCGGTTGTCGCGCAGGTGGTCGTGGCTGTCGTCGGCGAAGTAGATCCACCAGGCGCCGAAGCAGATCAGCAGGCCGCCGGCCGCGATCGGCAGCAGTTCGGCGATCGCCTCGTGCTCGTCCAGGGCGGTCTGGATGGCGACGGTGGCGGCGGCGACCGTCTCGCCGAGCACGATGATGGTGAACAGGCCGTAGCGCTCCACGATGTGGTGCCGGTGCCAGGGCGTCTGCCGGTCCTTCTCGGCCCAGACCGGGACGGCGAGTTCGACCAGCACGCCGAGCGGGAACAGCGGGCCCTGGACGCCGTGCGGCAGGAACAGCAGCACCACCCAGAACACCTGGACGAGGGTGATCCCGGCCGCGTAGCGCAGTGCGCAGGTGCGGGCCGGTCCGCTCTCGCCGCGGGCGGCGCGCAGCCACTGGGTGACCATGGCCAGCCGCATCAGCACGTACCCGGCCACGCCGAGGGTCAGGTCCCGGTCCTCGAAGATCCGCGGGACGCCGGCCGCGAGCACCAGCACGCCGGTGATCTGCACCAGGGTGGTGAGCCGGTAGGGCACGTCGTCGACGTCGTACGCGGAGGCGAACCAGGTGAAGTTCATCCAGGCCCACCAGACCGCGAAGAAGGACATGGTGAACCCGGTGAGTGCGGTGCCGAGGTGGCCCCCGGCCAGGGCGTGGGCGAGTTCGCGGCCGGCCTGGGCGATGGCGACCACGAAGCACAGGTCGAAGAACAACTCGAGCGGGGTGGAGGCCCGGTGGGACTCGTCCCGGTCGCGGGCCAGCATCCGGCGGACCGGGCGGTAGGGGTCGGGGGCGGAGCTCATGGCGCTGCCTTCGCGGTGGGCCGCGCGGCAGGGGGCGGGCGCGGCAGGGGAGTTGGACACCGGCGATCCTGGCAGCCCGGGCCGGGCGGCGCACGCACCGCGCGCGGCACGCGGATTGTCGGGATTCCATCCGATCCGACGAGTCGTCACGCGGAGTTGACGCCGC
This sequence comes from Kitasatospora sp. NPDC088783, assembly GCF_044750705.1. NCBI lineage: Bacteria > Bacillati > Actinomycetota > Actinomycetes > Kitasatosporales > Streptomycetaceae > Kitasatospora > Kitasatospora sp. NPDC088783. Next base: position 73,702 of record NZ_JBIVKJ010000002.1, read on the forward strand.
AGTGCGCGATCCGAGTGACAGCTTGGCCCATTTCGGCGCGTGTTGCGTCGATTGCCCCTTCTGTCCGAATTGGACCGATAGATTCCCCTGCGGATGGACGGACGACGAGGGCGCTTCGCGGGCAACGCGGAAGGTCAAGGACGAGGGTGGAACGCGGGACCGGCTCCCGCGCTCCGCAGGACCCGAACTCCTCGTGATCACCGCGCTGCCCGACAGCGCCGCCCGCCGCGCCGCACCGCCCCGCACTGGACCGCGGGACCAACGTCCCGCCGGACCGGGCCCTTCCCCTCCTGCCCCCGGCCCGCCCCCGACGTAGCGTTCGAGGAGGAGACCCCACCCGCCCGCGCCGAGGGGAGCGCCGCCATGCACCGCACCGACCCGCCCCGCGCCGTCGAACTGGCCACGCCGGACGGCGACTGGATCGCCGTCTGCGACGCCCGCGAACTGGAGCCCGACTCCGGCACCGCCGTCCTGCTGCCCGGCGGCGACCAGGCCACCGTCTTCCGCACCCCGGCCGGCGAACTGCTGGCGGTCGGCAACCGCGACCCGTTCGCCGACTCCTGGTCCATCGCCGACGGCATCACCGGCAGCGTCGACGGCACCCCCACCGTCTCCGCCCCCCTCCACCAACGCCTGTTCGACCTGCGCACCGGCATCTGCCTGGACGACCCCTCCCACGCCCTCCCCGTCTGGCCGGCCCGCCTCCGCCCGACCACCTGACCACCCGACCGGACCCGGCGCCCCGGCGGTCCGGGAGGGGGTAACGGTCGCGCGGCATTGGGACTAGCTCCGCTGGCCCGGGGGCGGGTGGGCGCGGTGTGATGACCGCATGCGCACAGTCGGGCACCGAGGGCAGCGGGGGGCGTCGTGAACTGGGTCGATGTGGTGATCATGGTCGGCACGCTGGTGGGGACGGCGGCGGGGATGCTGCTGGTGCAGAGGTACGCGCCCGTTCCGGCGCGGGAGAGCTGCAACGACGTGGCGGGGTTCATCTTCGCCGCGGTCGGGGCGTTCTACGCGGTGCTGGTGGCGTTCGTGGTGATCGTGGTGTGGGAGAACGCCTCGACCGCGAAGGCGACCACCTTCGACGAGGCGGACGAGCTGGCCGGGGTGTACTGGATGTCCCGGCAGATGCCGCTGCCCGAGGGCGCGGTGCTGGAGGGCCTGACGCTCAGCTACGCGCACGCGGTGGTGGACACCGAGTGGCGCGAGATGAACGAGCACCACAGCGACCCGGCGGCGACCGCGCTGATGTACCGGATCCGCGACACCGCGCTGTCCTTCGAGCCGAACGGCGACCAGCAGACGGTGATCTACGAGAACCTGGTGCAGCACGTGGACGGCCTGGCCAGCAAGCGCCGGGCCCGGCTGAACCTGATCGCGGACTGCGTGCCGCCGCTGCTGTGGGCGGCGCTGATCGCGGGCGCGGTGGTCACCATCGCCTTCACCTTCCTGTTCGGCCTCTCCAACACCTGGGCGCACCTGGTGATGGTGCTCAGCCTGGCCGGGCTGATCGCGCTGTCGCTGGTGGCGATCAAGGAGATGAACTACCCGTTCGACGGGGCGAACGCGGTGAAGCCGACCGCCTTCCAGGTGTTCCTGAACCGGCTGCCACCGCCGCGCTGAGCCACGCCGGGTGACCGCGCCGTCACGATTTCGGCGGGCGGCCCGGGGCGTGTAATGTTCTCGGGGTCAGCAGGCGCCGCTAGCTCAGTTGGTTAGAGCAGCTGACTCTTAATCAGCGGGTCCGGGGTTCGAGTCCCTGGCGGCGCACAGACGGTCGAGAGCCTCCCTCCGGGGAGGCTCTCGGCGTTCCGGGGCCCGCTTCCGGGGTCCGGCCGGTCCGACCGGCCTTGCCGGCCCGGCCCGGGAAGCCGGTTTTCGCCGCAGGTCGGGGAGCGTGTAGTGTTCTCCACGTCAGCACGCGCCGCTAGCTCAGTTGGTTAGAGCAGCTGACTCTTAATCAGCGGGTCCGGGGTTCGAGTCCCTGGCGGCGCACAGACGGTCCGAAGGCCCCTCGCGAGAGCGAGGGGCCTTCGGCGTTTTTCCGGCCGCCCCCGCCGCGTCCCATGTCCCCGGCCCGGTGCGCTCGTTGAGAAGGGGGAGAAGAGGAAGCTAAGGGGTATTTAAAGATCGTCTTAGGAGAAATGGGACATAGGTCCCTAACATCTGACAAGTCGATCAGTCAGGCTGGCGAGGTTCACGCCGTCGCCCGAGCGAGCAGCCCGTCCGGGGCCTGCGGGAAGGTCTCCGTTGCCTCGAAAGCCCCGTGAGCGCAATGAGCGGAAGAAGCGCACCGGCTGGCGCCGCCTGATACCCACCTGGCGGATCACCCTGCTCGGTCTGGCCGCGTCCGTGCTGCTGGGGGTCGGGCTGTTCGCCCTGGGCATCGCCCTGGTGAAGGTGCCGGACGCGCACGCGGCCGCCACCGCCCAGTCCAACACCTGGCTGTACGCGGACGGCTCGGTGCTGACCCGCACCGGCCAGACCAACCGGCAGAACGTCTCGCTGGACAAGGTCTCCCCCGAGGCGCAGCACGCCGCGCTGGCCGCCGAGGACCGCAACTTCTACTCGGAGGGCGCGGTCAACTTCAAGGGCATGGCCCGGGCCGCGTTCAACACCGCCTCCGGCGGCGCCACCCAGGGCGGCTCGACGATCACCCAGCAGTACGTGAAGAACGCCTACCTGAACCAGAAGCAGACCGTCAGCCGCAAGGTGAAGGAGGTGTTCATCGCGATCAAGGTGGACGCCACCCAGAGCAAGGACGAGATCCTCTCCTCCTACCTGAACACCTCGTACTACGGGCGCGGCGCGTACGGCGTCCAGGCCGCCGCGCAGGCGTACTTCGGAGTGGACGCGAGCCGGCTGACCGCCGCGCAGGGCGCCTACCTGGCGACGCTGCTGAACGCTCCGAGCGCCTTCGACGTCTCCTCGGCCAGCGAGGCCGGCAAGGAGAAGGCCATGGCGCGCTGGAACTACGTGCTGGACGGCATGGTGGCGAAGAAGTGGCTGGGCGCCGAGGAGCGGCAGCACACCGCGTTCCCGGAGGTGCTGGCCCCCAAGTCGGCGCCGGGCCTGTCCGGGCAGGCGGGCTACCTGGTGGCCGCCGCCACCTCGTACCTCACCGACCGCGGCATCGTCTCGGACGCGCAGCTCGCCCAGGGCGGGTACACCATCACGCTGACCGTCGACCCGAAGAAGCAGCAGCAGCTGCAGGACTCGGTGCAGAGCCAGCTGACCGACAACCTCAAGCCGGACAGCCGCAAGGTGGACGCGGCGGCCCAGGCGGGCGCGGTCTCGGTCGACCCGGCGACCGGCCAGGTGCTGGCGCTGTACGGCGGCGCGGACGCCACCAAGCACTGGATCGACAACGCCACCCGCACCGACTACCAGGCGGGCTCGACCTTCAAGGCGATCGCGCTGGCCGCCGCCCTGGACTCCGGGGCGCGCACCCAGTCCGGCGAGCGGATCACCGCCGACACCGTGTACGACGGCACCAACCGGCGGGCGGTGCGCGGCGCCAAGGGCACCCCGTACGCGCCGCCGAACGAGGGCGAGCACTCGTACGGGCAGATCTCGCTCCAGCAGGCCACCGACTGGTCGGTGAACTCGGTGTTCGCGCAGCTCGCGCAGGACACCGGGCTGGAGAAGGTCCGCGCCACCGCGGTGGCGCTCGGCCTGCCCGCCGACACGCCGGGCCTCAAGGCCGTCCCGTCGATCCCGCTGGGCGCGGCCACCCCGAGCGTGCTGGAGCTGGCCGGGGTGTACGCCGCCCTGGACAACGACGGGCAGCAGATCACCCCGTGGCTGGTGAAGGGCCTGGAGCTGGGCGGCGGGCAGGTCGCGCTGCCCGCGCACGACGCCACCCGGGCGATCTCCAAGGACGCCGCCCGGGCCACCACCGCGATCCTCCGGGGCGTCATCGAGGACCAGGGCGGCACCGGCTACCGGGCCGCCGCGCTGAACCGCCCGGCGGCCGGCAAGACCGGCACCACCGACGACTCGAAGTCGGTCTGGTTCGCCGGGTACACCCCGGAGCTGGTCACCGTGGTCGGCCTGTTCGGGCAGGAGCCGGGCACCGGCAAGCAGGTCAGCCTGGACGGCGTCGGCGGCACCGGCAGCGCGGCGGGCGGCAAGTACCCGGCGCAGGTCTGGACGGCGTACATGAAGGCGGCGCTGGCCGGCCAGCCGGTCGGCGACTTCGCCGGGCCGACCCGCTCCCCGGCCGCGAGCGCCCCCACCGCCGGCCCGACCGGCTCGGCCTCCCCCAGCCAGAGCCCGGCCGCGCCGGAGGAGGGCGCCGGCGGCACGCCCTCGCCGTCCGCCGGGGACGACCAGCCGACCCGCTCCCCGTCCGCCCGCCCCAGCGGCAGCGCCAGCACCGGCGCGGGCACCGGCGGGGAGGGCGGGCGGCCGACCCGCTCCCCGTCCGCCCGGCCCAGCGGCGGGGCCGACCGGAGCCCGTCCGCGAGCACCGCGCCGGGGCTCGGCGGGGCCGGGGGCCTGCTCGGCGATCAGGACCAACCGGCGGAGTAACGCCTTACGGCGGAGGGGTCCGGGCTGGCAGAATGCGGCGATGCGCAGCAGCTCGGACCCCTCCGCCGTTCCCGTCGACACCCCGGCGGCCCCCGCCCCGACCCCGGCGGCCCCGGCGCCGGCCCCGGTGTCGGCGCGGCGGGCGGCTTCGCTGGGGCTGGGGCTCGCACTGGTGTCGGCGTTCGCGTTCGGCGGGTCGGGGACGGCGGCCAAGCCGCTGATCGAGGCCGGGCTCTCCCCCGCGCACACCGTCTGGCTGCGGGTGGCCGGGGCGGCGCTGGTGCTGCTGCCGGTGGCCTGGCGGCACCGGGAGGCGGTGCTGCGGCGGCCCGGGGTGCTGCTCGGGTTCGGGCTGCTGGCCGTCGCGGGGGTGCAGGCGTGCTACTTCGCGGCGATCTCGCGGATCCCGGTGGGCGTGGCGCTGCTGATCGAGTACCTGGGGCCGCCGCTGCTGATCGCCTACGTCCGGCTGGTGCAGCGGCGGCCGGTCTCGCGGCGGGCGACGGCCGGGGCGGGCGTCGCGGTGGCGGGGCTGGCCTGCGTGGTGGAGGTGTGGAACGGCCTGTCCTTCGACCCGCTGGGCGTGCTGTTCGCGCTCGGCGCGGCCTGCTGCCAGGTCGGCTACTTCGTGCTCGCCGACGCCGGACGGCGCGGGGAGCGCCCGATCGACCCGCTGGCGGTCTCGGCGCACGGGCTGCTGATCGGCGCCGTGCTGCTGACCGCCCTCACCCGGCCCTGGGAGGCGGACTGGTCGCTGCTGGGCCACTCGGTGGCCATGAACGGGCACCGGCTGCCCGCGCTCGTCCCGGCCCTGTGGATGGTGCTGGTGGCCACCGTCCTGGCGTACCTGACCGGGGTGGTCTCCGTGCAGCACCTCTCCCCGCCGGTCGCGGGCGTGGTGGCCAACCTGGAGGCGGTGGTGGCCACCGTGCTGGCCTGGGTGCTGCTCGGCGAGCACCTCGGCGCCCCGCAGCTCGCGGGCGGCGCGCTCGTCCTGGCGGGCGCGTTCGCCGCGCAGTCGGCGAGCCGGGGCTGAGGCGGCGTCAGGCGTCGGGCGTCACGCGTCGGGCCGGGGGCCGGAAGGCGTCAGGCCGGCAGGGTCTGGCGGTGGGCGGCCAGGGCGGGGGCGGTGGTGGTGGCGAGGAACTCGGTGATCCGGTACTCGGCGACCCCCGCGGGGACGAACGGGTCGGTGGCGGCGATCGCCTCGACGGCGGCGCGGTCGGGGGCGACGGCCAGGATGACGCCGCCGTCGCGCGGGACCTTGCGGCCGGAGGCGAGGAAGGCGCCGTCCGCGTAGTGCCGCTCCAGCCAGGCGACGTGGGCGGGCAGCAGGGCGTCGACGCGCTCCAGCGGGGCGGTGTAGGTCAGTTCGAGGATGAACACGTGATCATCGTACGCCGGGCCCGGGCGGGCCGGGCCGGATGCGCGGGCGTCGGCGCGCAGTCGGGCCCGGCGGCCCTCGGCCTCGGGCCCGGACTCGGCGGCCGGGCTCAGCGGCCGGTCCAGCCGAACCAGGTGAAGTGGCCGAGCGGCCAGACCACCGCGCTGGTGGGGCCGACCAGGTCCGCGACGGGGACGGCGCCGCCGTCCGGTCCGTCGCGGTGGTAGCGGGAGTCGGCGGAGTCGCTGCGGTGGTCGCCCTCGACCCAGACGTGGTCGGCGGGGACGGTCACCGGGCCGAAGTCGAGGCCGGAGCAGGAGTCGTCGCCGGGGTGCAGGTAGGGCTCGGTGACGGTCCTCCCGTCGACGGTGAGGGTGCTGCCCTGACAGGAGACGGTCTGGCCGCCGGTGGCGATGACCCGCTTGACCAGGTAGTCGTCGCCGGGCGGGAGCAGGCCGACGGTGCTGAGGCCGGAGTGCACGGCGCGGGTGAAGGCGTTGCCGCTCGCGGGGGCGGGCGGCAGCCAGCCGCCCGGGTCCTTGAACACCACGGGCTCGCCGGGCTCGGGCTTCCACCCGGTCAGGGTGGCGAACTTGTTGACGGCGACCCGGTCGCCGACCTGGAGGGTGTTCTCCATCGAGCCGGACGGGATGGAGAACATCTGGAACAGGCAGGTCTTGATCAGCACGGCGACGACCAGGCCGATCACGATCATCACGGGCAGTTCCACGTACCAGGGACGCCGCCTGCGCGGACTCCGCTCCTGGGTGGGCCCCTCGGTCACCGCCACCGACACCGACACCGCCTCCTTGGCAAGGACAGCACGCTAACCCGAGCCGGGGGCAGGGCGAAATCCGGCCCTTACCCCGCGCCGACACCCCGCCCCGGCGGAGCGGCCGCTCAGGACTCGTTGGCGATGGCCTCGTGGTGGCGGATCACCTCGGCGATGATGAAGTTGAGGAACTTCTCGGCGAACACCGGGTCGAGGTTGGCGCTGAGGGCGAGTTCGCGCAGCCGCTTGATCTGGCGGCGCTCGCGGGCCGGGTCGGCGGGCGGCAGCTGGTGCTCGGCCTTGAGGCGGCCGACCTGCTGGGTGGCCTTGAAGCGCTCGGCCAGCATGTGGACGACGGCGGCGTCGATGTTGTCGATGGACTCGCGCAGGCGGGTCAGCTCGGCCCGCACGGCGTCGTCGATCCCCGCCGGGGAGGGGGTGGGCTGGTCCGTCATGTGGGGTGGCTCCGATGCGGGATTACGGGTGGGCGCTCGGGCGCGGCGAACGGCCAATCTAACAGGGCGGACCGGGCCGGTCCGCCCGGATGTCCCGCGCGTTCCGGCATGTGGGACGGCATGTGGGACGGCGTGCGGGACGCCCGGCGGGGCGGTGCCGGACCGGGTGGCCGGCTCCGCGCGGCGTTCGCCCGCCGAGGGGCGGTGCGGGCCGTAGGCTGGGCGGGCCCCGGCCGGAAGTCCGGTCGCGGGCACAGCAGTTCGACCGCTGTCCTGATCTCATGGGAGGTACCTGATCGTGGCGACGACCCGCACCGCGCACACCGAGTGGGAGGGCAACCTGCTCGACGGCAAGGGCCTGGTGACCTTCGACTCCTCCGGCGTCGGCGAGTTCCCGGTGTCCTGGCCGGCCCGGGCCGAGACCCCGAACGGCAAGACCAGCCCGGAGGAGCTGATCGCGGCCGCGCACTCGGCGTGCTTCTCGATGGCGCTCTCGCACGGCCTGACCGGCGCCGGCACCCCGCCCACCAAGCTGGAGACCAAGGCGGAGGTGACCTTCCAGCCGGGCACCGGCATCACCGGCATCCACCTGACCGTGGTGGGCCTCGTCCCGGGTCTGGACGAGGCGGGCTTCGTGAAGGCCGCCGAGGACGCGAAGGCCAACTGCCCGGTGAGCCAGGCCCTGTCCGGCACCACCATCACGCTCTCCGCGAGCCTGGGCTGACCCCGGGGCGGGCCCGCCGGCCCGCCCCCGCCCGTGCTCGCGCCCCGCACACGGCGCGTGAGCGCGGGCGCACTCCCCGGAGTCCGTCCTCGCCGCAGCGGTGCCGGGCCCGGCGCGCTCCGGCGGGAGCCCGGGTGGCTCGTACAGAATGTAACGGGCATGTGCGGACAACCGTCACCAATCACCCTGGCGGCGGTCGCGGACAGTTACCCCTGCGGCCTATGATCGGCGGACGTGGCCCGAGGCCGCCGACTGCTCCCCGGTCACCGGCCGGGGTCCGCGAGCGGGCACGGGCCGCCCGGCCGGTGGCCGTCCGCGAGGAGCAGCCGGCGCGACCAGTGGCAGCAGCGGACGGGAGCGTGCCGTGCCGGGCCGGAACGTCGGGACCGACGCACACCATCGGGGTGGGCGGCCCGAGACGCCGCGCCCGGGAACCGGGCCCTGCGCCGCCTGCGGCACCCCGCCGGACACCGAGGCCGAGCGGCTGGCGGCCGCCCTGCGGGCCAGCGAGTCGCGGTTCCGGGCCGCGTTCGCCGACGCCGGGATCGGCATGGCGCTGATCGACTCCGAGGACCTGGTGATCGAGGGCAACCCGGTGTTCGCGGCGATGCTGGGCCGCGAGGTGGCCGAGCTGCCCGGCATGCACATCCACCAGATCATCGAGCCGGAGGAGCCGTCCCGCAGCCGCTACCGCGAGCTGGTGCGCGGCGAGCGCGACCGGATGCGCGCCGAGAAGCGGCTCAAGCACCGCGGCGGGCGGGAGGTCTGGGGCCGGGTCACCGTCTCGCTGATCCGGGACGGCGCGGGCGAGCCGTACTACACGATGGTGATGGTCGAGGACGTCACCGAGCGCCGCCAGCTCGGCGACCGGCTCGCCTACCAGGCGCTGCACGACCCGCTGACCAGGCTGCCCAACCGGACGCTGTTCTACGAGCGGCTGGAGAGCGCGTTCAAGCCGGACGGCCGGGACGGTCCGGGCACCGGCGAGGCCCGGATCGGGCTCTGCTACGTCGACCTGGACGGCTTCGCGACGATCAACGAGACGCTCGGCCACCACGTCGGCGACCAGCTGCTGGTGGCCGTCGCCGCCCGGCTGGAGCACGGCTTCGCCCGGGACGGACGGCAGTTGGTGGCCCGGCTGGGCGGCGACGAGTTCGCCGTGCTGGTCACCGGCAGCGCCGGCCACCAGCAGCTGACCCGGCTGGCCGCCGACCTGATGGAGACCCTGGAGCGGCCCTTCGAGGTGGCCGGGCACCGGCTGACCGTCACCGCGTCGATCGGCGTGGTGGAGCGCCCGGTGCGCGGCTCCACGCCCGCCGACCTGGTCCGGGACGCCGACTCCACCCTGTACTGGTCGAAGTCCGACGGCCGCGCCCGCTGGACGCTGTACGACCGCGACCGGGGCGCCGACCAGCTCACCCGGCACCTGCTGGCGACCGAGCTGCGCCCGGCCGTGGAGCGCGGCGAGTTCACCGTCGTCTACCAGCCGCTGGTGGGCCTGGCCGACGGCGCGGTGCACGGCGCCGAGGCGCTGGTGCGCTGGAACCACCCGCGGTACGGGCTGCTGTCGCCGGACCGGTTCATCCCGCTCGCCGAGGAGTCCGGGGCGATCGTGGCGCTGGGCAAGTGGGTGCTGGAGGAGTCCTGCCGGCAGGCCCGCCGCTGGCTGGAGGAGTTCCCCGGGCAGCCGGTGCTGGTCAGCGTCAACCTGGCGCCCCGCCAGATCTGGGACTCCGACGTGGTCGCGGACGTCGCCGACGTGCTGGAGCGCACCGGGCTGCCCGCCCGCCTGCTCCAGCTGGAGATCACCGAGAGCGCGCTGCTGGGCCCGGGCGGCCGGCCGTTGCAGGCGTTGCAGGCGCTGGCCGACATGGGCGTGCGGATCGCCATCGACGACTTCGGAACCGGCTACTCCAACCTCGCCTACCTGTCCCGGCTGCCGGTGCACGCCCTCAAGCTGGACGCCACCTTCATCGAGGCGTTCCGCGAGTCCGCGCCCGGCGCGGACGGCCGCCGCCGGGCCGCCGACGAGCAGATCGTCGGCGCGATGGTGCAGCTCGCGCACGCCCTGGGCCTGACCGTCACCGCCGAGGGCATCGAGCACGCCGCCCAGGCCGAGCGGCTGCGCGAGACCGGCTGCGACACCGCCCAGGGCTGGTACTACGCCCGCCCCGGCGGCCCCGAGGTGGTCGCCGCGATACTCCGGGATCGGCCGCGGTAGCGACCGCGGCCTCCCGGCGCGGAGGGGACCGCGGAGGGGACCGGGGCGGCGGGACGTGCGGACGCGGCGCCGGACGGGCTCAGCCCGCGGCGGCGGTGAGCCCGTACGCCTCGGCGATCAGGCCGTAGGAGGCCAGCCGGTTCTCGTGGCCGTGGATGTGCGAGGTGACCATCAGCTCGTCGGCCCCGGTGCGCCGTCGCAGCGCCTCCAGTCCCTCGGCGACCTCCGCCGGGGTGCCGAGCACCACGTTCGCCAGCCAGGACTCCAGGAAGTCCTCCTCGGCGAGGGTGTAGGGGTGCGCGGCGGCCTCCTCCGGCGTCGGGATCGGCCCCGGCCGCCCCTGCCGCAGCCGCAGCATGCCCAGCCCGGCCGAGCGGGCCAGCCACAGCGCCCGCTCCCGGCTCTCCGCGGCCACCGCGCTCACCCCGATCAGCGCGTACGGCTCCTCCAGCACCTCGGACGGGGTGAAGCCCTCCCGGTACAGGTCGAGCGCGGGGACGGTGTTGGCCGCGCTGAAGTGGTGCGCGAACGCGAACGGGTAGCCGAGCCGGGCGGAGAGCTGGGCGCTGAACCCGGAGGAGCCGAGCAGCCAGATCGGCGGCCGGGACGCCGAGCGCGGCACCGCCTCCAGCCGGGCGTACGGGTGACCGGCCGGGAAGTCGCCGTCCAGGAAGTGGGTCAGCTCGGCGAGCTGGCGCGGGAAGTCCTCCGCGCCGTCGGCCAGGCCCCGGCGCAGTGCCCGGGCGGTGCCCTGGTCGGTGCCGGGGGCGCGGCCCAGGCCCAGGTCGATCCGGCCCGGGTGCAGGGCCTCCAGCAGGCCGAACTGCTCGGCGATCGCCAGCGGGGCGTGGTTGGGGAGCATCACGCCGCCGGAGCCCAGGCGCAGCGTGCCGGTGTGCGCGCCGAGGTGGGCGAGCAGCACGGCGGGCACCGAGGAGGCCACGCCGGGCATGCCGTGGTGCTCGGCCACCCAGAACCGGTGGTAGCCCCAGCCCTCGGCGGCCCGGGCCAGCTCGGTGGTCGCGGCGAGCGCCTCGCCCGCGGTGTGGCCGGAGCCGACGGTGGCCAGGTCCAGGATGGAGAGCGGGGCGGGCGCGCGGCCCGCGGCCCGGCCGCGGATCCGGTCGGCGGCGGTGACGGGGCCTGCGGCGGCGGCCCGGTCGGGGGCGGTGGCGGCCCCGGGGGCGGTCGGCTCCGGTGCGGTGCTCATGCGGTGCGTCCTCCTGGTGCCCCGGCCGGGTGCCCGGGCGTTCGTCGGAGCACAACCCGCCCGGCGTCCGGGCTGTTCCCGCCCCGGCGCCGGCCTTCCGGCCGCCGCTCCCACCGCCGCTCCCGGCCCCCTCCCACCGCTCCGCCCGCCGCCCCGCCTGACGCCCCGCCTGACGCCCCGACAGGAGGCCACGCTGCGTGGCGACTTCACGCCACAGCGAGAAGTCGCCAGGTCCGGCGGCCCGGTCGGGGCCGCGGATGGGGCAGTCTGGAGATCGGCGCGGATCACGTACCGGTTCCGCGCGCCAGCGACAGATCGACGGGCTCGACCAGCGTCGTTCGATCCCACGAGCCCCCGGAGCGGCACCCCGCCCGGGGGCTCTCGCCGTTCCCGGGCCCGTGTGCGGTATGCCACACGGGGGTGCTTCATGCCATGAAGTTTGCCCGCGCTAGCGTTGTCCCCCGTTGCAGCTGCTCCCCCCGGGCGTGCTGGAGGGAGAGACACCGTGGACCCGAACGCCGTCATCGGCCCCGCCTGGTACTGCGCACTGGCGCTGGCCGCCGTCCTCGGTGACGCCTTCCTGCCGTTCCTGCCCAGCGGGACGCTGGTGATCCTCGCGGTGCTGAAGACCGCGCACGTGGACGGTTCGCCGCTGCTGCTGGGCGCGGGCGTGGCGCTCGCCTCCTTCCTCGGCGACCTGCTGCTGCTCAACCTGGCCCGGCGCGGCGCGCCCGCGGTGCACCGCCGGCTGGCCCGCCGGCCCCGGCTGGCCGCGAGCGTGGAGCGGGTGCAGCTGGCGCTGACCGGCCGCACCACCAGCCGGGCCGCGGCCGCCATCGTGATCGTCGCGCGCTTCGTCCCGGCCGGGCGGACCGTGCTGGACCTCGCGGTGGGCCACTCCGCGAACCGGCCCTGGACCTTCCTGCGCTGGTCGGCGGTGGCCGCGGTGGTGTGGGCGGCGTACATCGTCAGCCTCGGCTGGTTGAACCTGCACTGGTTCGACACCGCCTGGCTGAGCTTCGTGATCTCCTGCGCGGCGGCCACCGCGATCAGCTCGGCGGTGGTGCAACTCGTCCGGCGGCGGCGCCGGCTGGCCGCCCTGGTCGAGAGCGAGTAGGCCGCTGCCGCGGGGCCCGGGCGGGCCCGCGACCTCGCGTTCCGTGTCTCAGGACGGCAACAAGGCGGCCGGTCCGGGAGCCGGGCGGAACCACTTCGCGTGATGACCTGGTGAGGGTGGGCGGCATTGGACCGTCCGTCCCGGGCATGCCATCCTTGGGTGGCAATACCGTCAAATTGTCCGATTTTGCCAGAAGTTGACCCCGGGAGCCGCGTGTCGGCGCCCGGGTCTTCGTTCCGGCCGGGCCCACCGTGGCAGGGGAGACCATGAGCAGCATCTCGCGCAGGACAGTGCTGACCGCCACAGCGGCCACGGCGGCCCTCGGCGCCGTCGCGGCCTGTTCCAGCGGAGGCGGCACGGCGAACCGCCCCGGCTCCGACGCCGGCCCCGGCGGCACCGGCAGTGCCACCGCCGGCACCAGCCCGTCCGCCGTCAAGGGCACCCCGCTCGGCGACGGCTCCACCGCCGACACCGGCACCCAGCCCCGCCAGCCCACGCCCGAGAAGCTGAAGCCCGGCGAGACGCCGCCGCAGTTCGTGGTCTTCTCCTGGGACGGCGCCGGGGCCACCGACGACGGCCAGTTCGCCCGCTTCCTCAAGCTCGCCGAGGAGCACAAGGCGGCGATGACCTTCTTCCTCTCCGGCATCTACACCCTGCCGAAGGAGAAGTCCTCGCTCTACCACCCGCCGCAGCACCCCGTCGGCGCCTCCGACATCCCGTTCCTGTCCGACAACGCCGTCCGCAACACCATCAAGCTGATCACCCAGGCCTGGCAGGCCGGCCACGAGATCGGCACCCACTTCAACGGGCACTTCTGCTCCACCCGCTCCGACCACAACGGCGTCAACAAGTGGACCCCGGAGGACTGGGAGAGCGAGATCCAGCAGGCGGTGTCCTTCGTCACCCAGTGGCGGACCAACACCGGCTTCACCGACGTCGACCCGTTCCCCTTCGACTACAAGAAGGAGCTGATCGGCGGCCGCACCCCCTGCCTGGAGGGCCAGAAGGCGCTGCTGCCGACCGCCGCCAAGCTCGGCTGGAAGTACGACGCCAGCTCCCCCGGCGGCCTGCAGATCTGGCCGCAGAAGGTCCAGGACGGCAAGATCTGGGACTTCCCGCTCCAGGGCATCCCGTTCCCCGGCCACAGCTTCCAGGTGCTGTCCATGGACTACAACATCCTGGCCAACCAGTCCGGCGGCTCCACCAAGGGCGACCCGGCGAAGTACGGCCAGTGGCGCGACCAGGCCCGCGACGCGTACCTGGCGGGCTTCGAGCGCGCCTACACCACCAACCGGGCCCCGTTCTTCGTCGGCAACCACTTCGAGCAGTGGAACGGCGGCATCTACATGGACGCGGTCGAGGAGGCCCTCCGGCAGATCGCCGGCAAGCCCGACGTCCGCCTGGTCTCCTTCAAGCAGCTCGTCGACTGGCTGGAGGTCCAGGACCAGTCCACCCTCCGCAAGCTGCGCACCCTCAACGTCGGCCAGGCCCCGACCGGCGGCTGGCAGACCTTCCTGGGCGCGTAGTGGACGGGACGGCGGGGGCCCGGGGAGCAGCACCGCTCCCCGGGCCCCGGCCGTGCCGCCGTGCCGCCGTCAGACCAGCAGCTCCACCAGGCGCGCGGAGCGGATGATCGAGTAGTGGTTGGTGTCCGCGACCGGCTCGGTCGGGACGGTGACCTTCGCGGCCTCCAGCCGGGCGGGGTCGTAGAGCGCCCGGGGCTCGTCCATCAGGCCGCGTTCGGCGTAGAGCAGGCGGGCGGGGACGGTCAGGCGGTGGATCGCCCCGGCGGCCTCCGGGTCGAGCAGGACCTGGGCGCCGTCGGTGGTGACCGCCTCGTGGACGCAGGAGGAGACCAGCTCGGGGGCCTCGCCGACCAGGTCGCGCTGGGTGTAGGCGTCGAGCTCCTCGGTCCACGGGTCGAACGCGGGGTGGGCCTGCCAGAACGCCCGGTAGGCCGCGCGGTCGGGGAAGGTCATCGAGAGCCGGGCCAGCGCCGGGCCGAGGACCGCGGCGAGGGCGTCCCGCTCGCTGACGCCGGGCGGCAGCGGGAAGGTCACCGCGCCGTCCACCAGGGTGAGTTCGGCGACCAGCTCCGGGTGCCGGGTCGCGGTGAGGGCCGAGACCCAGGCGCCCATCGAGTGGCCGACCAGCCGGACCGGGCCCGCGTCCAGGGCGGTGACCAGCGCGGCGACGTCCTCGGCGTGCCGGGCCAGGCCCCAGGGGCCGGGCAGGTCGCGGCTGGCGGCCCGGCCGCGCAGGTCCGGGGCGTACAGCGCGGCCCGGCCGTCGAGCAGCCGGGCCAGCGGGGCCCAGGCCAGCGCGTTGGCGGTGATGCCGTGGACGGCGACCACCACGGGCGCGCCGGGGACGGTCGCGGGCCAGTGCAGGACGGCGAGGTCGCCGCCCTCGACGGGGACGGTCAGGGCGACGGGCTGGGGGCTGGTCATGCGGCGCCTTCCGGGACGGCGGTGACGGGGGCCGCGGCCCCGGCGGTACGGCCGCCGCGCAGCCGGGCGGGGAGCTTGGCGAGGCCGCCCGGCAGCAGGTAGACCACGGCGACGAAGAGCGTACCGAGCAGGAACAGCGGCTGGGAGAGCGGAACCCGCAGCACGGACGGCAGTTCGGCGACCGAGTCGGAGTTGGCCAGGTCGCCGAGCCGGTGCGCGGCCCAGGTGTAGAGGACGCCGCCGAGCAGCGGGCCCCAGCGGGTGCCGGAGCCGCCCAGCACCACCATCACCAGCAGCGCGAGCGTGGCGTCCGAGCCGGCCGCCTGCGGGGTGGCGCCGCCGGTGAGCAGCAGGTAGACCACGCCGCCCGCGCCGGCCAGCGCGCCGGAGACGGTGAACGCGACCAGCTTGAAGCCGTACGGGCGCAGGCCCAGCACCTCGACCCGGCGCTCGTTCTCCCGGATGCCGGACCAGACCCGGCCGGTGGGCGAGGAGACCGTCCGGTGCACGACGGCGAGCGTGACGACCAGGTAGGCCAGCGCGATCCAGTACAGGTTGGCGGTGTTCTGGATGCCGATCAGCGCGTCGGGCAGGTGCGCGGCGGGCACGGAGCGGCCCTCCTCGCCGCCGGTGAGGCCGCCGGGGTTGCGCTGCACCAGGATCGAGCCGGCCTGGGCGAAGGCCAGGGTGACCATGGAGAAGCCGATGCCGGTGGCCCGGAGCGAGACCGCGCCGAGCGCCAGCGCGAGGGCCACCGAGCAGGCCACGCCGAAGAGCGCGGCGGGCCAGAAGCCGAGGCCGAGTTCGAGCATGGCCAGGTCGGTGGCGTACAGGCCGGTGGCGAAGTACAGCGCGTGCCCGAAGGAGAGCAGCCCGGTCCGGCCCAGCAGCAGGTCGTAGCCGGTGGCCAGGCCCCCGTACAGCAGGCAGAGCGCGATCAGTTGCAGGCTGCCGGGGCTGCCGAGCGGCCCGTCGAGCAGGCCGGGCAGCGGCAGGGTGCTGTAGGGCGCGGCGAACAGGACGAGCAGCAGGGCCAGCGGCCACCAGCGCTTGAGGTGGGTGGTCACGCGAGTCTCCCGGTGAGTCCGCGGGGCTTGACGAGCAGGAGGACGGCGAGCAGGACGACCACCGAGAGGTCGCCGAGGCCCGCCGCGGTGTAGTAGTTGGCGAACTGCTGGACGAGGCCGACGCCGACCGAGGCGACGGCGGCGCCGGTGACCGAGCCCGTGCCGCCCATCACCACCACGACGAAGGCGAAGATCAGCAGCCCGGTGCCCTGGGCGGGGTTGATCGAGCCGAAGTAGAGGCCGGCCAGCGCCCCGCCGAGCGAGGCGGCGGCGCCGCCGATCGCGAAGACCAGGGTGAACGCCTTGCGGACGTCGATGCCCAGGGCGGTGACCATCGCGCGGTCCTCGACGCCGGCCCGGACGATCAGCCCGTAGCGGGTCCGGGCCAGGAACAGCCGGAGCAGGAGCAGCACCACCAGCGCGGCGGCCATCAGCACGAAGCGGTTGACCGGGACGGTCGCGCCGAGCAGGCCGACCGTGCCGGAGAGCGCGGCGGGCTGCGGGAAGGGCCGGGCGTCCGGGCCCCAGACGCCCATCAGCAGGGCGGGCAGGGCGAGTCCGACGCCGACGGTGGCCAGGATCTGGTCCCGGGGGCGGGTGTACAGCGGGCGGATCAGGGCGAGTTCGAGCAGCACCGAGGCGGCGGTGCCGACCAGGGTGCCGAACGGGACAGCCAGCCAGAAGCCCATCCCGCCGTCGGTGGCGGCCCACCAGGCGGCGTAGGCGCCGACCGAGAGCAGCGCGCCGTGGGCGAAGTTGAGCACGTCCATCAGGCCGAAGATCAGCGAGAGGCCGGAGGCGACCAGGAAGTACAGCGCGCCGAGCCCGAGGCCGGTGCAGGCGAGCAGGACGACGGTGTTCATCGGGGCGTCACCTCGGGTGCGGGGGCGGGGCGGTGGCCGCCGACGCCGAGCAGGCGGCGGGCGGCGTCCTCGTCGGCGAGCAGGGCGCGGGCGTCGCCCTGGTGGGCGGTGCGGCCGTCGGCGAGGACGGCGCAGTGGCCGGCCACCCGGCGGACCAGGGCGAGGTTCTGTTCGACCAGCAGGACGGGGACGGTCTCGGCGACCCGGGCGAGCACGTCGGCGACCTCGGTGACGATCTTCGGGGCGAGTCCCTTGGTGGGCTCGTCGGCGATGATCAGCCGGTTGCCGCCCAGCAGGGTGCGGGCGATGGCGACCATCTGCTGCTGCCCGCCGGAGAGCGTCCCGGCGGGCTGCCGGTGGCGCTGCTTGAGCTCGGGGAACAGCTCGAAGACCAGGTCGTAGGCGGGGGCGGTGTCGCGTTCGGCGAGCCGGAGGTTCTCGGCGACGCTGAGGCCGGCGAAGATCCCGCGGTCCTCGGGGGCGTAGCCGATGCCGCGGCGGACCACCAGGTGGGTGGGGAGCCGGCCGATGTCGGCGCCGTCGAAGGTGAGGGCGCCGGTGCGCGGGACGAGGCCCATGACCGCCTTGACGGTGGTGGTCTTGCCGGCGCCGTTGCGCCCGAGCAGGGCGGTGACGCCGGTGGCGGCGACGTCCAGGTCCACCCCGTGCAGGATGTGCAGGCCGTCGATCACCACTCTCAGGTCGCGGACCGTCAGCAGGCTCACAGCGCCTCCCCGAGGTAGGCCCCCTGGACGGTGGCGTCGGCCATCACGGCGTCGGGGGTGTCGAGCGCGAGCAGGGTGCCGTGGTGCATCACGGCGAGCCGGTCGGCCAGGCCCAGCAGCACGTCCATGTGGTGCTCGACCATCAGGACGGTGCGGCCCTGCTCCTGGTGGACGGAGCGGATCAGCTCGACCAGCGCGGGCACCTCCTCGGCGCTGACGCCGGCCATCGGCTCGTCCAGCAGGATCAGCCGCGGCTCGCCGACCAGCAGCACCGCGAGTTCGAGCTTGCGCTTGCCGCCGTGCGAGAGCGAGCCGGCCGGGTCGTCGGCGCGGTCGGCCAGGCCGGTGCGCTCCAGGGTCTCCTCGACCTGCTGCCGGTGGCGTCCGGCCCGCCGCCAGATCCGGTAGGAGGCGGCGGGCCCGGCGGCGGCCTGGGCGGCGAGGCGCAGGTGCTCGGCGACGGTGAGGCCGGGCCAGAGCGAGGAGGTCTGGAAGGTCCGGCCCAGGCCCCGCCGGGCCCGGGCGGGCACCGGCAGGGCGGTGATGTCGGCGCCGTCCAGGTGGAGGGTGCCGCGGGTGGCGGGGTGGATGCCGGTGATCAGGTTGAACAGGGAGGTCTTGCCCGCCCCGTTCGGGCCGATGAAGGCGACGAACTCGCCCTCGGCGACGTCGAGGCTGACGTCCTGCACGATCGGGACGCCGCGCACGGACCAGCCGAGTCCGTCCAGCCGCAGGACCGGGGCGGGGGTGCTCATCGGGCTCAGCCCGCCGTCGGAGCGACCGGCGGGGCGACCTGGTCGGCGTCCAGGGTCTTGACGGCGGTGGGCCTGGCGTCGGCGCCGCTGCCGACCAGCTTGACCTGGAACATCGGCTGGAGCAGCGCGTGGTCCTCGGCCCGGACGGTCAGCCTGCCCTTGACGCCGTCGAAGCTCCAGCCCTCCAGCGCCTTGACCAGCGCGTCGGTGTCGGCGTCGGAGCCCTGGGCGGCCTCCAGCGCGTGCACCACCATCTGGGCGGCGGTGAAGCCGTCGGGGGTGAACAGGTCGGGCTTGGAGCCGGCCTTGGTGACCGCGTCGGTCATCGCCTTCTCGGCCTCGGTGCCGGCGGCGCCGCCGAAGTAGTGGTTCAGGAAGTCGATCTTCTCGGCGGCCGGGCCGAACAGCGGGTACGAGGCGGCCACGTCGAGGCCGGTGACGACCTTGGTCGCGGAGAACACGTCCTGCTGGTTGAGCGAGGTCCACAGCGCGGACGCGGTGTCGCCGGCCCAGGCGACGTACAGCAGGTCGGGCCTGGCGTCCTTGGCCTGGGTGGCGAACGGGGTCAGGTCGGTGGCGGACGGCGGGGCCAGCACGGCGTCCACAACGGCCCCCCCGGCGCCCAGGACGTCCTTGACGGCGGCCACGTTGGCCTGGCCGAAGGCGTTGTCCTGGGCCAGCACGGTGACCTTCTTCCCCTTGGCGTCGCCGATGAACGAGGCGGCGGCCCGGGTGTCCTGGTACGACTGCCGGCCGGAGCGGAAGGTGTACTTGTTCAGGCCGGTGACCTTGTCGGCGGCGGCCGGGCCGGAGATGAACAGCACCTTGTTCTGCGCGGCGATCGGGCCGACCTGGAGCGCCACGCCGGAGGCGGTGGAGCCCGCCAGGATCTTGTAGTTCTTGCCGATCAGGTCCTTGGCGGCGGAGACCGCCTTCGCCGGGTCGCCCGCGTCGTCCTGCTCGGCGACCTCCACCGGGTGGCCGTCCACGGCGCCGGTGCCCTTGGTGGCGTACGCCAGGCCCGCCTTGAAGCCCTCCAGGTACTGCTTGCCGTAGGCGGCCAGCGGGCCGGTCTTCGAGTACACCAGGCCGACCTTGACCGGGCTCCTGTCGCCCCCGCCGCTCCCGGCCCCGGTCGAGGTGCCCGCGGTGCCGGCCTTCGCGCAGCCCGCGGCGAGCAGCACGCAGGCGGCCAGTGCGGCGAGCTTCCGGACGGGGCGTCTGTGGGTGGCGTCCGTGACTGGCATGGTGGGGGGCTCCTGACGTACCGGTGCTGGTGGGATGCCGGAACCGTAGGGGCGCGCCCGGTGGGACGACATGTGACGGACCCACACATCAGCCGCCCGCACTGCGTGGCCCGCCGCCATGTCGCGGCGGCGGGCGGCCGGAGGTGTGCGGCGGGCACATGGCGGGCGCCCGCGCCGTGGCGCCGTCCGCCATGGAAAGCCCCGGGGCCTGCGGGGAGGGTGGTGCGCCAGTCGGTCCCTCCCCTGCACTCCCCTGCACCCCCTGCCCTCTCCTGCCCTCTCCTGGTAAAGGCGGCCCCCCTTGGACAAGGTCCTGGACTCCCCGGCCCGCGCGGTCGGGGACATTCCCGACGGCGCCCTGCTCGCGGTCGGCGGCTTCGGCCTGTGCGGCATCCCGTCCACCCTGATCGGCGCCCTGGTCGACGCCGGCACCACCGGCCTGCGGGTCGTCTCCAACAACTGCGGGGTGGACGACTGGGGCCTGGGCCTGCTGCTGCGGGCCGGCCGGATCGCCCGGATGACCTCCTCCTACGTCGGCGAGAACAAGGAGTTCGCCCGCCGGTACCTGAACGGCGAGCTGGAGGTCGAGCTCACCCCGCAGGGCACCCTGGCCGAGCGCCTGCGGGCCGGCGGCGCGGGCATCCCCGCCTTCTACACCCCGGCCGGGGCCGGCACCCAGGTCGAGGAGGGCGGCCTGCCCTGGCGCTACGCCCCCGGCGGCGGCGCGGTCGCGCTGGCCTCCCCGCCCAAGGAGGTCCGCGAGTTCGGCGGCCGCCGCCACCTGCTGGAGGAGGCGATCCACGCCGACTTCGCGCTGGTGCGCGCCGAGGTCGCCGACCGGCACGGCAACTGCGTCTTCCACGCCGCCGCCCGCAACTTCAACCCGCTGTGCGCCACCGCCGGCCGGGTCACCGTGGTCGAGGCCGACCGGATCGTCGAGCCCGGCGAGATCCCGCCGGACGCCGTCCACCTGCCCGGCGTGTACGTCGACCGGATCGTCGCCGCCGACCCCGCCGACCGCCGCGTCGAGCGGCGCACCGTCCGCCGCCCCGCCGCCCCGGAGGAGTCCCGATGACCACCGCCGCCCCCTCGGACCCGCGCGCGGCGCTCGCCGCCCGGGCCGCCCGCGAACTGCGCGACGGCCAGTACGTCAACCTCGGCATCGGTCTGCCCACGCTGATCCCGGACCACCTGCCGCCGGGCGTGCACGTCGTCCTGCACTCCGAGAACGGCATCCTCGGCACCGGCCCCTACCCGGCGGACGCCGACGTCCACCCCGACCTGATCAACGCCGGCAAGGAGACGGTCACCGTCAACCCCGGTGCGGCGTACTTCGATTCGGCGTTCTCCTTCGGCATGGTGCGCGCCGGGCGGATCGACGTCTCGGTGCTCGGCGCGATGCAGGTCTCCGCGCGCGGCGACCTCGCCAACTGGATGATCCCCGGCCGGATGGTCAAGGGCATGGGCGGCGCGATGGACCTGGTGCACGGGGCCCGCCGGCTGATCGTGGTGACGGAGCACACCGCGAAGGACGGCACCCCCAAGATCGTGGACGAGCTCTCCCTGCCCGCCACCGGCCGCGCCGTCGTCCACCGGATCGTCACCGACCTGGCCACCCTCGACGTCACCCCCGAGGGGCTGCGGCTGGTCGAACTCGCGGACGGCGTCACCCTCGACCGGCTGCGCGACGCCACCGAACCGCCGGTCCTCGCCTGAGGCGAGCGGGGCCGGGGCCCGGGGAGGCGCTCCCCCGGGCCCCGCCCCCGCTCGTGCCGCTACTGGTTCAGGTTCGGGATCTGCCAGTCGACCGGCTTCTGGCCGAAGCCCTCCAGTGCCTCGTTGATCTGCGAGAACGGCTTGCTGCCGAGGAACAGCTTCGCGGACAGCGGCGACGGGTGCGCGCCCTGGACGACCACGTGGCGGCTGGTGTCGATCAGCGGGAGCTTCTTCTTCGCGTAGCCGCCCCAGAGCACGAACACGCAGGGCTCCTCGCGGGCGCTGACCGCCTTGATCACCGCGTCGGTGAACTTCTCCCAGCCCTTGTTCTTGTGCGAGTTGGCCTCGTGCGCCCGCACGGTGAGCACCGCGTTGAGCAGCAGCACGCCCTGCTCGGCCCACGGCATCAGGTACCCGTTGTCGGGCACCGCCAGGCCGAGGTCGGTGTGCAGCTCCTTGTAGATGTTGCGCAGCGACGGCGGGGTCCGGACGCCCGGCAGCACGGAGAAGCTCATGCCGTGCGCCTGGCCGTTGTCGTGGTAAGGGTCCTGACCGAGGATCAGCACCCGGACGTCCTGGTACGCGGTCGCGGCGAGCGCCGAGAACTCCTGCCCGGCGGGCGGGAACACCTCGTGCTCGGCGCGCTCGGCGGCCAGGAACTCGGTCAGCTGCGCGTAGTAGGGCTTGCCGGTCTCCTCGGCGAGCACCCCCCGCCAGGACTCGGGCAGTTCCGGCGCGCCGTTCGCGGACGTCTGGGCCAGCTCCGTCACGTTGTACCTCCCACCGGCCGCGCCGCACGGCGGCCGCTCTCACTCGTGCGTTCCGCGGGCCCGTCCCGGACCCGCCGCGGTGAACGCTACACAGTCGCGCCGACAGCCCGCTGCGCCCGCCGCGGCCCGGGGGCCGGGGGTGTTCTCGCGGACGTCGGCGGACGTCGGCGGGCGCGGACGCCCCTGTGGCCGGCCGACCGGGACGACTAGGCTGACCGGCGTTGGGGCAGCCTGTGGCGCCCGACCGGCCAGTGGAGTCCGGTCGGAGCGATCACGAAGATCGTTCGACCTGTGCAAGACCAAGGAGACACCCACGTGGCAGACCGCAAGCCCATCGAGACCTGGCTGACCGACATGGACGGAGTCCTCATCCACGAGGGCGTGCCGATCCCGGGGGCCGACGCCTTCCTCCAGCGGCTGCGTGAGTCCGGAAAGCCCTTCCTGGTGCTCACCAACAACTCGATCTACACCCAGCGCGACCTGCACGCCCGGCTCGCCCGGATGGGCCTGGACGTGCCCGCCGAGCACATCTGGACCTCCGCCCTGGCCACCGCCAAGTTCCTGGACGACCAGCGCCCGGGCGGCACCGCGTACGTGATCGGCGAGGCGGGCCTGACCACCGCGCTGCACGACATCGGCTACGTGCTGACCGACACCGCCCCGGACTTCGTCGTGCTGGGCGAGACCCGGACGTACTCCTTCGAGGCGATGACCAAGGCCGTCCGGCTGATCAACGACGGCGCCCGGTTCATCGCCACCAACCCGGACGAGACCGGCCCGTCCGCCGAGGGCGCGCTGCCCGCGACCGGCGCGGTGGCCGCGCTGATCACCAAGGCGACCGGCGTGGAGCCGTACTTCGTCGGCAAGCCGAACCCGCTGATGATGCGGGCCGGCCTGAACGCGATCGGCGCGCACTCGGAGCACAGCGCGATGATCGGCGACCGGATGGACACCGACATCGTCTCCGGCATGGAGGCGGGCATGTCGACCTTCCTGGTCCTCACCGGCCTGACCCAGGCGTCCGAGGTCGAGCGCTTCCCGTACCGGCCGACCGAGGTGGTCCAGTCGATCGCCGACCTGGTCGAGCTGATCTGACGCCCCCGCGCCCCGCTCGGACCGGGCCCCGGCGCACGGCCGGGGGCCCGGTCCGGGAACGGCGGGTGACCGGCCGGCCCCGGACCGTCGACCCCGGTGCGGGGCGTCTCAACACCGCCTTAAGCCGCCCGTAACTACCCTGACGTACCGTCAGTTACCGTACTGAGAACGGTTAGCGTCCCGGACACGCCCGCTCCGCCCGACGCAAGGGAGCCCCCGATGGCCTCCGTCCACCGCACCGCCCGCGCCGCCACCGCCCGCGCCGCCGTACTGCTGGCCGTCGCTGCCCTGCTGGCCGGGCCGGCCGTGCGGCTCGCCGGGTCCGGGGAGGGCGCCGCGGTGCTCAACGGCGTGCTGCTGTCGGTGGGCTCGGTGCTGCTGCTGACCGGCGCCGCGTTCGCCGTGCGGCACCGGTGCCGCCCCCCGTCCGAGCGCTGACCGGTTCCCCGGCGGGGCGGGCCGGACCGGGCGGCCTCCGCCGCCGCGGCGGGCCGGGGTGGTTGAGTTGAGGCCATGAGCAGCACGCCCTCCGCCCCGTTCCGCGTCGGCCTGATCGGCTACGGCCTGGCCGGTTCCGCCTTCCACGCCCCGCTGATCGCCAGCACCCCCGGACTCCGGCTGGACGCGGTGGTCACCGCCGACCCCGACCGCCGCGCCCGGCTGCACCGCGACCACCCGGACGCCCGCGCCCTCGACACCCCCGAGCAGCTGTTCGAGGACGCCGACCGGTTCGACCTGGTGGTGATCGCCTCCCCCAACCGCACCCACGTCCCGCTCGCCCGCACCGCCCTGCTCGCGGGCCTGGCCACCGTGGTCGACAAGCCGCTGGCCGCGACCAGCGACCAGGCCCGCGACCTGTGCGAGTTCGCCGAGAAGTCCGGCCTGCTGCTGTCGGTGTTCCAGAACCGCCGCTGGGACGGCGACTTCCTGACCGCGGCCCGCCTGATCGCGGAGGGGCGCCTCGGCCGGGTGCACCGCTTCGAGTCCCGCTTCGAGCGCTTCCGTCCCAAGCCCAAGGCGGGCTGGCGCGAGCTGGCCGACCCGGCCGAGGTCGGCGGCACCCTGTACGACCTGGGCAGCCACCTGGTCGACCAGGCGCTCACCCTGTTCGGTCCGGTCGAGACGGTGTACGCGGAGATCGACGTGCGCCGCGACGGCGCGGTGGTCGACGACGACGCCTTCCTGGCCCTCACCCACACCGGCGGCGTCCGCTCCCAGCTGTGGACCAGCGCCCTCGCCCCGCTCGCCGGGCCCCGGCTGCGCGTCCTCGGCGACAGCGCCGGCTACGTCAAGTTCGGCATGGACCCGCAGGAGGCCGCCCTGCGGGCCGGCCGCCGCCCGGGCGCGCCGGACGGGCCCTGGGGCGAGGACGACCCGGCCGCGTACGGCCTGCTCGGCAGCGACGGCGACGCCGAGTCCGTCACCACCGACCCCGGCGACTACCCGGCGTACTACGCGGGCATCGCCGCCTCGCTCGCCGACCGCACCCCGCCGCCCGTCGACCCGCGCGACGCCGTCGCCACCCTCGCCGTCCTGGAGGCCGCCCGCGCCTCCGCCGCGACGGCCTCGGTGGTCCGCCTGCCCTGACCCCCGCGTCGACGGCGGGGGCGGGAACCACGGACCACCACCCCGCCGTTGACGTACCGTCGGACCCGAACCCGGGCCCCGGCCCCGGCCCCGGCCCCAGGAGGTGCGCACCGTGTCGGCCACGCCGCTGCTGCTCGCGCTGCTCCGGGTCCTCACCGGCGACCTGCCCACCGGTCCGGGCGCGCTGACCGCGGCCGCCGCGCTGCTCCTGCTCGCCGCCGTCGCCACCGGCACCGCCCTCGCCGCGGCCCGCGTCCCCGGCGCCCGCACCCCGGCCGCCGTCCACGCGGGCGCCCTGCGCCGCCGGGCCTACCGCACCGCCTACCTCGCCCCGCGCGATCCGGACGCCCCGGGCCGCGCCCGCCCCCGCGCCCCGGGACGGCCGCCCGCGGCCGCCTGAGGGGCCCGTTCCTCCTCCGCGCCTCCCCCAACTCCCGCACCCCACCGGGGCCGGGAGTGCACCCGGGGACGCGCGCGAACGACCACGCACCCTCCCCGACCCCCGCCGCGCGCGCCCGCGCGCCCGGCGCCGTCGGTCCCCTCCGCGCGTCCGCCCTCCGAGCACCGTCGCCAGTCCCGCCGACTCCCGGAGAGCCACCGTGTCCGTCCTGAGCGTCCTCGACCCCGCCGTCCACCTCGCCCACGCCGCCGTCGCGGCCCTCGCCACCGCCGTCCCCACCGCGGCCGCGATCGTCCTGTTCACCCTGGCGGTCCGCGCCGCCCTGCACCCGCTGGCCCGTTCCGCGGCCCGCGCCGAACGGGCCCGCACCCGGATCGCGCCCCGGGTCGCCCGGCTGCGCGAACGGCACGCCAAGGACCCCGCCCGGCTGAACCGCGAACTGCTCGCCCTGCACCGCGCCGAGGGCACCGGCCCGCTCGCGGGCCTGCTCCCGGCACTGCTGCAGGCCCCGTTCTTCTCGGTGATGTACCGCCTGTTCACCACCGCCCCGGGCCACCTGCTGGACGCGACACTCGCGGGCGTCCCGCTCGGCACCCGCCCCACGACCGCCCACACCCCGGCCCAGTTCGCGCTGTTCGCCGCCCTGGAGGCGGCCCTGCTCGCCCTGGCCTGGTACAGCGCCCGCCGCGCCGCGCACTCCCCCACGACGGCCGGCCCGACCCGCTGGCTGGCCTTCGGCACCCCGCTGTTCGCCCTGCTGCTGCCCGCGGCGGGCGCGCTCTACCTACTGACCAGCACCGCCTGGACGACGGCCGAGCGCCGGTACCTGCACCGCTGAGCGCGGCCGGGAACGCCGCGTCCCCGGGGCGGCGGGCGCTCCGGGGACGCGGCGTGGGCCGAGCGGGTGTCAGGCGTTCTGGTAGTAGCCGAAGATGTCGACGATCAGGTTGATGTCGCCGTCGCTCTCGTTGAAGAAGTCGATGACGCCCCCTCCCGACGCGACCTGCACCAGGTTCGGCACGGTGTCGCCCCGCTTCCAGTTCAGCGAGGAAGTGGTCGGCGGGTAGACCGGGGAGGTGTTGTTGTTCTTGTAGTTGTCCAGGGTGTTCGGGTCCGAGGCGACGGACAGGTGGCCGTTGTCCCGGGTGTCGGTGACGGTGGCGTTGAAGACGAACGCCGGGATGTCGCTGCGCGTGGTCATCGGCAGGTAGGCGTAGTAGCGGCCGTGCAGCGGCAGCGCGCCCTTCCACAGCGCGGGGTCGCGGGTGTCGAGCAGCCGCTCCGGGTCGACCGGCATGAACGCGCCCTTCTCGTTGGCGCCGTAGTAGCCGACCACGTCGACGATCACGTCGGTGCCGGCCCAGGCGCCGTTGAACACCCGGATCCTGCCGTCCGCGCCGACCGGCACGACCACCGAGTTGGCGACGGTCTGTCCGGCGGTGAAGTTGAGGTTCGACGCGGTGGGCACGGCCTGCCCGCTCGGGTAGACGATCAGGTGGCCGTCCTCGCGCGGGTTGGTGACGGTGACGTTCAGCGCGACGGCGGTGATGCCGCCGCCGGGCAGGCCCGGGGCCGCACCGGCGACCTGCACCGGGACGGAGTTGCGTCCGGCGATCTGGGCGCGCGGAGCACCGGTGCCGTCCCGGGTGTCGACCAGGCGGGTCGGGCCGACGGCCGCGTAGCCGGCGGCCGGGGACGGGGTGAAGTAGCCGGTGATGTCGGCGACCAGGTCGGTCGCGCCCCAGCCGCCGTTGTACAGGTCGACGTAGCCGTCGACGCCGATCGGCACCATCACCAGGTTCGGCACGCTCTGCCCGGTCCGGTAGTTGACGTTCGAGGTGTTCGGCCGCTGGCCGCCCTCCGGGTACGCCGTGACGTGGCCGTCGGCGGCCGGGTTGGTCACCGTCACGTTCAGCACCGCGGCGGTCGCGTCCGCCGGGATGCCGTTCGCGCCGCCGACCTTGAGCCTGACCGTCCCGTACGGGGCGATCCGGCCCTTGGCCGGGACACCGGTGCCGTCCCGGCTGTCGAGCAGCCGCTTCGGGCCGTACGCGGTGTACTGCGAGCCGAGCGTGGAGACCTTCACCGTGTTGCGGATGGTGTTGCCGGTCTTCTCGTAGTCGGTGACGGTGACGGTGTAGTCGCCGAGCTTCTGGTAGATGTGCTGCGCCGTGGTCTTCACCGGCTTGTTGCCGTAGAAGTTGAGGACGTCGGTGGTGCCGTCGCCCCACTGCAGGTAGATGTCCTGGGCGACCGGCAGGGTGGTCACGTCGATGTCCATCGTGATGCCGAACGCGCTGGTGCTCCTCGCGTCGAGCGCCATCGCGAAGCCGGGGTTGTTGCTCTGGTACCTGACCGCGCCGCGGTCGGCCAGCGGGCCGTGGCCGAAGTAGTCGGTGGCCGGGACGCCGGGCGCGGACGGGTTGGCGGTGCCGATCGCGGCGGAGCCGGTCTGCAGGGCGTAGGCGACGCCGCCCTCCCAGCCGGTGTTGACGTACTGCGGCGCGACCGTCTCGACGGTGTCGTGCGCGCCCTGGGCGGGCACGGCGGCCCGGAAGGCGGCGACGGTCGGGTACCCGGTGCCGGCCCAGCGGTAAGGTCCGGCGCCGGTGGACGTCTCGGCGTAGAAGTCGTTGTAGTCGGCGGTGGTCGCCGGGGCCGACTCGGCCGCGACCGCCACGGCGGGCTGGCCGGAGTCGCAGGCGGCCGCGGCGGCCGTCTCGACCACCAGGTTGTTCTGGACCGACACGGCGGTCGAGGCGCCGTCCACGGCGACGGCGGGCAGGCAGCCGCGCTGGACGGTGTTGTTGGTGACGTTCAGCCCCTGCACGCCGGTGGCGGAGATGCCGACGGACGGCTGGTAGTTCCAGGAATTGTCGAGGGCGACGGCGTTGACCAGGTTGCCGGCCAGGGTGACGTCCTTCGCCCCCTCGGCCACCGCGATCGCCGCGGTGCCGGGGGCCGTGCCGGACATCGTGGTGTACGTCCTGGCCACGGTGACCGCGCTGGACGCGCCGTCGACGGTCAAGGCGCCGGCGGCGCCCCCGTAGAGGTGGAGGGAGTCGAGGGTGACCCGTGCGGAGCCCTTGACGGCCACGCCCGGTCCGCCGCCGCCGAAGAAGGTGAGGCCGCTGACCGTCACGTCGCTGACCCCGTCCAGGGTCAGGCCGGGCTTTCCGACCGTGTAGTCCTGCGCCATGATCCGCGGGGCGTTGGTGCCGCCGGTGATGGTCAGGCCGGAGGTGCGGACGACCACGGTCTCCGTGTCGCTGGGCGGGAGCGCCCCCTCGTCCTTGCCGTCGACCCGGATCGCGTCGCCGGGCACGGCGGCGTCCACCGCCCGCTGTACGGTGCAGAACGGCGCGGCCTGGGTGCCCGTGCCCCGGTCCGTGGTGCAGCCGGCCCGGGTGAGGACGTAGACGGTCCGGCCGGTGGACGGCACGGCGGCGGCCCGGGCGCCCGCGGCGGCCGGCTTCGCGGTGGCGGTACCGGGTGACTCCTCCTGGAGCCGGAACGACTTGTCGGCCGGGCTGGTGAACGTCTTGGCGCCGGCCGGCTCCGGCTCCCACCCCCGGGGGGTGGCGGCCTGGCCGGCGTTCGGGGCCGGGTCGGCGGCGTGCGCCGCTCCCGGCAGGAAGGCGACCGAGGCAGCGAGAGCCGCGGCGGACGCGATGAGACGGCGGTGGAGCACCGACCCCCCAGGTCTGGAAAAGTCTGAAGATCGCCTGATGGCGGCGCCAGACTACCGACCCGTACGAGGCCGAACAACTCCCTTTCCGGAACGCTCAGGCGGTGGGCCAGGCCGCCAGGTAGGTGTCGATCTCGCCGGTCAGCCGGCGCTTCGCGGCCTGGTCGAGGAAGGACGCCTCGACCGCGTTGCGGGCGAGCGCCGCGACGCCGGACTCGTCCAGGCCGAGGAGCTTCGCGGCGACCGCGTACTCGGTGTTCAGGTCGGTGCCGAACATCGGCGGGTCGTCGCTGTTGATGGTGACCAGCAGGCCGGCGTCGACCATCTGCCGGACGGGGTGGTCCTCGATCCGCTCGACCACCCGGGTCGCCAGGTTGGAGGTCGGGCAGACCTCCAGCGGGATGCGGTGCTCGCCCAGGTAGTCGACCAGCGCCGGGTCCTTCACCGACTGGGTGCCGTGCCCGATCCGCTCCGCGCCGAGCAGCCGGATCGCGTCCCACACCGTCTCGGGGCCGGTCGACTCGCCCGCGTGCGGCACGCTGTGCAGGCCGGCCGCCCGGGCCCGGTCGAAGTACGGCTTGAACTGCGGGCGCGGCACGCCGATCTCGGGGCCGCCGAGCCCGAACGAGACCAGCCCGTCGGGGGCCAGGTCGAGGGCGAGGCGGGCGGTCTCCTCGGCGGAGGCCAGCCCGGCCTCGCCGGGGATGTCGAAGCACCAGCGCAGCACGATGCCGAGGTCCTTCTCGGCGGACCGCCGGGCGTCCTCGATCGCCTCCATGAAGGCGGTGTCGGGGATGCCGCGGTTGACCGACGAGTAGGGGGTGACGGTCAGTTCGGCGTACCGGATGTTCTGCCGGGCCATGTCCTGGGCGACGCCGTACGTCAGCGCCCGGACGTCCTCGGCGTCCCGGATCAGGTCGACGACGCTCAGGTACACCTCGATGAAGTGCGCGAAGTCGGTGAAGGTGAAGTACTCGGCGAGCGCCTGCGGGTCGGCCGGCACCCGGCTGCGTCCGGCGTGCCGGGCGGCCAGCTCGGCCACCACCCGCGGCGAGGCCGAGCCCACGTGGTGGACGTGCAGCTCCGCCTTCGGCATTCCGGCGATGAACGCCTCGATCCCCTGGACACCCTCGGCCACGGCACGCTCCCGTTCTGCTCTCACCCGGACCCGGACAGACCTCGCATGCTAACCCGCGGCGGCCCGCCGCACCGTCAGCCCCCCAGGGCGGTGCTGACGGTGTGGATGAGCAGGCCGGCCAGCGCGCCGACCACGGTGCCGTTGATCCGGATGAACTGGAGGTCGCGGCCGACGTTGGCCTCGATCTTGCGGGAGGCGTCGGCGGCGTCCCAGCCGGCCACCGTCTCGGAGATCAACGAAGTGATCTGCTCCCGGTAGTTGGTGACCACGTAGTCGACGGCGTTCAGCAGCCAGCTGTCGGTCTTCGCCTGGAGCCGGCCGTCGGTGGCCAGCCGGCGGCCCAGCGTGCGCAGCGCCTCGGTGAGGCGGCGGCGCAGCTCGCTGTCCTCGTCCTCGGCGGCGTTCAGCACCAGGGCGCGGACGGCCGCCCACGAGGAGGCGATCAGGTCCTGCACCTCGGGGCGGGCCAGCAGGTCGGACTTGGCGCGTTCCACCCGCTCGATGGTGGCGGGGTCGTGCTGGAGCTCGCGCGCGAAGTCGGCGAGGAAGTTGTCGAGCGCGCCGCGCGCGGGGTGGACCGGGTCGTCGCGGACGTCGCCGACGAAGCGCAGCAGTTCCTTGTAGACCCGCTCCCCCACCTGCTGGTCGAGGAACTTCGGCGTCCAGCCCGGGGTCTTGGCGGTGACCCGGGCGACCACCTCGCCGTGGTGCGCGACCAGCCAGTCGTGGGCGCGCGCCACCACCAGGTCGACCACGCCCTTGTGGCCGTCGTCGGCGACGATCCGGCCGAGCAGCCGCCCGGCGGGTTCGGCGACCGAGGTGGCGGCGGCCCGCCGGGTGACCGCCTCGGCGACCACGGCCTGCACGTCCTCGTCGCGGAGCACTTCCAGCAGGCCGCGCAGCGCGGCGGCCGCCTCGTGGGTGACGCGCTCCGGGTTGCCGGGCGCGCGGAGCCACTCGCCGAGCAGCCGGGACACCCCGATCCGGCCGAGCCGGGCCCGGACCACCGGCCCGGAGAGGAAGTTGTCGCCGACGAAGTCGCCGAGCGAGCGCCCGAAGGCGTCCTTCTTGGTCGGGATGATCGCGGTGTGCGGGATCGGCAGCCCGAACGGCCGGCGGAACAGCGCGGTGACGGCGAACCAGTCGGCGAGCGCACCGACCATGCCCGCCTCGGCGGCGGCCGCGACGTACCCGGCCCAGGTGCCCGCGCCGGACGCCTTCGCCCAGGTGGCGAGGGCGAACACCAGCGTGGCCAGGGCGAGCAGCCCGGTCGCGACGGTCTTCATCTTCCGCACACCGCGCCGCTTCTCCTCGTCGGCGGCGGTGAAGCTGACTCCTGGGGCCGTCTGGTCCGTGCTCACCCCGCCAGCCTGGCACACCGCGCGCCCGAAACGGCAGCCGCCCCGCAAATCCGCCTGCCCGGTGCCGCGGCGGCGGCGTCCTCAGCCGCCCCCGCCGAGCACGATCCGCCGCACGCCCTCCCACCGTTCGGGGTCGGTGACCCGGCGGCCGTCGAGCAGCACCCGCACGCCCGGGAAGTCGATCGCGCCGAGGTCCCGGTACTCGGGGTGGTCGGCCTGCACGACCAGCGCGGCGGCGGGCTTGCCCTGGTCGGGCGGCAGGCCGAGCGCGGCCAGCTCCTCCGGCTGGTAGAGCGGGTCGCTGACGCCGACCTCCGCCCCGGCCGCCCGGAGCGCGGCGACCAGCGGGAAGACCCCGGAGTACGCGGTCTCCTTGACCCCGCCCCGGTAGGACGCGCCGAGCACCGTCACCGCGACGCCCGCCAGCGGGCCGATCGCGCCCTCCAGCAGGCCGACCGCGTACGCCGGGACCTGCTCGTTGGCCTCGCGGGCGGCCCGCACCACGCCGGCCCCCGGGTCGTTCCACAGGTACAGCCGGGGGTAGACCGGGATGCAGTGGCCGCCGACCGCGATGCCGGGGCGGTGCAGGTGGCTGTAGGGCTGCGAGTTGCAGGCGTCGATGACCTCGGCGAGGTCGACGCCGACCCGGTCCGCGTACCGGGCGAACTGGTTGACCAGCGCGATGTTGACGTCCCGGTAGGTGGTCTCGGCGAGCTTGGCGAACTCGGCGGCCTCCGTTCCGGACAGCGCCCAGACGCCGTTGCCGCGCGGCAGGTCGGGGCGCGGGTCGAAGTCGAGCACCGCCCGGTAGAAGGCGACGCCGCGCCGGGTGGACTCCGCGTCGATGCCGCCGACCAGTTTGGGGTAGCGCCGCAGGTCGGCGAAGACCCGCCCGGTGCGGACCCGTTCGGGGCTGAACACCAGCGCGAAGTCCCGTCCGGCGGCCAGCCCGGAGCCGGCCTCCAGCCGCCGGGCGAAGCGGCCGCGGACGGTGCCCACCGGCAGGGTGGTCTCGTAGCTGACCAGGGTGCCGGGGCGCAGTCCGGCGGCGACGGCGTCGGTGGCGGCGTCCAGCAGCGCGAAGTCGGGGTTGCCGTCGGGGTCGGTGACCAGCGGGACGACGATCACCACGGCGTCGGCCCCGGCGGTGGCGGCGGCGGTGTCGGTGGTGGCGCGCAGCCGGCCGGCCGCGACGGCCTCGGCGAGCCGCTCGTCGAGGTGCGCCTCGCGCGGGAAGGGGGGGCGGCCGGCGGTGACGGCGGCGACCACCTCGGGGGCGATGTCGGCGCCGGTCACCAGGTGGCCCTTGCCGGCGTACTGGACGGCCAGCGGCAGGCCGATCTTGCCCAGGCCGACCACGCAGACGTCCAGCACCGCGTTCTGCTGCGGGGCCGCGCCCGCCGCGCCCGGCTCCGGGGCCTGGCCCGCCGGGTCCCCGGCGGGCCCCGCGTCCTGCTCCAGGAGCGCGTCCCGCACCGGAGTGCCGTGCACCGCGTCCCGCTCCGGCACCCCGTTCACCGGGCACCCCGCAGCAGCCCGGTCAGGCCGTCCCGGCGGGCCCTGCGCAGCACGCGCTTGACCGCCCACCGGGCGCGGCGCAGCGGCGCGGGGACGAGGCGGCGCCAGCCGGCCGGCCCGGGGGCGCGGCCGAGTTCGAACAGGGCGTCGGGCAGGCCGAGGCGCTTGTCGCGGAACATCGGGTGGTCGGCGTAGAGCCGGGAGCCGCGCCGGACGGCGGGCGGCTCGCCGTGGTCCTGCTCCCAGGTGATCAGGTCGCACAGGGCGAGCAGTTCGCCGCGCCGGGCCAGGGCCAGCCGGAGCCGGGCGGGGACGGGCAGGGTGCGGAACACGGCGGGCGAGCAGTGCCGGTCGGTGAACCGGCCGATCTCCTGGACGATCCGGCGCTGCACGGCGGGCGGTTCGGCCAGGAACGGCGCCTGGAGCAGCTGCGGGACGTCCCAGCTGAAGTAGCGGGCCCGCACGGCGTCCCGGTCGGGCCCGGGCAGGGCGCTGCGGTCGAGCACCTCGTGGGCGGCGGCGAAGCCGCGCAGCCGGTCCATCGGCCCGGCCCGGTGGGTGACGTTGGAGCGGTCCCGGCGCAGCACCAGGTGGTAGTAGTCGTAGTCGGCGAGGACGGAGACCTTGCGGGCGTGCAGCAGCGCGCCGAGGGTGAAGGGCTGGTCGGAGTGGATGACCAGGTCCTCGCGGCGGCGCAGTCCGTGGGCGGTGACGAGTTCGCGGCGGAACAGCTTGGTGTCGCCGAGCGCCCAGGCGAGCGCGGAGTCGGTGAAGCCGACCTGTTCGGCGGTGCGGTCGAAGATGCCCTGCGGGACGACCCGGCCGTGTTCGCCGACCTGCTTGGGGATCAGCACGTCGGACTGCCAGCGGTCGGCGGCCTCGACCATCCGCTCCAGCGCCTCGGGGCCGAGCCAGTCGTCGGCGCCGAGGTACAGCAGGTAGCGGCCGCGGGCGAGTTCGGTGCCGCGGTTGGTGGGTCCGGCGGGGCCGCCGGAGGCGGGCTGCCGGACGGTGCGGAACAGTCCGGGGTGGGCGGCCGCGTAGCGGGCGAGCTCCTCGGTGCTGCCGTCGCCGGAGCCGTCGTCGACGGCGACCACCTCCATCCGGTGCGGCTCGATGCTCTGGCCCACCAGCGAGTCCAGGCAGGCGGTCAGGTAGGGCATGGTGTCGTGGACGGCGATCACCACGCTGACGTCCGGTCCTTGCTCGGTCACGAGGTGTCAACTCCCGTACCGGCCGACTGGTCACCTTCGCCACCCGAACGGGTGAGGGGGGCTCAGGCCACCGGCGCGGCGGCGCTCCCGGCGTAGATCCGGGCGATCACGTCCTCGATCGCGGGCTCCCGCAGCGACAGGTCGACCAGCGGGTAGCGCTCGGCGACGGCGGCGACGATCGGCGCGGCGCTCTGCCGGGCCGGGAAGGCCAGCCACTGGCGCGGGCCCTCGGTCTTGACCACCCGGACGCCGGGCAGCTCGATCGGCGGGTGCGCCCCGGCCAGGTCGACCACCAGGGTGCGTTCGCTGCCGCCGATCTCGTGCAGCCGCTCCAGCGGGCCGTCCAGGACGAGGCGGCCGTGGTCGATCACCATCACCCGGCCGCACAGCTGCTCGATGTCGGTCAGGTCGTGGGTGGTGAGCAGCACGGTGGTGCGCCGCTCCCGGTTGGTCTCGCGCAGGAACTCGCGGACCTTGGCCTTGCTGACCACGTCGAGCCCGATGGTGGGCTCGTCGAGGTAGAGCACGCCGGGGTCGTGCAGCAGGGCGGCGGCGAGGTCGCCGCGCATCCGCTGGCCGAGCGAGAGCTGCCGGACGGGGGTGTCCAGCAGGGCGGCCAGGTCGAGCAGTTCGACGCAGCGGTCGAGGTTGGCCCGGTACCTGGCGTCGGGGATCCGGTAGATCCGCCGGGCCAGTTCGTAGCTGTCGCGCAGCGGCAGGTCCCACCACAGGGTGGTGCGCTGGCCGAACACCACGCCGATCCGGCGGGCGAGTTCGGAGCGGCGGGCGGCCGGGTCGACGCCGGCCACCCGCAGCCGTCCGCCGGTGGGCACCAGGATGCCGGTGAGCATCTTGACGGTGGTGGACTTCCCGGCGCCGTTCGGGCCGATGTAGCCGACGCACTCGCCCTCGGCGACGCTGAACGTCAGCCCGTCGACGGCCCGCACCTCGCGCCTGCCGCGGCGCCAGCGCCCTTCGCCGGTGCGGACGGTGAAGCTCCGCCGGACGTCCTCGACCTCGATCATCGCCGTGGTTCCCCTTCCGTCAGCTTCCGGTGGAGCGGTAGGCGCGCAGCCCGGCCCGCCAGGCCAGGCCGGCCGCCAGCAGGCAGAGCGCGGCGGCCAGCGGCGCGGCGAACCGGAAGCCGACCGGCAGGCCGAGCGGGTCGGGCCGGCCCAGGACGTGCAGGGCGGGCAGCCAGTTGACGAAGGCCAGCGGGACGCCGAACACGGTGCCCGCGACGACCTCCCGGGCGAACACGGTGGGCGGGTACTGGAGCAGGGTGGCCCCGCCGTACGTCACCGAGTTCTGCAGTTCGGCGGCCTCGCCCCACCAGAACTGCACGCAGGAGCAGCCGACGAACAGCGCGCAGAAGATCAGCGTGCCGCAGAGCAGCAGCGCGGGCACCATCAGCACCCGGTCCCAGGTCCAGTGCACGTCCAGCGCGGCGAGCGACCAGCCGAGCACGGCGAGGGCCTGGAGCAGCCGGCCCAGGCGGCGCAGCGAGAAGCGCTCGGCGGCGAGCTGGGCCAGCGCGGGGGCGGGCCGGATCAGCATGGTGTCCAGGCTGCCGGCCCGCACCCGCTCGCCCAGCCCGCTGACCGAGCCGACCAGGACGTTGGCCGCGCCGAGCGCGATCGAGGAGGTGGCGTACAGGAAGGCGGTCTCCGGCAGCGTCCACCCGGCCAGCTGCCGGGTGTGGCCGAACATCAGCAGCAGGACGGTGAAGTCCAGGAAGGTGATCAGGGTGTTGGCGACCAGGCTGAGCACGAACGAGGCCCGGTAGGCCATGGTGGAGCGGATCCACATCCCGGCGATCAGCCACCAGGAGCGCACCGCCCAGCCGGCCCGGGCCGCCAGGCCCTCCGGCTCAACCACCCTGCACCACCACCCGGCGCACCGCCAGCGCCTGCCCGGCCCGGCCGAGGGCCAGCAGCGCGGCGGCCCAGGCCAGTTGGAACCCGTACAGGCTCAGCAGGCCGGTGCCGGTGCGCCGCCGCAGCAGCACGTCGGCGGGCAGCTGCACCATCGCCGAGAACGGCAGCGCCCGGGCCAACTCGCCCAGCAGGCCCGGGAAGAGGGCCAGCGGGAGCAGCATCCCGGAGAAGAACATCGACACCACGGTCATCGCGGCCCGCACCCCCTCGGACTCGTGCAGCCAGAACCCGGTCAGCGAGGCCAGGAAGCGCAGCCCGAAGCTGACCAGCACCGCCAGCGCCACCGCCAGCAGGAACTCGGCCCACACCAGCGGGCTGCGCGGCAGCGCCAGGTCGAACAGCGCGGCGCCCACCAGCACCGGCAGCGCGCCCCTGGTGACCAGTTGGAACGCGGCCCGCCCCAGGTCGGTGGCCAGCCACCAGCCCTGGAAGTCCACCGGCCGGTAGAGGTCCACCGCGATGTCGCCGCTGCGGAAGCGCGCCTGGAGGTCGTCCTGGAAGCCGCCGCCCCAGACCGCGACCGTCGCCAGCAGGGCCTGGCTGATCCAGATGTAGGTGACCGCCTGCGCGGCGTCGTAGCCGCCCAGCCCGGGCCGGGCCCGCCAGAGCGCGAGCATGGTGTACGCCAGGATGATCCCGAACACGCTGTTGGTGACCGTCCCCGCGACCGTCGCCGCCCGGTACGTGGAGTAGCGCCGGAACGCGCCCCGGGCCACCGACCAGTAGAGCGCGCCGACCACGATGCCCCCTCGCCGACTATTCCGGTACCCGGACGGCCCACCACGCTACGCCCGGCACCGGCCGTCCCGCACCCCGTTTGTTCCGGGTCCGGCCCTGTCGGCACGGCTGCTACAGGTACAGCCCGGTCGAGCCCTCCAGGTCGCCGAACCGCCCGGCCGCCACCGCGTGCAGGTCGCGCTCGCGCAGCAGCACGTACGTCGCCCCGCGGACCTCGACCTCCAGCTTGTCCTCCGGGTCGTACAGCACCCGGTCGCCGGGCTCGACGGACCGGACGCTCTGGCCGACGGCCACCGCCTCGGCCCACGCGCAGCGGCGCGACAGCTCGGCGGTCGCCGGGATCAGGATGCCGCCGGTGGAGCGGCGCTCGCCCTCGCCGGTCTCGGTCCGCACCAGCACCCGGTCGTGCAGCATCCGGATCGGCAGCTTCTCGCCGAGCCGGTCGTGCCGCCCGTGCCGGTCGTGCGGTTCGTCCCGGTCGGCCGCGGCCGTGTTCTGCGTGTCGTTCTCGCTCACGCCCCGACCGTACCGGACCGGGGAAACGGCGGGGCCCCGGGCACCGGCCCGGGGCCCCGCGGCGGGCTGCGGTCAGCCCTTGCGCCGCCGCCGCGCCGAGGCGATCAGCAGCACCACGCCGACGCCGACCAGCGCGGCCGGCACCACCCGCTCCGTCCGCAGCCGCCCGTCCTCGTCGACGAACTTCGACTTCACCTGCTCGACGGCGCCGCTCGCGGCCACGTACGCCTGCCCGGCCTTCTGCTCGACCGAGGCCCGGACCTTGGCCTTGGCCTGCGCGGCGACGGTGGCCGGGTGGACGCGCATGGCGAGTTCGTCGAGGGTCACGGCGAGCCGGTCCCTCGTCCCGGCGATGTCCGCCTCGATCTGGGCCGTCGTACGCGGTGCCGACGTGTCCTTGCCGCTCGCTGCCACTGGGGCCACCCCATCTCTGTTACCGCTAGGCACTTCTTCTCCGTCGACAGTCTGTCAGCTCACCGCCGCACGCGCGCAGCGCCACCCACCAACGGGAGTAGGTTGATCCCGCAGCACGACCACCCGTCCACTCCCGAGGAGAGCCCCGATCGTGAGCGAGCGCCTGCAGCCCGGCGACACCGCCCCCGCCTTCACCCTGCCCGACGCCGACGGGAAGGAGGTGTCGCTGGCCGACCACCTGGGCCGGAAGGTGATCGTCTACTTCTACCCCCAGGCGCTTACCCCGGGGTGCACCAAGCAGGCCTGCGACTTCACCGACAACCTGGAGGTGTTCGCGGGGGCCGGCTACGACGTGATCGGCGTCTCGCCGGACAGGCCGGAGAAGCTCGGGAAGTTCCGCGAGACCGAGCAGCTGAAGGTGACCCTGCTGTCCGACCCGGAGCACCGGGTGCTGGAGGCGTACGGCGCGTACGGCGAGAAGGTGAACTACGGCCGCACCTACCAGGGCGTGATCCGCTCCACGGTCGTGGTGGACGAGGAGGGCAGGGTGGAGCGGGCGCTGTACAACGTCCGGGCCGCCGGCCACGTCGCCAAGCTGCTCAAGGACCTGAAGGTCGGCCGGTGAGCTCCTGAACGGCGCAGCGGTGGCGGCCGACCCCCCGACCGGGTCGACCGCCACCGCCGTTCATGGGCCCGGGGCCGGGCTCAGCAGGCCCCGAGGTCCGTCCAGGCGCCCCAGGCGCCGCTCAGCGAGGGGTCCTCGTTCGTGGTCCACCACTTGTTCTGGTAGTAGTGGCCCTTCCACGACACCTTGGTGACGGTGGCGTAGACGGCGCCCGCGCTCCAGCTCGGCGCGCCCGAGCAGGTCCCGGTGCTGGCCGACGCGGAGGCGCTGGCCGACGGCGAGGCCGACTTGGAGGGCGAGGCGGAGGCGCTGGCCGACGGGGACGCCGACTGCGAGGCGCTGGCCGACGGGGACGCCGACTGCGAGGCGCTGGCCGACGCGGACGGCGAGGCCGACTTCGAGGGCGACGCGGACGCGGAGGTGGACGGGGACGGCGAGGCGGTGCCCGCGGTGGTGCCGCGGGTGAAGTCGCCGGTGATGCCGTACAGCGTGCCGCCGACGTTCACGGTCCAGTTGGCGGGGGTGGAGACCGGCAGGTAGTAGACGAAGGCGACGTCCACCGAGGCGCCGGGCGCCAGGGTCTGCCAGGTCGGCAGCTTCAGCGAGACCCGGTTGTAGGTGCCCTTCAGGCCGCCGACGTTGCTGCCGGTGTGGTCGGCCCGGATCACCTTGGAGCCGAAGCCGGACTGGTCGGCGGCGTTGGCGGGCGCGGAGACCGAGTAGTCGAACTGGAACTCGGTGCCGCCCGGCAGGGTGGTGGTCGAGTTGTTGACGATGTGGATCTTCGGGTTGATCGGGTAGTTGTTGTCGCCCAGCGCGAAGTCGGTGAAGGACACGTCGATCGGCAGGGTCTGCTGCGGCAGCGCGATGGTGGAGCGGGTCGCGCCGTACGCCGAGGCCGACTTGAACTTGTCGTACAGCAGCGAGGTCATGGTGCTGCCCTGGACGTACTCGCCCTTGCCGCCGTTGGCGGTGGCGTCCCACTTGTAGTCGCCGGCCAGCTCCCAGATCATCGCGCCGCCGACGCCCTGGTTGACCACGTAGTCGGCCTTGGCGCCGATCGACTGGTCGTCCTCGGTGGAGAGGAAGACCTTCTTGTCGGCGTTCCACAGCCAGGGGGCGACCAGCGACGAGCTGTAGTTGCGGGCGTAGGTGCCCTTGAGCGAGGTGTCGCTCACGCCGTACTTGGCGAGGTAGTCCGGCAGGACGCCGGCCTCCAGGTTCTTGGCGTGCCACATCGGGTTGGAGCCGGCGGGCGACTCCTTGCCGTTGTCGTCCAGGTCGTGCCAGATGTTGTCGACGCCGACGGCGCCGTCACCGCAGGTGGTCAGGCCGGAGCCGGCCGGGCAGGTGGTGGTGGAGGAGGTGCCCCACAGGCCGTTGGTGCCGCCCTGCACGTTCTGGAAGCCGCGGGTGTAGTACGGCACGCCGAGGTTGATCCGGCCGGCCGGCATCGCGCCGCGGAAGTAGTGCACGGCCCAGTCGGTGTTCAGGTAGCCGATGCCGCCGTACTGCGAGGTGCCGTACACGTTGGCGGCCGCCAGCTCGGCGTCCTTGCCGTCGTCGTACAGCGCGGCGTTCGGGCCGACGTACTTGTTCCAGGCGCCGTGCAGGTCGTACGACATGATGTTGACGTAGTCCAGGTACTGGGTGACCTGGAAGGTCTCCATGCCGCGCAGCAGGTAGCCCGAGGACGGGGCGGCGACCGACAGCAGGTAGTACTTGCCGTCGGCGGCGGAGGCCCGGTCGAGCTTCTCGCGCACGGTCTTCAGCAGCGCCGCGTAGCCCTTCATCAGGGAGGCGCGCTTGGCGTTGGAGAGCGAGTAGTCGAGCGGGTTGCCCGCGTCCTTCATCGAGGTCGGGTACTCGTAGTCGAGGTCGACGCCGTTGAAGCCGTACTTCTTGATGAAGCTGACGGCCGAGTCCGCGAAGGTGTTGATGCCGGCCTGGTTGACCGACCCGTCCGCGTTGGTGGTCATCGAGTAGAAGCCGCCGGAGTTGACCCGCTGGCCCGAGTCGTCGAAGTAGCCGCCGGTCTCGGCCCAACCGCCCACCGAGATCATGGTCTTGACGTTCGGGTACTGCTTCTTGAACTTGCTGAGCAGGTTGAAGTGGCCCTTGTACGCGTACGCCGGGTCCATCTCCGCGCCCGCCACGCCGGGGAAGGTGATCCCGGTGGAGGCGTTGTTCGCGTTGTCCGTGCCGACCGACAGCGTGTTGTCGGACGCCACGTGCGCGAACGCGTAGTTGAGGTGGGTGACCTTGTCCCAGGGGATGTTGTTCACCAGGTAGGCGGGCGTGCCGTCCTTGCCGGTGCGCCAGCTGGTGAAGTAGCCGATGACGCGGCGCTGGTGGTCGGCGCCCATCTGCTCGCGCCCGCTGGTGTCGTAGACGTTGCAGTAGGGGACGTCGACACCGGGCGTGGTGTACATGCCGTCGGGACGACACGCCTGGTTGTCGACGGCGGCGGCGGACGGGGCCACGCCGAGCGTGCTCATCAGCAGGCCCGCCAGGCCGGCGGCCGCGGTGGTGGCGAAGGCCGTCCTGCGGCCCTTGGAGTGGCGGCCGGCAGCGGTGGGACGCTGCTCCACCTTGTTTCGGATCAACACTCGGTCCTCCTGGAGAGAGTGTCGTGCGCGCGGCCGAGGGAAGCCGCACACCTGTGGGGGAAGTTCCGCCGAACCTAAAAGGTCTGGACCATCCCCGTCAACAGGTCTGTACCAACTTGATATGAAGGGCCGGACCGTCCGCACTCGGACGATCCGGCCCTCACCAGGGGGAACTGACGCTACTTCATGCTTCCGGTCATCGCGTTGACGAGGGTTCCGGCGCTGTCGTCGGCCTCCAGCGAGTAGGCGAAGATGCCGCCGAGGCCCTTGGACGCGGCGTACGAGCCGCGCGCCGCGATCGCCTGCGGGGTGTCACCGGTCCACAGGCTGGTGCCGTCGTAGATCCACGAGCTCTGCGTGGTCGGGTCCCAGTGCACCGCCGAACCGCCGGTCTTGCCGGCCGCCGCCAGCTCCTTCCAGAACGCCACGCCCGCGGTCTGGCTGGTGCCCTGCGCCGCCGACGGGCCGGTCGCGCCCTGGTACAGGCCGTAGTTCGAGCCGGCCTGGACGCCGGTCCAGCCGCGGAAGTAGAACGGCACGCCCAGCACCAGCCTCTTCGCCGGGAAGCCGCCCTTGATGCCGTACGCCGGGGCGCCGTTCAGGTAGGCGTTCACCGCGTTGTCCACGGTGTACTTCTGGGTGCCCGGGGCGACCGGGTTGCTCGGGTCGTTCGGGCTGTCGTACAGCGGGTCCTGGAGGTTGGTCGGGCCGGTCGCGTCCCAGCCGCCGTGCATGTCGTAGGACATCACGTTGCCGTAGTCCAGGTACTTCCCGATCTGGTCGGTCTGCAGCAGCGCGATCTTGTCCTGGCCGGACGGCAGGGCCGCGGTGAGCAGGTACTTCTTGCCGACGGTCTGCCCGTACGCGTCCAGCTGGTTGCGGAACTCGGCCAGCAGCGCGGTGAAGTTGGCGGTGTCGGCGGCCGAGTAGTGGTTGCCGGTGTGGCCGCCCGCGGAGGCCGGGTACTCCCAGTCGATGTCGATGCCGTCGAAGATCCCCATCGCCGCGGCGGCCCCGCCGGTGGCGTCGCCCTGGATCGAGGGCAGGTTGCCCTTGATGAACATGTCGATGCAGGAGGAGACCAGCTTCTTGCGCGAGGCGTCGGTGGCCGCCGCGTCCGAGAAGTACTTGGAGTACGTCCAGCCGCCCAGCGACATGGTGATCTTCAGGTTCGGGTACTTCGCCTTGAGCTCGCGCAGCTGGTTGAAGTTGCCCTTCAACGGCTGGGTCCAGGCGTCGGTGGTGCCGTCCACCGCGATGTCGGCGGTGTAGCCCTTCTGGTAGTCCGCGAACGCGTCGCCCGCGCCGTCGCCGGCGTTCGGGTTGTTGTCGTTGGTGTCGGCGGCCTTGATGGTCTCGAAGCAGCTCAGCGTGGACGGGTTGATGTTGGCGAACGCGTAGGTCATCGTGTTCAGCCCGCTCGCCGCGCCGGTGGCGGCCATCGTCGACGGGTAGTACTTGTTCCCGTAGATGCCCCACTGGGCGAAGTACGCCGACTTCAGCGCGCCGCTCGGGGCCGCCCCGGTGGTGACGGTCACCGGCGCGGAGTACCCGCTGCTGTGGCCGTCCTTGTCGTAGCCCTGCACGGTGAAGGTGTACGGGGTGTTCGGCAGCAGCGAGGAGACGGTCACCGAGGTGCCCATCGAGGTGGCGGTCTGGGTCGTGGTGCCGCCGGTGAAGATCCGGTAGACCGCGCTGTTGCCGTTCTGCGCGTTGTCGGCGGAGGCGTTCCACTTCAGCGTCACCGCGGTGCCCGCCACGCTCGCGCTCAGCCCGGTC
Source organism: Kitasatospora sp. NPDC088783 (assembly GCF_044750705.1). Classification (NCBI taxonomy): domain Bacteria; kingdom Bacillati; phylum Actinomycetota; class Actinomycetes; order Kitasatosporales; family Streptomycetaceae; genus Kitasatospora; species Kitasatospora sp. NPDC088783. The sequence continues at coordinate 116,333 of NZ_JBIVKJ010000002.1, forward strand.
GGCGTGGTCACCACCCCGTCCCCGCCCGGCGTCCCGCCCTGCGAGGCACTGGCCGACGGCGAGGGGCTGGCGCTGGACGACGCGCTGGAGGACGGGCTCGACGACGGACCGGCCGACGCGGACGCGGACGCGCCGGCACTGGCCGACGCGCTCGCCGAGGTGCTCGCCGACGGGCCGGCGGAGCCCGACCCGCCCGGGCCGGTGAGCACCAGGTCGTCCGCGTAGTAGGTGCCCTGGCCGTACCAGCCGTGGGTGTAGACCGTCACCGAGGTGGTCGAGGCGCCGGTGGTGAAGGTGGTGCTGCGGTTGGCCCAGTCCGCGCCGGAGCCCCAGGCGCTGGTGTCGGTGGTGCCGGTGCCGGTGACGCCCAGGTAGGTGTAGTTGCCCTTCAGCCAGCCGCTCAGGCTGTACGTGGTGCCCGGGCTGACCGCGACGGTCTGCGAGCACTGGGCGGTGTCCGAGGCGGAGGCCGCCGCCTGCAGCGCCCTGGCACCGCCGTGCGGGGCGGTGGCGGTGACCGAGCCGAGTCCGGCCGAGCAGTTCCAGCCGGACAGCGTGCCGCTCTCGAAATCGCCGTTGACCAGCAGGTTGACGGTGGCGGCCGAGGAGGTGCCGCCGATCGCGGTGACCAGTCCGGCGGCGCCGGCCACCAGGGCGGTCGCGGTCACCAGCGCGGCGTGGGCCTTCAGCGGGCGCCGCCCGGTCCGGGCGGCGGAGCGCGCGGTTGTGGCGCGTTCGGGCATGGGTCGCTCCAATGCTCGCGCCCGGCGTGGGGGGCCGGACGCCGTGGGGGAGGAAGACGTGCCTGGGCCCGGCCGTTGCGCACCGCCCGGGGCCCGGATTTCCGCGGATCGGCGCGAACGTACGTGGTCTGGACCACAAGGGTCAATAGGTCTGTACCAATTCTTGAACAAGTCCGGACACCCCGCACCGCCGCCCGAAAGGGTGGTGCACGCCCGCGCAACGGGCCAGTAGCATGGCGGACATCAGGTATCGGCGGTCTTGGCGGAATTGGCAGACGCCCGGGTTTTAGGTGCCCGTGAGAGCAATCTCGTGAGGGTTCGAGTCCCTCAGGCCGCACCGGCGTTGAGCACGCCGAGAGGCCCGCCCCGGGGAGCCGGGGCGGGCCTCTTCGCGCATCCGCCGTCCTCAGCCGAGCAGTTCGGCGACCACCGGCGCCAGCGAGCGGAACGCCTGCCCGCGGTGGCTGATCGCGTTCTTCTCCTCGGCGCTCAGCTCGGCGCACGTCCGGCTCTCGCCGAGCGGCTGGAGGACCGGGTCGTAGCCGAAGCCGCCCGTCCCGGCCGGCTCGGTGCGCAGGGTGCCGTGCAGCCGGCCCTCGACCACCCGCTCGGTGCCGTCCGGCAGCGCGAGCGCGGCGGCGCAGGCGAAGGAGGCGGCCCGGTGCTCCGCGGCGATGTCGCCGAGCTGGGCCAGCAGCAGGTCCAGGTTGGCCTTGTCGTCGCCGTGCCGCCCGGCCCAGCGCGCGGAGAAGATCCCGGGCGCCCCGCCCAGCACGTCCACGCACAGCCCGGAGTCGTCCGCGACGGCCGGCAGCCCGGTCGCCTTCGCCAGCGCGTGCGCCTTGAGCAGCGCGTTCTCGGCGAAGGTCACCCCGGTCTCGCGCACGTCCGGCACCTCGGGGAAGGCGTCGGCCCCGACCAGCTCGACCTCCAGCCCGGCCGCGCCGAGGATGTCGCGCAGTTCGGCGAGCTTGTGCTGGTTGCGGGTGGCGAGAACGAGTCGCTTGGTCATGGCCCCCAGCCTAGTGCGCCCCCGCCGCTCAGCCGGTGCACACCTTGCTGACCCGCCCGGCCGCGCTGCCCAGCGGCCCGAGGTCGGGCGTCCGGTTGTCGTCGAGCGCCTGCTGCACGTTGTCGATCTGGGTCTGCAGGTCGGTGACCGCCCGGCCCAGGTCGGCGTCGTTGGAGTTGCGCCCGAGCTTGTCCACGTCGCCCTTGAGGTTCTGCAGCGCCTGCCCGGCGGCGGCCGGGTCCTGGTCGGCGTTGTTGAACGCCGCGCCGAGCTGGGCGACGTGCGTGCTGACCTGCACCGCGGTGTTGGCGCAGCTGAGCGCCTTCTCGGCGGCGGAGCAGCTCACCGCGCTCAGCGGCAGGACCAGCGCCAGGGCGGCGACGGCGAGCGCGGTGGTGCGGTTGATGCTCAGCGGCTGCTGCATCGGCGAGTCCTCCAGGAGGGTGTGCGGGCTCACCCCGAACGGTAAGGCCGGGCCCGCGTGCCTGTACAGCACTCCCGGGCCCGCCCACCCTCTCTGACGGCCGTTCAGCCCCCGCGGTTCCCTACGCCTCCAGCGCCTTGCGCTGGATCTCGTCCAGCTCGGCGCAGCCCAGGCTGCCGAGGTCGAGCAGCCGGTTGAGCAGGTCGCGGTCGAACGGGGCGCCCTCGGCGGTGCCCTGGACCTCGACGAAGCGGCCGTCGGAGGTGCAGACGATGTTCATGTCGGTGCCGGCCCGGACGTCCTCCTCGTACTGGAGGTCGAGCATCGGGACGCCGTCGATGATGCCGACGCTGACCGCGCTGACGCCGCCGGTGATCGGCTGGCCCTTCGCGCGCAGCAGCTTCTTCTCCCGGGCCCAGGAGACCGCGTCGACCAGGGCCACGTAGGCGCCGGTGATCGCCGCGGTGCGGGTGCCGCCGTCGGCCTGGAGGACGTCGCAGTCGAGCACGACGGTGTTCTCGGCGAGCGCGCGGTGGTCGACCACGGCGCGCAGCGAGCGGCCGATCAGCCGGCTGATCTCGTGGGTGCGGCCGCCGATCCTGCCGCGGACGGACTCGCGGTCGCCGCGGGTGTTGGTGGCCCGGGGCAGCATGGCGTACTCGGCGGTGACCCAGCCCTCGCCGCTGCCCTTGCGCCAGCGCGGGACGCCCTCGGTGACGCTGGCGGTGCACAGCACCTTGGTGTCGCCGTAGGAGACCAGGACGGAGCCTTCGGCGTGCTTGCTCCAGTTCCGTTCGATGGTGACGGGGCGGAGCTGGTCGGGGGTGCGGCCGTCGATGCGAGACATGGGCACGAGCGTATCGGGTCGGCGCCCCGGCCCCGGCGGGGGCGCACGCGCGAGGGCCCGCCGGCCGGTGGTCTCCGGCGGGCGGGCCCTCGCGGGTGGAGCGGGCCTGCGGGGAGGCTCAGCTCACATCATGTCCTCGATCTCGGCGGCGATCGGGTCGGCGTCGGTGCCGATGACGACCTGGATGGCCGTGCCCATCTTCACCACACCGTGCGCGCCGGCCGCCTTGAGCGCCGCCTCGTCGACCTTGGAGGCGTCGTGGACCTCGGTGCGCAGCCGGGTGATGCAGCCCTCGACCTCGTCGATGTTCTCGATTCCGCCGAGACCGGCGACGATCTTCTCAGCCTTGCTGGCCATGGTCTTTCTCCCTCTGTCTCGGCGCTTCGGCGGTCGGTCGCCGGGTGCCGTACTGCGTGTGCGGTGGTGCCGGCCGGAGGTGACCCGGGATCAGTCTGCCGCGCCTTCCGACGGCGCGACCAGCATCACCCGATTCCGACCGATATGCCACGTTAGTCCACTTTCGGACTACCTCCGCGCGCGGCCGCCCCCCGGGCCGCCGGAGGATGGCGATCATCGGGCTCTCGAAACCCGCGGACCGCCACTGCCCCATAAATGGTCTACACCAATTCTAGGTGTACTCGGGACAACGCCGGACGGTCCGCAGGTGTTCCTGGCCCCACGCACGGATGAACCCAGAGGCAGCGGGAACGGCAGCGGAGGGCCGACGATGAGTTCGACAGGCGCCACAGCGAACCAGTCCACCTGGTGGCACACCTTCTACGGCGGCCTGCAGAAGATGGGCCGCAGCCTCCAGCTGCCGGTGGCCGTCCTGCCCGCCGCCGGCCTGCTGACCCGGCTCGGCCAGGACGACATCTTCGGCAAGGACGGCCTCGGCTGGAACAAGGTCTCCGCCGCGATCGGCGCCGCCGGCGGCGCGCTGCTCAACCCGGCGCTCGGCCTGCCGCTGCTGTTCTGCATCGGCGTGGCGATCGGCATGGCCAAGAAGGCCGACGGCTCCACCGCGCTCGCCGCGGTGGCCGGCTTCCTGGTCTACTACGCCGTCCTGCACGCCTTCCCCAAGGACTGCCCGACCGGCTCGACGCTCGACGGCACGATCTGCGTCAACTACACCGACAAGACGGTGGTGTCGGCCGACTTCCAGAACCCCGGCGTGCTCGGCGGCATCCTGATGGGCCTCTTCTCGGCCTGGCTCTGGGTGCGCTACCACCGGGTCAGGCTGGTCGACTGGCTGGGCTTCTTCAACGGCCGCCGCCTGGTCCCGATGATCACCGCCCTGGTCGGCCTGCTGCTCGGCTCGCTGATGGTGTGGATCTGGCAGCCGATCGGCTCCGGGCTGGAGGACTTCTCCAAGTGGCTCTCCGACCTGGACGCCGTCGGCTCCGGCATCTTCGGCCTCGCCAACCGCGCCCTGCTGCTGATCGGCATGCACCAGCTGCTGAACACCTTCGTCTGGTTCCAGTTCGGCTCCTACACCAACCCGGACACCGGCAAGTCCGGCACCGGTGACATCGGCCGCTTCCTGGCCGGCGACCCGGACGCCGGCCAGTTCCTCTCCGGCTTCTTCCCGATCATGATGTTCGCGCTCCCGGCCGCCGCGATGGCCATCGCGGCCTGCGCCAAGCCGCACCGGCGCAAGGAGATCTACGGCCTGATGACCTCGGTCGCGCTGACCTCCTTCGTCACCGGCGTCACCGAGCCCATCGAGTACTCCTTCGCCTACGTGGCCCCGCTGCTGTACGGCATCCACGCGGTGCTCACCGGCGTCTCGATGGCCGTCACCTGGGCGCTCGGCGTCCACGACGGCTTCAGCTTCTCGGCCGGACTGATCGACTACCTGCTCAACTGGAACCTGGCCACCAAACCCTGGCTGATCATCCCGATCGGCCTGTGCTTCGCGGTGGTCTACTACGCGGTCTTCCGGTTCGTCATCGTCAAGTTCGACCTCAAGACCCCGGGTCGCGAGGACGACGACGAGATCGACGACGTGACCAAGGCCTGACCTCCGCCCGGCGCACCGCGCGCCCCCGGCGGGAGACCCCTCCCGGCCGGGGGCGCCGTGCTGCCCGGACGTAGGCTGACCCGGCGTCAACCGTTCGAAGGTTTCGATTCAGCGGCGCTTGTCCCCGGCGAACCTTAAGAGGGTTCCGGTCGCTGTTCGGCGCGTGCTAGAAAGCTGGAGGAGGCCACAAGTGGTCTAGACCAGGATCGCGCTGCCGTGAGGAACCACCGCTATGAGTACCACCGCGCAGAACCCCCTGCCCGCGGCGGCGTCCGGCGGCCGGGAGCTGCGCTCCCGGGTCTTCGCGGCGCTCCAGAAGATCGGCCGCAGCCTCCAGCTCCCGATCGCCGTGCTGCCCGCCGCCGGCATCCTGCTGCGGCTCGGCCAGGAGGACGTCTTCGGCGACCAGGGCCTGGGCTGGACCAGGGTCGCCGAGGTGTTCTCCGCCTCCGGCCACGCCGTCTTCGACTGGATGCCGCTGCTGTTCTGCGTGGGCATCGCCATCGGCTACGCCCGGAAGGCCGACGGCTCCACCGCGCTGGCCGCCCTGGTCGGCTTCCTGACGTACCACCAGGTGCTCACCGCCTTCCCCAAGACCGCCTACCAGGTGCTGCCCGGCCGGGACGTCGCCGCCACCTACCAGGACCCCGGCGTGCTCGGCGGCGTGGTGGTCGGCCTGCTCTCCGCGATCCTCTGGCAGCGGCTGCACCGCACCCGCCTGGTCGACTGGCTGGGCTTCTTCAACGGCCGCCGCCTGGTCCCGATCGTGATGGCCTTCGTCGGCACCGCCCTGGGCGTCTTCTTCGGCCTGTGCTGGGGCCCGATCGGCGCCGTCGTCGACCGCTTCAGCACCTGGGCGATCGGCCTCGGCGCGCTCGGCGCCGGCCTGTTCGGCCTGATCAACCGGGCCCTGCTGCCGTTCGGCCTGCACCAGTTGGCCAACACCTTCTTCTGGCAGCAGGCCGGGCGCTACACCGTCGGCACCCAGGAGTTCCACGGCGACCAGACCCGCTTCTTCCAGCACGACCCGGCGGCCGGCCAGTTCATGTCCGGCTTCTTCCCGATCATGATGTTCGGCCTGCCCGCCGCCGCCCTCGCCATCGCCCACTGCGCCCGCCCCGAACGCCGCCGCGCCGTGCTCGGCATGATGTTCTCGCTGGCCCTCACCTCCTTCGCCACCGGCATCACCGAGCCGATCGAGTTCGCCTTCCTGTTCATCGCCCCCGCCCTGTACGTCCTGCACGCCGTGCTCACCGGCCTGTCCATGGCACTCACCTGGGGCCTGGGCGTGCACCACGGCTTCACCTTCTCCGCGGGCGTCATCGACTACGTCCTGAACTGGAACCTGGCCACCGAACCCTGGCTGATCATCCCGATCGGCCTGTGCTTCGCGGTGGTCTACTACGCCCTCTTCCGGTTCGTCATCCTGCGCTTCGACCTGAAGACCCCGGGACGCGAGGACGACGACGGCTTCGAGGACGGGTAGCCGGGGCGCGGGTGGGGCCCGCGGCCCGGGCGGTCCCGTCAGATCCACCCCAGCCGCGCCGCGTGCACGCCCGCCTGGAAGCGCGACTGCGCGCCCAGCGCCGCGGTGAGGTCGGCGACCAGGCGGCGCACTGTGCGGTCGGACACCTCCAGCTTGCGGCCGATCGCCTGGTCGGTGAGCCCGGCCGCGAGCAGCCGCAGCACCTCGCGGTGGCGGTCGTCCGGGGTGGTGCGGCCGAGCAGCTCCGGCGGGACCCAGCTGGCCGCCCAGAAGTGCTCGAACAGCTCGCGCACCACGCTGACCACCGCCGGGTCGCGGACCACCACCGCGGCGCTGCCCGGCGGCTCCCCCGGCGCGGGCAGCACGGCGAGGCCCGCGTCGACCACGATCAGCCACAGCGGCAGGGTGTGCGCGACCCGGATCCGCGCGCCGGCCGCGGTCAGCGCCTGGACGTGGGCGAGGACCGCGCCCTGGTGCAGCGCGGCGGCCGGGTAGATGGTGCGCAGCGCGACCCGGTGGGCCAGCGCGATCCGCTCGCGGGCGAGCTTCTCGGCCAGGCCGCTCTCCGACTGGTCCTGGCCGGGCCGCAGCGACAGCGCCTCGGTGCGGGCGGCCCGGGCGGCGTCCTCCAGCAGCGCGGCCACCCGGTCGGTGCCGCGGACCAGCTCGTGGGCGGCGCCGGTGTGCAGCGGCAGGTAGCGGGCGTGCAGGTGCTCGACCCGCTCACGGGTGCGGCGGGCCTCGCCGAGCAGCGCGGTGAAGCGGCGGTCGGAGTCGGCCAGCAGCTGGCGGACGGCGGTGTCGATCGAGACGGCGGCCATCCCGCTGGTGGTCGCCGACGTCCGCTGGAGCAGCCCGAGGCCGCGCAGCTCGTCCAGCGCCTGCTCGAACTCCCTTTCCTCGCAGCCGAGTTCCTCGCGCAGGGAGTCCAGCGGCAGGCCGGGGTCGGCGAGCAGGCGGGCGTACAGGGCGGTGCTGGTCTCCACCCTCCGGGAGCCTAGGGCCGCGGGCGGGAGGCGGAGCGCGGTTTTCAGCATGCGAGACGGTCCGGGCGGGCGGGCGGCGGCGGGGCGGCCGGACGGCGCGGTGGTGGGGCGGCCGGGAGCGGGTCCGCGTCCGGGAGGCGGTCCCGGCATCCGAGACGGGCGCTCCGGTGGCGGCCATGGCCTGATCCGGCGGGGCCGGGGGCCTTCGCCGGGCGGGCCGGGGTCTCCAGGATGGGCGGCATGGCGATTCCCGAGTCTTCCGTGATCTGGTTCGACGGCGCGCTGGTGCCCTGGCAGGAGGCCCGCGTCCACGTCCTGACCCACGCCCTGCACTACGGCACCGGGGTGCTGGAGGGCACCCGGGTGTTCGAGACGGCCGACGGGCCCGCGGTGTTCCGGCTGGCCGAGCACCTGGCCCGGCTGGAGCGCAGTGCGCACATGCTGCGCATCGAACTCCCCTACAGCCGGGAGGAGTTGGCGGCGGCGACGGTGGCGCTGGTGGCGGCCAACGGCCACCGCTCCTGCTACCTGCGGCACCTGGCCTTCCTGGGCTACGGCTCGATGGGCCTGGACATGCGGCACTCCCCCACCAGCGTGTCGATCGCCTCCTGGGAGTGGCCCGCCTACCTGGCGGCGGGGCGCGGACTGCGGCTGATGACCAGCAGCTGGCGGCGCACCGACCCCAACGCCGTCCCCCCGGCGGCGAAGGCCACCGGCCCGTACCTGAACTCGGCGCTGGCCCGGCGGGAGGCCACCGACGCGGGCTTCGACGAGGCGCTGCTGCTGGCTCCGGACGGCACGGTCAGCGAGTGCAGCTCGGAGAACGTCTTCGCGGTCCGCGGCGGCGTCCTGCGCACCACCCCCGCCAGCGCGGGCGCCCTGGAGGGCATCACCCAGGACACCCTGCTGACCCTGGCCCGGGACCTGGGCGTGGAGGTCCGGGTGGAGAACCTGCTGCGCTCGGACCTGTACGCGGCCGACGAGGTCTTCCTCTCCGGCACGGCGGCCGGCGTCGTCCCGGTGGCCTCCCTGGACAACCGCGAACTACCGTCCTCCGAAGGCGAGTTGACCAAGCGCCTGGCCGAGGCGTACCGGGGCGCGGTGAGCGGCGCGGACCCCCGTTACCGGCACTGGCTGACGCCGGTTCACAGCGCGTAGACGGCTCCGGCGCGGGCGAGTTCGACCGGGCCGGGGAAGACGGCGGCGGCGTCGCGGCGGTTGCGTTCGGCGTCGGTCCACGGCGGGACGTGGGTGAGGACCAGGCGGGCGGCGCCGGCCTCGGCGGCGTGCTCGCCGGCCTGGGTGCCGTTGAGGTGGATGGAGTCGAAGGTCTCCTTGCCGTCCGTGTAGGCGGCCTCGCACAGGAACAGGTCGGCGCCGCGGGCGAGTTCGACCAGGGCGGGGCAGACGCCGGTGTCGCCGGAGTAGACCAGGCTGCGGCCGCCGGCCTCGATCCGGAAGCCGTACGCCTCGCAGTCGAGGTGGTTGACCCGGGCGGCGGTGACGGTGAACGGGCCGAGGGACAGCCGGGCGCCGTCGGCGAGGTCGCGGAAGTCGAAGACCTCGGTCATGCCGGGCTTCTCCGGCATGTCGTAGGCGCGGGCCAGGCGTTCGGCGGTGCCGGCCGGGCCGTGCACGGGCAGCGGGTCGGGGCAGCCCTCGACCCGGTAGTTGCGGGCGACCCAGTAGGCGCACAGGTCGACGCAGTGGTCGGCGTGCAGGTGGCTGAGCAGGACGGCGTCCACGTCGTAGAGGCCGGCGTACTTCTGCAGGGCGCCGAGCGCGCCGTTGCCGAGGTCGACGACGAGGCGGTAGCCGTCGTGCTCCACCAGGTAGCTGGAGCACGGGGAGTCCACGGACGGGAAGCTCCCCGAGCACCCCACCACGGTCAGTTTCATGCCGAGCCCTTCCCGCCCCGTCGGGCCATCGTCCGCGGCCGTCCGCGCCGCCGGTCGGGCGGGGCGGGGTTCTTCGACTCCGTCGGTGCTTTGACTGTCGAGGGTAAGGGCCGGGCGGCACTTTGCCCCCTCTCCCGTGCCGGGCTGTGGGCGGAATCACCAGGACGGGGCGGGGCCCGGTTCAGCGGCGTCCCGGGCGGGCCAGCGCCCAGCCGCGGATGGTCTCCGGGTACCAGCGGGGGTGGCCCGCGGCGTCCACCCGGTCGGGTTCGGGCAGCAGCCCGTGCCGCTTGTAGTTGCGGACGGTCTCGACCCGCACGTTGATGTGCCGGGCGATCTCGACGTAGGACCAGAGCTCTCGGCCGGGCATCGCGCCCACCTCCGGGTGACGGCGTACCAGTGGTGCGCCGCCAGCCTGGCGCGGCGGACTCCGGCGACCGGGGCGCGACCGGCGCGGTGACCGTTCCGTGACGGAGCGGTCACCGGGAACGGACAAATACCGGGATGTCACAGCGGGCCGATGATCGGACGAGCGGACGGCGCGGCCTCCTCGGCGGGGTGCCGCGCCGTGGTCCTGCCGCGGGGCTCAGGCCCAGAGCTGGCCCTGCAGCGCCTCGACCGCCGCCTCGGTGGTCTCGGCGGTGTAGATGCCGGTGGACAGGTACTTCCAGCCGCCGTCGGCGACCACGAACACCACGTCGGCCCGCTCGCCGGCCTTGGCGGCCTTGCGGGCCACGCCGATCGCGGCGTGCGCGACCGCGCCGGTGGAGACGCCCGCGAAGATGCCCTCCTGCTGGAGCAGTTCGCGGGTGCGGGTGACGGCGTCGGCCGAGCCGACCGAGAAGCGGGTGGTGAGCACCGCGGCGTCGTACAGCTCGGGGACGAAGCCCTCGTCCAGGTTGCGCAGGCCGTAGACCAGGTCGTCGTAGCGCGGCTCGGCGGCGACGATCTGCACGCCCGGGACCTTCTCGCGCAGGTAGCGGCCGACGCCCATCAGGGTGCCGGTGGTGCCCAGGCCCGCCACGAAGTGGGTGACGGTGGGCAGGTCGGCGAGGATCTCCGGGCCGGTGGTGGCGTAGTGCGCGCCGGCGTTGTCCGGGTTGCCGTACTGGTAGAGCATCACCCAGTCGGGGTGCTCGGCGGCGATCTCCTTGGCGATCCGCACCGCGGTGTTGGAGCCGCCGGCGGCGGGCGAGGAGATGATCTCCGCGCCCCACATCCGGAGCAGCTCGCGGCGCTCCTCGCTGGTGTTCTCCGGCATCACGCAGACCATCCGGTAGCCCTTGAGCTTGGCCGCCATGGCGAGCGAGATGCCGGTGTTGCCGCTGGTGGGCTCCAGGACGGTGCAGCCGGGGGTGAGCCGGCCCTCGGCCTCGGCCCGCTCGATCATGCGCAGCGCCGGGCGGTCCTTGATCGAGCCGGTCGGGTTGCGGTCCTCCAGCTTGGCCCAGAGCGTGACCCGACCGTCCTCGTTCCCGGGGATTGCGGCCGAGAGCCGCGGCAACCGCACCAGTGGCGTGTTGCCGATGGCCTCGATCGGGCTGTCGTAGCGCATTACTTCATACCGCCGGCCACGGCCGGGAGGATGGTGACGCTGTCGCCGTCGGCGAGCGCGGTGGAGACGCCGTCCAGGAAGCGGACGTCCTCGTCGTTCAGGTAGACGTTGACGAAGCGGCGCAGCTCGCCGCCGTCCAGCAGCCGGGCGGCGATGCCGGGGTGGCGGGAGTCGAGGTCGGTGAAGAGCTCCCCGAGGTCGGCGCCGTTGCCGTCGACGGCCTTGGCGCCGTCGGTGTAGGTGCGGAGGATGGTCGGGATGCGGACCTCGATGGCCATGGCTGCGCTCCTGTGGAGTGTGAGTTCGGGTTGCCGGGCCGGGCGGGGCGCGGCAGGGGAGGGGGCCCCGGCGCGCGGGGCGGGTGCTGTCTGGGGCTCGCCGGTCGGTGGCTCGCCGGTCGGTGCCGCCGGTCAGTGCGCGGCGGTGCCGGGACAGATCGCGCTGGCGAGCCGGCACAGGTCGACGTGCAGGCGCGCCACGAGGCGGGTGCCTGGGGCCTGATTGCTCACATCGACGGAACGCATGGACTCATCGTATAGATTCCCGCCCCCGCTTTGACATGCTTGTCTCGACATCCGGTCGGCGGCGTTCCGAGGGGTGGGAAAGCGGGCCGACCCGCCGCGCGCGGGCGGCCCGGGCCGGGCCGGGAACGGCCCGCACCGTTCCCGGCCCGGGCCGGGTCGGGGGTCGCTCAGCTCTGGTGGGCCTCGACCACCTCGACGTCTTCCTCCGTGATCACACCGTCCACGATGCGGAACGAGCGGAACTGGTAGGGGTCCTGCTCACCGGTGCCCTCGGCGGTGGAGACCAGCACGTAGTGGGCGAACGGCTCGGAGGCGTAGCTCACGTCGGTGCGGGAGGGGTACGCCTCGGTGGCGGTGTGCGAGTGGTAGATCACCACCGGCTCCTCGTCGAGGTCGTCCATCTCGCGGTAGAGCTTGAGCAGGTCGCCGGAGTCGAACTCGTAGAAGGTGGGCGAGCGGGCCGCGTTGAGCATCGGGATGAACCGCTCGGGACGCCCGGTGCCGGCCGGTCCGGCGATCACGCCGCACGCCTCGTCCGGGTGGTCGGCGCGGGCGTGGGCGACGATCCGGTCGCGCAGTTCTCGGGTGATGGTCAGCATGCGGCCAGGATAGCGAGACGTCAGTTGCCGTCCCCGGCCCGGAGGTGGGCGTGCGGGTCGGCGTGCAGGGCGGCCGGGTCGCGGCGGCGCAGTACCACGTAGCCGACCGCCAGGCAGATCGCCCAGCCGGGGAAGACGTACAGCGAGATCCGGGCGTCGGGGTCGAAGGCGATCAGGACGGCGACCAGGACCAGGAAGGCCAGCGACAGCCAGCGGCTCCAGTTGCCGCCGGGGGCGCGGAAGGTCGGGGCGGGCAGCCGGCCGGCCTTCCAGGCGGTGCGGTAGCGGATCTGGCTGGCCAGGATGACGCCCCAGGTCCACAGGCCGCAGACGGTGGCGATCGAGGTGATGTACTGGAACGCCCGTTCCGGGACGAGGTAGTTGAGCACCACGCCGACGCCCATCAGCAGGCAGGAGACGGTGATCGCGGCGGCGGGGGTGCGGTGGCCGTTGAGCCGGGTGAGCCGCCCGGGGGCCTGCCGGCGCAGGGCCAGGTCGCGCAGCATCCGGCCGGTGGAGTACATCCCGGAGTTGCAGGAGGACAGCGCGGCGGTGAGCACCACGAAGTTGATGATCCCGGCCGCCGCCGGGATGCCGATCTTGCCGAAGGCGGCGACGAACGGGCTGACGCCGGGCTGGAACTCGGTCCACGGCACCAGCGACAGGATGACCAGCAGCGCGCCGATGTAGAACAGCGCGATCCGCAGCGGCAGGGTGTTGATGGCCCGCGGCAGGGTCTTCTCCGGGTTCTCGCTCTCGCCCGCGGTGACGCCGACCAGCTCCACGCCCAGGTAGGCGAACATGACGATCTGCAGGGTCATCACGGTGGCGCCGACGCCCTTGGGGAAGAAGCCGCCGTCCTGCCACAGGTGGGTGACCGAGGCGGTGTCGCCGGCGTCCGAGAAGCCGAGGGTGAGCACGCCGACGCCGATCAGGATCATCCCGAGGATCGCGGTGACCTTGACCATCGAGAACCAGAACTCGATCTCGCCGAACAGCTTCACCGAGATCAGGTTGGCGGCGTACAGCACCAGCAGGAAGGCCAGCGCGGTGGTCCACTGCGGGATGTCGGGCGCCCAGAAGCGGACGTAGACGGCGGCGGCGGTGGTCTCGGCCATGCCGGTGACCACCCAGAACAGCCAGTACGTCCAGCCGGTGACGAAGCCCGCGAACGGGCCGAGGAACTCCCGGGCGTACTCGGCGAAGCTGCCGGCCACCGGGCGGTAGGTGAGCAGTTCGCCGAGCGCCCGCATGATCACGAAGATCACCACGCCGGCCACCGCGTAGCTCAGCAGCAGGCTGGGCCCGGCCTTGGAGATCGCGGTGCCGGCACCGAGGAACAGGCCGGTGCCGATCGCGCCGCCGATGGCGATCATCTGGATCTGCCGGGTGCCCAGCCCCCGCTGGTAGCCCTCTTCGTCGGGGGCGGACCCGGCCGCCTCGTCCGTCACCTGCTGCGTCATCCGCCCGCCTCGCCTCCCGGTCCGCGCCGGCCGGCCGGCCGACGGGCCCCGTCTATCCCGGGGAGGCAGCAGTGAACCACGCCGGAGCCCCGGAACGCCTCATATCTGAGCTTTAGCTGAGCAATCGGACAATATGAACGAAAGAAGGGGGCCGAACGGGGGGCGCGGGCGAGGGGCGCGAGGGGGGCGTGGACAAGGGGTCGGACGGGGGTCTGACGGGCCCCGTCAGCCCGTCATCGCCTCCAGCAGGCTCTCCTGCATCGCGCCCAGCCACAGGTAGGCGATCACCAGCGGCTTGCGCGGGTCGGAGTCCGGCAGCCGGTACAGGCCCTCGTCCTCCTCCTCGGAGACCTCCAGCCGGGCGCCCAGGGTCAGCCGCAGGTCGTTCAGCGCGCCCAGCCAGCGCGGGAAGTCGTCCGGCTCGACCTCCAGCACCCCGCCCGCGCCGCCCAGCCCGTCCAGCGCCCGGACCACCGCCAGCGCGTCCTCGCGCTTGCGGGCCCGCAGGTCCAGCTCGGTGTAGCGGCGGAACTCGGCGGCCCGCTCGGCGGTCCGCGGGTCCTCCGGCGCGCCCGGCCCGCCGTACCCGTCGGGGAACAGCCGCAGCAGCGCCGGGTCCTCGGGGGCCTCGCTGGGGCCCTCCGCGAACAGCGCGGCCAGCGGGTCGTCGCTGCCGCCGCCGGGCGGCGGCCCGATCAGCTCCAGCATCTGCACTTCCAGCGAACGCAGGATGGACGCCTCGAACTCGTCCAGCGCGATCGCCGCGCCGCCGTCGCCCGCACTCTCGAACAAACCGGCCATGTGTGTCGAATCAGTCCCTCGTGGATGGTGGGTGACGGGCCGTCAGTCGTGCTGCAGGGTGGCCCACAGGCCGTAGCCGTGCATCGCCTGCACGTCGCGTTCCATCTCCTCGCGGGTGCCGCTGGAGACCACCGCCCGCCCCTTGTGGTGCACGTCCATCATGAGCTGGTGGGCCTTGTCCTTCGGGTAGCCGAAGTAGCTCTGGAAGACGTACTGGACGTAGCTCATCAGGTTGACCGGGTCGTTGTGGACGATGGTCACCCAGGGCGTGTCCGGTTCCGTGACCGGAACCCCCTCCGTCTCCGGGCGCTCGACCTCCACCGGCGCGACACTCACAGTCCGTCTCTCCTCGTCGACCTCGGCTTCCCCCCGGCCCATGCTTCCATCCGAGGGACCCGGGAGCGAATCAGGGTGGCCCGACACGGGGACCGGAAGAGAAATCGTCACTTTGACGCTAAGTGGTAGTAGCATCATCCCCATGGACGCCATCACCGCGCACCGCAGCTCCGCGCTGCTCACCGACCGCTACGAACTGACCATGCTGCAGGCCGCGCTGCGCAGCGGTGCCGCCCACCGCCGCTCGGTCTTCGAGGTCTTCACCCGCCGCCTCCCGTCCGGCCGCCGCTACGGCGTGCTGGCCGGCACCGGCCGGGTGCTGGACGCCATCGAGGACTTCCGCTTCACCGCGCCGCAGCTCGACTGGCTGGCCGACCAGCGGGTCGTCGACGAGGAGACACTGCGCTTCCTCGCCGACTACCGCTTCACCGGCAGCGTGCACGGCTACCCCGAGGGCGAGGCGTACTTCCCCGGCTCGCCGCTGCTCACCGTCGAGGGCAGCTTCGCCGAGGCGGTGATCCTGGAGACGGTGATCCTGTCGATCCTCAACCACGACTCGGCGATCGCCGCCGCCGCCTCCCGGATGACCGCCGCCGCGGGCGACCGCCCGGTGATCGAGATGGGCGCCCGGCGGGCCCACGAGCAGTCCGCGGTGGCCGCCGCCCGGGCCGCCTACCTGGCGGGCTTCTCCGCCACCTCCGACCTGGAGGCGGGCTTCACCTACGGCATCCCGACCACCGGCACCGCCGCGCACGCCTTCACCCTGCTGCACGACAGCGAGCGGGACGCCTTCACCGCGCAGATCGACTCGATGGGCCGCGACACCACCCTGCTGGTGGACACCTACGACCTCGGCGAGGCGGTCCGCACCGCCGTCGAGGTGGCGGGCCCGCAGCTGGGCGCCGTCCGGATCGACTCCGGCGACCTGACCCTGCTCGCCCACCGGGTGCGCCGCCAGCTCGACGAGCTCGGCGCCACCGCCACGAAGATCATCGTCACCTCCGACCTGGACGAGTACGCCATCGCCGCGCTCGCCGCCGCCCCGGTCGACGGCTACGGCGTCGGCACCAGCCTGGTCACCGGCAGCGGTCACCCGACCTGCGCGATGGTCTACAAGCTGGTCGCCCGCGAGTCGGTGCCCGGCGGCGAGCTCGTCCCGGTCGCCAAGCGCTCGGCCGGCGGCAAGACCAGCGTCGGCGGCCGCAAGTGGGCCGCCCGCCGCCCCGACCGGGACGGCTTCGCCGAGGCCGAGGTGGTCGGCACCGGCCCCGTCCCGGCCGAGCTGGAGCCGTACCTGCTGCACGTCCCGCTGATCACCGACGGCGAGGTGGTCGGCCGCGAGCCGCTGGACGCCGCCCGGGACCGCCACCGCCGGGCCCGCGCCGCGCTGCCGCTGTCGGCGACCCAGCTCTCCCGCGGCGAGCCGGTGATCAACACCGAGCGGCAGGCCAACTGAACCGCCGGACGCGGACACGGGTGGGGCGGGCGCGGACACCGGGTGGGACGGGCGCGGACACCGGATGGGGCGGGCGCGGACGTGGCTTTGCCCGGCTTTGCCCCGCGGCGATCCCCCGGCGGCGCCCCGGCACTTTCGCGCCCGCCCCGCACTGCCTAGAGTGCCAACCGCTGTACCGTCCGGGCCCCGCCCGGGCCACCCCGACGCCACCGCGGCCGAGACCCCCGGGCTCCGGGCCGCACCCCAGCTCCCAACGAGCCAACGAGAGAAGAGCCAGCCATGCACCGGGCCCTGATCGTCGTCGACGTGCAGAACGACTTCTGCGAGGGCGGCAGCCTTCCCGTCGCCGGCGGGGCCGAGGTCGCGGCCGCGATCACCGACCTGATCGCCGAGTCCGCCCCCGGCTACGCCCACATCGTCGCCACCCGCGACCACCACATCGACCCAGGGCCGCACTTCGCCGCCGAGCCCGACTACGTCCGCTCCTGGCCGGTGCACTGCGTGGCCGGCACCGAGGGCGTGGGCTTCCACCCCAACTTCGCCCCCTCGGTGACCTCGGGCGCGGTCGAGGCGGTCTTCTCCAAGGGCGCGCACGCCGCCGCGTACAGCGGTTTCGAGGGCTTCGACGAGCACGGCGGCACCCTCACCGACTGGCTGAACGAGCGCGGCGTCACCGACGTCGACGTGGTCGGCATCGCCACCGACCACTGCGTCCGCGCCACTGCCCTGGACGCCGCCCGCGAAGGCTTCGCCACCCGCGTCCTGCTCGACCTGACGGCCGGCGTCGCCCCCGCCACCACCGCCGAGGCACTGGAGGAACTGCGCTCCGCCGGGGTCGAGCTGGCCGGCACACCGGTCGTCCGCGCCTGACGGTCCGTCAATCCACGTGCCGTCACGGCCGGTTCAGCGCTCGGTGACCACCAACTCCACCACGTCCTCGCCGCCGGTCCCGTACGCCTGCGCCAGCTCGTCGCCGACTGCGTCCCGTTCGGCGGCGAGGCGGGCGGAGCCGACGTACACCACCCGCACGCCCAGGTACTCCATCCGGTGCTGGCCGCCGCGCACCCAGGCCGCCTCGCCCTCGCTGACGCAGCGCAGCTCGGAGTCGACCTCCACCGCCACCGCGGCCTCGGGCCAGTACAGGTCCGGCACCGCGATGTAGGTGCCGCCGCGCATCCGCAGCTCGGGGCCGGGCAGCGGCAACGGCAGACCGCGCTCCACCGCCAGGGCCACCAGCTCGGCGAACGCGGCCTCCCGGCGCGCCGCCAGCAGTTCGTCCACCGCCGCCCGCACCCGGGGCGCCTCCAGCAGCCGCGCCTCGGCCAGTTCGGCCAGCAGCTCCGCCACCGTGCAGCCGCCGCCGCGCGCCAGCAGCGCCTCGCGCAGCAGCGCCCGCAGCAGCCCCGGGCCGACCCGGCCGGACTCGAACGCGCCCTGCTCGGCCCATTCGCTGATCGCGTCCGCCACCGCCCGGGCCACCGGGGCGACCGCCAGCCCGTGCACCGAACGGGCCTCCAGCTCCCGCCCGGTGCGCCGGATCCGCACCTGCCCGGCGTCCCGCAGCCGGCGCTGCCGGGGCACCAGCACCTCCACCCCGAGCACCGCGGGCAGCCGCGGCACCGACACGAACCCGTACAGCGCCAGCGCCGCCGCGCCGGTGATCACCGCGCCCTCGCGGGTGCCGTCCCCCGCCGGGCCGTTCTGCGCCGCGTACAGCAGCGCCGCCCACATCCGCTGCTCGGGCGTCGGCGCGCCGTCCTGCAGCAGGTAGACCCGCGGCAGCAGCCGCTGCCACGGCCCGCCGCTGCGGCAGTGCTCGCTCACCATGCGGGCCGGGACGCCGCGGGCGCGGAGCTGACTGGCCGTCACCACGTTCTGCTGGCGCCGGGCGAGTTCTTCGAGGGACACGGGCTGCTGCGGAATCCGGTAGCTCATGCCGTCCACGTTCCCCCTCGGCTCCGACACCCGACGCCTGACCTGACGACCTGTTACGCAACCGTCGTCAAACCGGGACTGCTCCGCACTAAAGTCCCCATACCCTCACCCATTCGGCGTATCGGGTGTTCACTCCGTTGCCGTAATAGATCGGACTTGTTTTCTACTATCCGATTTTCATCGGATCGACACAGCATTGCGATCCGATCGAGTCCGCGCCGCCGACCTGCGCGATCTGACCGGAAGTGATCGATCACACACGCAACGTCACACCCGCTGGCGTCGGTGGCCGTCACGAATTGCCTACCATCGGGCACATGCCCCGCGACGAGTCATCAGCCCAGCGCGCCGCCCGACTACGCCTCGGCCGCCTGCCCGGCTACGTCCGCCAACCCGACCCCGCCAGACGCGGCGGAGAGGACGGCCGTACGTACAAGAAGGGTTGGGAAGTCCGTTTCACGGCGCGCAGCGAAGAGGAGATAACCGAGATCCGCGAGCTGGTGACCGCCGCCGGATTCGCCCCCGCCCGACCCTTCTTCAAGGGCCACCAGCTCATCCAGCCGGTCTACGGCATCGCCGCCGTGCAGGCCTACCTGGCCGCCCGGGAGAGCGTCGAGGCCGCCGAGACCACCGCCCGGACCGACCGCCGCACCGCCGGCATCCCCGAGCAGACCCGCCGCGAGCCCGACAGCGTGGCCGCCGCGGTGCGGGCCGCCGAGAGCGCCGCGGCCGAGGCCGCCGCCGGAGCGGCGGCACGGGCGGGCGGGAGCGCGGGCGGGGCCGGTGGAGGAGCCGTCGGCGGAGGAGCCGTCGGCGGAGCCGCGGATGGGTCCGCCGCCGGAGCGGGCGAGGACGCGGTGCGCACCGGCGAGGCCGCCGGGCGGACGGGCAGTGAAGCGGCGGCGCGGACCGCCGGGAGTGCGGGCGCCACCGTCCGGTTCGGCGGGGCCTCCGCCACCCGGTCGGCGCGCGAGAGCTGAGCCCCGGGCCGGACCAGGGAACGTGACGGTCCGGCCCGCGGACGCGAAGGACCGGCCCGCGGACGCGAAGGCCGTGAAGGGCCCGCGAGCGGGCCCGGGCAACCCCTGAGGCCCTCGGGGTCGCCGAAGCCCTCCGCAGGCCCTACTGGCCCCACTGGAAGGCTTTCTGACGGCACGTCAGCTGCGCTGCCCGGCTTCCTGCTCTCGGCTCGCGGCTTTCGGCTTTCGGCTTTCGATTTGCCGCTTCCCGCTTCCGGCTCGCGGCTTCCGGCTTCCGGCTTCCGGCTTCCGGCTTCCGGCTTCCGACGCCAGGACGCCCGGACGCGGTCAGAGCGCCCCGGCCGGGACGTGGTCGACGTGCACGGTCACGGCCAGCAGCCGGGGGACGGCCCGGATCAGGGCCCGTTCGGCGTCCTCCGCCACCCGGTGGCCGGCCACCACCGTCAGCGCGCCGTCGACCACCACCTCCGCCTCGGCGCGCAGCGCGTGCCCGACCCAGCGCATCCGCACCGCGCCGACCCCGCGCACCCCGTCCACGCCCGCGAGTTCGCGCTCCGCCGCGTCCAGCAGCGCCGGGTCGACGGCGTCCATCAGCCGTCGGCCCACCTCGCGCACCGTGCCGCGCAGCACGCCCAGGATCGCCACCGTGATCAGCAGCCCCACCACCGGGTCCGCGTACCGCCAGCCCAGTGCGCTGCCCCCGGCGCCCAGCAGCACCGCCAGCGAAGTCAGCCCGTCGGTGCGGGCGTGCAGGCCGTCCGCGACCAGCGCCGCCGAACCGATCCGGCGGCCGGTGGCGATCCGGTAGCGGGCCACCCACTCGTTGCCGACGCACCCCGCGAGGGCCGCGGCGGCCACCGCCCACAGGTGCCCGACCGGCTCCGGGTGCAGCAGCCGCTCCACCGCCGTCCACCCCGCCACCAGCGAGGACGCCGCCACCGCCAGCACCACCGCGACGCCCGCCAGGTCCTCGGCCCGCCCGTACCCGTACGTGTAACTGCGGTTCGCCGCCCGCCGCCCCAGCAGGAACGCCACGCCCAGCGGGACGGCGGTCAGCGCGTCCGCGACGTTGTGCACGGTGTCGCCGAGCAGCGCCACCGAACCCGACAGCGCCGCGATCACCGCCTGCGCGGCGGCCGTCGCACCCAGCACCAGCAGCGAGACCCAGAGCGTGCGCAGGCCCTCGGCGGAGGACTCCATCGCCGCGTCGACCCGGTCGGCGGCGTCGTGCGAGTGCGGGCGCAGCAGGTGGGCCAGGCGGTGCCGCAGGCGGGCGCGGGCGTGGCCGTGGCCGTGTTGGTGGCTGCGGTCGTGACTGTGACTGTGATCGTGATCGCGCCGATCGTGCGGGTGAGGGTGGTGGCGCTCGGCGTGGTCGTGGGGCGCGTGGTCGTGGGGCACGCTCCGGTGGGTGGGGAGGGTTTCCGGGCCCCGGACGGTGCCGCCATGCGGGTGATGGTGGTCGTGGGGCTCGTGACCGGGGCGGTCCGGCCGGTCCGGTGTGTGATGGTGGTCATGCCCGTGACTCGGGATTCGCCCGTGAAGGTGAGGCCGGTCACCGATTTCGCGTTCACCCATAGGGCCTACGGTGGCACACCAACTGGCTTGCAGCCACTGCCGATGTACCACCTCTGACCAGGTGCGACGCCCTCGCAACTGCACCGGGCGAGCGACCCCTGCTGACGGGCCGTCACACAACGACCCGAATCCGACCCGGCCCCGGGCATCTCAGCAGACTTGTCACCCACCGCACCCGCCCGAGGGCCTAGAGTGAGCGCTGACGCTCCCGTCCGGACCCAGATCGAGAGGCAGCTGATGTGACTGAACGTCATGTCCCGGCCGCAGACTCGGCATCTGCTGATCGGTCCGCCGAACTTCCGTACGTGTCCGTCGAGTTCGCCGCCTTCTGTGAGCTGCACGAGCCGCGCTACCAGAGCTACGCCCGGGTCTGGTTCCAGGAGCCCGGCGCCGCCCACCGGGTGGTCCGGCTGGCCCTGCACGCGA
This sequence comes from Kitasatospora sp. NPDC088783, assembly GCF_044750705.1. Lineage (NCBI taxonomy): Bacteria > Bacillati > Actinomycetota > Actinomycetes > Kitasatosporales > Streptomycetaceae > Kitasatospora > Kitasatospora sp. NPDC088783. The sequence continues at coordinate 137,402 of NZ_JBIVKJ010000002.1, forward strand.
TCGCCGCGGTGTGGCCGACCGTCCTGGAGAGCCCCAACCCGGCCGCCGCGGCCTGGCAGATCCTCCGCGAGACGGTCACCGAGCAGCACGGCACCGCCGTGGCGGCCGGAGCCGCCGGGATCGCCGGGACTGCCGGGCTGCGGCCCGACGTGGAGGGCGACGAGGACCTGGCGATCCTGCACTACGTGGTCGGCCTGGCCACGCCCGAGATCGCGGACGTGATGGGCGGCGACACCGCCAGCATCACCAGCCAGCTCCGCCAGACCCACCGCCGGCGCACCACCGACTGGTGATCCCGCGGGGCCGCTGAGCAGCTGAGCCATCGAGTCCGTCCGGCGTCCCGGCCCCCGGCTCCGCGCCCCCTCGTCGACGGCGCCGGCAGGGCGTGCGGGGCGGCACGCACGCCCCCGGACCGTTCCGCCCGCCCGTGGCGTACCCCCGTGAACCGGGCGCGCCCGCCCGGGCCGATCGCGCCCGATCGCACCCGGAGGACCGGTGATCGACATCACGGCCAGTCGCACTACCCCCCGCGGATCGGGTCGGCGAAGGATGGGGCCGTTCGATCACGCCCGGCGCCCGCACTCGCACCCGACCCACGTGCCCGACACCCCGTGTGCGGCGCCCCGTGTGCGGCGCCCCGGACCCAGACGGAGACCCCGGATGTCCTTCGACCACGCCGTGGCCATGTTCCGCCACCAGGCGGACTCCTGCGCCGAGTTGGGCTCCCCGCTGTCCGCCGCGCTGCTGCACCGGGCCGCCGGTGACCTGGCCGCCGGCGGGCCGTGCGCGGAGGCGATCGCCGGGCACGAGGACGCCCCCGGCCCGAACGCCATCGCCCTGCGACTGCTCGGCGCCGTCCACGCCCTGGTGCTGTCCGGCCGGGCCCCCGACCTCGCCGCGCACTACCCCGACGCGGGCGGCCACTTCGACCCCGCCGACCCGGACGCCCCCTGGCCGGCCTTCCGCGCCGCCGTCGCCGCCCACCTGCCGTTCGTCCGCGAGTGGCTCACCCGCCCGCCGCAGACCAACGAGGTCGGCCGGTCCAACCTGCTGCTCACCGGCCTCGCCTGGGCCCAGCAACAGCTCGCCGACGCCGCCACCTCCACCGCCACCACACCTCCGTTCCCGCTCCCCGTCCGGCTGTACGAGCTGGGCTCCAGCGCGGGCCTCAACCTCCTTGCCGAGCAGTTCCGCTGCGTCTCGGAGGACTTCTCGTACGGGCCGCCGGACTCCCCCGTCGTCCTCGCCGACGCCTGGCGCGGCGAGCCGCCCGCCTGGCTGCGCGACGCCCCGCTCCAGCGGGTGACGGAGCGGCGCGGCTGCGACCCGACACCGATCGACCCGCGCTCCGCCGACGGCGCCCTGGCCCTGCGCTCCTACCTGTGGGCCGACCAACTCCCGCGCGCACAGCGGCTGAACGGCGCACTCGCCCTCGCCGCCCGGACGCCCGCCCCGGTCGAGGCGGTCGGCGCGGCCGTGTTCCTGCGCGGCCTAGAAACGGCGCCGGGCGCGCTGACCGTGGTCTGGCACTCGGTCATACGGCAGTACGTTCCCGTCGACGAATGGCGTTCCGTGGAAGGCGAGTTGGCACGACTCGCGGCCGCCTCGACCCCGTCCGCGCCCTTCCTCCACCTCGCCTTCGAACCCCGCCGGGTCGGCGGCGGGCACCGCTTCCTGCTCACCGCCCGACTCAGCTCCGGCCCCGGCTCGGGCTCCGGCTCCGCGATCACCACGACGCTCGCCGAGTCCGTACCGCACGGCCTGCCCGCGTGGACGCCGGCGCCGGACGACCCGGCCCTCCGGCAGCCGGACTGACGGACCGTCAATCCTTTTGCTGCCCCCTGGTGACGTCGTACCGGTGGTGGTCCACGTCGTGGAAGACGTAGCGGCCGAGGGACGCCACGGTGAACCGGGCGCCGTCGCTGCGCTCGCCGGTGCGCTCCCGGCCGGCGTCCGGCACCCCCTCGTAGGCGCGCGCCAGCCGCTCGGCCGCCGCCCCGACCTCGGCGGCCACCGCGGCCGGGTCCTGCTCCCGGTAGCGGTCCTCGACGGCGGTGGCGTCCTGGTCCCAGTCGGGGAACACCGGGTCGTCCTCGGCCAGCATCAGCCGCAGCCGCCCCTCGATCGTCCGGAACACGTCCCGCACGTGGCAGGCGTACTCGAGCGGCGACCACACCTCCGGCGCCGGCCGCTCCCGCAGCCCCCTCCCGTCCCCGCCCTCGCCGTCGGCCTCGCCCTCGGCCAGCAGCTCGGCCCAGAACCGCCCGTTGCCCCGGATCAGGCCCGGTACCGCCTCGAAGGGGATCGCCGAAGTGTCCAACCCGCATTCGGCGCAAGGACGTTCGAGGACCCAGGTCCAGTCCTTGGTGTCAGGAGTGATCATGCCCCCAGGATGGCCGCCCGGACGACCACCCGGCCAGCAGCAGGAATGCCACCGCCCATCGAGATCCCGCCAAACCCGCCGCTCAGCCCCCCAGCACCTCGGCCAGCCGCCCGGCGAGTTCGTCCATCCGCTCCGCGGGCACCGCCCGCCCGCCGGCCCCCAGCAGCCCGAACACCCGCGGCCCCCGCCACTCCACCGGCAGTTCCCCCGCCCGCGGCACCACGTGGAAGTGCACGTGCGCGAACCCCTCCGCCTCCCCGAACTGCGCCACGTACGCCTTCCGGCACCCCGTCACCACCTCCAGCGCCCGGGCCAGCCGCACCTGCCACACCCCCAGCGACGCCGCCTCCGCCCCGGTCAGCTCCGCCATCGACTCCAGGTGCCGCCGGGGCAGCAGCACCAACCACCCCGGCAGCGCGCAATCCACCGCGTGCGCCACCCGCCAGTGCTCGTCCACCGCGATCCGCTGGTACCGCGGCAACCGCTCGAACTCAGCCTCCCGCGCGCACGCGTAACACTCCCCACCCCTCACCCGGCCGCCCCCCTTCCGCTCAGCCCTGCCCCACCACGTTGACCCGGCAGACCGAGGACGTCGGCACCAACCCCGGCAGCAGCCCGTCCAACAACCGCGCACACACCTCCTGCTGCTGCTCGTCCCGCAGCCCCTCGGCCCCCGCCGTCCCCGAAGCCCCCACCACTCCCGCCACCGCCACGACCAACCCCGCCACCGCACACTTCCACCGCACCACGGCAACCACCTCCGAACATCCGACGACACAGTCCCCTCTCCCTACCCACCCGCCCTCACCCCCCACGCCCCCCTTCCCCCATCCGTGGGCGTGTCGCCCCCGCCCACGCCGACGGCCCCCCGCCGGGCCACCGGGCACCTGCCCCGTGGCCCCGCGAGGGGCCGTTCTTCCTCCGCTCCGACCCGCTCAACTCCGGTACGGATTACCCCCGGCCGGCGGCTGCTGCGGATACCCCGGCTGCCCGGCCTGCTGCTGCGGCGGGTACACCGCCTGCCCCGACTGCTGCTGCGGCGGATATCCGTACCCGGCCGGCTGCTGCTGCGGCGTCTGCTGCTGATACCCGTACCCCGGACCACCAGGGCCGCCGGGCGCACCCGGACCGCCCGGGCCCCCGGGCCCGCCACCGTTGCCGCCGTTGTTCTTCGAACGACGCACGAGCACCACGACCACCACGATCACGATCACGGCGAGCACACCGCCACCGACCGCGACCAGCATCCCCGTGTTGCTCTTCTCGTCACCCGCGTCACCGCTCGCCTGCGGAGTCGCCGAATTCCCGGCACCGGCCGACGGCGCCTTCGAAGCCGGGGACGACGGCGCGGACGAGTTACCACCCGACCCGCTGTAGTCCGGCTCCGCCCGGCCCAGCAGCGGGTTCTCCTTCGGCCCGTTGTCCACCGCCGGGTTCGCCGCCAACGCCCCGGACGGGGACGCGATGCCGTACCCGTACTTGTCGTTCGGGAACGAGCCCTGGCCGTCGGGCTTGAAGGCACCCTTGGTGATCCGGTTGATGACCTGCCCAGCCGACAGGTTCGGGTACTTCGACCGCACCAGCGCCGCGATCCCCGACACGATGGCCGCGGATTCGGAGGTACCGGAAGCCGTCGCGTACCCCTGCTTGAGGTCGGCCCGGTGGATGCCGTCGGCCGGAGCCGCCAGGGTCACCTGCGGGCCGGTGGTCGACTTCGGCCAGATGCTTCCGTCCTCCGCGACGCCCGACACCACCACCACGCCCGGGAAGCCCGCGGGGTAGTCGATCGGCACACCGGCGTGGTTCCCGGAGGCCGACACGAGGACGACGTCCTTCTGAATGGCGTACTCGATGGCTCCCCGGTATCCGCTGTCGCTCGGATTCCCGCCGTAGAAAGACATGTTGATGACCTTGGCACCGTGGTCGACGGCGAACCGGATCCCCGCGCCGAAGTCCACGTTCTCGGCCGAACCAAGATCGTCACTGAAATCGAACTTGACCGGAAGGATCTTCGCCTTGGGCGCGATGCCCATGACGCCGGCTTTGTCGCCGTGCCCGTGCGCAGCGATGTCGGAAGCCATCGCCGTGCCGTGGCCCTCACTGTCGGTCCGGCCGTCCCCGCCCTTGCCGGTGAGGTCGAGACCGGGGAGGACCTGCCCGGCCAGGTCTGGATGACTGGCGTCGACGCCGCTGTCGATGACCGCGACGATGACTTGGTCGCCCTGGCTCACGGACCAGACATCCTTGGCCATGCCGTACTTGTTCAGTACCCACTGCTGCTGGCGATCCTGGTCCGCCGCCGCCGGGACAGCACTCACACCCCACAGCAAGGCCCCCGCAGCGAGCGCGGCCAGACCGCGCACGGATCGGCTGCTCCCCATTCCCCGCTCCCTTGTTGAAATGTTGAAAGGCCACCCGGAAGGCTGTACGGCCCACCGAGCGACCTAGTAATTCCCGGCCGCGCTACCGGCCGGCCGCCATTCCGTCCTGCTCGACTCTTAAGCCGATCAGTGCCGTTCCTTCACAGGTCCCGGACGTCAACGGGCCTTCCGCAGCCCGGCCAGGGCGCGATGCCCACTGGCCGGGCTGAGGAAGGCCACGTTCTCCGCCCAGTGGTCAGACGGGCCGACTCAGCTCTGATACGGGTTCCCCCCGGCCGGCGGCTGCGGCGGATAGCCCGGCTGCCCGGCCTGCTGCTGCGGATACCCCGCCACCTGCTGCCCCTGCGGATATCCGTACCCGGCAGGCTGCTGCTGATACCCGTACCCCGGACCACCGGGGCCGCCGGACGCACCCGGACCGCCCGGGCCCCCGGGCCCGCCACCGTTGCCGCCGTTGTTCTTCGAACGACGCACGAGCACCACGACCACCACGATCACGATCACGGCGAGCACACCGCCACCGACCGCGACCAGCATCCCCGTGTTGCTCTTCTTGTCACCCGCGTCACCGCTCGCCTGCGGAGTCGCCGAATTCCCGGCACCGGCCGACGGCGCCTTCGAAGCCGGGGACGACGGCGCGGACGAGTTACCGGCCGACCCGCTGTAGTCCGGCTCCGCCCGGCCCAGCAGCGGGTTCTCCTTCGGCCCGTTGTCCACCGCCGGGTTCGCCGCCAACGCCCCGGACGGGGACGCGATGCCGTACCCGTACTTGTCGTTCGGGAACGAGCCCTGACCCTTCGGCTGGACGGCGCTCTTGATCATCCGGTTGATGACCTGACCCGCCGACAGGTCCGGGTACTTCGACCGCACCAGCGCGGCGACCGCCGAGACGAAAGCCGCCGCGTCGGAAGTACCGTCGCCCGAGGCGTACCCCTGCTTGAGGTCCGCGTGCATGATGTGTTCAGCGGGGGCGGCCAATGTGATCTGCGGGCCCGTGGTGGACTTCGCCCACAGATCGCCTTGCTCGGTCACTCCCGAAACCGCCACCACTCCCGGCGCAGCCGCCGGGTAGGAGACCGGAATGCCCGGCGTGTTTCCGGAGCCACCGACAAGGACGACGTCCTTCTGGACGGCGTACTCGAGCGCCGAGCGGAGCTCCGGTGCGAAGCCGGCCCCGGCGAAGGACATGTTGATGACCTTGGCGTTGTGGTCGACGGCGTAGCGAATGCCCTTGGCGATATCCGCGTCGCTGCTGCCGCCATCGGCCTGAGTCTTTTCCCGCAGAGAGACCCGGATCGGAAGGATCTTCGCCTTCGGGGCCAGTCCCATGGCGCCTTCGTTGTTTCCGTGGCCGTGCGCGGCGATGTCGCTGGCCATGGCCGTCCCGTGACCGTCGGTGTCGGTCCGGCCGTCCGCGCTACCGCCGGTGATGTCGAAGCCGGGGAGGACCTGCCCGGCCAGGTCGGGGTGGCTCGCATCCACGCCGGAGTCGACGACTGCCACGATCACCCCCTCGCCCTGGCTGATCGGCCAAACCCGCGTGTCGGCCCCGTAGTTCTTCAGGGCCCACTGACCCTCGCGGATCTGGTCCGCCGCCGCCGGGCCGGCGCTCACGCCCCACAGCAGGGCTCCCGCAGCGAGCGCGGCCAGACCGCGCACGGTTCGGCTGGTCGTCAAGCCTCGTCACCCCTCGTTGAGCGGCCGCCCCACAGACCCTTGAGTCTGCAGGGCGGCCAGGTAATGTCCGACTGTTCTACTGACCGAACGTCATTCGACCACGTTCGGATTGGCGTTTCCGCCGGAGGCCCAGGTCTCCTCGTCCTCCACCAGGTAGTCCGGGCGTTCCGAGGTGCCCTTCTTGGCGCGCTTGCTCGACTGGCCGTGACCGGCCATGCCGGCGCCGTGCCCGGCCGCGCCGCCCTGGCCCGTGCCACCGGCGTGACCGGCACCGGAGGCTCCGGCGCCCTGGCCGAGGCGGCTGCGGCCGATGCCCGACCCGCCCTCGGAGAAGGCCCGGCCACCGGCACCGCCGTGCGCCGCCTCGCCGACCATGCCGCCGGCCCGACCCGCCAGGCTGCCGCCGGAACGGCCCCGGAGGCCCGCGCCGCCACCGGCACCGCCCGCTCCGGCGCCACCCGCTCCGGCGCCACCGCCGAGACCGCCGCTGCCCGTGCCACCGGCCCGGCCGCCGGCACCGGCTGCGCCGCCCGCTGCGGAGCCGCCCGGACCAGTAGCCCCGCCGCCCAGGCCGTTGGAACCGAACGTCCCGGCCTTGGACACGCTGTTGCCGCTGAACCCGGCGCGGGCACCGAGACCGGTGCCACCGGCCAGGGTCCCGCCGCCGCCACCGATCAGCCCGCCGGCGGTGCCGCCGAGGCCGCCACCACCGAGGCCACCGCCACCGGTCCCGGGCACACCGCCGGACACGGTGGGGCCGCCGATCGTCGTGGTGCCGCCGCCGCGGACGCCGCCGGTACCGCCGTGGATGCCGTCGATGCCCGTGCCCGGGCCCTTCGGCTGCGGAAGGGCGTTGGCCGTTCCACCGGAGATGCCCGCGTCCGTCGGACGGACCACCGCGGGCTTGACCTGCGGTGCCTGCGGCGTCCGGCTGCTCGACGTGCTCTTGAGCGAGGTCTGCGAGCCGGAGGAGCCGCTCACCCGCCCGGTGGGCTGGACGAGGCCGGTGCTGATGCCCGCGATCGCCGCGACGAGACCTGCGGCGCCCCCGTTGTCCGGCGGCGTCACCTGCGACTTGTCGTCCTCGATCCCGGTTCTCGTCGGAGGCTGCAGACGGCTGGCGGTGGCGCTGTACTTGGCTGCCAGCACCTGCATCACGCCGACCGCCTCCTGCTTGCGCGTGTCGGCGATGCCCTGCTGGGTGTCCGCGTCGGTGACGCCGACCGACTCCTTCGCGGCGTCGCTGATTCCGTCGCCGACCTTGTCCCAGAACCCGGGCTCCTCCGGCATGTCGCTCTTGGCCTGGTCGATCGCCTCGGACATCAACTGCAGCGCGGTGGCCGTGTGGTCCGCATGGGCGGCCAGAGCACTGACGCTGTCGGCGAGCGTGATCATGTGCGTCTGGAAGGCGTCGCTGGTGCTGCCCTGCCACGTGCTGGTGGCATCGCCGGTGGCGGTGGTCAACGCGCTCTGGATCTGCGTCAGGGTCTGGTGGGCTCGACGCCAAGGATCTGCTGCGGCCATGACCGAACCGGAGTCCATCGAGTGGACCATGGAAATCAACTCAGCGTGGCTGTGGGTGGAGAAGTCGGTGACCACGCCGCCACTCTGGTCGAGCATCCTCATCGTGCAGCACCTCGCCCCATGTCTGCTTCCCTGCTCTTGCGCGCCGTCACCATTGCGGCCTCGTCGTGGTCGTCGGCTGGCTCGTCGTGGTCGTCGTCGGCGGCGTGGACGCGGCCCTCTGCCGTGCGTCCAGCTCCGACTGGCTCCAGGTCGTGGTCCAGCCGTCCTGCGTCAGCGTCATGCGCTTGCGGGTGTCCTGCTCGTGCTCCTCGTAGTTCGCCGCGGTGTGGTCCGCGTTCTGCTGCGCGGTGTCGATGGCGCTCTGGATGTCGCTGAGAAGAGTGCTCAGTTGAGTGCGCATGACGTTGTACTGCTGGTACAGCTCCTGTGCCTCGGGGAAACTCCCGAACGCCGACGAGCTGACCCCGCTCGGGCCGTAGACCACCGAGGTGCTGGCCCCGCTCTCGTACTCGCTCAGCAGACCGCGCACTTGGGCCGCGAACGCCCGCAGGCTGTCGACCTCGACCTCGAAGCCCTTACCGCTGGTGCTCATGTGTCTCGTACCTCCCCCGTACCTGCTGCCCCGCGCGACTGCCGCTCGACCGCCTGGGGCCTGAAAGAAAGTTGGCTCCAACCTCTATGTCTAACACATGGAACGGGCCGTCAACACGCCCCCTGGTGGGTGCGGGTGGGGTCAGGTCGCGGCGAGGGCCCGGCGGCAGAGGGAGTCGGCTCGGCGGGTGGTTTCGGGGAGGCGGTAGGAGGGGGTGAGGGCGAGGGTGACGGCGGTGGCTTCGTCGAGGCCGATGCGGTGGCCGACGGAGAGGAAGACGGGTTTGACGCCCTGGCGGGTGCGCAGGGCGCGGCCGACGGTTTCGGGGCCGTCGAGGAGGGGGGTCCAGGCGCCGCGGTGGTCGTCGGGGGGCCGGTGGGTGAAGGTGAAGGGGTTCTTGGCGATGCCGAGGGTGGGGAGGCCGGTGTGGACGCCAAGGTGGCTGGCGAGGCCGAGGCGGCGGGGGTGGGCCAGGCCGTAGCCGTCGCAGACGACGAGGGCGGGGGTGCGGGTGAGGCGGGAGAGGGCGTCGAGGACGGCGGGGAGTTCGCGGAAGGCGAGCAGGCCGGGGAGGTAGGGGAAGGCGACCCGGCCGACGGCGGTGGCCTCCTCGACGACGTCGAGGGTGGTGTAGTCCAGCAGGACGGCCGCGGCGGCGACGACGTCGCGTTCGTCGTCGTAGGCGACGTCCACGCCGGCGATCAACGTGCCCGGGCGGCGCGGGGGTTCGGGTCCTTCGGGGACGACCAGGGGGCGCAGGCGTTCCTGTTCGGCGCGGGCGGCCTCGGCGGTGGTGGGCCAGTCGGCGGGGACGGTCATGGCGGGGCTCCGGGGGGCAGGGTCGGGAACGGGCGCGGCGGGCGGCGGGCGGCGGCGGTCGGCTCCCGGCGCGTTCCGCGGTGCTCGGCGCCGCCCGCCCCGCCCGCACGTGATGTCCGCACGTGATTTCCGTACGCACGTTAGCGGGCGGCCCCGGGGAGCCGTCCGGCCGGTACGGCGGCGCGCTGCCGGGGTGTGAGTCCGTGCGCCCCCCGTGCCCCGGGGCAGGTCAACTTCCGGCGGTTAGCCTGTACTTGCTGTTCCCGCTCCGCCCGTTCCCGTCGAGCCGGGTCCCCGCCCGTCGCTCACCCGCCGTTCCCCGTCGCTCTCCCCGCTCCGCGCGAAGGGTCGTCCGCCATGCCGCGCCCCGCCGTTCCGTCCCGTGCCGTCACCGCGTCCCGGGCTGCCGGGCTCGTGTCCGGGAGCCGTTTCAGTGCCGTGCAGTTGGGGGTCGGCGCGCTGATCGCGGTGGTCGCCGCGGTGGCGCTGCTGGCCGTGTCCGGGGAGACGGGGGTGTGGCGGATCGCGGTGCTGATCGGCTTCGCCGTCGCGCTCGGGACGCTCTCGGCCGTCCTGCTCTCCCCCGCCGCCCGCCGCCGTCCGCCGCGGGCGCTCGCGGCCGGGCGGGCCCCGTGGGCCGCCGAACAGCCCGCCGCGGCCACCGCCGCCCGGCAGCCGGTGTACGCGCACCAGTCCCGCTGAACCCCCGCCGCTCCGGTCCACCGGAGGCGTCCGGAGCAGGGCGGGGCACGCGAAGACTCCCGGGCCGGCGGCAGGTGAACGACTGCCGCAGGCCCGGGGCCCAGGGAGATGCCCGACCGGTCGTCAGCCGGTCGAGACCACCACGGTCTTGGCCGCCTTGTCGTGGACGCACTGGCGGTAGGGCTTGTCGAAGACGCCGAACAGCCCGTCGATCGCCCACCAGAGGCCGCCGCAGCAGATCAGCGCGGGGACGATGAAGGTCGCGGCGCGGGTCCAGGCGGCCGCCGAGGTGGGGGCGGAGCCGTCGGCGAGCATCGCGACCCGGACCTTCATCAGCTTCTTGCCGAGGGTCTGGCCGTCCCGGCTGAGCATCAGGCCCTCGTAGACCAGGTACAGCGCGCAGCTGAACCAGAAGGAGCCGATCCAGCCGCTCTGCTTGTTGAAGTGCAGGAACGGCAGCAGCACCGCCACCGCGATGACCTGCACCATGACGTAGTCGACCAGCCGGGCCAGGATGCGCGCGCCCCAGCCGCCGAGCGCGGGCATGCCGGGAACGGGCCCCGGACCGGGGCCGGGGCCGGGCCCGCCGTAGGGGTCACCGGGGCCGCCGGGTCCGCCCGGGCTGCCGGGAGCACCGGGCGGGGGGCCGTAGCCGGGGGGCCGGTCGCGGTCGTAGGGGGAGCCCGAGCCGGCCGGCGCACCGTACTGGCCGCCGTAGCCGGGCGGGCTGTCGTACGGGCTGCCCGAGGACGGGGGCTGCTTGTCGAAGGAAGGCCGTCCGCCCTCCTCCGGCTCGGTTCCGGAGGGGTCGCTGGTGCTCATGGCACGAGTAGACCACCGCGAATACTACGATGTTGGGATATTTGATCCGTTTCCGCCCGTTTCGCAGTGTTCCGTTCGGACAGGTGGCGGACCACGGGCGGCTGACGGCGGGTCAGCCGCGTTCCACCCGCACCACCCGGGTCCGGGCCGCCCGGTCGTGCCAGCCGCGTCGGGCGGTGCGGTCCAGCAGCGCGGCGGCGGGGCCGAGCAGGACGGCGGTGCCCAGGCCGCGCACCAGCCAGCGGACCAGCGAGCGGCCGAACCCCGGCGCACCGGCCCCGCCCGCGGCGACCACCCGGACCCGGGCCAGCCGCTTGCCGAAGGTCTGCCCGGTCCGGGCGATCGGCAGCACCTGGTAGAGCAGCCCGAACACCAGCAGCACCCCGAGCAGCACGCCCACCCGGCCCAGCACCGTCCCGTCCAGCAGCCACACCTGGTGCTGACGTCCCGTCATGCGCGCGGCCAGCTCCGCCTGGTCGATCTTCTGCTGAACGTGCGCGCGCACCGTCCCGGCCAGCGGCACCGCGACGGCCGCGCCGACCACCGCCGTGACCGCGCCGTCCACCAGCCAGCCGAACGCCCGCGCCCCCACCCCCGCCGGTACGGGCGCCGGGGCCGCCGGCCGCCGCTTCCCGACCCCGGCGGCCGGAGCGGGACGGCGGGCGGACGCCCCGGTCCGGGGTGCCGCGGGCTCCGCGGCCCGACGCGGCGGACGGACCCGCTCGCTGGTGACGTGCGCCGTCCGCGGCTCCCGCCCGGGCGGCTGGGCCTTGGCCGCGGCCGGAGTCCGTACGGGCTCGGGCTCGGGCTCCAGCGCGGGCTGAGGCGTGGGCGCAGGCTCGGGTACGGGCTCGGATGCGGATTCCTGCTCGACGCCCCAGGACACCCAGCGCGGCGCCCCGCCGGTCTCCATCAGTCCGCGCTGCGCCTGCGGATCGGCCCGCCAGCCCGAAGCGGGGTCAGCCGAGGACGGCTCCGGCTCCGGCTCCGACAGCGCTTCCGTCAACTGCTCTGGCGTCGGCACCGGTTCGAACAGCGCCCCGGGCCCGGCGGACAGGCCCACCGAACCGTCGCCGCCGTCACCACCGGCCCCGTGCCAGGGCGTACCGCCGAGCGGCTGCGCGGCCCGCGGTTCCGGCTCCTCCGCCATGGGCGCGGGCACGGGCAGTTCCAGCGGCCGGACGGCGGGCTCCACCCCGCGCACCCCGCGCACCTCCCGCCCGCCCTGCGGCGCGACGACGGCACCGGCCGGGGCGCCCGGTCCCGCACCGGCACCCGCGCCGAGGTTCAGCGCGGCGGCGGTGGCCCAGGACTCGGCGGTGACCGGTTGCAGCCCGCTCCCGGCGACCGCCCACGGGGCCGCCTCGACCGGGCGCAGCGGCTCCACCGCGTTCCGGGGGCGGACCTCCAGCTCCCCCGGCCCGGCGGTCGCCGCGTACTCCCCCGCGCCGGAGCCGGAGCCGGTGCCGGAGCCCGCGCCAGGTTCGCCGCCGGGCCCGGTCGGCACCGGCCCGGTCGGCTCCGGGTGGATCGGCTCCGGGTGGACCGGCACGGCGAAGACGGCCTGGGCGGTGGTCTCGTCGAAGTAGATCGGTCCGGTCTCGACCAGCGGGCCGGTGGGTGCGGCGGGGACGAGGCCGGGCGGGGGGTTGTAGGGGGGCGCGGTGAGGTAGCGGGCGACGAAGCGCGGCGGGTCGAGCGGTTCGCCGGGGGCGGGGGCGGGGCGGCTGGTGCCGGGGACCCAGGCGTGGCCGGCCCAGTAGCGGAGGAACCCGGGGACCGAGGGGTCGGGGTAGTAGCCGGGCGCTCCGACCTCCCCGGCCAGGGTCGCGCCGAGGGTCGAGCCTGCGGTGGAGGGCCGGTCCGTCATTGCGTCGCGTCTTCCTTCGTACCGGCACCGCGGCGTGCGGGTCTGCGGACGTGCGTGGGGGGAGCCGCGGGCGGAGAGTCGCCGGGCAGTCACAAAGGGTAGTACCTGGAGCGACCTCGTCCCCCTGGTTCACCGGAACTCGTGAAACGAGCGGGGACACGTGGTACCGCAGGTGCCCCCGGTGGTGGTGGGGGGCGGCCCGGGGTGGTGGCGGGCGGTGGTCGGCGCGGTCCCGGGTGCCGGTGTTCCCGTCCGGAACAACCGGGGCGGGGCGGAAAAGGTTCTGGAGGTTCGGCGGGAAAAAAGTTCGCCGGAAAGTCTCGGAACCCGTGTAAGAGTCCGCGGCGGCCCCGCTCTCGGCTGGTGCGGGGCCGAACGGCGGCCCCGGGTGGCGGAGAGGTGAGGGCGATGGCCGGACAGTCGACCGGAGTGGTGGAGCAGGAGCTGGAGCTGAGCCTGGTGCTGTCGCCGGAGCGCAGTGTCCCGGTGGCGGCGCGGTTGTCGTACGGGAGCCACGACCCGTTCGCGGTGTACGTGACGTTCCACCTGGACAGCGGGACGCCGGTGACCTGGGTGTTCGCCCGGGAGCTGCTGGTGGAGGGGACGTTCCGGCCGTGCGGTCAGGGCGACGTGCGGATCTGGCCGATTCGGTCGGGGCGGCGCAGCCTGCTGTGCATGGCGCTCAGCTCGCCGGCCGGCGACGCGCTGCTGGAGGCGCCGCTGCCGACGGTGGCGGCCTGGCTGGAGCGGGCGCACCGGCTGGTGCCGCCGGGGGCGGAGCTGGAGGCGATGGACCTGGACGGTTCGCTGGCGGAGCTGCTGGCGTGAGGGGGCGTGCGGGCCGGCCCCGGGCGCTGGCGGCGGCGCACGCACGACCGGCCCACGGACCCGCGGCGGGCCCGACCCGTCCGCCCGGCCGTCCGCCGGAGCGCCCGCCCTCGGGGCGTCCGGGGCGGGCCGAGACGCCGGGGCGGGCCGAGATGCCGGGGCGGGCCGAGACGCCGGGACGGGCGGTCGGCGCCGGGGTTCAGCGGGCCGCGGGGGCCTTCTGCGCACCGGCGCTGCCGAGCCCGTCCACGCCGGTGCGCGGGGCGGGGACGCGCACCAGCGGGGCGCCGGCCGCGCGTCGCCGGGAGCGGACCCGCAGGGCGGCGACGGCCAGGAAGCAGAGGCCCATCAGCGGGTAGACGCCCGCCGGGAACTGCTTGAGCGGCGTCAGGTGCAGGTCCAGGTCGCCCTTGTGCGGGACGATCCACATCGCGAAGGAGAGGAAGCCGAGCAGCGTCAGGCCGAAGATGACCCGCCAGCGCCGGTGCCGGACGGCGGCGGGACGGGAGCGCTCGTGCGCGGCCTCGGCGGCGAGCAGCACGAGCACGGGGACGCACCACACCCAGTGGTGGGTCCAGCTGATCGGGGAGACCAGCACGGCGGTGACCAGGGCGGTGCACACGCTCCAGGCGTCGGCGCGCGGCGACCAGTGGGCGCTGCGGTGCGTCCAGACGGCGACGGCGAGGCCGGCGGCGGCGACCAGCACGCCGAGCAGGGTGGCGGCGGCGCCCGGGGTTTCGAGGTGCGTCAGCCGGGCGACCAGACCGCGCAGCGACTGGTTGTCGACGATGACGGTCTTGCCGACCCGGCTGGAGTCGAACAGGTACGTCGTCCAGAAGCCGCGGGTGGCGTCGGGGAGGAAGAGCGCGCCGATCAGGAAGGTGCCGACGAAGGTGGCGCCGGCCACGAACGCGGCCCGGACCCGGCCGGTGATCAGCAGGTAGACGGCGAACAGGCCGGGGGTGAGCTTGATCCCGGCGGCGATGCCGATGGCGACGCCCTTGCTGCGGACCCGGTCGGGGCGGGTGAGGTCCCAGAGGATCAGGCAGGCCAGCGCGAGGTTGATCTGGCCGTAGCGCAGGGTGGTGAAGACCGGTTCCAGCCAGACACCCAGTCCGGTGACCAGCAGGATGCCGATCGGCCGCAGGTCGCGGCGCGGCCAGCCGACCAGTTTGAAGGACAGGTGGGCGAGGGCGGCGAGCAGCAGCACGTTCCCGGCGGTGACGGCGACGCGCAGGAACGGCAGGCCGAACCAGGTGGTCGGCACGAACAGCATCGCGGCGAACGGCGGGTAGGTGGCGGGCAGGCTCCACTCGGTGACCCGCAGCGCGTACAGGTCGTGGCCGTCGGCGACGGCGGCGCCCTCGGCCCGGTAGACCACCATGTCGACCATCGAGGTGCCGACGAAGTGCCGCACCGTGGCGTAGGCGAGCAGCGAGACCAGGGCGACCGCGCCGGCCAGCAGCAGCGGGCGCCGGGGGGCGGCGCGCAGGGCCTCGACGGCGGCGGTGAGCTGTCGGCCGGGGGCGGTCAGGGCGCGCTGCCAGGCCGGGACGGGCGGCCGGTCGGGGCTGCCGGGGGGCGTGCCGCGTTCCGCTTGCACCGTGCTCACTGTCTTGCTCCGTCCGCCGTCGACCTCAGCTGGGCCAGCAGCCGACACTACCCGAACGGCCGTCGGCCGCCACCGGTCGCGGTCGGCCGACGGGAACGCGCGGATCCGGGGCCGCGCACCCCGGCGGTGGCAGGCGTCGGGCGGGGCGTCGGGCGCCCTCGTCCGGGCCGGGGCGTCATGAGGAAGCGTTGGCCGACGCTTAGGACGTGCTTAAGGGAGGGGAGCGACGCCGAGCCGTCGCCCCCGCGGTGACGGCTCCCGTGCCGGCACCGGTGGTCCCGGCCCCCGGCCCTCGCGGAGGGTCGCAGTCCTCGCGGAGTGCCTCAGTCCTTGCGGATCAGCCGGCCGGTGCGGCGGCGCTGCTGCCTGGGCAGTTCGACCGTGGTGCGGGTGTTGAGCCGCACCGCGATCTCGGCGCCGCCGAGGACGGCGGAGCGGCCGAGGACGACGTCGCCGCCGGTGCCCTCGGCGAGCTTGCGGACGATGTCCAGGCCGAGGCCGGTGGAGCCCTCGCCGCCGTGCCCGGCGCCGCGGCGGATCGCGGTGTCGGGGTCGGTGAAGCCGGGCCCGCCGTCGCCGACCAGGAGGGTGACCGCGTCCTCGGCGGTGACCACGTCGACGGCGAAGGGGGTGCCGACGGCGGTGTGCCGGAAGACGTTGCCGAGCAGCGCGTCGACGGCGGCGGCCAGGTCGCCGCGCTGCACCAGGACGGGCGCGGGCGCCTCGTCGCCGGCCAGCTGCCAGGGGCGTCCCTCGTCCTCGGCGAGCGCGGACCAGAACGCGACCCGGTCCCGGACCACCTCGACGGCGTCGCAGCCGAGCACGACGGGCGGGGCGTCCACCGGGTCGCGGCGGGCGGAGCGGATGATCTGGTCGACCTCCCGTTCGAGCTGGGAGACGGCGTGCCGGGTGGCGTCGGCGGCGTCGCCCCCGCCGAGCGCGGCGGCGTTGAGCCGGAGCACGGTGAGCGGGGTGCGCAGCCGGTGCGACAGGTCGGCGGCGAGTTCCCGTTCGGCGGCGAGCAGGTGGACCACCCGGTCGGCCATGGCGTTGAACGCGTAGGCGGCCTCGCGGAGTTCCTCGGGCGCGCCGGCCGCCTCGCGCCCCTCCACCGGGATCCGGACGGTGAGGTTGCCGGAGCCCAGCGAGCGGGCGGCGGTGGCCAGTCGGCGGGCGGAGCGGATGATCCGGGTGCCCATCCGGTCGGCGACCGCGACGGAGACCGCGACCAGGGCGAGCGCGACGCCGGAGAGCACCAGCCAGGCGGTGCCGACGCCGCGCGACAGATCGGAGTCCGGGACGAACACCTCGACCATGGCGACCCGGCCGTCGTCGACGGCGACCGGCTGGAGCAGCGCGTAGCCGCCCTCGACCCGGACGGTGCCGGCCCGGACGGTGCGGGTCCAGCCCTGGCTGTCGGCGCTGGGCAGCTGGTCGTTGTCGGTCCGGGCGCTGCCGACCGTCGCGCCGCCGGGCAGGTGGACGGCGAGCCGCTCCCGGGCGCCGGAGTCGGTGGAGGCCATGGCCTTGGCGATGGCCTCCTGGTCGGTGGTGATGGCCAGCGCCGGGCCGAGGGCGGCGGCCTGCCGCTCGGCGGCGGTGAACGCCCGGTCGCGGGCGGTCTGCTGGACCATCAGGCCGAGCGGGATGAGGAAGGCGAGCGCGACCATGACGGTCCCGGCGATGGCCGCCTTGACCATCGCCCAGCGCAGCGAGCGGAGGACGCGTTTCACGTCGCGCCCCCGACCGGCACGGCGGGGGCCTCCAGCCGGACGCCGACGCCGCGGACGGTGTGCAGGTAGCGCGGGCTGGAGGCGGTCTCGCCGAGCTTGCGGCGCAGCCAGGACAGGTGGACGTCGATGGTCTGGTCGCCGCCGTAGGTCTGCCGCCACACCTCGGCCAGGATCTCCTTGCGCGGGACGACCACGCCGGGGCGGGCGGCGAGGAAGGCCAGCAGGTCGAACTCGCGGCGGGTGAGGTCGAGCCGCTGTCCGTCGAGCAGGGCCTCGCGGCGCTGCGGGTCGATGGCGAGGCCGCCGACCCGGAGGATCTGGGGGGCCGTCAGGGCGCCGCCGCCCAGTCTGCGCAGGACGGCGGCCATCCGGGCGGTCAGGTGTTCCCCGGAGAAGGGTTTCACCAGGTAGTCGTCGGCGCCGTCGTTCAGCAGCCGGACGATCTCCGCCTCGTCGTCCCGCGCGGTGGAGATGATCACCGGGACGTTGGTCAGTCCGCGGATCATCTTGAGCGCCTCGCTGCCGTCCAGGTCGGGCAGGCCCAGATCGAGGACCACCAGGTCGCAGCCGACCTGGGCGACCTCGCGCAGGGCTTCCAGCGCGGTGCCGACGGAGCGCACGGCGTGGCCGGTGTCGGCCAGATGGCGGATCAGGGCGGAACGCACAAAGGGGTCGTCCTCGACCACAAGCACTGTTGCCATGGGGCTGCACGGTACGGCATGGCAGCCTACTGGTCTGTACCTCGGGGGGCCCGTGAGCGGCCCGGTCCGGGGCCCGGCTTGAGCTTCTCTGAAGCCGGCCGCGCTTTTTCCACAAGGTTTCTGCGAATTGTCCGGCCCACTGACCTGCCCGTGACCTTCGTACGGCAGGATGGGCCCGCGATGCGGAGCGGACTGGTTCAACTGGGCGCCTGGACGGCGGCCACCGGAGCAGCGGTGGCGTTGTCCTGGCTCGGCGTGCACGCGGTGCTCGTCGACACGGTGTTCGAGCAGCCGGTGGCGGTCCAGCTGCCCTCGGTGGCCTCCTCGACCCCGGCGGGGACGCCCCCTCCGCCCGCCCCCAGCAGCGCTCCGCCGCCGTCCGCGGCGGCGCCGAGCCCGAGTCCGGACCCGGACCGGGCGCCGGGGGCGACCGCGCCGGCCCGGTCGACGGCGTCCGCGACCGCGACCGCGACGGCCCGGAAGAGCGCCAGCCCGCCGAGCACGGTGCACAGCTACCCGATGCTGGGCGGCCGGGTGGCGCTCGACGTGCGGCCCACCGAGGCCCGGCTGGTGTCGGCGGTGCCGGAGGCCGGCTGGTCGATGCAGGTCTGGCACGGCGACCAGTGGCTCCAGGTCAACTTCTCCCAGGACGACCGGGTCTCCACCCTCATGGTGTCCTGGAACGGGACCGAGCCCAACGTGCAGACCTTCGTCGTGGGCAACTGACCGGTCCCCGGACCGGACCGGCCGCACCATGTCGCTCGACGCCCGACCGCCCGCACCGTCCGCCCCGCCCCTGGAGCCGCCCCGTGCCCCCGCAGCCCGACGCCATCGACGCGCTGGACGGAAAGCTGATCCGGCTGCTCGCCGAGGAGCCGCGGATCGGCGTGCTGGAGTGCTCGCGCCGCCTGCAGGTGGCGCGCGGCACGGTGCAGGCCCGGCTGGACCGGTTGCAGGCGCGCGGGGTGATCGGCGGCTTCGGCCCGCAGGTGGACCCGGCGGCGCTCGGCTACCCGGTGACGGCGTTCGCCACCCTGGAGATCTCGCAGGGGCAGGGCGCGGACGTCCGGGCGCACCTGGCGGCGGTGCCGGAGGTGCTGGAGCTGCACACCATCACCGGCCACGGGGACATGCTGGTGCGGATCGTGGCCCGGTCGAACGCGGACCTGCAGCGGGTGATCGACCGGGTGGTGGGGTTCGACGGGATCGTCCGGGCGTCCACCGCGATCGCGCTGGAGAACCCGGTGCCGTTCCGGATCCTGCCGCTGGTGGAGCAGGCGGCCGGGAACGGGTCCTGACCGGGGCCGCGCCCGCGCCGTGACGCCCTGCTGGCGCGACGTCCCGTCAGCAGTGCGGGACGGCGGTGCCGTTGTTCAGTGCCTGGAGCGCGGCGATCGAGTCGGCGAGGGTGTCCACCGGCACCAGCTGGAGGCCGTCGGGGGTGTTGACCTTGCCCTGCGCGCACTCGCTGCGCGGCAGCAGGAACACCGTGGCCCCGGCCGCGCGCGCCGCCCGGGTCTTGAGCGGGATGCCGCCGACCTGGCCGACCCGCCCGTCCGGGTCGACCGTGCCGGTGCCGGCCACGTCCCGTCCGCCGGTCAGGTCGCCGCCCCTGCCGTCGCCGGCGATCTTGTCGACGATGCCCAGTGCCAGCATCTGGCCGCCGCTCGGGCCGCCGATCCGGCCCAGGTCGATGTCGACCTTCACCTGGTCCGGCGACAGGTGCAGGTAGTTGAGCGCGGCCAGGGTGGCGCTGTCCTGCGACTGCGTCATCTGCTGCTGGGTCGCCTCGTCGGCCTCGCCGCTGTCGCTCTCCGGGTAGACCTCCTCGGTGGGCACCACGGCCTGCTTCGGGTCCACCCAGGCGGTCAGCGAGTCCCAGAGGGTGTTGCGCTGGCCCGGGTTGGTGGCCTCGACGGTGACCACCCGCAGCTGCCCGGTGGTCGGGCGCTGCGGCGTCCCGCTGATCCGGATCACCGGGTTGTCCCCGTTGTACGCGCCCAGGGTGTCGGCGGTGTCGCCGGGCGACTCCAGGGTGTAGGGCAGCGGTACGAACGCGGCCACCGCGAGCAGCGCGAGCACCGGCAGCGCGCAGAGCGCGAGCGCGCGGGTGCGCGGGGCGGTCAGGGCCGGGGGCAGGTTCTGGGAAGGCACACCCCGCATCCAAACACACCGCGCGGCCCGGTACGGACGGCCGCGCGGATTGGGGCCGGTCACGCGGATCGGAGCCGGGACCGGGACCGGCGGGTTCAGCGCAGTGCGTCGGCGACCTCGGTGGCGGCCTCGATCACCCGCGGGCCGACCCGCTCCGGGACGAGGCCGTTGAGCATCACCACGCCGACGCTGCCCTCGATGCCGCTGAGGCCGATCAGCGCGGCGGCGGCCCCGCTGGCCCCGGACTGCTCCTCGGCCCGGGTGATCACGCAGCCCTGCTCGGGGCGGCGCTGGCCGGGGAAGCTGCGGGCCTCCAGGATGGCCCGGCCGGCCGCGCTCTCGGAGAGCGGGTGGCGCAGGCCGGTGCGGTAGGCGACGTGGAAGTCCGTCCAGGTCGGTTCGACCACGGCGACGGCCAGCGCCTCGTTGCCGTCGACCAGGGTGAGGTGGGCGGTGGCGCCCAGGTCCTCGGCGAGCGAGCGCAGCGCGGGCAGCGCGGCCTCGCGCAGCAGCGGGTGGACCCGGTGGGCGAGCCGGAGCACGCCGAGGCCGACCCGGGCCCGGCCGCCGATGTCCCGGCGGACCAGTCCGTGCTGTTCCAGGGTGGCGAGCAGGCGGTAGACCACCGTCCGGTTGACGGCCAGCCGGGCGGCCAGCTCGGTCACCGTCAGCCCGCGCTCGGAGTCGGCGAGCAGTTTCAGTACCCGGACACCCCTGTCCAGGGTTTGGGAAGTCTCAGCAGTCACGAGGCGCCAGGTCCTTTCCGCGGCAAGTCCGACCCTACGACACAACTGCCGTGGGCCGCACCGGAATTGGTCGCGCGCAGGAAGGGTGTCCGGCGCGGGAGTCCGACCTCGGCGACGTCGACGGGGCGCGGGGCTCCGCGGTACCCGTCCGAACCGGTGGGTGGGGTCCGGACGAGTGTGGGGAGACGCTAATGAACGGGGACGCCCGGTGGAAGTGGTTGTCCAAAATTCGGGCAGCATCGATGAAAAGTCGTGATGAAAAATCGGATAAGGCGCCCATAACTCGCGCCGCAAGCGCTCAAGCGTCCGCTATCTGTGCGCCGCCGGGTCGAGCGCACCGCCGGTCGGGCCGTCCGGCCGGGGCGCCCCGGCCGGACGGCCCGGAGCGCTCAGAGCAGGTTGCGGCCGACCGTCCAGAGCGCGGCGACCGCGAGCAGCGCGGCCACCGCGCGCGGTCCCGTCCGCAGCCGCCAGTGGCGCCCGGCCAGCCCGTGCCGCAGCCGCACCGCGAACCAGGCGGCGACGAACGGCAGGGTCAGCAGCAGCGCGGCGTTGTCGTGCCAGGCGGCGGCGAGGTCGCCGTGCAGCAGGTCGTACGCCATCCGGGTGCCGCCGCAGCCGGGGCACTGGAGGCCGGTCAGGCGGCGCCAGGGGCAGAACGGCAGCAGCTGGCCCGGCCGGTGCGGGTCGCGCGAGGAGAGGTACGCCGCGCCGGCCGAGCCGGCGGCGAGCAGGCCGAGCGGGGCGGCCGCGGGGTGGCGCAGCAGGGCCGCGAGGCGGCGCGGGCCGGTGAACGGCCGCCGGCCGGCGCCCCCGTCGCGGTCGTCCGCGGGGTGGGGGGGCCGGCCGGCCGGTTCGGTGGGCACGTCAGGGGCGCAGCAGGCGGCCCTGCGCGTCGGTGCGGGTGTCGCTGACCAGGAAGATGATGCCGTCGATCAGCGCCCAGAAGCCGAGGCCGCCGCAGGTGAGCAGCTGGGCGACGCCGATGCCGACGTGGCCGGTGTAGAAGCGGCCGATGCCGAAGCTGCCGAGGAAGATCTGCAGCAGGCCGGCGACGAGCTTCGACTTGTCGGACAGCGGGGGGTTCTGGGCGGGGTTCGCCACGGTGGTGCTCCTCAGGGGAATGCGCGGGCCGGCCCGCCGCGTGGGCGGCGGCGTCGGCAGGTGTGACCGCATGCCGGGGCGTCCCCATGCATGGCGTCCCCCCAGCACCGGCATGTGGAAGATTAGCGGATCATGTGATCACATGTCTCCACACTTTCTTTGCCAAGTGTTGAAGGTGTGGCTGACGCCCCGTCAAGCCTGGTTGGCCCACTCCCGGATCCGGCCGATCCGCGCCTTGAGCTGGTTGGCGGTGGCCTGCGCGGTGAGCGGGCCGCCGCACTGGCGGCGCAGCTCGTTGTGGATGGTGCCGTGCGGCTGGTCGGTGCGGTGGTGCCAGGCGGCGACCAGCGCGTTCAGCTCCTTGCGCAGTTCGCGCAGCTCCTGGTGGGTGACCACGGGCCGTTCGTCGGCGGGGAGTTCCAGCAGGTCGGCCTCCTCGGCGGGCTTGGTCTTGGAGCGCTGGATCTGCCGGTGCTGGCGCTTCTGCAGCAGCATCTGCACCTGGTCGGGTTCGAGCAGGCCCGGGATGCCGAGGTAGTCCTCCTCCTCCTCGCTGCCGGGGTGCGCCTGCATGCCGAACTCCATGGCGTTGTACAGCACCCGGTCGAAGACCGCGTCGCTGCCCAGCGCCTCGTAGGAGAACTCCTCCGTCCCGGTGTCCGCCCCGTCGTTGGCCTTCTCGGCCTCGGCGAGCAGCCGGTCCTCCTCGTCGAACAGGCCCTCGCCCTCCTTCTTCGGGCGGTCCAGGACGTGGTCGCGCTGGAGCTCCATCTCGTTGGCGAAGCCGAGCAGCATCGGGATGGTCGGCAGGAAGACCGAGGCGGTCTCGCCGCGCTTGCGGGCGCGCACGAAGCGGCCGACGGCCTGGGCGAAGAACAGCGGGGTGGAGATCGAGGTGGCGTACACGCCGACGCAGAGCCGGGGCACGTCGACGCCCTCGGAGACCATCCGGACCGCGACCATCCAGCGCGAGGTGCCCTCGGCGTAGTCGGAGATCCGCTGGGACGCCTCGGCCTCGTCGGAGAGCACCAGGGTGACCTTCTCGCCGGTGATCTCGCGCAGCAGCTTGGCGTACGCGCGGGCCACCGTCTGGTCGGTGGCGATCACCAGGCCGCCGGCGTCCGGGATGCCCTTGCGGACCTCGGTCAGCCGCCGGTCGGCGGCCTGGAGCACGGCCGGGATCCACTCGCCCTGCGGGGAGAGCGCGGTGCGCCAGGCCTGGGCGATCAGGTCCTTGGTCATCGGCTCGCCGAGCCGGGCCTCCAGCTCGTCGCCGGCCTTGGTGCGCCAGCGCATGTTGCCGGAGTAGCTGAGGAAGATCACCGGCCGGACCACGTGGTCGGCCAGCGCGTGCCCGTAGCCGTAGGTGTAGTCGGCGACCGACTTGCGCAGGCCGTCGCTGCCGGCCTCGTACTGGACGAACGGGATCGGGTTGGTGTCGGAGCGGAACGGGGTGCCGGTGAGGGCGAGCCGCCGGGTGGCCGGTTCGAACGCCTCGAAGCAGGCCTCGCCCCAGGACTTGGAGTCGCCGGCGTGGTGGATCTCGTCCATGATCACCAGCGTCTTGCGGGCCTCGGTCCGGTTGCGGTGCAGCATCGGGTTCACGCCGACGCCCGCGTACGTGATCACGATGCCCTGGTAGTCCTTGGACAGCGGGCCCGAGGAGTACGCCGGGTCGAGCCGGATCCCTATCCGGGCGGCGGCCTCGGCCCACTGCTTCTTCAGGTGCTCGGTGGGCGCGACCACGGTGACCTGCTGCACCAGGTGGTTGTGCAGCAGGTAGGACGCCAGGGTCAGGGCGAAGGTGGTCTTGCCGGCGCCCGGGGTGGCGACCGCCAGGAAGTCCCGGGGCTGCTTCTCGATGTACGAGTCCAGCGCGCCCTGCTGCCAGGCCCGCAGGCGGCCGGCGGTGCCCCAGGGGGCGCGGCCCGGGAAGGCCGGGGAGAGGTGCGCGGCGGCGGCGGTGCCGCTCGGGCGGGGGTGGGCGCTGTCGGCGTGCGAGAACAGCGGGGACATCGCGGAGGAGGCGGCGGTAGTCACGGTCTCCGAACGGGGTCGTCGCAGGTCAGGGCCCATGTGCGGCCCTTCCCCCGCGGGCGGCGGGCGGTCGTGGAACCTGCCCAGCCTAGCCCCTCCCGACACCCGGACGGCCGCCGCGGCACGCCCCTGTGGCGCGCGTCCCAGGATGATCGTCGGCTTGTCACCGGACCTTCACCGGGCCGGGCCGCCCGCCCGGGGCGGTCGCCTCCCCCGCCCCCGCGCGCCCCTCACGGCCGCCCGTCGGCGGGCGGCGGCCGGTCCGGCGCCCAGCCGGGGGCCGGCCGGCCGGAGGCGTCGCGCGGCACGGCCCGGACAGTGAACCGGTCGTCCTTCTCGCCGGCGACCCGCTGGCGCACCTCGCAGGCCGCCGCCGCGGCCACCGCCTCCGCCCGCCGCTCCGCGCCGTCGAACGGGGCGAGCAGCAGCCCGGCCAGCAGCGCCACCGCGCTGCCCGCCAGCGCGGCCAGCCGCAGGTTGACCCGGCGCAGCAGCGCCAGCCGGCCCCGGCAGTCGGCGCAGCCCGCCAGGTGCCGCTGGACCCTCCGCCCGGCCCGGCCGCGGGCCTGGCCGGCCAGCGCCGCCCAGTGCCCGGCGCAGCCGGGGTCGCGCGGGTCGCCGGGGTAGGCCCGCAGGTAGGCGAGCCGCAGCCCCTCGCGGGCGCGGTGCAGCAGGACGGCGGCGGCGCCGCGGCCCACCCCGAGCCGGGCGCCGACCTCGCCGGGCGGCAGTCCCTCGACCTCGGCGAGCCACAGCGCGCGGGCCCAGCGTTCGGGCAGTTGGGCGAGCAGTCCGCGCATCCGGTCGGTCTCGGCCACCCGGGGCGCCGGGTCGGCGGACGCCGCGCCGGCCGGTTCGGGCAGCACGCCGACGGCCCGCTCGCGCACCGGCGCGGCCGCCAGGTGCCGGACGGTGGCGGCCAGGTAGGCCCGCGGGTCCTCGATCCGGTGCCCGGCGGCGATCCGCCGCCACACCCGCAGGTGCGCCTCGGCCACCAGGTCCTCGGCCCGCCAGCGGTCGCCCCCGGTCAGGCCGCCGGCGTACCGCAGCAGGCCGGGGTGGTGGCGCCGGTACAGCTCGGTGTACGCGGCGAGCGGGGCACGCTCGGCCGTCCGTGCGCGTTCCTCGATGGTCACGGCCCTCCCCTGAGGTCGCCGGACGGGGGTTCGTGGGGGCCCGCGCGGCTCCCGCGATCCTGCCCGGGCGGCCCGCCCCTGCCCATGGGGTGGCCGCGCCGTTGACCCGGAATGCCCGGATTGGTCCGCCGTGGTGTGACGCAGATCACTTCGGGGAAGTGGGAAACCGGTGTAATCCCCGCCGCCCTTCCTGACTCTTCACCACCAGGGGGCGGCACCGGTCGCACCCGCACCAGCACGCACCCTCGGGAGGAACCGCCGTGTCCGCAGCGCCCGCACCGGTCGAGCAGACCACGCACGCCCGGCTGATCGTCAGCACCCACCGCTCCGCGCTGCTGCGGGTCACCCTGCGCTACCGGGCCGAGGACCCGCTGGCGGTCCGGATGGTCTTCCCCACCGAGTACGCCCTGGACCCGGCCGACCCGGACGGCACCCCGCTGGACCTGCCCGCGCTGCCGGTCGGGCCGCCCACGGCGGCCGGGCCCGCCGAGGGGGTCGAGTGGGTGTTCGCCCGCCAGCTGCTCGCCTCCGGGATCGACCTGCCCAGCGGCGAGGGCGACGTCCACATCCGCCCCGCGCTCGGCGCCCGCACCGTGGTCGAGCTGCGCTCCCCCGAGGGCGTCGCGCTGCTCCAGTTCGACCGCGTCGAGCTGCGCCGCTTCCTGTGGCACAGCTACCTCGCGGTGCCCGAGGGCCAGGAGCTGAGCCACCTGGACTGCGACCGGGCGCTCGCCGAGCTGCTGGCCTGACCGGCCGGGACGGCCCCGGCCGGGCCCGCGCTCAGGCCCGCCGGGTGCGGACCAGGTGCGCGTACACCACCACGTTCCCGTCGTAGCCGCCCGCCCGGGTGAAGCCCCCGCCGCAGGTGATCAGCCGCAGCTGGGCGTCCGGGGTGGCCGCGTACACCTTGCGGTCGGGGAAGTCGCTCTTCGGGTAGACCTCCACCCCGTCGACCTGGAACCAGGCGCCGGCCCCGTCCGCCCGGGCCACCTCCAGCTGGTCGCCCTTGTGCAGCGAGCCCAGCCGGTAGAACACCGCCGGGCCGTGCGCGTTGTCGACGTGCCCGGCCAGCACCGCCGTCCCGCTCGACCCGGGCGCGGCGCCGTCCCGGTACCAGCCGGCCAGGTTGCGGTCCTCCTCCGGCGGCGGTTGCAGCCGGCCCTCGCCGTCCAGCCCGAGCCGGGCCACCGGCGCGTCCACCCCGAGCACCGGGATCCGGACCCGTACCGGCGGCGAGGGCGGCAGCGCGGGGACGGCCGGGCCGACCGGGGTGCCGTCGTACGCCTGCGCGGCGACCGGGGCCGGCGGCAGGGTGCCGGTCAGGCCGCCGTTCAGCAGCCACGCGCCCGCCAGGACGGCCCCCGAGGCGGCCACCGCGCCCGTCCACGTCCGCTCGCCCACCGCACGCCCTCCGTCCGCCAGCGACTCCGGCCCCGACCCGCCCAGTTCACCCGGCGGCCCGGGTTCGGGCACCCGGTGGGTTCTGTCCGGGTGACCCGCCGTCAGCGGGTGCGGTCGCCCCGCCGCAGCCGGGGCCTGGTCAGGAAGCCCTCCGCCAGCGCGTTGGCCAGGCCGATCGCGGGCAGCTCGGAGGGCTTCTCGTACAGCACGTAGCGCGGCTCCCAGGCCGGCCGGTAGCGCGCGTTCGCCCGGTACAGCGACTCCAGCTGCCACCAGCGGGACAGGAAGCGCAGCACCCCGCGCCACAGCCGCAGCACCGGCCCGGCGCCCATCCGCGGCTCGAACGCCTCGCGGAACATGGCGAAGTTCAGCGACACCCTGGCCACCCCGAACTCCCCCGCGCGGCGCAGCAGTTCGGCGACGGTGTACTCGACCAGGCCGTTGTCGGACTCCCGGTCGCGGCGCATCAGGTCAAGCGAGAGCCCGTCCGCGCCCCAGGGGACGAACGACAGCAGCGCGGCCGTCCGCCCGGCCTCGTCGCGGCACTCGGCGAGCAGGCAGTCGCCGTCCGCGGGGTCGCCGAGCCGGCCCAGCGCCATCGAGAAGCCGCGTTCGGTGCGGCCGTGCCGCCAGGCGTCGGCGAGCCGGACCAGACCGGCGAACTCCTCGGGCGGGACGTCCCGGTGCCGGCGGACCACCACGGTGTACCCGGCCCGGGCCAGTCGGCGGCAGGTCTGCCGCAGGCCGCGCATCTCCCGGCCGTCCAGGGTGAAGCCGGCCGCGGCGACCACCGCCTCGTCGCCCAGGTGCAGCGCGCGCAGCCCGGCCGTCCGGACGTACACCGTGCCGGCGCGCTCGTCGGCGCCGGTGACGGCGGGGATCCAGGCGTGCGCGCGGGCCCGGCGCAGCCACTCCTCGATCGCCTGCGGCCAGGCCTCCGGGTCGCCGACCGGGTCGCCGGAGGCCAGCGCCACCCCGTTGACCACCCGGTAGGCGACGGCGGCCTTGCCGCTGGGCGAGAAGCACACCGCCTTGTCGCGGCGCAGCGCGAAGTAGCCGAGCGAGTCGCGCCCGCCGTGCCGCTCCAGCAGGTCGCGCAGCGCCCGTTCGTCCTCCGGGCGCCGCCCCTCGGTGCCGCGCGGGGAGCGCAGCAGGATCCGCAGGGTGAGCAGCAGCAGGGCGGTGGCCAGCAGGTTGAGGCCGAGGTCGAGCCAGCCCGGCACGTCCACGTCGGTGACCTCGACCACGCCGGAGACGGTGACCAGCCGCAGCACCGCGTACCGGGCCGCCGCGCCCCAGCCGGGCACCGCGCCGGTGTGCGCCAGCCGGACGGCGACCGCGCCCAGGCCGGTCAGCAGCGCCCCGCCGAGCAGCAGCACGGCGGCGGCCAGCGACAGGTTGCCCCGCCCGCCGCGCACCCGGAACACCGGCCGGGCCGCCAGCAGGGCCAGCAGCAGCGCCACGGTGAGCCCGGTGGAGACCTGGTTGAACGGGTGGGCGCGGTACTCGGGGAAGGCCAGCGCCACCGCGTAGACGGCGGCGTGCCCGGCGCTGAGCGCCAGCGCGGCGATCCAGGCGGCCCGCTTGCGGCGGCGCAGCATGACCGCGAGCAGCCCAGCCAGCAGCGCGGTGGTGAAGCCGGAGGTGACCAGCACGGGGGTGAAGTACTCGCCCCGGTCGGCCCGCTCGACCTGGGCCCGGAACGGGGCGACCACCGCGCCGAGCAGGTTCAGCAGGGTGGCGATCCGCAGGTACCAGCGGGCCGCCGCGGCGCAGCGCAGCCGCCAGGGCGCGGGCGGGCGCCCGACGGGCGGCTCGGCCGGCCGCCCGGCCTGCCGCCCGACCGGCTCCGGAGCGGTCGGGGCCGCCGGGACGGCCCGGGCCTCCGGGCTCTCCGGGTTCTCCGGGCTCTCCGGGTCGGCGTCGGGGGTGCCGGCCACCAGGTCGTACGCGGCGGTCTTGGCGGCGACCAGGCGACGGTGGATCCGGTCCTCGCGGCGCTCGGCGCGGGCCAGTCGGCGGGGGCGGGAGCGGTAGCGCCAGCGGGCCCACGGGCTGGCGGGGCGGGCCAGCCGGACGGCGCCGACCAGGGCCAGCGGCCAGAGCATGATGCCCAGCAGCCCGGTCCAGGTCTTGCCCTTGAGCAGGGTGACCACGACCAGCGCGAGCAGCACGGACGCCCCGGCCAGGGTCGGCCCGTCGGGGTGCCGGGCGAAGCCGCCGAGCGGGAGTTCGCCGAGCAGCAGCAGCCCGATCGTCACGACGGCCAGCACCACGGCGTCCACCGAGGTGCGGCCCTGGGTGGACCAGTAGACGTCCTTGAGGTGCAGGACCAGCGCGAACTCGTCCAGCACCAGGCCCGCGCCGACGCCGAACCCGAAGCCGAGCAGGTTCCACCAGGCGCCGCCGTCCCCGCGCACCGCGAACGCGGCCACCCCGCACACCAGCAGCAGGGTCTGGCCGAACACCACGTGGTGGATGTGCAGCCCGCCCGGGGCGACGTTGCCCGGCCACCAGCGGACCCGGGCCCGGATCAGCCGGGTGCTGAGCCGGATGAACAGGAACGACAGCACCAGGCCGAGCAGCAGCAGGAACAGCGGCTCCCGTCCGGTGTCGACGATCCGGTCGCGGTAGGCGTCGATCAGCGACTGCCACATCGGCGGGTGGGACCTCCGTGTCTGCGGGCGGGCGGTGCCGCCCTCGGCCGCTCCTGACGTCCAGTCAACTCTCCGGCGGCGCCGAGGCCCCGGTCCGGTGCTCCGAACAGGTGAGCGCCCCGGCGTGGCGTCCCCCGGTCATCCGTACCCGGGGCGTGCTTACCGGCGCGATGTCCGGACGCGTGCCATGCTGAGCCCGACTCCCCCGGACGACGCATCTCGTCATTTCATCTGATGATCCGTTACTCCGGTCGGTGCCTCCCCTTACTCCCTGGTGAACGGATGTGAGACATGGACGCCCTCTCCCGCAGGACGCTGCTGGCCGCCGGTGCGGCGACCGCCGCCACCCTCGCCGCCGGCTGCGCGAGCTCCTCCGGGAACGGGGGCGCCGCCCCGCCGGCGCAGGCCGACGGCCTCGCCGCGAACGGCAGCCCCAGTGCCGTCCCCAAGCCCCCCGCCACCCTGATCGGCGACGGCTCCACCTCCGACACCGGACCGCAGCCCAACCAGCCCCAGGCCGTCCCGCTGGAGCCCGGCCAGCGGCCCCCGCAGTTCGTGGTCTTCTCCTGGGACGGCGCCGGCGAGCTCGACAACCAGCTGTTCAGCCGGTTCCGGAAGCTCGCCAAGGAACACGACGCCACCATGACCTTCTTCCTCAGCGGCATCTACACCCTGCCCGAGTCGAAGAAGACGCTCTACCACCCCCCGCAGCACTCGATCGGCGCCTCCGACATCGGCTACCTCAGCGACCAGCACATCCGCGCCACCATCGAGCAGGTCAGCGCGGCCTGGCTGGAGGGCCACGAGATCGGCACCCACTTCAACGGCCACTTCTGCGGCGCCAACGGCGGCGGGAAGTGGTCCCCCGAGGACTGGGACAGCGAGATCCAGCAGGCCATGGACTTCGTCATGAACTGGCGCACCAACACCGGCAACACCGACCTGCCCGCGCTGCCCTTCGACTACCGCAAGGAGCTGATCGGCGGCCGCACCCCCTGTCTGGAGGGCCAGCGCGGCCTGCTCCCCACCGCCGTCAAGCGCGGCTGGAAGTACGACAGCTCCGGCCCCGGCGGCCTCCAGATGTGGCCGCAGAAGTTCGCCGGCGGCGCGCTGTGGGACATGCCGCTGCAGTCCATCCCGTTCCCCGGGCACAGCTTCCAGGTGCTCTCGATGGACTACAACATCATGTACAACCAGTCCGGCGACAACACCAAGGGCGACCCCGGCAAGCAGGCGTCCTGGCAGAACCAGGCCCGCGACTCGTACCTGGCCGGCTTCGACCGCGCCTACAACGGCAACCGGGCGCCGTTCATCATCGGCAACCACTTCGAGCAGTGGAACGGCGGCATCTACATGAACGCCGTCGAGGAGACGCTCAAGCAGATCGCCGACAAGCCGGAGGTCCGGATGGTCTCCTTCCGGCAGCTCGTCGAATGGCTGGAGGTCCAGGACCCGGCGGTGCTCAAGAAGCTCCAGGCCCTCGCCCCCGGGCAGGCCCCGGCCGGCGGCTGGAACGCCTACCTCGGCGGCTCCGGGTCCGGCGGCCCGGCGGGCGGCGCGGCGTCCCCGTCCGTCCCGGCGGTGACGGGCGGCAAGTAGGCCCCCGGCCCCGCGTTCCCCTCCGGCCGGACCCCGGTGCTCCTCGACCGGGGCCCGGCCGGAGCGCTGCCCGGCCGACCCCCTCCGTCACCCCCTCGGCTCCCCGTCAGGACTTCCCGGCCGCCGTCGCCCGCCCCGAGAGCGCCGCGCCGGCCAGGGCCACCAGCGGCATGGTCAGGAACACCGCGGCGAACGCCCCCGCCGGCAGCGACGCCCCGCCGTGGGCCGCCGCGCCGACCGCGCCGCCGCCCAGGGCCGCGAAGAGCACCCCGGCCAGGCCGGTCAGCAGGACGTTGCCCAGTGCGTCGCTGAGTTGCAGGGCGGCCGAGTTGCCGCCGGTCTCCTCCGGCCTGGACAGCTTCATCATCAGCACGCTGATGCTGGCGATCGCCAGGCCCATCCCGGCGCCGCCGACCGCCCAGAACGCGGCCGTCACCCAGACCGGCACCGCCGGGAACAGCACCAGCGCCGCCCCGCCGATCGCCACCGCCGTCGACACGAAGCCGATCCGGATCAGCGCCGCCCGGTGCCGGTCCGCGCCCGGCCGGCCCTGCAGCCAGGAGCCGAACGCCCAGGACAGCCCGCCGGGCGCCAGCGTCAGACCCGCCAGCGTCACCGACAGCCCGCGCTGGGTCTGCATCATCAGCGGGATGAACAGCTCGGAGGCGAAGAACGCGCCCGCCGCGACCCCGCGCAGCAGGATCACCGTCGGCAGCCCGCGCGCCGCCAGCAGCGTGCCGCGCGGCAGCAGCCGCAGCACCGCCGGGCCCATCAGCGCGACCCCGGCCGCGGCCGGCAGCACGGCCCACCCGTCCAGCCGCTGGCCCGCGTACTGCAGCAGCGCCGCGCCGAGCGCGACCATCGCCGCGTCCCCGGTCCGCCGCCAGTCGTACGGGGCGACCCGGCGCGGCGGCCGGGACCGCTCCGAGCGGCGCAGCGCCGGGCCCATCACGGCGAGCGGCGGCAGCACCAGCACCGGCACGGCGAGGAACACCCAGCGCCAGCCGAGGTGCTGGGTGACCGCGCCGGAGATCACCGGGCCCAGGATCGAGGGCAGCACCCAGGCCGCCGAGAAGGCCGCGAACACGGCCGGCCGCAGCCGCTCCGGGAACGCCCGGCCGACCACCACGTACAGCGCGACGATCACCAGCCCGCCGCCCAGGCCCTGGACCGCCCGGCCGGCGACGAACATCCACATGTTCACCGCCGTGCCGGCCGTGACCAGCCCGGCGGCGAACACCGCGATGCCGCTGAACAGCGGGGCGATCGGGCCGCCGCGGTCGCACCACTGCCCGGAGACCACCAGGGCCAGCAGCGTGGTGGTGAAGTACGCGGAGAACGCGAAGGCGTACAGGCCGATGCCGTCGAGCTGCTGGGCGGCGGTCGGCATCGCGGTGTTGACCGCCGTGGCCTCGAAGGCCAGCAGCAGCACCACCGACACGATGCCGAGGGTCAGCGCCCGCCAGGGGCCGCTGAGCACCCCGCCGGTGCCGTCGTCGTCGGGGTGGAGGGGGTGCGCGGGTGCTGCCGTCTCGGCCGGGGAGGTGCTGGTCACCTCGACATGGTAAGTGCCGTGGCCGCGTTTCGATCCTGACCTGCGGGCGGAACGGGGCCTCCGTCCGACGGCCTAGGACCACCCCGCCGGCCTGTCAGTACCGGTCTGTCGGCGCCGGCCTGTCAGTACCGGCCTGTCAGTACCGGTCCGTCAGTGCAGCGCCTTGAGCCCGACCACGCCGGACAGGATCAGCACCAGGCAGGTGATCCGGGCCGCGCTCACCGCGTCCCCCAGCGCCACCATCCCGTACACCGCGGTGCCCAGCGCGCCGATGCCCACCCAGACCGCGTACCCCGTCCCCAGCGGGATGCTCCGCATCGCGTACGCCAACCCGCCCATCGACAGCGCCAGCGCCACCACGAACACCGTGCCCGGCACCAGCCGGGAGAACCCCTTGGACGCCTCCAGTGCCACCGCCCACACGGTCTCCAGCACTCCGGCGACGATCAGAACGACCCAGGCCATGACGACAGACTCCTCCGCAGTAGTCGAACCACCTACCGCGCCGTCTTGTCGTGCCGGGTACGACGCACCTCGTCCGGGACGCGCCGCGAACGGCCGCCTCACCATCGACGGTAGCACGGCGGCGACACACGGAATTCATGAACGGATATTGACTCCGCCCCGCTTCCGCCCGCTATAGTGAATTCACCGGAGCGAAGGAACGAGCCGGTGCGAACCCGCTGGACGACAGGAGATGGCGATGAACAGGAAGACGGTGGCCCTCGCAGCGCCCCGCACCTGTGCCCCCTGTCCGGGTCGCACGCGTTCCTGTCGTCGCGGCCGCTGTTGCGCCTGATTCGCAACCTCCCTGTCCCGCGGGCTCGTTGACGCCCGCGCGTGCTCACCCGCCCCACCCCTGACCATGTGCCCGAGTGGCTGAGGGAACCGCCTGCAAAGCGGTTTACACGGGTTCGATTCCCGTCATGGTCTCCACGCACTCCATCCGCGATTCACCGGCCGCCCGTCGTTCCCGCGCGGGCGGCCGGTGAATTCCACGCCGTTTTCCGGCTTTTCCCTTTCCCTCTTCCTTTCCTTTTCGACCGCCCGGAAATTCTCCCGCCGGCCCGGCCGTTGTACCGGTCATGCCCTCCAGTGACCGCACCGTGCCGCGGGTCGAGCCCTGCGGCAAACGCATCCGCACCTACCTCGGCGGGCTGGCGGTGGCCGACACCACCCGCGCCCTGCTGGTCTGGGAACGCCCGCAGTACCCCGTCCACTACGTCCCGGCCGCCGACGTCCGCACCGACCTGCTGACCCCGGCCGCCCGGGCCGCCGACCGTTCCGCACTCGGCGACGCGCTGGTCTTCGACCTCGCCGCGAACGGCCGCACCGCCGCCCGCGCCGTCCGCCAGTACCCCGACTCCCCCGCCGAGGCGCTCCGCGACCACCTGCGCTTCGACTGGGCGGCGATGGACGCCTGGTACGAGGAGGACGAGCAGGTCTTCACCCACGCCCGCTCCCCGTACACCCGGATCGACATCCTGGCGTCCTCCCGCACCGTCCGGGTCGAACTCGACGGCACCCTGCTGGCGCTCTCCCGCTCCCCGCGGCTGCTCTTCGAGACCGGCCTGCCCACCCGCTACTACCTCGCCCCCACCGACCTGGTCCTCCCGCTCTTCGAACCGGGCACCCGCACCACCCACTGCCCCTACAAGGGCGCCGCCGACCACCTGTCCGTCCGGATCGGCGGCACCCTCCACCCGGACGTCGCCTGGACGTACCCCACCCCGTTCGCCGAATCGCAGAAGATCGCCGGCCTGGTCGCCTTCTACGACAACCGGGTCACCCTGCACGTCGACTGAGCGCCCCTGCGGGCACGACGACGGCGGGGGGGGGGGGGGGGGGGGGGGGGGGGGGCCGCCCCCCCCCCCCCCCCCCCCCCCCCCCCCCCCGCTGCTCCGGGCGTCAGGAGAACTTGAACCAGTTGAGGTTGACGAAGTCGGCGGGCTGGCCGCTGCTGAAGGTCAGGTAGACCGTCTGGGACCCGGTGATCCGGCTCAGGTCGGCCGGGACGGTCGTCCAGGTCTGCCAGCCGCCGGTGTTGCCGACGGCGAAGCTGCCGACCGGGGTCGCGGTGGGGCTGCCCAGGCGGACCTGGACCAGGCCGCTGACGCCGGCCGCCGCGCCGGAGGCGACCCGGGCGTCGATCCGGGTGGCGCCGGCGGAGCCGAAGTCCAGCGAGTAGCGCAGCCAGTCGCCGTTGGACAGCCAGCCGACGTCCGTGCCGCCGCCGGTGTCGGAGCACGTCTCGGTCTGGGCGCCGGACTGCGCGGTGTACGACTCGGCCTGCACGGTGGCGAACGCGCTGCCGCCCCCGCTCGGCGGCGGGGTGGTGCTGCCGCCACCGCCGCCCGCCAGGCCGCCGACGGTGATCACCCAGCGGGTGGGGCTGCCGGACTGCACCTTGCCCTCGAAGTCGACGCCCGCCGGGTGGACGTCGTCGTACGGGAAGGCGTAGCCGAGGCCGTCGGGCGTGGTGGAGTGCAGGATCCGGGCGTAGTGGTTGGTGCGGGCCTGGGTGTAGAACGCGGCCGGGTTCTCGCCGGTGGGCTGGTTGGCGTTGCTGAGCAGCGTGGTGCGGTTGAACGCGGCGGCCAGCCGGGCGCTCAGGTTGCCCATCAGGTCGTTGCCGGTGGTGAACGGCGCGTCGCTGCAGGAGAAGATCGCCAGCGTGGACGGCTTGGCGAAGGACCCGGCGCCGGGGAAGGTGAGCGTGTTGCCGCTGACCCGGCCGGTGAACGCGCCCCAGGTGTACTGGGTGTCGATCCGCAGGTCGGTGCTCGCGTACTTGCTCCACACCTGGTCGACGTAGGGCTCGAAGTACCCGCTGAACAGGGCGCTGTTGCCGCGGATCGCCAGGTTCGGGGCGAGCACCCGCAGGTCGCCGCCGCCGCGGTTGACGACCAGCTTGCTCCAGTCCGAGCCGTCGGCGGAGGACTGGGCGCGCAGCGCGGACGCGACCCGGGCCAGGCCGTCGGAGGGCAGGCCGCGCACCGTCTGGGTGGCGCCGCCGGAGACCTCCAGCTGGAAGGCGATCGGCAGGCAGACCATGTCGACGAAGGTGATGTTGCCGAACAACTGGTCGTTGTTGAAGGTGAATTCGCAGAAGTCGTGCCGGACGTCGATGTTCGGGTCGCTCGGGTTGACCACCGAGGGCAGGGCCAGGCCGCCGCCGCGGTTCATCAGGAAGGTCAGCTTGGCGCCGACCGAGAAGTAGATCCGTCCGCTGTCCAGGTGCGGCAGCGTCACCCGGCGCGGCGCGGCCCCCGAGGCGTTCAGCGCGATCGCGCAGTCCACGCCCAGCGGGGTCTGGTCGTTGGCCGGGTTCGGCGGGTGGTACAGGCTGGAGCCGTTGGACTGGAGGAAGGCCCAGCCGCCGCCGGCCGCCGGGTCGCGGCCGACCACGTAGGCGTAGACGGTGTTGTTGCCGGTGGTGTTGGCGAGGTCGAGCGCCAGGGTCGCCGGGGTCTGCGCCTGGGCCTCGCCGCCGCCGAACGCCAGGTAGCCGGCGGGCAGGGCGAGGGTGGCGGCGGCCAGCAGGGTGCGGCGGGAGAGCTTCGCCGGGGGGCGGTGCGTCATGGCGTGGGGGAGTCCTCTCGGGCGGGGGGAGGGGAGGAAGGGACGCGCGGGTGGTGCGGTGCGGAGGTGCGGTGAGGGGCGCGGCCGGCCGGCGGTAGGTGCCGGACGCGGCCGGCCGCGCGGGGAAGGGGCCGGTGGGGGACGGCCCGTGGTCGGGTGCCGGGGCGCCGGCGAGCGGACCGGGTCAGGGCTGACCGGGCGTCAGCCGAGCGTCCACTTCTGTGCGGCGGAGCCGTTGCAGGTCCACAGCTGGAGCCGGGTGCCGTCGGCGGCGGAGCCGTTCGGGGAGTCCAGGCACTTGCCGGAGCCGGGGTTGAGGAAGTCGTTGCCGGAGCGGTGCGTCCACTGCTGGGCACTGGTGCCGTTGCAGGTGTAGAGCTGGATCGCCGCGCCGTCGTTGTGGGAGGCGGCGGCGACGTCCAGGCACTTGCCGAGGGCGCGGACGGTGCCGTCGCTGCCGACGGTCCACTGCTGGGCGGCGGCGCCGGTGCAGTTGTGCAGTTGGACGGGGGTGCTGTCGGCGCTGGAGCCGCCCGCCACGTCCGCGCACATGCCGCCGGGGCCGGTGATCCGGCCGGTGTAGGTGCCGCCGGTGCTGCCGCCCCAGGTGGTGGTGTGCACGTAGTCGACGGTCATGGTCTGCGGATAGGTGGAGGAGCCGTCGGGGTTGCCGGGCCAGTCGCCGCCGACCGCGAGGTTGAGGATCACGAAGAACGGGTGGTCGAAGACCCAGCGGTTGCCGCCGAGGTCGGCGGGGGTGCGGGTCTGGTAGGCGGTGCCGTCCACGGACCAGGTGATGGCGGTGGGGCTCCAGTCGACGGCGAAGGTGTGGAAGGCGTCGGCGAAGGACTGCCCGCCGGGCAGGCTGTACGGGGCGCCGATGCCGCCCGCGCCGGAGTAGCCGGGGCCGTGGATGGTGCCGTGCACGGTGCCCGGTTCGCGGCCGATGTTCTCCATGACGTCGAGCTCGCCGCTGGTGGGCCAGCCCGCGGTGGAGAGGTCGTTGCCGAGCATCCAGAAGGCGGGCCAGATGCCCTGCCCGCGCGGGATCTTGATCCGGGACTCGAAGTGCCCGTACGCCTGGGTGAAGGTGCGGGCGGTGTTCAGCCGGGCCGAGGTGTACTGGCAGGTGCCGTACCAACAGGACAGGCCCGGGTCGGAGTTGCGCTTGGCGGTGATCACCAGGTGGCCCTGGCCGTCCAGCGCGGCGTTCGCGGCGCCCGCCGTGTAGTACTGCAACTCGTGGTTGCCGTTGCCCGAACCGCCGGTCTCCAGCGTCCACTTGGCGGGGTCGACGGCCGAGCCGGCCGGTCCGTCGAAGTCGTCGCCCCAGCTGCCGGCGGCCACCGGGGCGGCGGCCGGGGCGACGGCGGCGGCCCGGGCGGCACCGGTGGGGGAGGTGCCGAACGGTGCGGCGGCCACCAGGGCGGTGGCGACGAGGAGCACGAATCCGCCGAGGGACCAACGGCGCGTGCGGGTGGCAGCAGCCATGGAGGAATCCTTTGTCTGAGAGCGCTCTCTGCGGCGGGGCGCCTCCGCCGGTTGGCCTGAATCGTACGGACGGGATATCGGCATGGCAACGTCAAAGAACGGCCGATTTTCCCGAGCTCCGGCGGTAACTGGCGTTCATGACTTGGAGGCTGATGCCGGTTGGCCGGACAGAGACCCGTGAGAGCGCTCTCTCGGGGGTGACGGGTGCTTCGCCGAGGCGTGCTGGGCAGCGGTCCGGACGACATGTAAGGTAACCCTTGCCTAACTGACCGGGGTGGCGCTAGGAGCGTGGGAGGCGAGCGGTGGCCGGACTGTGCGCGGAGTCGTCGGACTCGGGGAAGGACTCGGGACCGAGGCCCGGACGGGGTCCGGAGCCGGGCCCCGACCTGCTGTCCTGCCTGGCCGGCCTGCGGGCCCACCGGGGCGCGACCGTGGTGCTGAAGTTCGGCGGGAACGCCATGGTGGACCGGGAGTTGAAGGCGTCCTTCGCCCGCTCCGTGGTACTGCTGCGGTACGCCGGACTGCGCCCGGTGGTGGTGCACGGCGGCGGCCCGCAGATCGACGCGCACCTGAGCCGGATCGGCGTGAGCGCGCCGTTCGCGGGCGGCCTGCGGGTCACCACGCCCGAGGTGATGGACGAGGTCCGGATGGTGCTGGCCGGACGGGTGCAGCGCGAACTGGTCGGCCTGCTCAACGCGCAGGGCCCGTTCGCCGTCGGCCTGACCGGCGAGGACGCCGGCACCCTGGCGGCGGTCCGCCGCTGGGGCCGGGCGGACGGGCGGCGGGTCGACCTGGGCCGGGTCGGCGAGGTCGCCGAGGTGCGCACCGGGCTGCTAGACGCCCTGCTCGCGGACGGCCGGATCCCGGTGCTCTCCTCGATCGCCCCCGCCGCCGACCGCTCCGACGGCGCCGTCTACAACGTGAACGCCGACACGGCCGCCGCGGCGGTGGCCGGGGCGCTCGGCGCGCGGGCGCTGCTGATGCTCACCGACGTGCCCGGCCTGTACCGGAGTTGGCCCCCGCAGGGCGGCCCGATCGGGCAGCTGACGGCCGGTGAGCTGGCCCGGATGCTGCCCGGGCTGGCGGGTGGCATGGTGCCCAAGATGACGGCCTGTCTGGCGGCGCTGCGCGCCGGGGTCGGCGAGGTGCGGGTGCTGGACGGGCGGGAGCCCGACGCGGTGCTGCGGGCGTTCGGCCCGGCCGCGCCCGGCACCCGGGTGGTCCGCGGCCCGGAGGCGGGCGCGGGGGCGGTCGCCGGCGCGGGTTCGGACGCGGGCGCGGTGCTCGCCGGCCGGTAGCCCGCGGGCAAAGGCGCTGGCCGCGGCGCGGACTGAACTTGACTCAGCCGCCCGCGGTAAGAGAAGTTAGGCAAGCCTTACCAAAGTAAAAAGGGGGTGCGGGTCCACCCGCCCCCACCGCACCGGTACCGGGAAGAGGGAAGGACGCGCATGTCGCTGGAGAACGAGGCGGTCCGCACGGACGGGGATGTCGACGACCTGGTCGGCATAGGCTTCGGCCCCGCCAACCTCGCCCTCGCGATCGCGGTCGACGACCACAACCGGTCCGCCGGCGAACCCCCGCTGCGGGCCAGCTTCCTGGAGCGCCAGGAGGGCTTCGGCTGGCACCGGGGCATGCTGCTGGACGGCGCGACCATGCAGGTCTCCTTCCTCAAGGACCTGGTCACCCAGCGCGACCCGCGCAGCCGCTTCACCTTCCTGTCCTACCTCCAGGAGCGCGGCCGGCTCGCCGACTTCATCAACCTGAAGACCTTCTACCCGACCCGGCTGGAGTTCCACGACTACTTCGAGTGGTGCGCCGCCGAGTTCGCCGACCGGGTCGGCTACGCCCGCACCGTCACCGGCATCCGCCCGGTCACCGGGCCCGACGGCCGCACCGAGCAGGTCGAGGTGGTCTCCGAGGCCCTCGGCGGTGGCGACCGCCGGGTGCGGCCCGCCCGCAACATCGCGGTCGGCACCGGCCTCACCCCCCGGCTGCCCGAGGGCGTCCGCACCGGCGCGCACCTCTGGCACACCCGCGACCTGCT
This sequence comes from Kitasatospora sp. NPDC088783, assembly GCF_044750705.1. Classification (NCBI taxonomy): domain Bacteria; kingdom Bacillati; phylum Actinomycetota; class Actinomycetes; order Kitasatosporales; family Streptomycetaceae; genus Kitasatospora; species Kitasatospora sp. NPDC088783. The sequence continues at coordinate 176,555 of NZ_JBIVKJ010000002.1, forward strand.
GCTGCGCGCACCGGAGTTGGCGCAGCGCCCGCTCAAGCACCGGCGGATCGCCGTGGTCGGCGCCGGGCAGTCCGCCGCCGAGGCCGTCGAGTTCCTGCACCGCACCTTCCCCGAGGCGGAGGTCTGCGCCGTCCTCACCCGGTACGGCTACAGCCCCGCCGACGACAGCCCGTTCGCCAACCGGATCTTCGACCCGTCGGCCGTGGACGAGTTCTACGCCGCGCCCGAGACCGCCAAGCGGACCCTGCTGGCCCAGCACGCCAACACCAACTACTCGGTGGTGGACGGCGAGCTGATCGAGGCGCTGTACCGCACCGCGTACCAGGAGAAGGTCGCCGGGCACGAGCGCCTGCGGATCCTGAACGCCACCCGGCTGACCGCCGCCGAGGAGGGCCCCGACGGCGCCCGGGCGCACGTCCGCTCGCTGACCACCGGCCGCGAGCAGGTCCTGGAGTGCGACGCGGTGGTGCTCGCCACCGGGTACACCCACGTCGACCCGCGCGAACTGCTCGGCGAGCAGCTCGCCGCCGCCTGCCGCACCGACGAGCAGGGCCGGCTGCGGGTCGACCGCGACCACCGGGTGCTCACCGACGACCGCCTCGACGTCGGCATCTACCTCCAGGGCGGCACCGAGCACACCCACGGCATCACCTCCTCGCTGCTCTCCACGCTGGCCGTGCGCTCCGGCGAGATCCGCGACTCGATGCTGCTGCGCCGGGCCGGCCGCGACCTGCGGGCCCGCGGCGCCGCGACCGCCGCCGCCACGGCCTGAGCCCGGCCGCGCCCGCGCGCCGCCGGGGCCCGCACCGCGCGCCGCCCCGGCCCGGCCGGCCCACCCCGACCCCGCGTCACCTCCGGAACGGACCCCACGACATGACCGCCCCCGCCGGCTTCGACCCCGACACGCTGCGCGCCGAGATCGCCGACCTGCTCGGCGAGCGCCCCGAGGACATCCACGACGAGGACGACCTGCGCGACCTCGGCCTGGACTCGATGCGGGTGATGCACCTGGTCGAGACCTGGCGCGCCCGCGGCGCCCGGGTCGAGTTCGCCGACCTGGCCGACCTCGGCACCGCGCCCACCCTGCTGGCCTGGTCCGCGTACCTGACCCGTACCTGACCCGCGCCCGCGCACCGTCCACCGCCCGCAGCGCACGACCCGCCGCCCGTACCACCCCCGCTAGGAGAACCATGAACACCCGCGCCCTGACCTCCCGCACCGCCAGAGCGCTCGCCGCGGCCGCCGCCGTCGCGCTCGCCGCCACGGCCTGCGGCTCCAGCGGCGACGGCGGCGGCAAGGACGCCGCCCCGAGCGGCGGCGCCGTCAACAGCGCCGGCCCGGTCACCGTCGAGGCCACCAACGGCAAGATCACCGTCCCGGCGGGCGTCAAGCGGATCGTCAGCATCTCGTACGCCACCGGCGCGCTGCTCGACCTGGGCGTGCAGCCGGTCGGCACCAGCACCATCGACGAGAACAACCCGATGGAGCTGCTGCCCTCGCAGACCGAGGCCGCCAAGAAGATCGAGCCGATCGGCTCCGGCATCGAGATCAACATCGAGAAGGTCGCCTCGCTGCGCCCGGACCTGATCGTCGTCGAGGGCGCCACCGCGTTCGACTGGGGCGTCAGCAAGCTCGAAGGCATCGCCCCCACCCTGTACTTCGGCATCGACAAGCCGGTCGACCTGCTGAACGCGCAGGAGAAGATCGCCACCGCGGTCGGCAAGGAGGCGGAGTTCAAGAAGCTGAAGTCCGACTACGACACCAAGGCCGCGAAGATCAAGACCGACTACGCGGACAAGCTCAACTCGACCAAGTGGACCATCGCCTCCTCCTACGGCGGCGGCGAGTTCCTGGTCGACACCGCCAGCTCCTGGGTCGGCCGGGTGCTGGCCGACGCGGGCGCCACGTTCTCCCAGGCGTCCGCCGACACCACCGACCACGAGGTCACCTACTCGGTGGAGAAGCTCGACGTGCTCGCCGACGCCGACATCATCCTGATCCCGAGGACGGCCGCCACCGGCGAGGTCCCGCAGGACACCAAGGACCTGGACAAGCAGCCGTCCTGGCAGAACCTCAAGGCGGTCAAGGCCGGCAAGGTCGTCCCGCTGACGTACGCCACCACCGACCGCTACGGCACCTCGATCGACGTCCTCGACCAGATCGAGACCATCCTCAAGGGCCAGTAGCCCCCGCGCAGTCGGGCGGGCCGCTTGCGGCAGCGGCCCGCCCGACGCGTTCCCCGCACCACCACCCCTCGCGCGAGCACCCCGTACGGGCAGCCCCCGCGCGGGCACCCCTCGCACGAGCACGACGCACGAGCACGACGCACGAGCACGACGCACGAGCACCACGCCGCGGCCCCGGCCCGCGCCCACACCGGGCCCGGCGGCCGCCGACACCGGGAAGGGCCGGACCATGGCTGGCACCACGACCACGCAGGCCGAGCACGGCGACCGGGAGGAGCTGACGGCCGCCCAGGCCGGCGTCCTCTCCGCGCAACGGATCGACCCCGGCAGCCCGGCCCACAACGTCGGCCAGTACGTCCGGATCGACGGCCCGCTCCAGCCCGACCTGCTCGAAGCCGCCCTCGCCCGCACCCTCGCCGAGTCCGACGGACTGCACCTGGCCGTCGCCGAGGGCACCGACCGGGCCCGCCGGCGCCGCTTCGACCCCGACGCCTGGACGCTCGCCCGGCTCGACACCAGCGCCGCCACCGACCCCGAGCAGGCCGCCGTCGACCTGGTCCGCCGCCAGCTCGCCCGCCCCGCCGACCTGGAGCGCGAGGCGCTGCACGGCGCGCTGCTGGTGCGCACCGGCGAGCAGCGGCACCTGTGGTTCCAGTGGTTCCACCACCTGGTGATCGACGGCTACGGCGTGGCCCTGTTCACCCGCCGGGTCGCCGAGGTGTACACCGCGCTGGTCGCCGGGGACGCCGTCCCGGACAGCCCGCTGCGGCCCGCCGCCGTCCTGCGCGAGGCCGAACGGGCCTACGCCGGGGGCGAGTCCGCGGCGGCCGACCGCGACTGGTGGCTGGCCCGCCACGCCGACCGCCCGGAGGTCCGCGCCCTCACCGAGCAGCAGGCCGCCGCCGCGCCCGCCGCGCTCCGCCACCGGATCACCCTGGACGCCGGGCGCACCGCCCCCGTGCTGGCCGCCGCCAAGGCCGCCCGGGCGACCTGGGCCGAGGCCGCGCACGCCGCCCTCGCCGCCTACCTGCACCGGATGACCGGCACCGCCGACCCCGTCCTCGGCCTGCACCTGATGGCCCGCACCGCGCCCGGCACCCCGCGGGTGGTCGGCATGGCCGTCAACATCCTGCCGCTGCGGCTGGCCGTCGACCCGGCCGACGGCTTCGACGCCCTGCTGCGCCGCTCGGCCGCCGAGCTGAAGGACGTCCGGCGCCACCAGCTGTACCGGGGCGAGGAGTTGCGCCGCGCGCTCGGCCTGGTCGGCACCGACGGGCGGCTGTACGGGCCGCTGCTCAACATCAAGCCCTTCGACCTCGACCTGGACTTCGCGGGCAGCCCCGGCCACACCGTCAACCTCGCGGCCGGTCCGGTCGACGACCTCTCGCTCTCCGTCGCCAAGACCCCCGACCACCGGCTCCGGCTGGAGTTCGACGCCAACCCGCTGCTCTACACCGAGGCCGAACTCGCCCTGCACGCAAGCCGGTTCACCGCCCTGCTGGAGCGCCTGGCGGCCGAGCCGCAGCGCCCGCTCGGCACCCTGGAACTGCTCGCCGACGAGGAGCGCGCGGACGTCCTGGAGCGCTGGAACGCCACCGCGCGGGAGGTGCCGCCCGGCACCCTGGCCGGGCGGATCGCCGCCCGGGTCGAACGGACCCCGGACGCCCCGGCCGTGACCGCCCCCGACGGTGAGCTGACGTACCGTCAACTCTGGCTCCGTGCGGGCGACCTGGCCGAGGAGCTGGCGGCGCACGGGGCCGGGCCGGACGCCGTGGTCGCGGTCGCCGTGCCGCGCTCCACCGACCTGATGGTCGCCCTGCTGGGCGTGGAGCGGGCCGGCGCCGCCTACCTGCCGCTGGACACCGACCACCCCGCCGAGCGGCTGGCCGGCATGGTCGAGGACGCCGACCCGGTCCGCGTCCTCACCGTCGGCGCCGTCCTGGACCGGCTCCCGGCCGGAGCCCGCTCCCGCGCCCTGCTGCTCGACGCCCGCGAGCCCGACGCGCCCCGGGCCGCACCGGTGCCCGCCGGGCCCGACCACGCCGCCTACGTCATCTACACCTCCGGCTCCACCGGCCGCCCCAAGGGCGTCGTCGTCACCCACCGGGCCATCGTCAACCGCCTGGAGTGGATGCAGCACGCGTACCGGCTCACCGCCGACGACCGCGTCCTGCAGAAGACCCCGGCCGGGTTCGACGTCTCGGTCTGGGAGTTCTTCTGGGCGCTGTGCGAGGGCGCCACCGTCGTGCTGGCCCGCCCCGACGGCCACAAGGAGCCCGGCTACCTCGCCGACCTGATCGCCGAACGGGCCGTCACCACCCTGCACTTCGTCCCCTCCATGCTGCGGGCCTTCCTGGAGGAGCCCGGCCTCGCCGCCCGCTGCGCCACCCTGCGCCGCGCCTTCTGCTCCGGCGAGGCGCTGCCCGCCGACACCGTCGAGCGCTGGTACGCCGCCCTCCCCGACGTCCCGCTGCACAACCTGTACGGCCCCACCGAGGCCGCCGTCGACGTCACCCACCACCGCACCGCCCCCGGCGCGGGCACCGTCCCGATCGGCCGCCCGGTCTGGAACACCCGCCTGTACGTGCTGGACGCCGCGCTGCGCCCCTGCCCGGTCGGCGTGCCCGGCGAGCTGTACCTGGCCGGTGTGCAGCTGGCCCGCGGCTACCTGAGCCGCCCCGGCCTGACCGCGTCCCGCTTCGTCGCCGACCCCTACGGCGGGCCCGGCGAGCGGATGTACCGCACCGGCGACCTGGTCCGCCACCGCCCCGACGGCGCGGTGGAGTACCTGGGCCGCACCGACGACCAGGTCAAGATCCGCGGCTTCCGGATCGAACTCGGCGAGGTCGAGGCCGCCCTCGCCGCCCTGCCCGGTGTCGACCAGGCCGCCGTCACGGTGCGCCAACTCCCCGGCGGCGCCCGGCAGCTGGTCGGCTACGTGGTGCCCCCCGCCGCCGACCCGCAGGCGCTGCGCGACCGGCTGGCGCTCACCCTGCCCGAGTACTTCGTCCCCGCCGTGCTGGTCGGCCTGGACGCCCTGCCGCTGTCCGTCAACGGCAAGCTCGACCGCAAGGCGCTGCCCGCGCCGTCCGCCGACCCGGCCGGACCGACCGCGCCGCGCACCGCGACCGAGCGCATCCTGGCCGCGCTGGTCGCCGAGGTCCTCGGCCTGCCGGTGGACCAGGTCGGCGCCGACGACAACTTCTTCTCGCTCGGCGGCGACAGCATCTCCGCCATCCAGCTGGCCGGCCGGGCCCGGCACGCCGGGCTCGCCCTCACCCCGCGCACCGTCTTCGACCGGCGCACCGTCGCCCGGATCGCCACCGCGCTCACCCCGCTCGACGCCCCGGCGCCCGCCGCCCCGGCCGCCCCCGCCGTCGACCGCGAGGGCCCGCTGCCCGCCACCCCCATCGGCGAGTGGCTGCGCCACCAGGGCGGCCCGATCGGCCGGTTCGGCCAGGCCGTCACACTCACCGTCCCCGCCGGACTCGACCCGGACCGCCTCGCCGCCGCCCTCGACACCCTCACCGCCCACCACGACGCCCTGCGGCTGCGCCTGCACACCACCCCCGCCGCCACCGCCGGGACCGCGCCGGACTGGACGCTGGAGGTCCGGCCCGCCGCGGCCCTGCCCGGGGCCGAACTGCTGCGCCAGCTGCGGGTCGAGGCCGCCGAGCTGACCTCCGCCGCCGAGGTCGAACGGGAGGCCGCCGCCGGCCGGCTCGACCCCGGTCTCGGCGTGCTGCTCCAGGCCGTGCACCTGGACGCCGGGCCCGAGCGGTCCGGGCTGCTGGTGCTGGTGGTGCACCACCTCGCCGTCGACGGCGTCTCCTGGCGCATCCTGCTGCCCGACCTGCGGGACGCCTACCAGGGCCGCCCGCTCGCCCCCGTACCGACCTCGCCGCGGGCCTGGGCGCACGGCCTGGCCGACGCCGCCGCGAGCCCCGCCGTGCAGGCCGAACTCCCGTACTGGAAGCAGCAGTCGGCGCACCCACAGGCCCCGCTGCTGGCCGAGGCGCCGCTCGACCCGCGCCGCGACACCGCGGCCCGCACCCGCCGGCTGCGGCTCACCCTGCCCGCCGGGCGCACCGCGCCGCTGCTCACCACCGTCCCCGCCGCCCGCCGGGCCGGCGTCGACCACGTCCTGCTGACCGGCCTCGCCCTGGCCGTGCAGGAACGCCGCCGCGCCCTGCACGGGGACGCCGCCGCCACCACCCTGCTGCTGCGCCTGGAGGGCCACGGCCGCGAGGACCAGCTCGTCCCCGGCGCCGACACCTCGCGCACCGTCGGCTGGCTGACCAGCGAGTTCCCGCTGCACCTCGACCTGGCCGGCCGCCAGGAGCCCGGCGCCGCGCTCGCCGAGGTCAAGGAGCGGCTGCGCGCCCTGCCCAACGCGGGCACCGGCTGGGGCCTGCTGCGCCACCTGGACGCCGCCGGGGCGCTCGCCCTCGCCGACGCCCCCGAGCCGCGGCTGCTCTTCAACTACCTGGGCCGGTTCGGCGCGAGCGGCGAGCCCTGGACGCCCGCCCCCGAGGCCGGGGACGCGATCACCGCCACCACCGACCCCGACCGGCCCTGCGGACACGCCCTGGAGATCGGCGCGTTCGTCCACGAGCGGGCCGACGGCCCCGAGCTGACCGTCCAACTCACCTGGCCCGAGGCGCTGTTCGGCGAGGCCGAGGTCCGGGCGCTGACCGAGGAGTGGTTCGACCGGCTGGACGCCCTCGCCCGCTGGGCGGCCCGCCCGGACGCCGCCGCGCCCACCCCCTCCGACGTGCCGCTCGCCCCCGTCGCCCAGGCCGACCTGGACGCCCTCGCCGCCCGCTACCCGGGCCTGGAGGACGTGCTGCCGCTCTCCCCGCTCCAGGAGGGCCTGCTCTTCCACGACCGGATGCTGCCCGCCGGCGACGACGCCACCTACACCTCGCTCACCTCGCTCGACCTGGACGGCCCGCTGGACCGCGCCGCCCTGGTGCGGGCCGTGGACACCGCCGTGGCCCGGCACGGCGCGCTGCGCGCCGCCTTCGCGCTCACCGCCGCCGGCGAGCCCGTGCAGGCCCTCGCCGCCCCGGCCCCCGTCCCGTGGACCGAGCACGACCTGTCCGGGCTCGACGCCGACCGGCAGGCCGCCGAGGCCGCCCGGATCGCCGACGAGCAGGCCGCCCGCCGCTTCGACCTGGCCCGGCCCCCGCTGGTGCGCTGCACGCTGCTCGCGCTCGGCCCCGAGCGGCACCGGCTGCTGCTGACCCGCCACCACATCGTGATGGACGGCTGGTCCACGCCCGTGCTGCTGCGCGAGGTGCTGACCGCCTACCGGGGCGAGGAGCTGCCCGCCGCCCCGCGCTGGGCCGACCACCTGGCCTGGCTGGCCGGACGCGACGCGGACGCCGACACCGCCGCCTGGCGCCGCGCCCTGGCCGGCCTGGAGGGCCCCACCCTGCTCGCCGACGCCCTGGGCGCGACCGCCCCCGGGGAGGGCGCCGGGGCCGCCCGCGAACTGGAGCTGCCGATCCCGGCCGAGCTGGCCGCCGCGCTCACCGCCACCGCCCGCCGCCACGGCCTGACCCTCAACACCCTGGTGCAGGGCGCCTGGGCGATCCTGCTGGGCCGCCTCACCGGCCGCACCGACGTGGTGTTCGGCACCACCGTCTCCGGCCGACCCGGCGAACTCCCGGGCGTGGAGGCCGCGGTGGGCCTGTTCAGCAACACCCTCCCGGTGCGCTGCACGCTCGACGAGGACGAGCCGGTCGCCGACGCGCTGGCCCGCCTCCAGCAGGCGCAGGCCGCGCTGCTCGACCACCAGTACCTGGGCCTGGCGCAGATCCAGGCCGCCGCCGGGCACGGCACCCTGTTCGACACCCTGCTGGTGTTCGAGAACTACCCGATGCGGCCCGGCGAACTGGCCGCCGGAGCGGTGCGCGTCGCGGGCATCGGCAACCGGGGCGCCACCCACTACCCGCTGACCGTCCTGGTGCTGCCCGGCGAGCACCCGCAGCTCACCGTCGAGTACCGCCCCGACACCTTCGCTCCCGACCGGGCCGCCGCCATCGCCGCCCGCCTGCTGCGCCTGCTCGCCGCCATCGCCGCCGAACCCGGCACCCCCGTCGGCGCGCTGGAGGTGCTGACCGCCGAGGAGCGGCACACCGCGCTGGACGCCTGGAACGCCACCGGCCGCCCGGTGCCCCCCGGCACCGTGGTCGACGCCTTCCGGGCCACCGCCGCCGCCCACCCCGACCGGACCGCCGTCGTGCACGGCGCCGAGAGGCTGACGTTCCGTCAACTGGCCGACCGGGTCGACACCTACGCCCGCCACCTGGCCGCGCTCGGCGCCCGCCCGGACACCGTGGTCGCCCTCGCCCTGCCGCGCTCCGCCGACCTGGTCGCCGCCCTGCTCGGGGTGCTCGCCGCCGGCGCCGCCTACCTGCCGGTCGACCTCGACCACCCGGACGAGCGGATCGCCCTGATGCTCGCCGACGCCGCCCCGCTGCTCACCCTCACCACCGCCGAACTCGCCGCCGAACGCCCCGCGCTGGCCGACGCCGAACTCGGCGCCGTCCCGCTCGCCGAACTCGGCACCCTGGACGCCGAACCCGTCCGCCCCGAGCCCGGCCACCTCGCCTACGTCATCCACACCTCCGGCTCCACCGGCCGCCCCAAGGGCGTGCAGGTCCCGCACCGCGGCCTGGCCAACCTGCTGGAGCACCACGGCGGCACCGTCTTCGCCCGGGCCGTCGCCGCCGCCGGCGGGCGCGTGCTGCGCGCCGCGCACACCGCCTCGTTCTCCTTCGACTCCTCCTGGGAGCAGCTGCTGTGGCTGCTGCTCGGCCACGAACTGCACGTCTACGGCGAGGAGTTGCGCCGCGACCCGCAGGCCCTCGCGGCCCGCCTGACGGCCGACCGGATCGACACCCTGGACGTCACCCCGTCCTTCGGCGCCCAGCTCGTCGAGTGGGGCCTGCTGGACGACCCCGCGCACCGCCCGCTGCTGTTCCTGGTCGGCGGCGAGGCCGTCGGCGACACCCTGTGGCGGCGCATCCGGGCCACCCCCGGCGTGCTCGGCCACAACTTCTACGGCCCCACCGAGTACACCGTCGACACCCTCGGCGCCGACCTCGCCGCCAGCCCGACCCCCTTCGTCGGACGGCCGATCGGCAACACCCGCACCTACGTGCTGGACGCCCGGCTGCGCCCCGTCCCGCCCGGCACCCCCGGCGAGCTGTACGTCGCCGGGCCCGGCCTGGCCCGCGGCTACGGCAACCGGCCCGCGCTGACCGCGTCCCGCTTCGTCGCCGACCCGTACGGCGGGCCCGGCGAGCGGATGTACCGCACCGGCGACCTGGTCCGGCACCGCCCCGACGGCAGCCTGGACTACCTGGGCCGCGAGGACGACCAGGTCAAGATCCGCGGCTTCCGGGTCGAACCCGGCGAGGCCGAGGCCGCGCTCGCCGCGCTGCCCGGCGTCGCCCAGGCCGCCGTCGTGGTCCGCCCCGCCCCCGGCGGCGCCAAGCGCCTGATCGGCTACGTCGTGCCCACCCCCGGTACCGACACCGACCCCGCCGCGCTGCGCAAGGCGCTCGGCGAGGCGCTGCCCGAGTACCTGGTGCCCGCCGCGCTGGTCGTGCTGGACGCGCTGCCGCTGAACGTCAACGGCAAGCTCGACCGCCAGGCGCTGCCCGAGCCCGGCGCCGACGCCTACGCCGCCCCGGCCGGCCGGGCCCCGCGCACCGAGCGCGAACGGCTGGTGTGCGAGGCGTACGCCGAGGTGCTCGGCCTGCCCGCGGTCGGCGTCGACGAGGACTTCTTCGCCCTCGGCGGCCACTCGCTGCTCGCCACCCGGGTGGTCGGCCGACTGCGCGCCGCGCTCGGCGCCGAGGTCGCCATCCGCGCCCTGTTCGAGGCCCGCACCCCCGCCGCGTTCGCCGCCCGGCTGGAGGACGCCGCCACCGGCTACGCCGCCCTCACCGCCCGCCCGCGCCCCGAGCTGGTCCCGCTCGCCCCCGCGCAGGCCAGGCTCTGGTTCCTGGACCGCCTCCAGGGCCCGTCCACCGCCTACACCATCCCGTGCGCCCTGCGGATCGACGGCGAACTCGACGCCGACGCCCTGAAGGCCGCGTTCGGCGACGTGCTGGCCCGGCACGAGGCGCTGCGCACCGTCTGCGCCGAGCAGGACGGCCGCCCCTACCAGCGCGTCCTGACCGCCGAGCAGGCCGGGGTGCCGTTCGAGGTCCGCCAGGTGGCCGGGCACCGGCTGGACGCCGAGACCGCCGCCGCCGGCGCGCACGTCTTCGACCTGGCCGGGGAGATCCCGGTGCGCGCCGTGCTGCTCAGCGCCGGACCGCACCGCCACGTGCTGAGCGTGGCCCTGCACCACATCGCGGGCGACGAGTGGTCCGAGGGCGTGCTGCTGCGCGACCTGGACGCCGCGTACGCCGCCCGCCGGGCCGGGCGCGCCCCCGAACTCCCGCCACTGCCGCTCCAGTTCGCCGACCACACGCTGTGGCAGGCCGAACGGCCGATGCAGGAGCAGTCCGCGTACTGGGCCGAGCGGCTGGCCGGGCTGCCCGCCGAACTCGCGCTGCCCGCCGACCGCCCCCGCCCCGCCGAGGCCAGCGGGCGCGGCGGCGCCGTCCGGCTCGCCCTGCCCGCCGAACTCCAGTCCCGGCTGGGCGAGTTCAGCCGCGCCAGCGGCGCGACGCCGTTCATGGTGGTGCAGGCCGCCGCCGCCCTGCTGCTGGGCCGGCTGTCCGGCACCGCCGACGTCGCGCTCGGCGCGCCGGTGGCCGGACGCGGCGACGAGGCGCTGGAGCAGCTGGTCGGCTTCTTCGTCAACACCCTGGTGCTGCGCCACGACCTGAGCGGCGACCCGGCCTTCACCGAACTGGTGGAGCGCGCCAGGGAGACCGTGCTCGGCGCGCTCGCCCACCAGGAGCTGCCCTTCGACCGCCTGGTCGAACTGGTCAACCCCGAACGGAGCCTGGGCCGCCACCCGCTGTTCCAGGTGATGGTGCAGTACCGCAAGGAGGCCGGCGGTCTGGACCGCCTGCTCGGCGCCCGCACCGCCTTGCTGCCCGACCCGGTGCACGCCGCCCGCTTCGACCTGGCGTTCACCTTCGTGGAGTCCGCCGACGGCACCCGCACCGACCTGACCGTCATCCACGCCGAGGACCTGTTCGACCGGGCCACCGCCCGCCTGTTCGGCACCCGCCTGCTGCGCGTCCTGGACCAGGCCCTGGCCGACCCCCGGCAGCCGGTCGCCCGGATCGAACCCACCTCCGCCGAGGAGCTGCGCGGCCTGGCGGGGGAGTGGAACGCCACCGCCATCCCGGTCCGCGCGGGCACCCTGGTCAGCCGGATCGCCGAACAGGTCGCCGCCGCGCCCGACGCGGTCGCCGTCGACTTCGAGGGCGAGCAGCTGACCTACCGTCAACTGTGGGAGAAGGCGGGCAGGTTGGCGGGCGCGCTGACCGCCCGCGGCGCCGGGCCGGACGCCGTGGTCGGCGTCGCCGTGCCGCGCTCCGCCGACCTGATGGTCGCCCTGCTGGGCGTGGAGCGGGCCGGCGCCGCCTACCTGCCGCTGGACACCGAGTACCCGGCCGAACGCCTCGCGGGCATGATCGAGGACGCCCGCCCGGTCTGCGTGCTCACCCTGCCCGGCGCCACCGACGCCGTCCCGGCGGTGGACGGCGTCCCCGTCCTGCCGGTCGACGCCACCGGCCCGCGGGACGCCGTCCTCACCGAGCCCGGCCCCGACCACGCCGCCTACGTCATCTTCACCTCCGGCTCCACCGGCCGCCCCAAGGGCGTGGTCGTCACCCACCGGGCCATCGTCAACCGCCTGGAGTGGATGCGGGAGCTGTACGCGATCGGCGCCGCCGACCGCGTCCTGCAGAAGACCCCGGCCGGGTTCGACGTCTCGGTCTGGGAGTTCTTCCTCCCGCTGACCGTCGGCGCCCGCGTCGTGCTGGCCCGCCCCGGCAGCCACCGCGACCCCGCCCAGCTGGCCGACCTGACCGCCCGCGCCGCCGTCACCACCTGCCACTTCGTGCCGTCCATGCTCGCCGCGTTCACCGCCGCCGCCGAGAGCGACCCGGCCCTGCGCCGCCGGTTCGCCACCGTGCGACGGGTGTTCTGCTCCGGCGAGGCGCTGCCCGCCGCCGCCGTCGACCGCTTCCTGGCGCTCTGGCCGCAGATCGAACTGCACAACCTGTACGGCCCCACCGAGGCCGCCGTCGACGTCACCCACCACCGGGCCTGGGCCGGCGCGGGCACCGTCCCGATCGGCCGACCCGCCTGGAACACCCGCCTGCACGTGCTGGACGCCGCGCTGCGCCCCTGCCCGGTCGGCGTCCCCGGCGAGCTGTACCTCGCGGGCGTCCAGCTGGCCCGCGGCTACCTGGGCCGCCCCGGCCTGACCGCGTCCCGCTTCGTCGCCGACCCCTACGGCGGGCCCGGCGAGCGGATGTACCGCACCGGCGACCTGGTGCGCTACCGGATCGACGGCAGCGTCGAGTACCTGGGCCGCACCGACGACCAGGTCAAGATCCGCGGCTTCCGGATCGAACTCGGCGAGGTCGAGGCCGCCCTCGCCGCCGTCCCCGGCATCGCCCAGGCGGCGGTCGCGGTCCGGCAGCTCGCCGGCGGCACCCGGCAACTGGTCGGGTACGTGGTGCCCGCCGCCGGCTCCGGCGCCACCGGCCACGGCGCGCGGGCCGCGCTGGCCGCGACCCTGCCCGAGCACCTGGTGCCCGCCGTGGTGGTGGAACTCGCCGCCCTGCCGCTGTCCGTCAACGGCAAGCTCGACCGCAAGGCGCTGCCCGACCCCGGACGGCAGCCCGCCGGCCCGGCCACCGCCCCGACCGCCGTCCAGGCCGCCGCCGCCCAGGCTCCGGCCCGGCGCGGGCCCTCCGCCTTCGCCCGGGTGTTCGCGGAGGTGCTGGGCCTGGCCGAGGTCGGCGAGGAGGAGAACTTCTTCGCGCTCGGCGGCGACAGCATCGTCTCGCTCCAGGTGGTCAGCCGGGCCAGGAACGCCGGGTACGCGATCACCACCAAGGACGTCTTCCAGCACCCGACGCCCGCCGCGCTGACCGCCGCGTTCGGCGGCGCCGCACCCGCCGCGCCCACCGAGCCCACCGCGTCCGCCGCCCCGGCCGCCCCCGCCGCCGTCCCGGTCGAGGGCCCGGTGCCGCTGCTGCCCGTCGTGCACTGGCTGCGCGAACGCGGCGGCCCGGTCCGGCGGTTCAACCAGTCCGTGCTGCTCGCCGTCCCCGGCGGACTCGGCGAGCAGGCGCTGCGCACCGCGCTCGCCGCCCTGGTCGAGGCCCATCCCGCGCTGCGCACCGCGCTGGACGACACCGACGGCCTGTGGACCCAGCAGATCCTCCCGCCCACCGCCGACCCCGCCCTGCTGCGCCGCGTCCCCGCCCCCGGCGGCCCCAGCGCCGAACGGCTCACCGCCGAGGCCGACCGGGCCGCCGACGCCCTCGACCCGGCCACCGGGCGGATGCTGCGCGCCGTCTGGTTCGACGCGGGCGAACAGGCCGAGGGCCGGCTGCTGCTGACCGTCCACCATTTCGCCGTGGACGGCGTCTCCTGGCGCATCCTGCTCCCGCGCCTGGCCGCCGCCCACCGCGAGGCCGCCGCCGGCCGCCGCCCCGCCCTCGCCCCCGAACCCGTCGCCCTCCGCGACTGGGCCGCCCACCTGCACACCCACGCCCAGCAGCGCACCCGCCTCGCCGAGACCGCCCACTGGCGCACCGCGCTCACCGGCCCGCCCGGGCCGCTCGCCCACCTGACCGCCGACCCGGCCCGCGACACCGCGGCCACCCTGCGCACCCTGCGCCGCACCCTGCCCGCCGACCGCACCGCCCCGCTGCTCGCCGTCCCCGGCACCGGCACCGACGAACTGCTGCTCGCCGCCCTCGTCCTCGGCCTGGCCCGCACCCGGCCCGACGCGGCCCCCGCGCTCCAGCTCGACCTGGAGGGCCACGGCCGCGGCGGCCACGACGGCCACACCCCCGACCTGTCCGGCACCGTCGGCTGGTTCACCACCGTCCACCCCGTCCGCCTCGACCTGGCCGGACTCGACCCCGCCGCCACCGCGGACGCGCTGGACCGGGTCCGGGAGCAGCTGCGCGCCGCCCCCGACAAGGGGCTCGGCCACGGCCTGCTGCGCCACCTCAACCCGCAGACCGCCCCGCTGCTGGCCGCCGCCCCGGCCTCCCCGGTGCTGTTCAACTACCGGGGCCGCATCGACCAGGCCGCCCCGTCGGCGGGCGGCTGGCCGCTCGCCCCGGCCCCCGAACGCGCGGCGGTCGCCGTCGGGGCCGGGCCCGACCCGGCGGCCCCGGTCGGGTACCCGCTGGAGATCGACGCCGTGGTCGTCGCCGACCGGGACGGCCGGCCCGAGCTGGCGGTCGAACTGTCGTGGCCGCAGGCCCTGTTGACCGAGGCGGAGGCGGCCGGGATCGCCGACGCCTGGTTCGCCGCGCTGGACGCCCTCGGCGCCCTCGCCACCGCCGACCGCCGGATCGGCACCGACAGCGGCACCGACAGCGGCACCGACAGCGGCACCGGCACCGGCGGCAGCGCCGCCGTCCCGGCCGCGGCGAACCCGCCGCTGGTCACCCTCAAGCAGGCCCAGCTCGACCGGCTGGAGTCCAAGCTGCGCGGGCGCCGCCGCCGATGACCACCCCCGCGCCCCCCACCCACCACTCCTCCGAGCCCAGGACTGAGAACCCCGCGATGAACGACTCCACCACCCCGCACGACGACCCGCAGGCGTCCGGCTCGACCGGTGCGACCGGTGCGGCCCCGTCGGACCTGGAGGACGTGTACCCGCTGTCCTCGCTCCAGGAGGGCCTGCTGTTCCACGCGCTGTACGACGACGCCGCGCGGGACGTGTACGTGGTGCAGTCGCACCTCGACCTGGCCGGGCCGGTCGAGGTGCCCCGGCTGGCCGCCGCCGTGGACGCGCTGCTGGAGCGGCACGCCAACCTGCGGGTCGGGTTCTGGTACGAGGACCCGCAGGACGTCCTGCAGTTCGTCCAGCGCACCGTGGAGACCCCGCTGCGGGTCGCCGACCTGGCCGAGCGCGGGCCGGACGCCGTGCAGCGGGAGATGGATGCCGACTGGCGGCGCCCGTTCGAGCTGGACGCGCCGCCGCTGCTGCGCTTCGCCCTGCTGCGGCTGGGCGCCGACCGGCACCGGCTGGTGCTGACCTGCCACCACCTGCTGCTGGACGGCTGGTCGATGCCGATCGTGGTGCGCGAGCTGCTCGCGCTCTACCGGGGCGAGCAGCTGCCGCCGGTGCGCCCCTACCGGGACCACCTCGCGCTGCTGGCCACCCGGGACACCGCCGCCGCCGAGCGGGCCTGGGCGGCGGCCCTCGCCGGGTTCGACACCCCGCACCCGGTCGCCCCGGCGGTCGCCGGGGCGGGCGCGGTGGAGCCCGGGCTGATCGTCCGGCAGGCCGGGATCGAGCTGACCGCCCGGTTCGCCGCCGCCGTCCGCGCCCGGGGGCTGACCCTGGGCAACGTCGCGTACACGCTGTGGGGCGTGCTGGTCGGGGCGCTCACCGGCAGCACCGACACCGTGTTCGGCACCACCGTCTCCGGCCGCCCCGCCGACCTGCCGGGCGCGGAGGGCATGGTCGGCCTGTTCATCAACACCGTCCCCGTCCGGGTGCGCCCCGCCGCCGGTGCCACCCTGGCCGCCGCCGCCGCGGAGGTGCAGTACGCGCAGGCCGAGCTGATGGAGCACCAGCACCTCGGCCTGGCCGCCATCCAACGCGCCGCCGGGGCGGACGGCGCACTGTTCGACACCCTGCTGGTGGTGGAGAACTACCAGGGCGGCGGCGAGGCGCTGAAGACCGCGCTGGCCGGCACCGACGGCCCGACCGTCACCGCGCTCGGCGCCCGCGACGCCACCCACTACCCGCTCGGCCTGACCCTGCTGCCCGGCGCCGACCTGCGGCTCGAACTCGAGTACCGGCCCGACGTGTTCGACGCCGAGACGGTCGCCACCGTCGCCGAGCGCTTCCTCGCCCTGGTCGAGCGCTTCGCCGCCGACCCGGACACCCCGCTGGCCCGCCTCGACCTGCTCACCGCCGCCGAACGCGCCGCGCTGCCCGCCGCCACCGCCGGCCCCGCGCTGCCCGCCGTCCCGCCGCCGGGCATCGACGCCCTGCTGCGCGAGCGCGCCGCCGAGGCCGCCGGGAGCGGCACCGCCGCCCGCGCCCTGGTCGGCCCCGCCCTCGACGGCACCCGCACCACCCGCACCTTCCCCGAACTCGACGCCGACGTCGACGCGTTGGCCCACCTGCTGCTGGCCGGGGGCCTGCGCGCCGAACAGCTCTGCGCCCTCGCCCTGCCGCGCTCCACCGAGGCGGTCACCGCGCTGCTCGCCGTGCTGCGGGCCGGCGGCGCCTACCTGCCGATGGACCTCGACCACCCCGACGAGCGGCTGGCCCTGCTGCTGGACGACGCCCGCCCCGCCGTCCTGCTCACCACCCGCGCCGTGCTGGCCCGGCTGCCCGAGCACCCCGCCGCCACCGTCGTGCTGCTCGACGACCCGGACGTCCGGGCCCGGCTCGCCGCGCCCGTCGCGCCGGTGACCGTCCCGGTCGCCCCCGCGCAGGCCGCGTACGTCATCCACACCTCCGGCTCCACCGGCCGCCCCAAGGGCGTGGTGCTCACCCACGCGGGCCTGGCCAACCTCGCGCACGACCACCTGACCCGCGAGTTCGCCGCCGCCCGCGCCGCCGCCGAGGCCGCCACCGGGGAGCTGCGGCTGCGCGCCCTGCACACCGCCTCGTTCTCCTTCGACTCCTCCTGGGAGCAGCTGATCTGGCTGCTCGGCGGCCACGAACTGCACCTGCTCGGCGAGGACGACCGCCGGGACGCCGAGGCCGTCGTCGCCTACACCCGCGCCGAGCGGGTCCACGCCCTGGACGTCACCCCCACCTACGCCCAACAGCTGCTGGACAGCGGCCTGTTGACCGGCGAGCACCGCCCACCGGTGCTGCTGCTCGGCGGCGAGGCGCTGCCCGAGGCGCTGTGGACGCAGCTGCGCGAGGCGCTGCGCGCCGCGCCCGGCACCACTGTGCTCAACTACTACGGCCCGACCGAGTTCACCGTGGACGCCCTGGTCGCCGACCTCGCCGACAGCCCGACCCCGGCCGTCGGCCGCCCGCTCACCGGCGGCAGCGCGTACGTGCTGGACGCGCTGCTGCGGCCGGTGCCGGACGGCGCGCCCGGCGAACTGTACCTGGCGGGCGTGCAGTTGGCGCGCGGCTACCTGGGCCGGCCGGGCCTGACCGCGGGCCGGTTCGTCGCCGACCCGTTCGGCGAGCCGGGCAGCCGGATGTACCGCACCGGCGACCTGGTGCGCCGCCGCCCCGACGGCACGCTCGACTACCTGGGCCGGGCCGACGAGCAGGTGAAGATCCGCGGCTACCGGATCGAACTCGGCGAGATCGAGGCCGCGTTGGCCGAGCACCCGGCCGTCGCGCACGGCGCGGTACTGGTCCGGCGCGGTCCCGTCGACCGGCTGGTCGCCTACCTGGTGCCCTCCGGCGCGGGCGAGTTGGACACCGCCGAGGTCCGGGCCGCGCTGGCCGCCCGGCTGCCCGCGTACATGGTGCCCTCCGCGTTCGCCGTGCTGGACGCCCTGCCGCTGACCGTCAACGGCAAGCTCGACCGCGCCGCGCTCCCCGAGGACGCCCTCGACTACGCGGGCGCGGCCGGTTCGCGCGCCGCCGAGACCGCGACCGAGCAGCTGCTGTGCGAGCTGTACGCCGAGGTGCTCGGCCTGTCCGTGGCCGCCGAAGCCGCCGCCGCTGATGGCGACGGTGACGGTGGCGGTGACGGCGACGGCGAACCGGTCGGTGCGGTCGGTGCGGTCGGTGCGGTCGGCGCGGTCGGTGCGGAGGACGACTTCTTCCGGCTCGGCGGCGACTCGATCTCCTCGATCCGCCTGATCGGCGCCGCCCGCGCCGAGGGTCTCGCCCTCAGCCCGCGCGACGTCTTCGAGCGGCGCACCCCCGCCGCGCTGGCCGCCCTCGCCGACAGCCGGGAGGCCGCCACCGCCGGGCCCGCGCTGCCCGAGCTCCCCGCCGCCACCGAGGCCGAACTCGCCGCCGTCCGGGCCGCCGCCCCGCACCTGGAGATCGAGGAGGTCTGGCCGGTCTCCCCGCTCCAGGAGGGCCTGCTGTTCGAGGCCGACTACGACGACAGCGCCGTGGACGTCTACACCGCCCGCGACGTCATCACCCTCGACCGCCGCGTCCCGCTGGAGACCCTGCGCGCCGCCGTCGCCGCCGTCCTGGACGCCCACCCCAACCTGCGGGCCGGCTTCCTGCAGACCGGCCCCGACCGGCCGGTCCAGTTCGTGCCGCGCGCCGTCGACGTGCCGCTCACCGAGACCGACCTCTCCGACCTGACGGACGATCAGTTTGCTTCGCGCCTGGAGGAGTTGAAGACCGCCGAGGCCGCCACCCGGTTCGACCCGGCCGCGCCGCCGCTGCTGCGCCTGGTCTCGGTGCTGGCCCCCGGCGGCGGGCAGCGCATCCTGGTCACCAACCACGCGCTGCTCTGGGACGGCTGGTCCTCCGGCCTGTTCCTGCAGGAGCTGCTGAGCCGCTGCGCCGGTCTACCCGCCCCCGAACCCGGCCTGCCCTACCGGGAGTTCCTGCGCTGGCTGGCCGCCCGCGACGCCGAGCAGGGCGCCGCGGCCTGGCGCGAGGCGCTGGCCGGCCTGGACGAGCCGACCCTGCTCGCCCCGCAGGCCCGCGAGCGGGCCGGGCTGCTGCCGCACTCCGTCACCGCCCGGCTGAGCGCCGAACTCACCGCCCGCATCGGCGCGTTCACCCGCACCCACGGCCTCACCCTGAACACCGTGCTGTCCGGCGCGTGGGCGCTGCTGCTGGCCGGGCTGACCAACCGGCAGGACGTGGTGTTCGGCGCCACCGTCTCCGGCCGCCCCGCCGAACTGCCCGGCATCGACGGCACCATCGGCATGTTCCTCAACACCGTCCCGGTGCGCGCCACCCTGGACGGCGGCGAGGGCGTCGCCGCGTTCCTGGCCCGCCACCAGGCCGAGCAGGCCGAGCTGCTGCCGCACCACCAGACCGGCCTGGGCGCGATCCAGCGCGGCACCGGCTTCGGCCGCCTCTTCGACACCCTCCAGGTGCTCCGCAACACCCCCGCCGACGCCGCCACCCGGGCCGAACTGCGCGAACGCCTCGGCGTGCGCGAGGTCGAGGACGTCGACGCCGCGCACTTCCCGCTGATCTTCATCACCAACCCCGGCGAGGCGCTCACCTTCGAGTGGAAGTACCGCCCCGACGTCTTCACCCGCACCGAGGTCGAACAGCACGCCCAGCGCCTGATCGTCCTGCTCGACCAGCTCACCGCCGACCCCGACCGCCCCGTCCGCAGTCTGGACGTGTTGACGGCGGGGGAGCGGGAGTTGCTGGCGGGGTGGGCTTCGACGGGGCGGGAGTTGCCGTCGGCGTCGGTGGCGGAGTTGTTGGCGCAGCGGGCGGTGTCGGTGCCGGGGGAGACGGCGCTGGTGTTCGGGTCGCAGTCGTGGTCGTACGCGGAGTTGGATGCGCGGGTGGACCGGTTGGCGCGGCTGCTGGCGGCGCGGGGGGCTGGTCCGGAGACGGTGGTGGCGTTGGGGTTGCCGCGGTCGTTGGACATGGTGGCGGCGCTGTTCGCGGTGCTGCGGGCCGGTGCGGCGTACCTGCCGCTCGAACTCGACTACCCGGCCGACCGGTTGGCGTTCATGGTCGAGGACACCGCCCCCGTCGTGCTGGTGACGGACTCCGCCACCGCCGCCCTGCTGCCCGCCCACCCCGCCACCGTCCGGCTGGACGACCCGGCGGTGGTCGCCGAGCTGGCCGCGCTGCCGGCCGAGCCGTACCGGGTGCCGTACGAGCCGGACGCCGCCGCGTACGTGATCTTCACCTCGGGCTCGACCGGCCGCCCGAAGGGGGTGGTGACGCCGTACCACGGGCTGACCAACATGCAGTTGAACCACCGCGAGGCGATCTTCGACCCGGTGGTGGCCTCGGCCGGCGGCCGTCGCCTTCGCATCGCCCACACGGTGTCGTTCTCCTTCGACATGTCGTGGGAGGAGCTGCTCTGGCTGGTCGAGGGCCACGAGGTGCACGTCCTGGACGAGGCGCTGCGCCGCGACGCCCAGGGCCTGGCCGACTACTGCGCCAAGCAGTTGGTGGATGTCATCAACGTGACACCCTCTTACGCGCAGGCGCTGGTCGAGTGCGGTCTGCTGGACGAGGGGCGGCACCGGCCGGTGCTGGTGCTGCTCGGCGGTGAGGCGGTGGCCGAGACGCTGTGGTCCAGGCTGCGCGACACCCCCGGCGTGATGGGCTACAACCTGTACGGCCCGACCGAGTACACCATCAACACCCTGGGCGGTGGCACGCTCGACTCCGAGACCGCCACCGTCGGCCGGCCGATCTGGAACACCGTCGCGCACGTCCTGGACGCCCACCTGCGTCCGGTCCCGGTCGGCGTCGCGGGCGAACTCTACGTCTCGGGCGTGGGCCTGGCGCGCGGTTACCTCAACCGTCCGGGCCTGACCGCCGAGCGCTTCGTCGCCGACCCGTTCGGCGCGCCGGGCGCCCGGATGTACCGCACCGGCGACGTGGTCCGCTGGCGCGCCGACGGCCTGCTGGACTTCCTGGGC
The DNA here is from genome assembly GCF_044750705.1 of Kitasatospora sp. NPDC088783. Lineage (NCBI taxonomy): Bacteria > Bacillati > Actinomycetota > Actinomycetes > Kitasatosporales > Streptomycetaceae > Kitasatospora > Kitasatospora sp. NPDC088783. Next base: position 197,452 of record NZ_JBIVKJ010000002.1, read on the forward strand.
CGGGCCGACGACCAGGTCAAGATCCGCGGCTACCGGATCGAGCCCGGCGAGATCGAGGACGCGCTGACCGCCCACCCGGGCATCGCCCAGGCCGCCGTCGTGGTCCGCGAGGACACCCCGGGCGTCAAGCGCCTGGTCGCCTACCTGGTCGGCACCGCCGAACCGGACGAGGTGCGCACCGCGCTGGCCGCCCGGCTGCCCGAGTACATGGTGCCCTCGGCCCTCGTGGTCCTGGACGCCCTGCCGCTGACCGTCAACGGCAAGCTCGACCGCCAGGCGCTGCCCGCCCCGCAGAGCGGCGGCGGCGAACGCGCCCCGCGCGGGGCCCGCGAGGAGATCCTGTGCGGCGTGTTCGGCGAGGCGCTGGGCCTCACCGAGGTCGGGCCCGAGGAGAACTTCTTCGACCTCGGCGGCCACTCGCTGCTCGCCGCCCGCCTGATCGCCCGGGTCCGCAAGACGCTCGGCGGCGCGCTGACCGTCCGCGACCTGTTCGAGGCCCCCACCCCCGCCGCCCTGGCCCACCGCCTGGACGGCGCGGCCGACACCCGCCCCGCCCTGACCCGCCGCCCCCGCCCCGCCGACCTGCCGCTCTCGCACGCCCAGCGCCGGATGTGGTTCCTGCAGAACCTCGACGGCGACGGCGCGACCTACAACGTCCCGCTGGTCGTCCACGTCACCGGCCCGCTCGACCGGGACGCGCTGCGCACCGCCGTCCGCACCGTCAGCGAGCGGCACGAGAGCCTGCGCACCGTCTTCACCGAGCGCGACGGCTCGGTGTTCCAGCAGGTCCTGGACGCCCCGGCCGCCGCCGAGGCGATCGAGGTCCGGACGGTCACCGCGGCCGGGCTCGACGCCGCCGTGCAGGCTGCCGTCCGCCGCGGCTTCGACCTCGCCACCGAGCGGCCGCTGCGCGTCACCGTGCTCGAACTCGGGCCCGAGGAGCACGTGCTGGTGCTGCTGTTCCACCACATCGCGGGCGACGAGTGGTCGATGAACCCGTTCGTCGAGGAGCTCACCGCCGCCTACACCGGCACCGAACTCCCGCCGCTCGCCGTCCAGTACGCCGACTACACGCTCTGGCAGCAGGAGCTGCTCGCCGAGGGCCCCGGCAGCCTGCTGGAGCGCCAGCTCGACCACTGGCGGCAGGCCCTGGCCGGGCTGCCGGAGGAGCTGGCCCTCCCGCTGGACCACCCGCGCACCCCCGTCGCCGCCCACCGGGGCGACACCGTGTACGGGCAGGTCCCGCCCGCCGTCTACCGGGGCCTGCGCGAGGCCGCCCGGTCCACCGGCACCACCACCTTCATGCTGCTCCAGGCCGCCGTCGCCACCCTGCTGCACCGCCTGGGCGCGGGCGAGGACATCCCGCTCGGCGCCCCCGTCGCGGGCCGCTCGGACAGCGGACTGGACCGGCTGGTCGGCTTCTTCGTCAACACCGTGGTGCTGCGCACCGACCTGTCCGGCGACCCGACCTTCGCCGAACTGCTGGGCCGCGTCCGGGAGTTCGACCTGGCCGCGTTCGCCCACCAGGACCTCCCGTTCGACCGCCTGGTGGAGGCCGTCAACCCGCCCCGGGTGCCCGGCCGGCACCCGCTGTTCCAGGTGATGCTCGGCTACCAGCACAGCGACGGGCAGGCCGGCCGCCTGCTCGGCCTGGAGAGTCGGATCGTCCCGAGCGAGCTGGGCGCGGCCAAGTTCGAACTCGACTTCAACTTCGAGGAGACCTCCTCCGCCGAGGAGATCGACATCGCCTTCGAGTACGCCGCCGACCTCTACGACCGCGGCACCGCCGAAGCCCTGCTCGAACGGCTGCTCGCCGTGCTCGCCCAGGTCGCCGAGGACCCGCACCGCCCCGTCCGCAGTCTGGACGTGTTGACGGCGGGGGAGCGGGAGTTGCTGGCGGGGTGGGCTTCGACGGGGCGGGAGTTGCCGTCGGCGTCGGTGGCGGAGTTGTTGGCGCAGCGGGCGGTGTCGGTGCCGGGGGAGACGGCGCTGGTGTTCGGGTCGCAGTCGTGGTCGTACGCGGAGTTGGATGCGCGGGTGGACCGGTTGGCGCGGCTGCTGGCGGCGCGGGGTGCCGGTCCGGAGACGGTGGTGGCGTTGGGGTTGCCGCGGTCGTTGGACATGGTGGCGGCGCTGTTCGCGGTGCTGCGGGCCGGTGCGGCGTACCTGCCGTTGGAACTCGACTACCCGGCCGACCGGTTGGCGTTCATGGTCGAGGACACCGCCCCCGTCGTCCTGGTCACCCACAGCACCGCCCTGTCCCGGATGCCGTTCACCCCGGGCGTGCCCCGCCTGCTGCTGGACGACCCGGCCGTGGTCGCCGAACTCGCGGCCCTCCCCGACACCCCCTACCGGGTGCCGTACGAGCCGGACGCCGCCGCGTACGTGATCTTCACCTCGGGCTCGACCGGCCGCCCGAAGGGGGTGGTGACGCCGTACCACGGGCTGACCAACATGCAGTTGAACCATCGCGAGGCGATCTTCGACCCGGTGGTGGCCTCGGCCGGCGGCCGTCGCCTTCGGATCGCCCACACGGTGTCGTTCTCCTTCGACATGTCGTGGGAGGAGCTGCTCTGGCTGGTCGAGGGCCACGAGGTGCACGTCCTGGACGAGGCGCTGCGTCGCGACGCGGAGGCGCTCTCCGCGTACTGCGCCGAAGAGCGAGTGGATGTCATCAACGTGACACCCTCTTACGCGCAGGCGCTGGTCGAGTGCGGTCTGCTGGACGAGGGGCGGCACCGGCCGGTGCTGGTGCTGCTCGGCGGTGAGGCGGTGGCCGAGACGCTGTGGTCCAGGCTGCGCGACACCCCCGGCGTGATGGGCTACAACCTGTACGGCCCGACCGAGTACACCATCAACACGCTCGGCGGCGGCACGCTCGACTCCGAGACCGCCACCGTCGGCCGCCCGATCTGGAACACCGTCGCGCACGTCCTGGACGCCCACCTGCGCCCGGTCCCGGTCGGCGTCGCGGGCGAACTGTACGTCTCGGGCGTGGGCCTGGCGCGCGGCTATCTCAACCGTCCGGGCCTGACCGCCGAGCGTTTCGTCGCCGACCCGTTCGGCGCGCCGGGTGCCCGGATGTACCGCACCGGCGACGTGGTCCGCTGGCGCGCCGACGGTCTGCTGGACTTCCTGGGCCGGGCCGACGACCAGGTCAAGATCCGCGGCTACCGCGTCGAGCCCGGCGAGATCGAGGACGCGTTGACCGCACATCAGGACGTCGCCCAGGCGGCGGTCGTGGTGCGGGAGGACACGCCGGGGGTGAAGCGGCTGGCTGCCTACCTGGTGCCAGGTGAGGGTACCCTTATCTCGGCCGCTGCGATCCGTCGTACGCTGGCCGCCCGGCTGCCCGCGTACATGGTGCCCTCGGCCTTCGTGGTCCTGGACGCCCTGCCGCTGACCGTCAACGGCAAGCTCGACCGCAAGGCGCTCCCCGCGCCCCGGGCCGAGGACTTCACCGCCGACGGTGAGCGGCGCGCCCCGCGCTACCCGAGCGAGCGGGCGGTGCACGCGGCGTTCGCCGAGGTGCTCGGGCTGCCCGAGGTCGGCATCGACGAGAACTTCTTCGACCTCGGCGGCCACTCGCTGCTGGCGATGGAACTGCTCCAGCGCCTGCGCACCGACTTCGAGGGGGACCTGCGCCTGCCCGACCTGCTGACCCGGCCCACCGTCTCGGCCCTCGCCGAGTTCCTGGTCGACCGGCTGGTCGACGCCGCGCTCGGCGGCCCGCCCTCCTGCTCCGCCTGACCCGCCGACCCCCCGCCCGCCACCGTCCCGCACCACCCGTCCCGCACCACCCGCCCCGCACCACCCGCGACGAGGAGAACACCCCGATGGCTTCCACCAACCCGTTCGAGGACGACGACGCCCGCTACCTGGTGCTGGTCAACGACGAGAACCAGCACTCGCTGTGGCCCGCCTTCGCCGAGGTCCCGGCCGGCTGGCGCACCGTCCACGGCGAGGACACCCGGGAGGGCGCCACCGCGTACATCGACGCGCACTGGACCGACCTGCGCCCCGCCAGCCTGGTCGCCCGCACCGCCTGACCTCCCCTCCCACCAGCAGCAGCCCGCCGCGAGGGGGCGGCCCGCCCACCCGGGCCGCCCCCTCCGCCGCGCTCCGCGAACCCGCTACCCGACGGATGGCCAACGCCGTGAGCACCCACCAGCCAGCCCCCGCCGCCGGCCCGCCCGACGGCGACCCCGCCCGCCCCGACCCCACCGCCGTCGACGGCCGCACCCCCGGGGAACCCGACGGCGACGGCCCCACCCCCGACGGCCTCACCCCCGACGACCTCGCCGACGAGGACCTGCCGCCCACCGCGCTCTCCGCCGAGCGCCGCCGCCGGGCCAAGGCCCTGCTGCGCGGCGCGCTGCGCCCGCACCGGGCCACCGTCGCCGCCGCGATGACCGCCGCCGCGATCCGCCAACTCGCCCTGCTCGCCGTCCCGTGGTGCGTGCAGAAGGCGCTGGACGACGGCCTGGAGAAGCACGACAGCGGCGCCCTGCTGCGCTGGGCGGCCGCCACCGCGCTCGCCGCGCTGGTCCAGTTCGCCGGCCTGTACGGCTGGCAGTACTGGGCCGGGTACGCGGACGCCAAGGTCGGCGCCGACCTGCGCGGGCGGCTGCTGCGCCACCTGGCCGGCCTGGACCGGGCCGCGCTCGCCTCGCGCGGCCACGGCGACCTGGCGATGCGCGCCACCCGGGACACCGACCTGGTCCGCGAGTGGGTGCACGGCCTGGCGATCTGGGTGGTGCTCGGCACCACCTTCCTCACCGTGCTGCCCGCGATCGGCGCGCTCGACCTGAGCCTGCTGCTGGTCACCCTGGCCACCCTGCCGTTCCTGGTCTGGGTCAACCTGTACTACCCGCGCCGGTTCGCCGCCGCCTCCGCCGACCTGGCCGCCGCCCACGGCCGCCGGGCCGACGCCGTCGCCGACCTGCTCCAGCTCGGCACCGGCCTGCGCGGCACCGGCGGCCACCGCCCGCTGGTCGACCGGCACCACACCGCCAGCGCCGAGGTCACCCGGCGCACCGTCACCGCCGCCCGGATCGAGGCCGGCTGGGCCGCCGTCGCCCCGCTGGTCCCGCGGCTGGCCGTCGCCGCCGGGGTCGGCCTCGGCGGCCTCGCCGTGCTGGACGGGCACCTGACCGTCGGCGGACTGGTCGCCTTCACCACCTGGATGGCCATCGTCACCCTCGCCACCCGGGTCCTGGTCGACCGCCTGCTCGAACGCGGCCAGGCCGACGTGGCCGCCGCCCGGATCGACGAGGCGCTCTCCATCGGCGCGGGCGTCACCGACCCGGCCCGGCCGGTGGAGCTGCCGGTGGCGGGCGCGCTGGAGTTCACCGGGGCGATCGCCCGGCGGGACGGCAAGACCGTCCTCGGACCGGTCGAACTGACCGTCGCCCCCGGCGAGTTCGTCGCCCTGCACGGCGCCACCGGCGCGGGCAAGAGCACCCTGCTGCGGCTCGGCGTCCGCCTCGACGACCCCGACGAGGGCACCGTCCGCTACGGCGGCACCGACCTGCGCGCCGCCCGCCTGGACGAGGTCCGGGCCCGGATCGCCTACGTCGCCCAGCGGCCGGTGCTGCTCTCCGGCACCGTCGCCGACAACCTGCGCCTGGGCCGCGACCTCCCGCCGGAGGCGCTCGAACGGGCCTGCCGCACCGCCGGGCTGCACGACCAGCTCGCCGCCATGCCCGACGGCTACGCCACCGAACTCGGCGAGGGCGGCACCGCGCTGTCCGGCGGCCAGGTCCAGCGCCTGGCCATCGCCCGCGCGCTGCTCGGCGACCCCGCCGTGCTGCTGCTCGACGACGCCACCTCCGCGCTCGACACCGCCACCGAGGCCCTGCTCCTGGAGCGGCTGCGCGCCTGGGCCGACGGCCGCCGCACCCTGCTGTTCGCCACCCACCGCGCCGCCGTGCTGGCCGCCGCCGACCGGGTGGTCGAACTCCACGCCCCCCGGACCGGCGCCCCGTCCGGCGACCCCGCCCCGTCCGGCGACCCCTGCCCGTCCGGGGCCGACGGCCCGCCCCGCGGCACCGACCCGTCCGGGACCGACGGCCCGCCCCGCGGCACCGACCCGTCCGGGACCGCCGATCCGTCCGGCGCCCCCGATCCGTCCGGCGCCCCCGATCCGTCCGGCGCCGACGGCGTGTCACCGAACCTCGTGGAGGCCACCCGTGGCTGATCAGCCGCTGCTGCGCGAGGAGGCCGACGAGCGCGGCGTGCTGCGCCGCGCCCTGCCCTACCTGCGCCCGCACCGGGTCCGGCTCGCCGTCGCGCTCGGCGTCGGACTCGCCGACTCCGCCGCGCTGGTGGCGGTCGCCCCGCTGGTGGGCCTGGCCACCGACGCGCTGTTCCACCGGGACCGGGGCGGGCTCGGCCTGGCCGTCGCCCTGCTCGCCGGGCTCGCCGCCGTCCAACTGGTGCTGGCCCGGGTCGGCGAGCTGCTGCTGATCCGCAGCGGCGAGGACGTGGTGCGCACCCTGCGCGAGCAGGCGGTGGAGAACCTGGCCACCGCGCCGCTGCGCTTCCTGGAGACCCACCGCAGCGGCGACCTGCTGCGCCGGGCCACCGGCGAGGTGGCCGCGCTGGCCGCGTTCGTCCGGCTGCACCTGCGCAACCTGGTCTCCGCGCTGGCCACCCTCGGCTTCACGCTGGCGGTGCTGGCCGGGTACTCCTGGCAGTTGCTGCTGGTCCAGCTGGTGGTGTTCCTGCCGCCCACCCTGCTGGTGACCCGCTGGTTCCAGCGCGACGCGGCGGCGGCGTTCGGCGGCAAGGCGAGCGCCGAGGCCACCGTCGCGGCCACCTTCACCGAGACGCTGACCGCCCGCGAGGCGCTCCAGACCTCGCGCGGCCTGACCGGCTGGACCCGGCGCTTCGACCGGGAGAACCGGCACGCGGTGCGGGCGGCCCGGCGGGCGCTGCGGGTGGAGAACCGGATCGACCTGGTCAGCCTGATCGAGGGCCTGGCGCTGGTCGCCCTGCTCGCCGTCGGCGGCTGGCTGGTCACCCGGGACGCGATCGGCGTCACCACCGTGGTGGTGTTCGTGGTGGCCAGCCGCAACCTGTTCGACTCGTTCACCGACCTCTCGCAACTGGTCGGCGAGGTCGCCACCGCCCGCACCGGCCTGGCCCGGCTGCTCGACCTGCTCTCCGCGACCACCGCCACCGCGCCCTCCGAGGAGGTCGACGACCTGCCCGAGCGCGGCGAACTGCGCTGCGAGGGCGTCGACTTCGGCTACCGCGCGGACGGCCCCGACCTGCACGGCGTCACCCTGGCGTTCCCGCCCGGCAGCCGGACCGGCGTGGTCGGCGAGACCGGCTCCGGCAAGACCACGCTCTCCAAGCTGCTGTGCGGCCTGTACGCCCCCGACGCGGGCCGGGTGACCTTCGCCGGTGCCCCGCTGGCCGAACTGCCCGAGCGGCAGCTGCGCCGCCGGATCGTGCTCGTCCCGCAGGAGGTGCGGCTGGTCACCGGCACCGTCGCGGAGAACCTGGCGCTGGTGCGCGGCGAGCCCGACCGGGCGGCGATCGAACGGGCGGTGGAGCGGCTCGGCCTGACGCAGTGGCTGGACGGCCTGGGCGGCCCGGACGCCGAGGTCGGGCAGCGCGGCGCCCGGCTGTCGGCGGGGGAGCGGCAGATCCTCGGCGTGGTGCGCGCGGTGCTGGCCGACCCGGCGGTGCTGGTGCTGGACGAGGCCACCGCGGACATCGACCCGGTCACCGCCGCCCGGCTGGAGCACGCCCTGGACGAGCTGCGCGCCGACTGCACGCTGATCGTCATCGCGCACCGCCCGGCCACCATCGCCCGGCTGCCCCGGGTAGTCCGGCTGGACGCCGGGCGGGTGGTCGCTGACCAGCTGTCAGCGGGCGCGGCGGCGGGGGCGGGTCACCCTTCCCGCGAGGAGAAGGTTAGGCTAGCCTAAGCACAGGCGCACGCTGTCGCCGCCGCACTCCGCCCCCGCCCGGGGCACGGGTGCGGCGGCGCGCGGCACCCCGGCCACCACCGATCGAATGGGCTGACCGATGACCACCACCACGACCGTGCCCCCGCGGATGCGGATCGTCCGCCACCCGCTCAAGTACCGCCTGCTGGACGTCAAGCGGGTCCAGCGGATCACCCCCGGCACGGTCAGGGTCACCTTCGCCGGCGACGCCCTCGACGGCTTCTGCGAACAGGCCCCCACCGACCACGTCAAGCTCTGCTTCGCCGCACCCGGCCACGACCTGCCGACCGAGCCCGTGGTCGAGAACGACACCTGGATGGACGCCCCCGTGGAGCCCATCACCCGGGACTACACGATCCGCCAGTACCGGCGCGAGGCCCGCGAACTCGACATCGACATGGTGCTGCACGGCACCGGCGTCGGCTCCGGCTGGGCCGCCGCCGCCCGGCCCGGCATGAAGCTCGGCGTGTTCGGGCCGCGCGGCTCCGAGGAGATCGACTTCGTCCACGACTGGTACCTGCTCGGCGCCGACGAGACCGCGCTGCCCGCGCTCGCCCGCTGGCTGGAGATGCTGCCCGCCGGCGTCAAGGTGCTCGCCTTCGCCGAGGTCCCCGGCCCCGAGGACGAGCAGCACCTCACCACCGCCGCCGACGCCACCGTCGTCTGGCTGCACCGCGGCGCCGCCGCCCCCGGCACCACCGACCACCTCGAACGCGCCGTGCGCGCCGCCGAACTGCCGCCCGGCATGGGCTTCGCCTGGATCGCCGGCGAGGCCAACACGCTCCGCCCGATCCGCCGCCACCTGCGGGGCGAACGCGGCCTCGGCCGCGACCAGGTCGACGTCGACGGCTACTGGAAGCGCGGCACCGCCAACCACGACCACCACGAGGACGAGCACACCCCGCACGCATGAGCACGCACGTCTCCGCCCGGCCGGTCGCCAAGCCCCGCCGCGCCGCCACCACCGCCGCCCGCCGCACCGCCTGGCTGTTCGGCGCCCTCGCCCTGCTCGCCGTCCTGGCCGTCCTCTCGCTGGGCGTCGGCGCCCGCGCCATCGCCCCCGGGCAGGTGCTGCACGTCCTGCTGCACCGCGACCCGACCGGCGAGGACTGGATCGTCGTCCACCACTCGCGCATCCCGCGCACCCTGCTCGGCATCACCGTCGGTGCGGCGCTCGGCATCTCCGGCGCGATGATGCAGGCCCTCACCCGCAACCCGCTCGCCGACCCCGGCCTGCTCGGCATCAACGGCGGCGCCGCGGCCGCCGTCGCCGCCGGCACCGCCCTGTTCGACCTGCGCACCTTCCACGCCTTCGTCTGGTTCGCGCTGCTCGGCGCCGCCGTCGCCGCGTTCGTCGTGCAGCTCCTCGGCGGCAGCGGCCGGGCCTCCGCCACCCCCGCCCGGCTCGCCCTGGCCGGCACCGCCGTCACCGCCGTGCTCACCGCCTTCGTCAACGCCCTGGTGCTGCTCGACCCGCTCACCCTCAACCGCTTCCGCTACTGGCAGATCGGCACCTTCGCCGGCGTCGACTCCGCCGCCGTCGGCCAGGTGCTGCCGTTCCTGCTGGTCGGCGGGGTGCTCGCGCTGCTGCTCGGCCGCCCACTCAACGCGCTCGCCCTCGGCGACGACACCGGCCACGCCCTCGGCGCCCACCCCGGCCGCACCCGCGCCCTCAGCCTGCTCGCCATCACCCTGCTGTGCGGCGCCGCCACCGCCGCCGTCGGCCCGATCGCCTTCGTCGGCCTCGCCGTCCCGCACCTGGCCCGCCGCCTCTGCGGCCCCGACCAGCGCTGGATCATGCTGCTCTCGGCGGCCCTCGCCCCCGTCCTGCTGCTCGCCTCCGACATCCTCGGCCGGCTCCTGCTCCGCCCCGCCGAACTCCAGGTCGGCGTGGTCACCGCCTTCCTCGGCGCCCCGCTCTTCATCGCGCTGGTGCGCGGCCGGAGGATCGCCCGCCTGTGAACCCCACCCCCGTCATCGACGCCCCGCCCGCCACGCCCCCGGCCCGCCCGCTGCCGATCCGGTCGCTGCCGCTGCCCGGCGGGCGCTCGCTGCGCTGGCACCCGCGCGCCGCCCTGGTGGCCGGACTGCTGTTGCTCGCCCTGCTCGGCACCGCCGCGTGGACCCTCACCGCCGGCGACTACCCGCTGCCGGTCCGGGACGTGCTCGACATCCTCGGCGGCGGCGGACGGCGCGCCGACCGCTACATCGTCATGGAGGTGCGGCTGCCCCGGCTGCTCACCGCGCTGCTGGTCGGCGCGGCGCTCGGGCTCGCCGGGTCGCTGTTCCAGACCCTGGCCCGCAACCCGCTGGGCAGCCCCGACGTCATCGGCTTCACCGTCGGCTCGGCGACCGGCGCGCTCGTCGTCATCCTGCTGATCGGCGGCGGCGCGGCCACCGTCGCGGGCGGGGCGGTGGTCGGCGGGCTGGCCACCTCGGTGCTGGTCTACCTGCTGGCCCGGCGCGGCGGAACCCAGGGCTACCGGCTGGTCCTGGTCGGCATCGGCGTCTCCTCGCTGCTCGCCTCGCTCAACGCCTACCTGATCGCCCGGGCCTCGTTCAGCGACGCCCAGAGCGCCGCGGTCTGGCTCACCGGCAGCCTCAACGCCCGCGGCTGGGAGCACTGCACGCCGATGGCGCTCGCCCTGCTGGTCCTGCTGCCCGCCGCGGTGCTGCTCGGCCGCCCGCTGCGGATGCTGGAGATGGGCGACGACACCGCCGCCTCGCTGGGCGTGCGCACCGAGGCCGTCCAGGTCCGGCTGGTGCTGATCGGCGTCGCGCTCACCGCCGCGGCGACCGCCGCCGCCGGGCCGGTCCCGTTCGTCGCGCTGATGGCCCCGCAGGCCGTCCGCCGCCTCACCCGCGCCACCGGCCCCAACCTGCTCGGCTCGGCCCTGCTGGGCGCCCTGCTGCTGGCCCTCTCCGACCTGGCCGCGCAGCGGCTGCTCGCCCCCACCCAGCTGCCGGTCGGCGTGCTGACCGGCGTGGTCGGCGGCGGCTACCTGCTCTGGCTGATCGTCCGTCAGTGGCGGCGCACCGCCTGAGCCGGCACCGCCACCGCCCGCCCCGCGCCGGACCCGGCCCCGGACGGCCCCGCGCCGGACCCGGCCCCGGACGGCCCCGCGCCCGCTCAGCCCGCGGGGCGGGCGGCCAGCTCGCGGGACAGGAACGCCACCGCCTGCGCGACCAGGCCCGGCACGTCCGGGTACCCGGCGAAGCAGTGCCCGGCGCCCTCGACCGGCACCAGCACCGAGCGGGCGCCCGCCGCGCGCAGCCGCTCGTGCAGCGCCTCGGACTGGGCGAACGGCACCTGCTCGTCCCGCACCCCGTGCACCAGCAGGAACGGCGGCGCGCCCGGCGCGACCCGTCGGGCCGGGCTGGCCAGTGCGGCGGCCTCCGGCAGCCCGGCGGCCGGGCCGCCCAGCAGTCGGGTGATCGGGGAGTCCGGCCCGTCGTGGCCGAGGGCGGCCAGGTCGGTGGGCGGGTACCAGCAGACCGCGGCCGCCACCGCGTCCGTGGTGAGCGCCGCCAGCGCCCCCAGCGTCGCGCCCGCGGACTCGCCCCACACCCCGAGCCGGTCGACGTCCAGCCCCAACTCCCCGGCGTACGACCGCAGGTAGCCCAACGCGGCCGTCACGTCGTCCAGCGGGGCCGGGAAGACGGCCTCGCCGGAGAGCCGGTAGTCGACCGTCGCGACCGCGACGCCCGCCGCCACCAGCGCCTCGAACACCGCGCCGGGCCGCACCGTGTCCGGCAGGTAGCGGCGGTCGCCGGCCCGGAACGCGCCGCCGTGCAGCCACACCACCACCGGGAACGGCCCCGCCCCGGCCGGCACGTGCAGGTCCAGCAGCAGCGGCCGGAAGCCGCTGCGCAGCGCGTAACTGACGCCGTGCCGGGTCAGGCCCCCGGACGGCGAGGGGACGGGGGCGACGGGCGGCAGCGAAAGATCCATACCGGCCCGCAGCACCCCCGCCCCGCCGTTCATTCCCGCCCCGGCCGCCGTCTCACCGGCCGAACAGCCGGGCCGCGTTGTCGTGGCAGACCGCGCGCAGCCAGGCTGCGCCCAGGCCGAGGCGCTCCAGGGCGCGGAGCTGGTGCAGGTACGGGTAGGGGATGTTGGGGAAGTCGGTGCCGAGCAGGACGCGGTCGCCGCGGTCGGCGAGGCGGGGGAGCAGCTCGCGGGGGAAGGGCATCAGGTCCTCGGTGAAGTCGGTGAACGCCATGGTGGTGTCCAGGTGGACGCGCTCGTGGCGGTCGGCCAGGTCGAGGAACTCCCGGTACTCGGGCATCCCCAGGTGGGCGACCACCAGGGTCAGTCGGGGGTGCCGGGCCAGCACCCGGGCGACCGGCTCCGGCCCGGTGTGCGCGCCGGGCGCCGGGCCCGAACCGCAGTGGATCACCACCGGCGTGCCGGCCTCCGCCAGCAGGCCCCACGCGGCGTCCAGCCGCGCGTCGGCCGGGTCGTAGCCGCCGACCTGCACGTGCGCCTTGAACACCCGCGCCCCGGCCTCCAGCGCCTCCCGGACGTACCCCGCCACGCCCGGCTCCGGGTACAGCGTCGCGGTGTGCAGGCAGTCGGGCGTCCGACCCGCGAACTCCGCCGCCCAGCCGTTCAGCCACCCCGCCATGCCCGGCTTGTGCGGGTACAGCAGCGAGGTGAACGCCCGGACCCCGAACTCCCGCAGCAGCGCGGTGCGTTCGTCCTCCGCGCGGCGGTAGGTGATCGGCCAGCCGCGGGCGCCGATCAGCGGCCCGTTGGCGTCGAAGTACGCCCAGACCTTCCGCAGCACCCGCTCCGGCATGAAGTGCGTGTGCACGTCGATCAGCCCGGGCAGCCCCAACCCGCCCCAGAACCGCCGCACTTCGGCGGCCTCGGCGGCCTCGGCGGCCTCGGCGGCCTCGGCGGCCCCCGCGGCCCCTGCGGTCTGGACGGCCCCGGCCGCCTCCGCGCCGGAGGCCTGCTGCGGCGTACCCATCGGGACTCCTCTCCGCCCGCCGCGCCCGCGGGACACCGCTCCGACCGTACGCGCCCGGGGCCAGGCCCGGGGCCGCGGGGTCAGAGCAGACGGCGGTAGACCCGGGAGCCGCGGGCGGGGTCGAGCGCGGCGGACCAGGACGGGGGCGCGGCGGAGGCGGGGATCTCGGTGAAGCCGTGGTGCCGGAAGACCGTGCCGTCGCCGGTGGTGGCGGTGACCACGGCGGTCAGCGCGGTGCGGCGGGCGTGCGCGAGGACGGCGGTGATCAGCAGGCCGCCCAGCCCCAGGCCCTGCCGGTCGGCGCGCACGCAGAGGTTGTGCAGGACGCCGGTGGGCGGGTGGCCGGGGTCGGGGTCGAGGACGCGCAGCGCGGCGCAGGCGTCCGGGGCGGCGGCGCCGCGGACGACCAGGAAGGTGTCCGCGGCGTGCCGGTAGTCGGCGGGGGTGCGGGCGCGCAGCGCCCCGGAGCGGATGAACGGCAGCGACAGCTCGTACAGGGCGCGGGCGTCGCGGAAGTCGGTGCGCACCGCGACGGGGGAGAGGGCGGCGGCGGTCATCGCGGCGCGAGCGGGACGACCAGCGGGGTGCCGGTCTGCGGGTCGGGGACGACCTGGCAGGGCAGGTCGAACACCCGCCGGACCAGGTCGGCGGTGACGATCTCGCCGGGCGGCCCCTCGGCGACCACCGCGCCGTCGCGCAGCGCGATCAGGTGGGTGGCGTACCGGGCGGCCTGGTTGAGGTCGTGCAGCACGGCGACCAGGGTGCGGCCCTGCTCGCGGCGCAGCCGGGCGCACAGGTCGAGGACCTCGACCTGGTGCGCGATGTCGAGGAAGGTGGTGGGTTCGTCGAGCAGCAGCAGCGGGGTCTGCTGGGCGATCGCCATGGCCAGCCAGACCCGCTGGCGCTGCCCGCCGGACAGCTCGTCGACGAAGCGGTCGGCGAGCGCCTCGACGTTGGTGGCGGTCATCGCGTCGCAGACGATCCGCCGGTCCTCGGGCGACCACTGGCGCAGCAGCCCCTGGTGCGGGTACCGGCCGCGGGCGACCAGGTCGGCGACGGTGATGCCCTCGGGCGCGGTCGAGCTCTGCGGCAGCAGGCCCATCCGGCGGGCCAGCTGCCGGGCCGGCAGGGTGGCGATCCGCTCGCCGTCGAGCAGCACCTGCCCGGCGGTCGGCCGCAGCAGCCGGGCGAAGGCCCGCAGCAGGGTGGACTTGCCGCAGGCGTTCGGCCCGACGATCACGGTGAACGAGCCGTCCGGGACGCCCACCGTCAGGTCGGTGGCGACCGGCCGGTCGCCGTACCGCAGGGTGACCCCGGCGGCCAGCAGCCGGGCGGCGGGGAGCGTCACGAGACCCCCTCCGGGGCCGGCTCCGCCGCTCCCACCCGGGCCAGCAACTGCGCGGTGTCCAGGACGACGGCGCACTTCCCGGCCGTCCAGCGCAGCGCCTCGCGGTGCTGCTCGGCGGAGAAGTCCGCGACGGCGTCGGCGACCACGAACGCCTGGAGGTCGCGCTGCCAGGCGTCGGCGGCGGTCATCTGCACCCCGATGTGGGCGTACACGCCGACGATGACCAGCTGGTCGCGGCCCAGCTCGGCCAACTGCTCGGCCAGGTCGGTGCGGACGAACGCGCTGTACTTCCACTTCAGCACCAGCCGGTCGCCGGGCTCGGGCGCGACGGCGGCGGGCATCGCCTGGGCGTGCTCGTCGGCGGGCAGGCCGGGGCCCCAGAAGTCCAGTTGCAGGCCGCGCTGTTCGGGCGTCTGGCCGCCGCGCTGGTGCGAGTAGAACACCGGCAGCCCGGCGGCCCGGGCGGCGGCGAGGATGCGCGCGGTGTGGGCCAGCACGGGCTCCAGCGGCGGCCCGGCGGCCGGGAAGGCCCCCAGGAAGTAGTGCTGGAGGTCGTGCACCAGGACGGCCGCCCGGGCCGGGTCGACCCGCCACGGGACGCGGCTCGGCGGCAGCTCGGCGGGCAGCTCATAGGGGGCGATGGCGGGAAGCGCCACGGGGAGGGTCCTTTCTGACGGGCCTGACGCGTCCGGCGGACGGTCAGTTCTGGTGGGCGCGCAGGTCCTTCTTGCTGACCTTGCCGATGCCGGTGGACGGGAAGGCCGTGACGAACTCGACCCGGTCCGGCACCTTGTACCCGGCCAGCCCGGCGGCCCGCACGAACGACTTCAGCTCGACCGGCCGGGGCCGCTCGGCGCCCGGGCGGAGGATCACGTACGCGCAGGACCGCTCGCCGAGGAACTCGTCGGGCTCGGCCACCACCGACGCGTCGTGCACCGCCGGGTGCGCCAGCAGCACGTTCTCCACCTCCTCGGCGGCGACCTTCTCGCCGCCCCGGTTGATCTGGTCCTTGGCCCGGCCCTCCACCACCAGGTGCCCGGTGGCGGTGCGGCGGACGATGTCGCCGGTGCGGTAGAAGCCGTCGGCGGTGAACGAGCGGGCGTTGTGCTCCGGGGCCCGCCAGTAGCCGCGGACGGTGTACGGGCCGCGGGTGAGCAGGTGGCCGGCGGTGCCGTCGGGCAGGTCGCGGTCCTCGTCGTCGACCACCCGGACCTCGTCGTCCGGGGAGATCGGACGGCCCTGGGTGGTCAGCACGGTGTGCTCGTCGTCCTCGGGACGGGTGTAGTTGACCAGGCCCTCCGCCATCCCGAACACCTGCTGGAGGCGGCAGCCCAGCGCCGGGCCGAGCCGGCGCGCGGCCTCCTCGCTGAGCTTGGCCCCGCCGACCTGGAGCAGCTCCAGGCTGGACAGGTCCGGCCCGTCCGGCCCGGCGGCCTCGGCGGCGCCCGCCCAGGCCAGCGCGAGCGGCGGCACCACGCCGGTCAGCGTGACCCGCTCGCGGGCGATCAGGCCGAGCGCGGTGGCCGGGCTCGGGTCGGGGGCCAGCACCACCCGGCCGCCCGCGAAGAAGGTGCCGAGCGTGCCGGGCGAGGACAGCGGGAAGTTGTGCGCCGCCGGGAGCGCGCACAGGTACACCGACTCCGGTGAGAGCCCGCAGATCTCGGCGGACGCCCGGACGCTGTACAGGTAGTCGTCGTGGCAGCGCGGGATCAGCTTCGGCAGGCCGGTCGAGCCGCCGGACAGCTGGAGGAAGGCCAGGTCGCCGGAGTCCGGCGGGGCGGGCAGCGGCGCGTCCGCGGGAGCCCGCAGCTCGGCCAGCGGGGAGAACGGCCCCGGCTCGCCTACCACGAACACCTCCAGCGGCTGCGGCACCGCCGCCCGCACCTCGGCCGCCAGCTCCCGGTGGTCGAAGCCCTCGTGGCGGTCGGGCACGAACAGCGCCCGGGCCTCGGCGAACTCGCAGAAGTACCCGATCTCGGAGCGCCGGTGCGCGGGCAGCGCCATCACCGGCACCACCCCGGCCCGCAGCGCGCCGAAGAACACCTCGAAGAACTCCGCCACGTTCGGCAGTTGCAGCACCACCCGGTCGCCCCGGCGCAGCCCGCGGGCCGCCAGCCCGGCCGCCAGCCGGTCCGCCCGGGCGTCCAGCTCGGCGTAACTCCACCGCCGGTCCCGGTCGGTGACCGCGGTCCGCTCCGGCGTCGCGGCGGCGTGCCGCCGGATCATCGCGTCCAGCAGCTCGCCGGTCCAGTACCCGGCGGCACGGTGACGGGCGGCGGCCTCGGGCGGGTACAGGTTCATCGGACGTCCTCCGGCGGGCAACTCGACTGGATGGGCGGGGAATCGGCCGCCGCGACGGTACCGGGTCCGGCGTCGGCTCCGGCACCCGACCCGGCGGCGGTGCGGGTCGTCCCGGCCTGGACGTCGGCCCAGGCCCCGGCACTGGCCCCGACCCCGGCGTGAATTCCGGCTCCGGCGCCGGCCGGGGTGCCGGTCTCGGCGGGAGCCTCGGCACCGGCTCCGACACCCGATCCGGCGTCGGCGCGGGTCTCGGTCCCGGCCCGGGTGCCGTACTCGGCCCGGGTGCCGTACTCGGCGTCGGCGCGGGTCTCGGCTCCGGCCCGGGAGCCGGTCTCGGACCCGGTGTCGTGCTGGCGCAGGCCGGCGTCCAGCAGGCGGCCGTTCCAGCGGCGGGTGACGGCCTCGTCGGGGTGGGGGCTCATCGGGTGTCCGCCAGGCCCACCGCGTGCAGGAAGGTGCGGAACTTGGCGGCGGTCTCGGCGAGTTCGAGCTCCGGGTCGGAGGCGGCGACCACGCCCGCGCCCGCGAACAGGCGCAGCCGGTCGCCGTCGGCCTCGGCGCAGCGCAGGGTGACCACCCACTCGCCGTCGCCGGAGGCGTCGCCCCAGCCGACCACGCCCGTGTACAGGCCCCGGTCGAAGGGCTCCAGTTCGCCGATCGCGGCCCGGGCGTGCGCGGTGGGGGTGCCGCAGACCGCTGGGGTCGGGTGCAGGGCGAGGGCCAGCTCCAGCGCGCTGGTGGCGGGTTCGCGCAGGACGCCGGTGACGGTGGAGGACAGGTGCCACATCGCGGCGGTGCGCAGCAGGGACGGCCGTTCCGGCGCGACCAGCTCGGTGCAGAACGGGGCGAGCGCGGCGCGGACCGCGTCGACCACGAAGGCGTGCTCGGCGAGGTCCTTGGCGGACTCCAGCAGCGCCTCGGCGCGCCGCCGGTCCTCCACCGGGTCGGCGCTGCGGGCGGCCGAACCGGCCAGCGGGTTGGAGACCACCCGGGTGCCGCGCCGCGACACCAGCAGCTCCGGGCTGGCGCCGATCAGGGTGGCGGTGCCGCCGGCCGGCACCGCGAAGGTGTAGCCGTGCGGGTCGCGGTGCACCAGCCGGGCCGCCATCGCGGCCAGGTCGCTCCCGCCGGGCGCGGTCAGCTCCAGGGTGCGGGCCAGGACCACCTTCTCCAGCGGCGAGTCGCCGGCCAGCCGGCGCACGGCCTCCGCGACCGCCGCCCGGTACCCGTCCGGTTCCGGCACCGGGCGGCTGTGCCAACGCCCTTCGCCGGTGCGGTCGGTGGCCAGCGGGACCCCGGACGGCGGCGGTACCGGCCCGGCCCGGCGGACCCGGTCGGGGACGAACAGCCGGGCGGGCGCGGCCGGGTCGAACGGGATCGCGCCGATCAGCAGCCGCTCCCCGCCGTCGGGCCGGGCCTCGGCGAGCACCCGCCCGGCCGCCGCCGGGTCGTCGACCGTGCGGTGCACGCCCTCGGCGAGCAGGGTGCGGGTGGGCGTGGCGAGCAGGGCCCGGTCCGGTCCGGGACGGTACGCGGCCAGCAGGTCGCTGCCGGGCAGGTCGCCGGGTAGCGGACCGGCGCCGCCGGAGGCGGTACTGGTGGCGGGCGGCCGGAGCTCGGAGGCCGTGGTCATGCTGCTGCTCCGTTCCGCCGACGCGGGGCGCGCGCCGGCACTGCGAGGGCGGGAGGATGGCGGAGGGGGGAGGAGAAGGGGAGTTCGGGCCGGGTCGGGGCAGGACGTGGCGGAGCGGCCCGGGGCGGTCGCGGGAGGACCGCCGCACGGACCCGCGGGGCCCGTCGGCCGGGCCGAGGTGTGCCGCGCCGGGCGCGCCGGGCGGGTCAGGCCCGCAGCGTCGCGCCGCCGTCGACGTACAGGTCGTGCATGGTGATGTGCCGGGCGCGGTCGCCGGCCAGGAAGGCGACGGCCTCGGCGACGTCCTCGGGATCGGCGATCCGGCCGAGCGGGATGCCGACCCGGTAGCTGCCCGGGTCGCCCTCCAGGACGCGGCGTTCGGCGTCGGGGTCGGTCCACAGCGAGCGCTGCATGGCGGTGTCGGTGGAGCCGGGGGAGACCAGGTTGCAGCGCACCCCGGCGGCGGCGAGCTCCAGGCCCAGGCAGCGGACGTACATGGTGGTGGCGGCCTTGGACGCGGCGTACGCGGCCATGCCGGTGCGCGGGACGCCGGCGGCGTTGGAGCCGACGGTGACGATGCTGCCCCGGCCGCGCTCGGCCATCCGGCGCCCGACGGCGCGGCAGGTGTGGAAGACGCCGGTGGTGTTGACGTCGAAGGAGTGCTGCCAGTCGGCGTCGGTGAGTTCCAGCGCGGGCGCCACGTGCAGCACGCCCGCGACGTTCACCAGCACGTCCACCGGGCCGACTTCGCGCTCCACGCGTTCCACCAGCGCCTCGACGGCGGCCCCGTCGGTGACGTCCAGCCGCTGGACGGCGTCCGGACCGGTCGCCGGACCGGTCGCCGGGCCGCCGCCGTCCGCACCGCCGTCCGCACCGCCGTCCGCACCACTGTCACCGCCGCCGCTGCCGCGCAGGTCGCAGCCGACCACCCGGGCGCCGCGCGCGGCGAGCAGGGCGGCCACGGCCGCGCCGATGCCCTGGGCGGCGCCGGTGACCAGCGCGACCCGCCCCTCGAAGCTGTCCCCGGCACCGAGGACGGCACCGGGCGCGGGGCCGGTGGCGGGGCCGGTGGCGGTGGCCGCGGTGGCGGGTGCGGGTATGCGGGTGGTGAACGGCATGGGGGTGCTCCCGGGTGTACGGATGCGGCGGATCGGAGGACCCCGACCCACTTAGGTTAGGTTAGCCTAATCATGCTTCCTGAGCTGCCCCGCGACCACCCTGCCCCGACGCCGGGCTGACCGCCCGTCACCCCGCCCCCGCCGGCCGCGCGCTCGCGGACCGGACGCCGGACCGGATCCCGGGAAGGGGCTGGTCAAGCGGCCTCCGGCTGCGCAGCATGGGTACCCGTCGGTACACCCCGCCCAGGAGGCCCCCTTGTCGCGCGATCCGCTCCCGCTCAGCTACTCCTCCGGCCCGTCCGCGGTGCCGCTGCTCGGCGACACCATCGGGGCCAACCTCGACCGGGCGGTGCGGGCCTTCCCGGAGCGGGAGGCGCTGGTCGAGTGCGCCACCGGCCGGCGCTGGACGTACGCCGAGTTCGCCGCCGACGTGGACGCGGTGGCGCTCGGGCTGCGCGCGCGGGGCGTGGGCCGGGGCGACCGGGTGGGCATCTGGGCGCCGAACCGGGCCGAGTGGACGCTCACCCAGTACGCCACCGCCCGGCTCGGCGCGATCCTGGTGACGATCAACCCGGCGTACCGCGCGCACGAGTTGGAGTACGTGCTGGTGCAGGCGGGGGTGCGGCTGCTGGTGGCCGCCGAGCGGTTCCGGTCCTCCGACTACGCGAGCATGATCGCCGAGGTGCGCCCGCGCTGTCCGGAGCTGGCCGGGGTGGTGCTGCTGGACGGCCCGGACTGGCCGGACCTGCTGGCCGCCGGGCGGGCCGGCGACCGGGCCGAACTGGCGGCGATCGAGGGGGAACTGAGCACCGACGACCCGATCAACATCCAGTACACCTCGGGCACCACCGGCTTCCCCAAGGGCGCGACGCTCTCGCACCACAACATCCTGAACAACGGCTACTTCGTCGGCGAGCTGTGCAACTACACCGAGCGGGACCGGATCTGCCTCCCGGTGCCGTTCTACCACTGCTTCGGCATGGTGATGGGCAACCTCGCCGCCACCTCGCACGGCGCCTGCACGGTGATCCCGGCCCCGGCCTTCGACGCCGCCGCCACGCTCGCCGCGGTGGCCGCCGAGCGGTGCACCTCGCTGTACGGGGTGCCGACCATGTTCATCGCCGAGCTGGCCGACCCGGGCTTCGACGGGTACGACCTGTCCAGCCTGCGCACCGGCATCATGGCGGGCGCCCCGTGCCCGACCGAGGTGATGAAGGGCGTGATGGACCGGATGGGCATGACCGAGGTGTCGATCTGCTACGGCATGACGGAGACCTCCCCGGTCTCCACCCAGACCCGGGCCGACGACTCGGTCGAGCGCCGGGTCTCCACCGTCGGCCGGGTCGGGCCGCACCTGGAGGTCAAGGTGGTCGATCCGGACACCGGCCGCACCGTCCCGCGCGGCGAGCCCGGCGAACTGTGCACCCGCGGCTACTCGGTGATGCTCGGCTACTGGTCCGAGCCGGAGCGGACCGCCGAGGTGGTCGACGCCGCCCGCTGGATGCGCACCGGCGACCTGGCGGTGATGGACGCGGAGGGGTACCTCTCCATCACCGGCCGGATCAAGGACATGGTGATCCGCGGCGGCGAGAACGTGTACCCGCGCGAGATCGAGGAGTTCCTGTACACCCACCCGGACGTGCTCGACGTGCAGGTGATCGGGGTGCCCGACGCCAAGTACGGCGAGGAGCTGATGGCCTGGGTGCGGATGCGCGAGGGCGCGCCGCCGCTCACGGCCGAGGCGGTGCGCGCATTCTGCACCGGACGGCTGGCCCACTTCAAGGTCCCGCGCTACGTGCACGTGGTCGATGAGTTCCCGATGACGGTCACCGGCAAGGTCCGCAAGGTCGAGATGCGCGAGCTGGCGGCGGCGATCCTGGCCGGCTGAGCCCCGCCGCCACCGACCGCGGACCGGTGCCGCCGGCCGGTGCCGCCGACCACCGCCGACCGGCGCCGACCACCGCTGACCGGCGCCGCGCCGAGGGCCGGACCCCGCCCGGGGCCCGGCCCTCCGCCGGGCCCGGCCGGACCGGGCACGTCACAGGTCTTGACGCCCCTCTTTTCTCAGACGTTAAATCTCGGCGTGAAGTAAGCGGGCCGGTTCGGTGGCTGACACCCCGTCAGCGAGCCGTCCGGTCCCGGCCGTCCTCCCCGGATCCCACCAGATGGGTGTGCACCCCCATGAACCGAGCTCCCCGGTACCGCAGATACGGCCTCGCGGCCGCCGCCGCGACCGCCCTGGTCGCGACCCTCGTCGCCCCCACCACCCAGGCCGCCGCGGCCCCCGTGCCGCCCGGCGGCGGCAGTCTCGGCGAGAACGCGATCGTGCTCGACCCGAGCATGCCCAAGGCCCAGATCCAGGACCGGCTGAACGCCCTCGCCCAGGCCCAGGCCGGCAACGAGTTCGGCCCCCAGCGCTACGCCGTCCTGTTCAAGCCCGGCACCTACGGCACCGCCGCCGACCCGCTGGTCTTCCCGGTCGGCTTCTACGAGAGCGTGGCCGGCCTCGGCCGCAACCCCGGCGACGTGGTGATCAACGGCTCCGTCAACGTGTACAACCAGTGCGTCGGCGGCGACCAGTCGCAGTGCTACGCCACCACCAACTTCTGGCGCTCGCTCAGCAACCTCACCGTCAACGTCGCGGGCCAGAGCGGCTGTTACGGCAACACCGACTTCTGGGCGGTCTCCCAGGCCGCGCCGCTGCGCCGGGTCCGGCTGAACGGCAACGTGACGCTGATGGACTACTGCACCGGCTCGCCCTCCTGGGCCAGCGGCGGCTTCATCGCCGACTCCGAGTTCACCGGCGCCACCGTGGTCAACGGCTCCCAGCAGCAGTTCTTCACCCGCACCAGCAGCCTGGACGGCTGGAGCAACGGCGTCTGGAACCAGGTGTTCTGCGGCACCGAGGGCGCCCCCGCGCAGTCCTTCTCCACCGACCCGGCCGCCGCCCCCTACACCACCCTGGACACCTGCCCGGTCACCCGCGAGGCCCCCTACCTCTACCTGGACGACCGCGGCCGGTACCGGGTGTTCGTGCCCGCCGTGCGACGCGACGCGCGCGGCACCAGCTGGGCGGACGGCGCCACCCCCGGCCGCTCGATCTCCCTGGACGACTTCTACGTGGTCCGCCCCGGCGCCGACGTCAAGCAGATCAACGCCGCCCTCAAGGCCGGCCGCCACCTGCTGCTCACCCCCGGCGTCCACCGACTGCCCGACGCGATCAAGGTGACCCGTCCCGGCACCCAGGTGATCGGCCTCGGCTTCGCCACCCTCGTCCCGACCGGGGGCAACGCCGCCGTCAAGGTCGACGACGTGGACGGCGTCAACGTCTCCGGCCTGATCATCGACGCGGGGGAGAAGAAGTCCAAGGTCCTGATGCAGGTCGGCGACCGGGGGAGCGGCGACTCGCACCGCAACGACCCGATCGCCCTGTCCGACGTGTTCTTCCGGGTCGGCGGCGCGCTGAACGGCGCGGCCGACACCGCGCTGGAGGTCAACAGCGACGACACCCTGATCGACGACGCCTGGATCTGGCGCGCCGACCACGGCGCCGGCGGCGGCAGTTGGACCGGCGCCCGCAGCGACACCGGACTGGTCGTCAACGGCGACCGGGTCACCGCCACCGGCCTCGCCGTCGAGCACTTCCAGAAGACCGAGGTCGAGTGGAACGGCGAGCACGGCAAGGTGGTGTTCTTCCAGAACGAGAACCCCTACGACGTGCCGAACCAGGCCGCCTGGATGGCGAGCAGGAAGCAGAAGGGCTACCCGGCGTTCGCCGTCGGCCCGAAGGTGAAGACCTTCGAGGGCTGGGGCATGGGCAGCTACTCCTACTTCAACCAGGGCGTCGACATCCGCAACTCCACGGCCTTCCAGGCCCCGAGCACCCCGGGCGTCAGGTTCCACGACCTGCTGACCGTCTTCCTGAACGGCTCCGGCGGCATCGACTCGGTGATCAACGGCACCGGCCGCGCCGTCGACCCCACCTTCGGCGGCCCCAGCAACGTCGTCTCCTACCCGTGACGACCCGCTGACCGCCCGCCCCACTGACCGGCCCCCCGCCGCCCGCCCGCCCCACTGACCGGCCACCCCGGACACGGCCCGCCGCGCACTCCGGCCCGAGCGCGCGGCGGGCCGCACCACGGACGCCGGCGGCCCGGCCGCCACCTCCGGACGGCGGCGTTCCCAGGAAACACTCAGGAATGCCGTCGTTCGGCCCAATACGCCGATCTCCGGCCTGACGGATGGTCAGGTTGGCGTGTCTTCGCAAGAAGGCACCCGACCGTTCGTCAGAGGAGACCCCGCCTTGTCTCGTCCCCGTCCCACCCGGCGCGCCCTGATCGCCACCTCCGCCTTCGTGGCCGCCGCGAGCACCCTGGCCGTCCCGGCCGCGTACTCCACCGACAGCCGTCCCGCCCCCCACCAGCGGGTCACGGCCGCGACCACCATCAACGAGAACCGGCTGCCCTTCACCACCCGTTTCGAGGGCGACTTCCACGGCGGCATCACCCACATCAGCAACACCCTGATGACCTGCGACGAGACCCAGCCCCCCGTCGACCCGGCCCAGGCCCCCTGCGAGCAGGCCCGCAACGGGGACGGGTCGCGCCCGATCAACAACAACTTCCAGATGAAGTACATCAACATCGACGGCCCCGGCCACATCGGCCCGCTCGGCGACCCGATCTACTCCTCCAGCTCCGCCGACCTCCAGATCCCCGAGGACGCCACCGTCAAGTTCGCCCGCCTCTACTGGGGCGGCACCCGCGGCATCGGCAGCACCGTCCTGCCCGAGAGCCAGATCGACGAGATCTACTTCAAGTTCCCCGGCGACGCCCAGTACACCAACATCGCCAACCAGCAGCCCTCCATCGGCTACATCACCACCGACGACGAGAGCAGCTACCAGGCCTCCGCCGACATCACCGAGCAGGTCCGCAACCACGGCTCCGGCACCTACGAGGCCGCCGACATGGACTCCGTCGTCAAGGCCCACAGCTGGGGCGGCTGGACGGTCGTCGTCGCCTACGAGCGCGAGTGCGAGCCCCTGCGCCACCTGCACGTCTGGGACGGCTTCCAGCCCGAACTGCCCAACAGCCCCGCCCTCACCGGCGTCCTGAGCGGCATCAAGACCCCCGCCAGCGGCCCCGTCACCGGCCACCTCGGCTGGGTCGTCTACGACGGCGACCACAAGTGGACCGGCGACACGATGGACATGAAGTCCACCAACGGCCCGCTCACCCGCTTCTCCGACGCCCTGCACCCGGCGGACGACGCCTTCACCTCCAACCTCGACAACGCCGACCCGGCCCAGCGCTTCCCGCGCAACCCCGCCTACCCCAACTCCTTCGGCTACGACGCCAACCGCTGGGACGTCTCCCCGTACCTGCGCAACGCCGACAGCGACATCAACATCACCGTCAACACCCAGGGCGACGGCTACAACCTCGGCGTCTTCTACGCCGACGTCGACATCGACCCGGCCTCCCTCCGCGGCGTGAAGACCCAGCCCCGCTCCGCCTGGACCGGCCAGCGGTAACCGCCGCTCCGAAGCCCCTTCCCCTCCCGGGGAAGGGGCTTCGGCCGTCCGGGGGAAGCGGGGGTTCGGGGGCGCGGAGGGGGGAACCGGTCTCGGGTGGACGTGCTCGCAGTGGTGTTCGCCGTGCTCGGGGCCGCCTCCAACGCGGCCGGGACCGCCTTCCAGCGGAAGGCGGCGTCCCGGGTGGCACGGGGCGGGGGACTGCGCTTCCTGGCGGTGCTGGCCCGGGACCCGGCCTGGGTGCTGGGCATCCTCGGGGTGGCCGGGGCGGCGCTGTTCCAGGCCCTGGCCCTGGTGTTCGGGCCGCTCGCGCTGGTGCAGCCGGTCTTCGTGCTGGAACTGCCGTTCGCGCTGCTGATCGCCGCGCCGCTGCTGCACCGGCGGATCCCGCCCGCCGGATGGGCGGGCGTCGCGGCCGTGGTCGGCGGCCTCGCGGTGTTCCTCGGGTGCGCCGCGCCCTCCGGGGCCGAGGACCACGCGCCGATGAGCCGGTGGACGCCCGTCCTGACCGGCTGCCTCGGGGCGATGGCGCTCTGCGTGGCCGCCGCCCGCGGCCGGGGCCCGGTCTTCCGGGCCGGGGCCCTGGGCACCGCCGCCGCGATCGGCAACGCGCTGACCGCGGCCCTGCTGAAGTCCGCCACCGGCACCTTCTCCGACCACGGCCCGGCCGCCTTCCTGACCGCCTGGCAGACGTACGGCTTCGCGCTCACCGGCATCGCCGCCGTCCTGCTGCTGGAGAACGCCCTCCAGGCCGGCCCGCTGCTCGCCTCCCAGCCCGCGCTGACCATCGGCGACGCCTCGGTCAGCCTGCTGCTCGGCGTCGTCCTGTTCGACGAGGAGGTCCGCACCGGCCTGCTGCTGGTCCCCGAACTCCTCGCCGTCGCCCTGGTGGCCGGCGGCGTGGTCACCCTGGTCCGGGCCGTCCCGAACATCCGCGAGACGGCGCGCTGAACCGGCCGCCGCGCACCGGGGCCGGGCCGAGGCCGAACGGTCCCCTCCGGTCGGGTCAGTCGTCCCCGTCCCCGTCCCCGTCCGCGTGCTCCTGCTCCTGCTCCCGGGCGTGCTCCCTGCGGTGGCCGCGGACGTAGTGGACCAGCACCGCCAGCACCAGCACGCCCGCCACCACCAGCGCGGCGGTCCGGCCGACCGTCCCCTCCACCCTGGTGTAGGCCGCGCCCGCGAAGTAGCCGAGCAGGACGAAGCCGACGCCCCACAGCAGGCCGCCGAGTGCGTTGAAGAGCAGGAACCGGCGGTAGGGCATCCGGGACACTCCCGCCAGGGCGGGCATCAGGGCGCGGAAGAAGGCCACGAACCGGCCCAGCAGGACGGCCGCCGGGCCCCGGCGGCGGATCAGGTCCTGGGCGCGGCCGATCCGGTCGGCGTGCCGGCGCAGCGACTTGGTCTCCAGCACCCGCGGGCCCAGCCGCCGGCCCACCTCGTAGCCGACCGAGTCGCCGAGCACCGCCGCGCCCACCACCGTCACCAGGATCCAGCCCAGCGAGACACCGCCCTGGTGGGCCAGCACCCCGCCGAGCACCGCCGCGGTCTCGCCGGGCAGCACGAAGCCGAAGAACAGCGCGTCCTCGGCGAACACCAGCGCCGCCACCACCGCGTACACCACCGGCCCGGACAGGCCGCCCAGCCAGTCGGTCACCGTCCGCACCCGGACCACCTCGCTCCCGTCCCACCGTAACCCGCGCACGCGCGGCCGACCGGGACCGGACGGTGCCCGGCGCGGTCGCGGCGGGCAGACTGGGGAGGTGACAGCGACTCCACTCCTCAAGGGCGGCAACCTGCCGGTCGACGCCGCCGCCGTCCGGGCCCGGCTCACCTGGCGCGCCGGGCCCGGCGTCCCCGCGGTCGGCACCGCCGCGCTGCTGATCGGGCCGGACGACGGCCCGCGGCTGGTCCGGGCGCAGGCCCCCGGCGTCCTGGTGCGGCCGGACGGGATCGACGTCGACCTGGCCGCGCTGGCGCCCGCCGTGCAGCGGGTGCTGCTGCTGGCGCTCTCGGACGGGGCCGGGCTCGGCGCCGTCCCCGGGCTGTCGCTGCTGCTCGACGACGCCCGCGGCGGGGCCGAGTTGGCGCGCTTCGACCCCGGCGCGGGCGCGGAGACCGTGCTGGTCTGCGGCGAGCTGTACCGGCGCGAGGGCCGCTGGAAGTTCCGCGCCGTCGGCCAGGGCTGGGCGGACGGCCTGGCGGGCCTCGCCGTCGCGCACGGGTTCACCCTCCCGGAGCCGGAGCCGGAGCCGGAGCCGGAGCCGGAGCCGGAGCCCGCGCCTGTGACGGTGCCGGAGGTGACAGATCGTCAGGAGGCTTCGGTCCAGGACGAGCTGGCGCTGCCCGTCGACATGCGCGAGCGGCTGAGCCTGCGCAAGCGGCAGGTCGCGGTCAGCCTGCGCAAGCACGGCGCCCAGCACCTCACCGCGCGGGTGGTCCTGGTGCTGGACGCCTCCGGTTCGATGGCCGGGCTCTACCAGCGGGGCGTGGTCGCCGACGTGGTGGAGCGGATGGCCGCCGTCGCCGCCCAGTTGGACGCGGACCGCACCATGCAGGCGTGGACCTTCGCCACCTGGCCCGCCCGGCTGCCCGACCTGCGGCTGTCCGAGCTGCCGCAGTGGCTGGGCCGGCACGTCCGGGTCGGTGAGGTGTCGCTGTTCGGCCGCCGCAAGCTCCGTCCGCCGCTGCCCGACGGGCGGATCGACATGAAGGCGGTCGGCATCAGCAACGACGAGCCGCGGGTGATCGCGCAGGTCCGCGACCACGTCCGGGAGAACCCGGCGGACGAGCCGACCCTGGTGCTGTTCTTCTCCGACGGCGGCATCCACCGCAACAGCGAGATCGAGCGCGAGCTGCGGGCGGCCGTCGAGGAGCCGCTGTTCTGGCAGTTCGTCGGCCTCGGCCACGGCGACTACGGCGTCCTGGAGCGCTTCGACACGCTGCCCGGCCGCCGGGTCGACAACGTCGGCTTCTTCACGGTCGACGACATCAGCACCCTCCCGGACCCGGAGCTCTACGACCGCCTGCTGTCCGAGTTCCCGCAGTGGGTGGCGGCGGCCCGCCGGGCGGGCGTCCTGCGCTGAGGCGGATGCGGCGCGCGGGGCGCGTGCGGCGCGCCGGAGCCGTCCCCGGCCGGGCGGTGCCGATCATGGGGAGGTGGACGCGGAGGACGGGACGGGCGCGGCGGCCGAGCGGCACGCGGGGTGGAACGAGCTGTTCTTCGACCTGATCGCGGTGGCCGGGGTCGGGCAGCTGGCGCACCTGCTGCACGCCGGGCCGGACTGGGGCGCGGTCGGGCTGTACGGGCTGCTGTTCGGGGCGTTCTGGCTGACCTGGGCGTGCTTCACGGTGTACGGGGACGTGGCCGCGGAGAGGACCAGCTCGTTCGCGCTGTTCGTGGCGATGGCCGGGATGGCGGTGATGGCGGCGGCCGTCGAGGGCGTGCACGAGAGCACCCGGGCGAACGCCTTCGCGCTCGCCTACGTGCTGCTGCGCTGGTACGCGGGGCGGCTGTGGCGGCAGGGCCGGAGCCTGCTGGTGGTGCCGGACTGGCCGATCGCGCAGTACGCGGCGGGCTCGGTGCCGTGGGTGGTGTCGCTCTTCGCGCCGGAGGGCTGGCGCTACTGGCTGTGGGGTGCCGGCCTGCTGGTGGACGCGCTGCTGCTGGCCGCCGCCAGGGGCGACGACCGGGAGCGGATCGCCGCGCGCTGGCGGGCCCGGCAGCGGCGGCACCCGGGCGCGCCGGGGGCGGACCGGCCGCTGCCGGAGCTGCGCGAGGCGGAGGTGGACGCCGCGCACCTGGGGGAGCGGCTGGGCCTGTTCATGGTGATCGTGCTCGGCGAGGGCGTGATCCAGGTGATCCGCGCCGCGTCCGACCGGGAGCACTGGGACGCCCGGCTGGCCTGGACCGGGCTGGCCGCGATGACGCTGCTGGCCGCGCTGTCGGTGCTGAGCGTGCGGCGCGGCGCGGTCGCCTTCCCGCAGCTGCTCGCGGGCGGCCGGCCGCGCTGGGTGCTGCTCTGCCACGCGCTGGGCTCCGCCGCGCTGGCGGCGCTGGCGGCCGGTCTCGGCCGGGCGGTCGAGCACGCCGGCGGCCCGCTGCCCGACGACACCCGGCGGCTGCTGTGCGCCGCCCTGGCCGGCTACTTCGCGGTGACGGCGGTGGCGGTGCTGCCGACCCTGGACACCCCGGGCCGGGCGCGCGGCCTCCTGGCGCACTTCGCCCCGGCGGTGCTGCTGCCGCTGCTGCTGGCCCTGCTGCCGGTGTCGCTCGCCGCCGGCCCGGTGGTGCTCCTGCTGCTGCTCGCCACCCTGTGGGCGCGCGGCTACCGCCCGGAGCGCGCCGGGTAGCCGTGCGGGCGGAGCGCTACGAAAGCATCACGTTCCGTTCTGTTTACTAGAAGTGTTTGTCTGTTCATCGTCAGGCTCACGGTCGGCCCCCTCCCAGCTACCCCGACTGGAGCCCCGCGTGAGCCCCTCCTCCGCGCACCGCCACGCCCTCGGCGCGGCCGCCCTCGCCGCCACCGCCGCCCTCCTGCTCACCGCCGTCACCGCGGGCACCGCCGACGCCGCCGGCGGCCCGTCCGGCCGGGACGCGGCCGTCGCCCGGGCCCGGGCGAACGTCGCCCACCACCCCGCGCTGTTCGGCTACGGCCCCGGGCAGGACCTCGTCCTCAAGGACGTGGTGCTCGACCCGGACGGCGGTCAGCACGTCCGCTTCGACCGCAGCTACCGCGGACTGCCGGTGGTCGGCGGCGACCTGGTGGTGCACCAGGACGCGCGCGGGCGGCTCACCGACTCCTCCCGGGCCGCGGGCCACGACCCGGCGGTGCCCTCGACCAGCCCGGCGGTCCCCGCGCAGCGCAGCGCCACCGAGGCGCTCGGCCACGTCCAGGGCATATCCGGCGCCGCCGCCAGCCCCGAACTCGTGGTCTGGGCCGCCGACGGCCCCGCCCGCCTGGCCTGGCGCACCACCGTCACCGGCGCCGGCAAGCAGGGCCAGCCCGCCGGCCGGGTGGTGGTCACCGACGCCACCACCGGCGCCGCCATCGACAGCTACGACGCCGAGCACTCCGCGACCGGCACCGGCCACTCCGAGTACACCGGCGACGTCCCCCTCGGCACCACCCAGCAGGCCGGCGGCGGCTACGCGCTGATCGACCCCGTCCGCGGCCACACCACCAGGGACGCCCACAACCTCTCCGCGAGCAGCGTCAAGGCCACCTCCGGGACGCTCTACACCGACACGGACAACGTGTGGGGCGACGGCCGGAAGTTCTCCACCGACCGGGCCACCGCCGCCGTCGACGCCCACGCCAACACCGCCTGGACGTACGACTACTACAAGAACACCTTCGGCCGCAGCGGCATCAAGAACGACGGCAAGGGCGCCACCGTCTTCGTCCACGTCGGCACCCGCTGGGACAACGCCCAGTGGTCGGACGCCTGCTTCTGCATGATGGCCGGCGACGGCGACGGCAGCACCGACCCCGAGCAGGTCGACCTCGACACCATGGGCCACGAGATGACCCACGGCGTCACCAGCGCCACCGCCAACCTGCGCTACAGCGGCGAGTCCGGCAGCCTGAACGAGTCCACCAGCGACATCTTCGGCACCATGGTCGAGTGGTACGCCGACAACCCGGTGGACAGGGGCGACTACCTGTTCAGCGACCAGTCCACCCCGCCCTGGCTGCGCCGCTTCGACAAGCCCTCGCTGGACGGCGGCTCGGCGGACTGCTGGAGCAGCAAGGTCGCCCGGCTGGACGTCCACTACTCCTCCGGCGTCGGCAACCACTGGTTCTACCTGGTCAGCGAGGGCAGCGGCGCCAAGACCGTCAACGGCGTCGCCTACAACAGCCCGACCTGCGACGGCTCCACCGTCACCGGCATCGGCAACCGGAAGGCCGCCGCGATCTGGTACCGGGCGCTGACCGTCTACATGACCTCCACCACCGACTACAAGGGCGCCCGCACCGCCTCGCTGAACGCCGCCCGCGACCTGTACGGCGCGGGCTCGGCCGAGTACGCGGCGGTGGGCGCCGCCTGGAGCGCGGTGTCCGTCTCCTGACCCGCCGCCGGACCCGGCGGGCGGCGCGGGAGGACTGCGCAGGAGGACTGCGCGGGAGGACGACGACGGCCCGGCCGTCCCGCCGGGGTGGAGGCGGGGCGGCCGGGCCGTCGGGGGAGGCGGCCGTCAGCCGGTGAACGCCTCGATCAGGGTCCAGACGGCCAGGACCGCCATGCACAGGCCGCCGACGCGCTGGATGGTGCGCAGCGGGACGCGCTTGGCGATGACCCGGCCGACCAGCAGGGCCAGGGCGGAGACCGACATCAGGGCGGCGGCGGAGCCGATCGCGGTGGGCAGCCAGCCGTTGGTGGCGGCGAGGTTGGCGGTGGTGATCTGGGTCAGGTCGCCCCACTCGCCGATGAACACCGTGGTGAACGCCGTCGCCCAGACCGGCCAGAAGCCGGTGACCGTCTTCGGGCCGCCCTCCTCGCCGTCCTCGTCGCCGCCCGAGCGCAGCAGCACGATCGCGCCGAAGGCGAACAGCGCGGCGGAGACCAGTTTGACGGCCAGGCCCGGCAGCAGACCCAGCAGGCTGCCCGCGCCGACGGCGATCGCCACGTGCACGATGAACGCCGCCGAGGTGCCGAACCAGACGTAGAGCGGGCGCATGCGGGTGCCCATGGCCAGCGAGGCGAACATCGTCTTGTCGGGAAGTTCGGCCAGGAAGATCAGCCCGAAGGCGGTGAGCATCGCCAGGGGGTCGAAGGACATCGCAGTGCTTTCTGCAAGGGGCCGGGCCGCGGGCTCGAACGGCACCGGGCGGGCGACGGGCGAACCTCTCGGCCCGGCACGACGAGACCTCCCGCGCGGTGGCGCGGCAGGGTCATGCACGGGCCGAAGGTCTCGTCCGTCGCGGCGGCTTGCGCGCCGCGACCCACGGGCCGGGACGGGCACGCCGTCCAGTGTGTCGACCGGTGGTGTTTCGGGACTACTCCCCTTCGCGGCTCCGAGTGTAGGCGATCAACGGGGCCGGGGGGAAACCGTCCCCGGACGGGCGGTGGCCCGTTCTCGACCGCGCGCCCGGCCGCCCGCCCACCCCGTCCGGCATGGACACGCCTGGTGGGTGCGGGGGCGGCCGCCCGCGGCGGCGGTTCGGACACGCCGGAATCCGGACAGAATCCGCCCCGGCGGCCGGGTGTCCTTCCCGTGGCCACGGAACGCGAGTTAGCGTGACCGTGAGTTAGTTGCCCTAGGCACTCAATTGCCGGGCCGCCCTGCAGCGCCCCGCCCCCACCGGGCCCGGACGGCAGCCCCCGGCCCCGGGAAGGGACCCCAGCATGGCCACTGCCGCCACCACCTCCCACCCCGCCCCGCGCGGCGCCTGCCCGTTCGCGCCGCCGCCCGTCTACCAGCAGGCCCGGGAGGACGAACCCGTCACCCGGGTCGCCCTCTGGGACGACACCCCCTGCTGGCTGATCACCCGCCACCAGGACGCCCGCACCGTCCTCGCCGACCCCCGCTTCAGCGCCGACGCCACCCGCCCCGGCTTCCCCTTCCTCAGCGCCGCCGCCCGCCAACTCGGCACCGGCAACACCTCGTTCATCCGGATGGACGACCCCGAGCACGGCCACCTGCGCCGGATGCTCACCGGCGACTTCACCCTCCGCAAGACCGCCGCGCTGCGCCCCGCCATCCAGCAGGTCGCCGACGACCTGTTCGACCGGATGACCACCGGCCGCACCGCCGCCGACCTGGTCGCCGAGTTCGCCCTCCCGCTGCCCTCCCTGGTGATCTGCCTGCTGCTCGGCGTCCCCTACGAGGACCACGAGTTCTTCCAGCACTGCAGCCGCACCCTGCTGGACCGCAGCACCAGCACCGAACAGGCCACCGCCGCCCAGCAGAGCCTGGTCGACTACCTCGACGCCCTCACCGACAGCAAGCGCGCCCACCCCGACGACGGCATCCTCAGCCGCCTGGTCGCCCGCGGCGAACTCTCCACCCAGGACATCGGCGCCATGGGCCGCCTGCTGCTGATCGCCGGCCACGAGACCACCGCCAACATGACCGCGCTCTCCGTCCTCGCCCTGCTGCGCCACCCCGACCAGCTCGCCCACCTGCGCGCCCACCCCGAGGCCACGCCCGCCGCCGTCGAGGAACTGCTGCGCTGGCTCAGCATCGTGCAGACCGGCGTCACCCGGGTCGCGATCGAGGACGCCGAGATCGGCGGCGTGCTGATCCGGGCCGGCGAGGGCGTCATCTGCCAGCTCAACACCGCCAACCGCGACCACGAGCGCTACCCCGACGGCGACGCGCTCGACCTGACCCGCGACACCCGCCGCCACCTCGCCTTCGGCTTCGGCGTCCACCAGTGCCTCGGCCAGCCGCTGGCCCGGCTGGAGCTGGAGATCGCCCTCGACACCCTGCTGCGCCGACTGCCCGACCTGCGGCTGGCCGTGCCCTTCGAGGAGATCCGCTTCCGGCACGAGATGACCGTCTACGGCGTCGAGTCGCTGCCCGTCGCCTGGTGAACCCCGGAACCGAAGCGAGAGGAACCACCATGATCGTCCACGTCGACCGGGACAGGTGCTGCGGCGCCGGGCAGTGCGTCCTCGCCGCCCCCGAGGTGTTCGACCAGAGCGACGAGGACGGCACCGTCGTGCTGCTCGACGCCCGGCCGCCCGCCGAGCTCGTCCGGGAGGTCGCCGACGCCGTCGCCGCCTGCCCGGCGGGGGCGATCCGGCTGGAGGAGGGGGCGCCCCGGTAGGCTGCCCGGCGGACCGCGGGGGAGGAGCGCGCCGCGGGGGAGGAGCGAGCACGTGCAGGTCACCGGGTACGCCCCGCGCGGGGTCGCCGACCTGCGCGGCCGCTCCGGCCCGCCGCTGGCGCTGCACTACGGGCCGGACGCGGTCGTGGTGGTCGGCGGCGTCCCCGGCAGCGGCAAGAGCACCCTGCTGCGGCGCTGGGACGCCCCCGCCGGGCTGATCGACCCGCGCACCACCCGGCTCGCCTGCCGGGCCCGGATGCCCGCCGCCCTGCCCTACCCCGTCTACCGCCCCGCCGTGCGCCTGCTGCACCTGCTGCGCACCCGGGCCGCGTTCCGCCGCCCCGGCCCGCTGCTGGTGCACGACTGCGCCAGCCGCTGGTGGATGCGCCGGGCGCTCGCCCACTGGGCCCGGCGGTACGGGCGCGAGCTGCACGTGGTGCTGCTCGCCGTCCGCCCCGCCGAGGCCCTGGCCGGGCAGCACGCCCGGGCCCGCACCGCCGCGCCGCGCACCTTCCGGCTGCACGTGCGGCGCACCGCCCGGCTGCTGGACCGGCTCGAACGGCGCGGGCGGGCGGCGTTCCCCGGCGCCCGGTCGGTGCTGCTGGCCGACGCGCCCGCGCGCGAACGGCTGGCCGGCGTCCGGTTCGGGGACTCCCGGGGCCCAGGGGGGTCCGTGGGCCCCGTGGGCTCCGGGAGCTGACGCCCGGTCAGTGGCCCCGGGCGATCCACTCCTCCACCTGCGGGGCCTCCGCGCCGACGGTGGTCGAATCGCCGTGGCCGGTGTGCACCACCGTCTCCGGCGGCAGGGTCAGCAGCCGCTCGCGGATCGAGGCGATGATGGTCGGGAAGTCCGAGAAGGACCGGCCGGTGGCGCCCGGGCCGCCCGCGAACAGGGTGTCGCCGGTGAAGACGGTGCCCAGCTCCGGGGCGTACAGGCTGACCGCGCCCGGGCTGTGGCCCGGGGTGTGCAGGACGGTCAGCACGGTGCCCGCGACGGCCAGCCGCTGCCCGTCGGCGAGCGGGGCGTCCGGCGCGCGGTCCGGGTGGGTCTGCCGCCACAGCACCTCGTCCGCCGGGTGCAGCAGCACCGGCGCGCCGGTCAGCTCCGACAGCTCCGGCGCCGCGTCCACGTGGTCGTTGTGGGCGTGGGTGGAGACCACCGCCAGCAGCCGCCGGCCGCCCAGCGCCGCCGCGATCGCCTTCGCGTCGTGCGCCGCGTCGATCACCACCGCCTCGGTGTCGTCCCCGACGATCCAGACGTTGTTGTCGACCTGCCAGGTGCCGCCGTCCAGGCTGAACTCGCCCGAGGTGACCAGCCGTTCGATCCGGGCCGCCATCAGAACACCACCACCGAGCGCAGCACCTCGCCGCGCTGCATCCGGGCGAACGCCTCCTCCACGCCGTCCAGCGGGACGGTCTCGCTGACGAACGCGTCCAGGTCGAGGCGGCCCTGCAGGTACAGGTCGATCAGCATCGGGAAGTCCCGCTCCGGCAGGCAGTCCCCGTACCAGGACGACTTGAGCGCGCCCCCGCGCCCGAACACGTCCAGCAGCGGCAGTTCGAGCTTCATCTCCGGCGTCGGCACGCCCACCAGCACCACCGTGCCCGCCAGGTCGCGGGCGTAGAACGCCTGCCGGTACGTCTCCGGGCGGCCGACCGCCTCGATCACCACGTCCGCGCCGTTGCCGCCGGTCAGCCCGCGGATCGCCTCCACCGGGTCCACCGCGCGGGAGTTGACGGTGTGGGTCGCGCCCAGGCGCTGCGCGGTGGCGAGCTTGCGGTCGTCCACGTCCACCGCGATGATCGTGCCCGCGCCGGCCAGCCGGGAGCCGACCACCGCCGCGTTGCCCACGCCGCCGCAGCCGATCACCGCGACGCTGTCGCCCCGGCCCACCTGCCCGGTGTTGATCGCCGCGCCCAGGCCCGCCATCACCCCGCAGCCCAGCAGACCGGCCGCCGCCGGGGACGCCGCCGGGTCGACCTTGGTGCACTGCCCGGCGGCGACCAGCGTCTTCTCCGCGAACGCGCCGATGCCCAGCGCCGGGGACAGCTCGGTGCCGTCCTCCAGCGTCATCTTCTGCCGCGCGTTGTGGGTGGCGAAGCAGTACCACGGCCGACCGCGCTTGCAGGCCCGGCAACGTCCGCACACCGCACGCCAGTTGAGGATCACGAAGTCGCCCGGGGCGACCTCCGTCACGCCCGCGCCGACCGACTCCACCACGCCCGCCGCCTCGTGCCCCAGCAGGAACGGGAACTCGTCGTTGATCCCGCCCTCCCGGTAGTGCAGGTCGGTGTGGCACACCCCGCACGCCTGCACCCGCACCACCGCCTCACCCGGCCCCGGATCCGGCACCACGACGGGCACCACCTCCACCGGCGCCCCCTTCGCACGCGCGATCACACCCCGGACAACCTGAGCCATCTTCCGTACCCGTCCTCTGCTCGGCACTCGGTCCGCGACGGCACCCGGTTCGTTCGGCGCGGGCGCCGTCGCCCAGCAGCGAACTTACGCGGTTCCGGACGGGAAGTCGCCCGTTCGGCCCTCCGGCGCGCGCGGGGAGCGCTCCCCGGCCGGGAGCAGGGTGAACGGCGCCGGGTCGAAACGGTGCCCGTTCACCTGCAACTGCACGGCGTGCCCGCCCGGGTGGTAGACCCGGGTGCTGATCGGGCGGAAGGAGTGGACCCGGGACAGCTCGGCGCCCGCCCCCGGCGCCAGGGTGCGGCGGGCCAGCTTGAACACCTTCGGGGTGGTGCGGCCGTTCGCCTTCCGGTGGTGCACCACGTAGTCGATCACCAGCGAGACCGGCGCGTCCGAGACGTTGGTGACCCGCGCCGTGAACGCCAGCGCGCCGCCCACCGGCACCTCGTCCCGCTCCAGGACCGGGCCGACCACCTCGACGTCCCCCCGCCCGCCGTGGAAGCCCACCAGCGCCAGCGCCGCCGGATCGCCCTCCTTCACCAGCGTGCGCATCGCGTGCCGCACCACGCCCGGCGTGCTCGGCGCGGGCGCCGCCGCCCAGCGGGCCGCCGTCGCGGCGGCCAGCGCCGGGTCGAGCCGGGACAGGTCGTTGAGGTGGTTGGCCACCGAACGGCGCACGCTCGGGTCCGCGTCCCGGTAGAGCGCGTCCAGGACCGGGACGGTCACCCCCGGATCGGCCGTCAGCGCCGGGACCCGCCGGGCCCACGGCAGCCGCGCCCTGGTCCCCTCGCTGGCCAGCCGGCGCACCGCCGGGTCCGGCGAGGACGTCCAGGCCAGCGCGGCGGCCAGGGTGCGCGGCAGGTCGGCGTTCAGGAAGGCGCGCAGCGCGAACTCCGAGGTCAACCGGGGCGTCAGCGCCGCCAGCAGCTCCAGGCCGTCGGCGAAGTCACCCGGCTCGCCGGAGGCCGTCGCGGCGGCGGCCACCGCCTCCGACACCGGCCACACCATCCACCCCGTCAACTCCGGCCGCCCCAGCGCGGCCCGCACCGCCCCCGCCACCTCCCGGTACCCGCCCCCCGCCTCCGCGACCACCGCACCCCCCACCAGCCGCGCCCGGTCACTCAGCCCCAGCCCGCCCAACCCCGCCGCACAGCCCGCCACCCCCCGCCACCCGGACGCACGCGGGGCCGCGGCCCCCAGGACACCCGCCAACTCGCGGACGGTCTCGGCACTGATCAGTTCATCGGCGGTCGGCACACCTGCTCCAGAGCTCGGGGGACCACGGGCCCGCCCACCCGACAGACGGACCCGGGCTGTCGCCCGAAACTAGCGCCCACCACCGACAGCACGCCGCGCGCCGTCGGCCCGCCCGGTGCTCCACCGCTACCCGGTGCTCCACCGCTAGAGGAACTCCCGCCACCGCACCCGGTCCACGTCCACCCCGTCTCCGTCGTCCCGGTCCGGACGGCCGGGTGTTCCCACCACTCCAGCACGGCCCACTGTCACCGCGGATTCGGCCGTTCGTGTGGTGACCGGAGGGCATCGGTGAAGGTTCTGCGTGGATCCGCGCATCTCCGGGTCGGGCGGGTAGTCGGGGCCATGCCGTCAGCTTTCGGCACCGTTCGCCGTCGCCATCTGGAAGGAAGGCCGCACCGCATGGCCGTCGCCACCTGCTGGTCCACCGCCGTCACGCTTCCGCACAGCCCGCACCCGGACCTGGCGGTGGAGGCCGGGCTGCACTTCGACTCCTCAGTTCCGTACGCGGTCCGGCTGGTGTTCCCGCCGGTCGGGCGGATCGACGCGGTGGAATGGGTGTTCGGGCGCGACCTGCTCAACGAGGGCCGTCTCGCGCCCGCCGGGCACGGCGACGTCACCGTCCGGCCCGGCGCCGACGGCGAGGTGCTGATCACGCTGCACGGCGGCACGGGGGCGGCGGTGGTCAACATCCCGGCGGAGGTCGTCACCGGCTTCCTGCTGGAGTGCTACGCGCTGGTCCCGACCGGCCACGAGCACGAGCACCTCGACGTCGACGGCCTGATCGCCCGGCTGCGGGCCGAGTAGGGCGGGCCGGGGGCCTCGGCGACGGGACCCGCACAACTGCCCGGGTCCGGCGGCAATCCGGACGGCGGGCCGTGACGAAGAGCGGGTGAGTCGTGTTGTCGAGTCGTCGCGGTCGGGGGTTCCGGCCGCCGTAGGGAGGCCCCCGTGCCGGTGGTGCAGCGCAGGAACGTCGTGGGCGGGGTGGACGGGTGAGCCACGTCGTGTCACTGGCCCCGCCACGGCGGCCGGGACCGGAACTGCGGGAGTTGCTGGCCCGGGTGGTGCGGGGCGACCAGGAGGCGTTCGCCGCGCTCTACGACGCCGTCTCCGGCCCGGTGTTCGGGCTGGTGCGGCGGGTGGTGCGGGACGTCGCGCAGTCCGAGGAGGTCGCGCAGGAGGTGCTGCTGGAGGTGTGGCGCACCGCCGCCCGCTACCAGGCCGACCGCGGCGAGGTGCTGCCCTGGGTGCTGACCATCGCGCACCGGCGGGCCGTCGACCGGGTCCGCTCCGCGCAGGCCGCCGCCGACCGCGACCGGAAGGCCGCGGCGGCCTCGCACGGCGGCTCGCCCTACGACGAGGTCGCCGAACAGGTCGAGGGACGGCTGGAGCGCGAACAGGTGCGGCGCTGCCTGCGCACCCTGACCGAACTCCAGCGCGAGTCGCTCACCCTGGCCTACTACCGCGGCTACAGCTACCCCGAGGTCGCCCAGGTGCTCGGCGCACCGCTCGGCACCGTCAAGACCCGGATGCGCGACGCCCTGATCCGGATGCGCGACTGCCTGGGGGTGGGCGCGTGAACACCACCGACCCGCGCACCCGCGACCGGCACGCCCCCGACCCGCACACCCTGACCGGCGCGTACGCCGCGCACGCGCTAAGTCCCGAGGAGAACGATGCCTTCGAGCGCCACCTCGACCACTGCCCGTCGTGCGCCCAGGAGACGGCCGAGTTCGCCGCCACCCTGGCCCGGCTCGGGGCGGCCGAGGCCGCGGCCCCGCCCCCGGAGCTGAAGTCCCGGGTCATGGCCGCGCTGCCGGGCGTCCGGCAGGAGGCGCCGCGGGTCGCCCGCCCGGCCCCGCCGCGGGCCCGGTTCGCCCGCCGCGCCCCGAAGCTGGCGCTCGCCGCCTGCCTCGCCCTGGCCGTCGGCGCGGGCGGCCTCGCCGTCCAGCAGCACCGCGAGGCCGAACGGGCCCGCGACCGGGTCGCCGCGCTCACCCGGCAGCAGGAGTCCGTCACCGCGCTGCTCACCGCACCGGACGCCCGCACCGCGACCACCGCCACCGACGGCGGCACGGCCACCGTGGTCTGGTCGGCCGCCCGCGACCGGGCCGGCTTCCTCGCCGCCGGCCTGCCCGACCCGGGCCCCGGCCGCACCTACCAGCTCTGGTACGACGACGCCGGCACCATGCGCCCGGCCGGCCTGCTCCCCACCGGCGACGGCACCCTGCTGCTCACCGGCGCCCTGAACGGCGCGGCCGGCGTCGGCGTCACCCTCGAACCGGCCGGCGGCTCCCCGCACCCGACCGCCGCCCCGGTCCTGCTGCTGCCGTTCAGCTGAACCGGGCCGGACACCCGCCCGGCTCCGGCCGGGCGGGTCGAGGGGGAACGGGGCGCTCCCGCGGGTAGGTTCCGCAGGGGGAACGGGGCGGGCCCCCGCGGGGGAGGGGAGAGCGCGATGCCGACCGAGGTGCCGTTCCGGGACGAGGACCGGGCCCGGCTGTACGCACTGGCGCTGCGCGGCGCGTCCGGGCAGCCGCCGGTGCAGGCGGCCGTCCGGCTGGCCTTCCAGGTCGCGGAGGTCCGCGACTGGCTGGTCCGCAACGGCTTCGTGCCGACCGCCGACGGCCCGGACGGCCCGTCCGCCGCCGTGGACTTCCGCCACGCGATGGACCGCCTCGGCCGGCCCCGGCAGGCCGGACGGACCTCCGCCCGGGACGGCCTCGGCGAGCCCGCCAAGGCCGTCCTCACCGTCGCCGCCGGCCTGGCCGGGGTCCGGACCGGCCCGCTGCGCCACGCGATCGAGGGCCTGACGCCCGAACAGGCCCGGCTGGTGGCCGAGGCGGTGATGCAGGCGGCGGGCTATCCGGACGCCACCGCCGACCCGCAGGGCCGGGCCTGAGAGCGGCGGCCGGATTCCGGACCGCCGCTCGGGGGAGCGCCCGGGCCTCAGCCGCCCGCCGGCGGGGAGCGGCGGCGCGGCGGGAGCGGGAAGAAGGAGCTGGTGCGGGCGGTGTACTCGGCCCAGCCGGGGCGTTCGCCGGAGGAGAGGTGCTTCTCCAGCATGGGCTTGCCGCTGCCGAAGGCCAGCAGCCAGGTCATCAGCAGCGGGCTGGCGACGAAGGCCCAGCCGATCGGGGCGTGCGCGACCAGCAGGAACAGGCCCCACCAGACGCAGGCGTCGCCGAAGTAGTTGGGGTGCCGGGTGTAGCGCCACAGGCCCCGGTCCATCACCCGGCCGCGGTGGGCCGGGTCGGCCTTGAAGCGGGCCAGCTGGGCGTCGCCGACCGCCTCGAAGAACAGGCCGACCGCCCACAGGGCCGCGCCCGCCCAGGCGGTCGGCCCGAGCCGGTCGGGCAGGTACTGGGCGGCCAGCACCGGCAGCGAGACGAACCAGACCAGGACGGCCTGGAGCAGGTAGACGGTCCGCAGCGCGTACCGGGCGCGGGCCGGGCCCTCCGGGGCGCGGGACAGCATCCGGGCGTAGCGCGGGTCCTCGGGCAGGCCGCGGGCCCGCCACCACAGGTGGGCGGCCAGCCGCAGGCCCCAGACCGCCACCAGGACGGTGGCCAGCGCCCGCCGCCCGCCGTCGCCGTACCCGGCGGACAGCCCGTAGCCGGTCAGCGCGACGGCGGTGAACGCCAGGCCCCAGGCCACGTCGACGCCCCGGTGGCGGCCGGTGCGGACCCCGACCGCGAACGCGAGCAGCATCACGGCCAGGGCCGCGCCGGCGGTGCAGGCCGCGCCGACGCCGAACGCGGCGGCGTTCACCGCAGGCCGTCCCGGCTCAGCAGCACCTGGTGGACGTTCAGGTAGCCGGTGCGGAACCCGGCCTCCGAGTACGCCAGGTACAGCTCCCACATCCGGCGGAACACCTCGTCGAAGCCCAGCTCCGCGACCTCCCCGGCCCGGGCGGTGAACCGCTCCCGCCACAGCCGCAGCGTCTCGGCGTAGTGCGGCCCGTACGCGTCCGCGCTGTCCACCCGCAGCCGGGTGTGCGCGGCGGCGGTGTCCGCGATCGCCCGCAGCGAGGGGATCTGCCCGCCGGGGAACACGTACTTGAGGATCCAGGTGTACGTGCTGCTGCTGGCCAGCATCCGGGCGTGCGGCATGGTGATGGCCTGCAGGGCGACCCGGCCGCCGGGGGCGAGCAGCCGGTCCAGCGCGCCGAAGTAGGCGGGCCAGAACGGGCGTCCGACGGCCTCGATCATCTCGCAGCTGACGATCGCGTCGAACTCGCCCCGGGCCTCGCGGTAGTCGCAGAGCCGGACCTCGACCCGCTCGGACTGCCCGGCGTCGGCGATCCGGCGGCGGGCCAGCGCGAGCTGCTCGGCGGAGAGCGTGAGGGTGACCACCCGGGCGCCCCGGGCGGCGGCGCGTAGGGCGAGTTCGCCCCAGCCGGTGCCGATCTCCAGCAGCCGGGTGCCGGGGCCGACGGCGGCCAGGTCGAGCAGCCGGTCGATCTTGCGGTGCTGGGCCGGGACGAGGTCCGCCCAGCGGGTGGCGGGGGAGGGGGCGGAGAACACCGCCGAGGAGTACGACATGGTCGGGTCGAGGAACAGCCCGAACAGCTCGTTCGACAGGTCGTAGTGCCGGTGGATGTTGCGCCGGGCGTTGGCGGCCGTGGACAGCTCCGCCGCCGGGGGCCGCCGCACGTACAGCCGGCGCAGCCACCCGGTGCCGGGCGGCACCAGGGTCTCGGGGCGGGCGGCCAGCGCGGTCAGCAGGCGGGCCAGGTCCGGACTGTCCCAGTCGCCCGCCTGGTAGGACTCGCCGAAGCCGATCAGGCCGCCCGCGCCGACCCGGTGCAGGAACGCCTCCGGGCGGTGCAGCCGCAGCACCGGGGCCTGCGGCGGGCCGGCCAGCAGCGGGCGCCCGCCCGGGAGTTCGACCCGCAGGCCGCGGTGGGCCGCCGCCCGGCGCAGCAGCCGCCCGGCCGCCGCGGCCCGCAGCGGGGCGTGCGGCACCCGGGCGACGTCCGGCCAGCGCAGCGGGTCGACGGCGGTCGGGAACGGGACGGTGGTGGTCATCGACGGGGTGCCTCTCCGGAACGGGAACGGGAACGGTGGTGGGTGCGGGGAAGGGGGAGGGGACGGGCGGCGACGGTCTCCGGGCCGGTGCGGGGGCCGGGTCCCGGCCGCCCGTGGGGGCACGGGCCGGCGGTGGACCCGGCTCCCGGGTCGGCCTCCGGGCGGGGGCACGGGCCGGCGGCGGCCTCGGGCTCGACTCCCGGGCGCGGGCGCGGGTGGACGGGCAGGCCGCGCAGCCACAGGCGGATGCCCTGGGAGCGGATCCGCACACTGACGGCGAAGGTCGCGAACGGGTGCCGCAGCACCGCCCGCAGCAGCGCGGCCGGGCCCGCCGGGCGGCCGGTGCCGGCCACCGTGGCGGTGAACGCCCGCCCGCCCGGCAGCTCCAGTTGCACGGTCAGGTGCAGCCGGGCGTCCGGCTCCGGCAGCAGCATCCGGTAGTGGCCGTCGACCGGCAGGAACGGCGAGACGTAGAACTCCTTCGCCGTCCGCGCGTGCCCGGCCCCGTCCGGGAACAGCAGGTAGCGGTGCCGCTCGCCGTAGGTGTTGTGCACCTCGGCGACGGTGCACAGCGGCGCGCCCGCTGCGTCCCGGCACCAGTACACCGTCAGCGGGTTGAACACGTACCCCAGCGAGCGGGCCTGGGTCAGCATCAGCACCCGCCCGGCCGGGTCCGGGCGCAGGCCGTGCGCGGCCAGCTCGCGGGCCAGGTCCTCCCGGATGCTCGCGGGGTCGGAGCCGGAGCCGGGGGCGAGGGCGTGGTCGCGGGGCAGGAAGCGGGCCAGCGGGCGCAGCGCCCGGGGCAGCCGGGGCAGGTGGTCGAGGTCGACCAGCCACAGGTAGCCGCGGTGGCGGAACACCCGGCGCGGCTCGGCCCGGACGTGCGTGGTGCGGGTCTCGTACAGCACCGCGCCCCACGGGCCGGGCAGCACGCGCGGCACGGGCGGCACGGGCGGTGCGGCGCCCGGCGCGCCCGCCGCGCGGACGGCACTCACGGCGCGACCGTCGCGAGCAGGTGGCGGGCGGCGGCCAGGCCGGAGCGGCAGCCGTCCTCGTGGAACCCCCAGCCGTGGTACGCCCCGGCGAACGTGGTGCGGGGACCGGCCAGTTCGGGCAGTCGGCGCTGGGCGGCGACCGTGCGGGCGGTGTACACGGGGTGCTCGTACACGGTGCGGGAGACCACCAGCGGCTCGGGGACCGGCTGCCGGTCGTCCTCGTTCAGGGTGACCAGGTAGTCCTCCGCGCCGCCCAGCCGCAGCAGCCGGTTCAGGTGGTAACTGACCCGGACCCGGTCGGAGGGCGCGTCGCAGTCCGGCATCCGGTAGTTCCAGGAGGCGCGCGCCCAGGCGGCCCGGGGCAGCACCGAGGCGTCCCGGTGCAGCACCGTCGGGTTGCGGGAGTACGCGAACGCGCCCAGCACCTCCCGCTCGGCGGGCGTCGGGTCGGCGAGCAGCCGCAGCGCCTGGTCGGGGTGGACGGCCACCACCACGGCGTCCGCCCGGGTCCACCGCCCGTCCTCGGTGGCCACCGTGACGCCGTCCGGGTGCCGCCGCACCGCGCGCACCGGCGCGGAGCGGTGCACGGTGCCGGAGTGCGCGGTGAGGTGCGCGGCGATCCGCTCCACGTACGCGGCCGAGCCGCCGACCACGGTGCGCCAGGTCGGCGAGCCGGTGACGCTCAGCAGGCCGTGGTTGGCC
This sequence comes from Kitasatospora sp. NPDC088783, assembly GCF_044750705.1. NCBI lineage: Bacteria > Bacillati > Actinomycetota > Actinomycetes > Kitasatosporales > Streptomycetaceae > Kitasatospora > Kitasatospora sp. NPDC088783. Next base: position 241,502 of record NZ_JBIVKJ010000002.1, read on the forward strand.
AGGAACGCGAACAGGTAGCGGGCCGGGTAGTCCCCGGCCAGGTCGGGCGCGCAGGACCACACCGCGGAGACCAGCGGCGTGATGAAGTGCTGCGTGAAGTACGGCGAGAAGCCGTGCCGGGCCAGGAACGCGCGCAGGCTCGGGTCGGCCGCGTCCGCCGCGTCCGCCGCGTCCGCGTCCGCCCCGGCCGCGGCGGCGCCCGGCTCCGGGTCGGCCGGCTCCGGCGCGGCCAGCAGCTGGCGGGCCAGGCGGTGGAAGCGCGGCACCTCGCCGAGCATCCGCAGGTACCGGCCCCGGACCAGGTTGCCCGGGGTGGCCAGCAGCCCCGAGAGGCCGCGGGCCCCCGCGTACTCCAGGCCGCAGCCCTCGCAGTGCACCGACATGCTCATGTCGCTGTCCTGCGTCCGTACGCCCAACTCGTCGAACAGGCCCACCAGTTCCGGGTACGTCCGGGTGTTGTGGACCAGGAAGCCGGTGTCCAGCGCCAACTCCCGGCCGTCCGCCGCCGTGATCCGCTGGGTGTGCGCGTGCCCGCCGAGCCGGTCCGCCGCCTCGAACAGCTCGACCGCCGCCCCGGCCCGCGCCAGCGCGTACGCCGCGCTCAGCCCCGCCACCCCCGCACCCACCACGGCCACCCGCCGCACGGGCCGCCCCTCGCGCGACGGCGGGACGAACCCTCCGGCGGAAACGGTGCCGAGTGTCGTCACGTCGATCCTCCCCACTGGTCCCGGCCGCCCGCGGCGGCCCTTGCGCCCCTCATTCGGAGGCACCGGGTCCGCGGATTGCTCCGAACGGGGGATCGGCCCGGCCGGGCGCTCAGCCGCCGTCCAGCACCTCGGGCATCCGCTGCCGGGCCGCGTCCGCCAGCCGCTCGAAGTCCCGCCGCAGGAACGGCTCCGCCAGCCGCGCCAGCCCGTGGAACCGCAGCCGCGCCCGGTACCGGACCACCGACCCCGCCCCGCCCGGACCCGGGCTGACGGTGATCTCGTCCGAGGCCGTGACGGTGCGGTTGCGCCCCACGAACAGCACCTGGTCCGGCCCGCGGTCCACCAGCTCGTACACCAGCTCGGTGCGCCGCCCCCGGAACACCGAGACGTTCCGCCACCGCGCCCCCGGCCCCGGCGCGCCCGTGCTCCCGCCGGTACCCGCACTCCCGCTCGCGTCGATCCGGACGCACTGCTCGGTGCCCGGGTCCCACTCGGCGGCGTGCGCGAAATCCGCCAGGTAGTCCAGCACCTCACCCGCCGGACGGCGGACCGGGATCTCCCGCACCACCTCGATCATCGCTGCCTCCTCGGCCGTCGGGACGTCGACAGGGACGTCCATGGAGTGTCCACGGGGTTCGGAGCCGGGCCCGATCCGGATGGGTGCGGGGGCGCGGAGCGGCGCGCCGCCGGGTGCGGAGACCCCGGAGACCCCGGCCGCCCCGAAGCCCCGGACGCTCCAGACGCCCCGGCCGCCCCGGGCCGAAACGCTGCACCAGCGCTGCGGGTGGGCACCGACCGCCCGGCGGGACTTTTTCCCGGAAAGGGGTACCCGCGATGGTCGCGGCCCGCCGCACCGAGAGGAGGACGGCGATCCGACCCGCGCGGCGCACCGGCCGCCACCGCCGTGCCCGCCCGACGACACCCGCACCCCCCTCCCCGAGAGGCGGCAGACCCATGGACACCCGACTGACCCCGCAGGAACGCCTCCTGCTCGCGGAGATCGAACAGCACCTGCGCCGGACCGACTCCCGTCTGGACCGCCGGCTCGACCGCCCGCCCGGCCCCGCCGCCCGCCTGGGCCACCGCCCCGTCCTGCTGGTCGCGGTCGTCGCCCTGCTCACCACCGCGACCGCCGTCGGCGCCCTGTGGGCCGGTGCGGGCGGGCCCCACCCCCTCGCCGCCGCCCTGCTCGCCGCCGCGACCGCCCTGCTGGCCGCCCTCGCCCTGCGCCGACTGGCACGGCTGCGCCTCGACTGAGCCCCCCCGCCGACGCCCTCGGTCCCCTCTCGGTCCCCTCTCGGTCCCCCCGCCGGTACCACCGGACGGGCCTTCCGGCGGGGTGCGGCACGCGGTCCGGAGCCGGGTTGCACCCTGGGGTGGAACCGGGTGAACGGGCCGTGTCCCCGTCGGGGGCGGGTAGTTGGACCGGGCGTGACAGAGCCTGCGCATACCAGCCCGCTGCCCGCCGTCCGCCTCCAGTGGACGCTGCTGCAACCCCTGCTGGCCGCCCTCTCGGAGGCCGGTGTCCCGCTCCGACCGGGCGATCTGGACCAGTTGCAGCACGCCGCCGCGATCGGCCCCGAGTTCGCCCACGCCCTGGCCCGGTGGATCCGGGCCGCGCACACCGCCGCCGCCACCGCCCCGCTGCCGGCGGGGGTCCGTACGCTCGCCCCGCGCCCCGAACGGCCCGCTCTCGGCACGTCCACGTCCACGTCCGCCTCCGCCTCCGCGCCCGCCTCCGCGCCCGCCTCCGGGCCCGCGGCCAGGGCCGCGCCCGCGCCGGGGTCCGGGCCCGCCGCCGTCGCGGACCGGCACGCCTCCTGACCGGGCGGTAACGGCCCACGGCGGCCCACAACGGAGCCGGGCCGGGCGGTGGCGGGCCACTCGAACGTCGCGGACCGCGTAACCGTCGTGGGCCGTGGCCCGTTGAACGGAGCATGCCCGTGATCAACGAACCGCGCCGCCCGCAGGGCGGGCACCCCATGGCGACGCCCCCGCGCGTCCCCGAACCGGCGGAACCCCACGACCGGCCCTCCGGCCCCCCGACGATCGGGCACCAGGCCGCCGCCCAGCTGCTCGGCCTGCGCGAGATCGTCCTCCCCGCCGCCGTGGTCGCCGCCGCCGACCTGCTGCTGGGCGACGCCCTCGGCAGCGACGACCCCGTCACCCGGGAGGCCGCCGCGGCCACCCGGGGACGGCTGCGCGCCGCCCTCGGCCTGGGGTAGCGGCGGGCGGCGGCCGCCCGGGCCGACCACCGGGACGGCGCCGCCGCCCCCGCCCCGCCCCTGGCCCGTCGACACCCGTCGACCCCGTCCCGTCGCGGCCCCACGGGCCCGCCCTCCGTCCCGCCCGAGTCCCTGACTGCGGTGTGCGCGAGTGGAGTTGGGATTTTGCGCGATCCGGTGCAGGCATTGCGGATTCATGTCAACGAGGTTACGTTCGCTGCTGCCCCGCCCGCGCTCCACCGCTCCCCGCTCCTCGCTCAGCGCGCCCGCGCCTCCGCGGAGCGCGCCTCGCGCACGCCCAGGAAGGGACTCGATGAGACGACCTCTGCCCGGCGCCGGTCCGCGCGCCCGGACCGCCCTGCTCGCCACCACCGCGCTGCTGGCCGCCGCGCTCGCCGCACCCGCGGCCGCCACCGTCGCCACCGCGGCGGACACCCGCGGCGCGGCGGGCGCCCGAGCCGCGGACGCCGGAACCGCCGGCGCCACCCTCCCGTTCGCCCCGTGGGAGGCCGAGGCGGGCACGCCCACCGGCGGCGCGGCCGTCGTCGCGCTGACCGCCGCGCCGACCACGCCGTACTCCAGCGCCGCGCTGGAGGCGTCCGGGCACGCGTACGTGCACCTGGCCGCCACCGGGCAGGGCGTGCGCTGGACCAACGGCACCGGCGGGCCGGTCAGCGCGATCAACGTGCGCGAGAGCATCCCGGACTCCGCCACCGGCGGCGGCACCACCGCGACCCTGAACCTGTACGTGGACGGGGTGTTCCGCCAGGCGCTGAACCTGAACTCCCGGCAGAGCTGGTTCTACGAGGGCGGCGACGGCCACTACAACGGCAGCAACCAGAACGCCGCCGACGGCGACCCGCGGGACTTCTTCGACGAGGCGCACACCTTCGTCACCGGCGCGCCGATCGCCCCCGGCAGCACCGTCGAACTGCGCAAGGACGCCGCCAACACCGCCGCGTACTACGACATCGACGTGCTGGACGCGGAGAACCCGCCGCCGCCCGCCGCCCGGCCCGCCGGATCGCTGTCGATCACCGACTGCGGGGCCGTCGCGAGCACCGCCCCGACCAACGGCTCGGCCGCGCCCGACGCCGTCGACTCCACGGCCGCGATCCAGTCCTGCATCGACCAGGCGCAGGCCCAACAGCGCACGCTGTGGATCCCGCCCGGCACCTTCTACCTGCGCGGCACCACCGGCCTGACCGCCCGGGACATCACCATCGTCGGCGCCGGCCAGTGGTACTCGACGGTCTACCGCGACATCCCGCTGCCCAACCGCACCCCGCTGGCCGCCCTGTTCAACCTCACCTCCACCCACGTCCAGGGCTTCCACCTGGACTCCAACTCCACCAGCCGGGAGATGGTCGACGGCGGCGGCGGGGCGATGGACACCACCGGCACCAACTGGAGCGCCGACGGCATCTGGAGCCAGCACGTCGAGTCCGGCTACTGGGCCTCGGGCACCGGCGGCAGCGTCCGCAACGCCCGGGTCACCGCGGTCTGGGCCGACGGCATCAACGTCAACAACGTCTCGCTCGGCAACTCGGTGGGCAGCGACATCACCGCCGACAACAACTTCGTCCGCGGCACCGGCGACGACGGCATGGCCGTCAACTCGGTGAACTACAACACCGACGGCAACGGCAACCGGACGTACTACACGCCGATGGCCCGGATCACCATGACGCACAACACCATCGTCGCCCCCTGGGGCGGCAAGGGCATCGGCGTCTACGGCGGCAGCGGCCACCTGATCGAGCACAACCTGGTCTCCGACACCGCCCGCTACATCGGCCTCGGCGCGGGCCGCTTCGGCGTCAACGGCAGCGACCTGCTCGGCGCCACCCTGAACGCCAACACCGTGGTCCGCTCCGGCGGCAACGGCTACGGCCAGGGCCAGCCCGCGCTGCACGTCGGCAACGGCGGCGACGGCCAGAACACCGGTGTGGTCGACCACGTCACCGTCACCGGCAACACCGTGCTGAACGCGCTGTACGACGGCGTCGGCCTCTCCGCGTCCACCAACACCCTGATGCGCGGCAACACCGTCACCGCGCCCGGCCGCAACGGCTTCGTGGTCGCCCCGCCGTTCTACCCGGCGCCCACCGGCTCGGCCACCCTCACCGACAACACCGTCACCGGCCTGAGCGCCGCCGGAGCCACCGCGTACCGCAACAACTCGCCGGCCTTCACCGTCACCGCGAGCGGCAACAGCTGGGGCAGCGGCACCGGCAACCCCGAAGCCCCGTACGGCGGTTCGCCCGCCGCGATCCCCGGCACCGTGCAGGCCGAGGACTACGACACCGGCGGCCCCGGCACCGGCTACTTCGTCAACACCGTCAACGGCACCGCCAACGGCTACCGGGCCGACGGCGTCGACCTGGAGGCCGTCACCGACACCGGCGGCGGCTACGGCCTCGGCTGGACCTCGGGCGGCCAGTGGCAGCGCTACACCGTGGACGTCGCCACCGCCGGGACGTACACCGTCACCCTGCGGTACGCCGCGCCCGCCGCCGTCACCGGCGCCCTGCACCTGGCGAACGGCACCGGGGCCGACCTGACCGGCGCCGTCACCCTGCCCGCCACCGGCGACTGGCAGACCTGGGGCGACGCCACCGCCCGCCTCACCCTGCCCGCCGGACGCCAGGTGCTCACCCTGGTCCAGGACACCGGCGGCTGGAACCTCAACCACCTGCGCTTCGCCGGCACCTCCACCCCGCCCGCCACCGACCTGGCGGCCGGTCGGCCCACCGCCGAGTCCTCGCACGCCGACGTCTACGGCTCCGGCAACCTCACCGACGGCAACCGGAACAGCTACTGGGAGAGCGCCAACAACGCCCTCCCGCAGTGGGCCCAGGTCGACCTCGGCACCGCCCGGCAGGTCTCCCGCGCGGTGCTCCGGCTGCCCGCCGGCTGGGGCGCCCGCACCCAGACCCTCACCCTGCTCGGCTCCACCGACGGCACCGCCTTCACCCCGCTGAAGTCCTCCGCCGCCTACCTCTTCGACCCGGCGGCCGACAACACCGTCACCCTGGCCTTCCCCGCCGCCCAGGTCCGCTACGTCCGGGTCCAGGTCACCGGCAACACCGGCTGGCCCGCCGGGCAGCTCTCCGAACTCCAGCTCTGGCAGCAGTAGGCACGGCGCGGACCGTCACCCCCGGCGGCCCGCCGGGGGTGACGGTTATTCAGTTGCCGCACGGAGGAAGCAGATTAGGATCGTCCGTCATGCCTCCGACCCCCCTGGACGACCTCCTCCACCCGCCGACCGTCCCCTACGACCGCGGGTTCCTCGACACCGGCGACGGCAACCGGATCTACTACGAGCAGCTCGGCAACCCCGCCGGCAAGCCCGCCCTGTACGTGCACGGCGGGCCCGGCGCGGGCACGCCGGACCGGCCCACCCGGGCGTGGGACCCGGCGCGCTACCGGGTGGTCCGCTACGACCAGCGCAACTGCGGGCGCAGCACCCCGCACGCGAGCGACCCGGCGGCGGACATGGCGCTGAACACCACGCAGCACCTGATCGACGACATGGAGCGGCTGCGCGCGCACCTCGGCATCGAGCGCTGGCTGCTGGACGGCGCCTCCTGGGGCTCGACGCTGATCCTGGCGTACGCGCAGCAGCACCCGGAGCGGGTCAGCGAGATCGTCCTCCAGGCGGTGACCACCACCCGCCGGGCCGAGACCGACTGGCTCTACCACGGGGTGTCCGCCTTCAAGCCCGAGGCGTGGGACCGCTTCCTGGCCGCCGTCCCCGAGCACGCCTGGGACGGCGACGTGTACGCCCTGCTGGCCGCCTACGCGCGGCGGACGGAGCACCCCGACCGGGCGGTCCGGGCCGCCGCCGCCGACGCCTGGCTGGCCTGGGAGGACGCGGTGATCTCGGACGAGCCCCATGGCATCCCCGGCATGTACAGCGCCCGGGCGGCGGACGACCGGATCGCGTTCGTCCGGATCTGCGCGCACTTCTTCAGCAACGGCGCCTGGCTGGCGGAGGACCAACTGCTGCGCGAGGCAGGGAAGTTGGCCGGCATCCCGGGCGTGCTGGTGCACGGCAGGTACGACCTGGGCTGCCCGGTGCGGACGGCCTGGGAGCTGGCGAAGGCGTGGCCGGACGCCCGGCTGCACGTCTTCGACGACTCCGGGCACGTCGGCGGCGAGGCGATGCGGCGGACGGTGTTCGAGGCCCTGGAGGAGTTCAAGGACCGCTGAGCCGGGGCCGCTGAACCGGGCCGCCGAGTCGAGGCCGGCGGGCCGGGGCCGGCGGTCCGGTGTCGGCGGCCCGGTGCCGCCCGGGGCGGGGGCACCGGACCGGGCGGGCTACTTCTGCCAGCCGACCGAGGTGATCACGGTGCTGGCCAGGCTGCCGGCGCCGTAGTTGGCCAGGCCCTTGCGGACGGCGACGATGCTGGGGCGCTGGTAGAGCTCCAGGGTGTGGCCGAGCTCCCAGATCTTCGCGTCGGCCTGGTTGTACAACTCGTCGGCCTGCGCCGGGTCGAGGGTGGCGGCGGCCTTGCGCAGCAGGCCGTCGATCTCGGGGGTGCTGAGCTTCGAGTAGTTGCCGAACACGTTGTCGCCCTGCGGAGCACGGTAGATCGCCACCGTCTGGGAGAGCGGGAAGGAGTCGGTGTTGCGCCAGCTGGCCAGGTCGAACTTGCCCAGGTTGATGTACTTGGTGAAGTACTCCTTGCTGGAGACCTTGTCGAGGGTCAGCTTGACGCCGACCTGCTGGAGCATGTTCTGCACGGCGGTGGCCAGGTCGGTCTGGGCCTGGGTGGAGCCGTCGCTCAGCACGTAGTGCAGTTCCAGCGGCTGCCCGTCCTTGCTGCGGGTGCCGCCCGCGTCCTTCCAGCCGGCCTCGTCCAGCCACTTCTTCGCGGTGGCCGGGTCGTAGGAGGCCCAGTCCCCGGCGTTGTTCCGGTAGCCGTTCTGGTTGGTCATGAACAGGTGGTTGTCGAGCGGCTTGAACTCCACCGGGACGCCCTTGTTGGCGATCTTGATCAGCGAGGCGCGGTCGATCGCCCGGCCGAGCGCCTGGCGGACCTTCTGGTCGGCGAGCGGGCCGTTGCCGCCGAAGGAGATGTGCACCTCGTCCCAGGGGGTGCCGGTGCGGATCGCCGCGCCGGCGGCGTCCTTGAGCTGGCCGTACGCGGTGGCGGTGCCCGCGGAGGCGAGGTCGACCTCGTTGTTCAGGAACGCCTGGGTGATCGCGGCGGCGTCCAGCACCCGGTAGGTGATCCGGTCCAGCTTGGGCTTCGGGCCCCACCAGTGCGGGTTGGGGGTGAGCGTGATGGTCTGCGCGGTCTTGTCGGCGTTCGAGACCACGAACGGGCCGCCGAAGACCGGGACCTTCTCCACCCAGCCGTCGTTGAAGTCCTGCGGGGTGGAGATCCCGGAGGCGGGCAGCAGCGGGTTGAACAGGTTCTGCCAGTCGGCGTACGGCTGGGCGAAGGTGACCTTGACCTCCCCGGCGTCCGCGCCCTGCTCGACGGCGGAGATCTGCTCGTAGCCGGAGGAGTCGGCGAGGTTGTACGCCGGGTCCTTGCCGTTGGACGCCTTCCAGACGGCCTCGAAGTCGCGGTAGCCGATCGGGGTGCCGTCGGACCAGACCGCCTTCGGGTTGAGCTTGTACGTCACCACCTGCGGCGAGGTGGAGGTGACCTCGGCGGAGACCAGGTACGAGGGGTCGGGGTGGTAGACGCCCTTGGCGTCGACCTGGAAGAGCTTGGCCTCGGTGTAGTACATGATCTCCACCGCGTCCCCGTACCTGCCGTCGACCTGGTACGGGTTCCACTGGGTGATCCACTGCTGGAGCGGCAGGCGCAGCTCGCCGCCGTCCTTGATGTTGTCCAGCGGCTGCGGGTTGTCGTCCTCGGCGTCCACGGTGGGGGAGACGGTCTTGGCCACGTCGCCCGTCGACCCGCCGGTGGAGCTGCAGGCGGTCGCGGCGAGGAGGGCGGCGAGGGCCGCCGCGGCGGTGCGGCCGATCCGGCGGGTGGCGGGCGGTGTGCGCATCGGGGGAGTCCTCGGGTTTCGAAGAGTGGGGGGCCGCCAGGTGTGGCGGCACTTGATGGTGGGCAGCCAAGTCGGTGCCGACGGGGCGAACGTAACAGCCCGTCAGCCACCCCACCAGGGGTGGGCGTGCAGAACTGATCGAAGTGAAACGCGGGGCAACACTGTGGCAACACGCCGTCCGTACCCGTCTGATCAGCTGTGACCAGCGGGTTCCCCGGACCGGGTGGACCCGTCGGCGCGGCGGGCCCTGGACGGACCGTCCGGCGTGGCGTACAACTGCTGCCCGAAAGTGCGTCAAAACCCGTACTAGCGAAGGCAAATGACCATGTTCCCCAGGTGTGCGAACCACACCGGAGGCAGGCCGTGACGCGATACCTCGCCCAACGGCTCGGCTACTACGCCGCCCTGCTGACCGCGGCGGTGTTCCTGTCGTACGCCCTCACCGCCACCGCACTCGGCCCCCGCGCCTACTTCGAGGCCAAGCAGCCCCGGCCCTCCGCCGCGTCCGTGGACCGGCAGCTCACCGCGCTCAACCTCAACGAGCGCACCCCCGTGGTCCAGCGCTTCGGCACCTGGGCCGACGGCCTGCTGCACGGTGACCTCGGCCGCACCATCCACGGCACCGCCGTCAACGACGAGTTCGGCCGCCGGATCTGGGTCTCGCTCCGGCTGCTGCTGGTCGGCAGCCTGCTCGGCATGCTGCTCGGCGTCGCCGCCGGGGCCTGGAGCGCGGTGCGCCAGTACCGGCTCTCCGACCGGCTGCTGACCGTGCTCTCCTTCGTGCTGCTCTCCACACCCGTCTTCCTGCTCGCCCTGCTGCTCAAGAACGGCGCCATCGCCGCCAAGGACGCCGCCGGACACGACGTCATCCCGTTCACCGGCTACGAGACGCCCAACCTGGCCGGCGGCCTCGGCACCCACCTCGCCGACTGGGGGCTGCACCTGCTGCTGCCCACCCTCTCGCTCGCCCTCGGCGGCCTGGCCACCTACAGCCGCTACCAGCGCGCCACCATGCTCGACGTCCTCGGCGCGGACTACCTGCGCACCGCCGAGGCCAAGGGGCTCACCCGCGGCCGGGCCCTGCTCAAGCACGGCCTGCGCACCGCGATCATCCCGATGACCACGATGTTCGCCTACGCCTTCCTCGGCCTGTTCACCGGCGCCGCCTTCACCGAGACCATCTTCGGCTGGCACGGCATGGGGGAGTGGTTCATCCAGGCCGTCAACGAGCAGGACGTCAACTCGGTCGTCGCCGTCAACCTGTTCGCCGCCGTGGTCGTCCTCGCCGCCGGCTTCCTCGCCGACGCCCTGCACGCCGCGCTCGACCCCCGGGTGAGGGCCGCATGAACACCGAACTCGCCTCTCCCGCCGACCGGTCGGCGGACGCACCCCGGTCGGCGGCGGTACCCCGGTCGACGGCCGCGTCCCGGTTGACGCCCGCACCCCGGCTGGCGGCCGCGTTCGCCGCGTCCGCTCGGGCGGTGGCGGGATGAGCGCCGAACTCGTCCTCGCCGCCGAGCAGCCGTCCTCCGCCGAGGCGTTCGCGCCGCGCGGCCGGGTGCGGTTGGCCGCCGCCCGGCTGGCCGGCTCGCGCGGGGCGGTGGCCGGGGCGGTCGTGCTGGTGCTGCTGTTCCTGCTGGCCTTCGTCGGGCCCTACCTCACGCCCTGGGACTACGCCGCGCCCGACTACGCCAACCTGCGCCAACCCCCGTCCGCTGCGCACTGGTTCGGCACCAACGGGCTCGGTCAGGACGTGTTCGCGCAGACCGTCCGGGGCCTGCAGAAGTCGCTGGTGATCGGGCTGCTGGTGGCGGTGCTCTCCACCGGCCTGGCCTCGCTGGTCGGGGCCTGCGCCGGGTACTTCGGCGGCTGGACCGACCGGGTGCTGACCTTCCTGGTCGACCTGCTGCTGATCTTCCCGGCCTTCCTGGTGATCGCCGTGCTCTCGCCCCGGCTGCGCGGCAGCGGCTGGATCGCCTTCGTGCTGCTGCTCGCCGTGTTCAACTGGATGATCACCGCCCGGGTGGTCCGCTCGATGACCCGCTCGCTGCGCGAGCGCGAATTCGTCGCCGCCGCACGGTACATGGGCGTCGGGCCGTTCCGGATCATCTGGCGGCACGTGCTGCCGAACGTCTCCTCGTTCCTGATCATCGACGCCACCGTGACCGTCGGCGGCGCCGTGATGAGCGAGGCCGCGCTCTCCTACTTCGGCTTCGGCGTCCGCCCGCCCGACGTCTCGCTCGGCACCCTGCTGGCCGCCGGCGCGGGCGACGCCCCCGTCTTCCCCTGGCTGTTCTACTTCGCCGCCGGACTGCTGGTGCTGTTCGTGCTCGCCGTCAACCTGGTCGGCGACGGCCTGCGCGACGCCCTCGACCCGACGGCCGCCGCCGGACGCCGCCGCCCCGCCCGGCGACCCCGCCGCCGCCGTCCGACCACCACCCCCTCGCGCCGGAGCACCCCGTGACCACCCCGCCAGCCACGCCGCCGACCGCCCCGCCAGCCACGCCGCCGACCGCCCCGCCGACCACGCCGCTGCTCACCGTCCGCGACCTCACCGTCGACTTCGACGGCCGCCCGGTGGTCCGCGGCGTCGACCTCGACCTGCACCGGGGCGAGACGCTCGGCCTGGTCGGCGAGTCCGGCTCCGGCAAGTCCGTCACCGCGCTCGCCGTGCTCGGCCTGCTGCCCGCCACGGCCCGCACCGGCGGCTCGGTCCGGCTGGACGGCCGCGAACTGGTCGGCCTGCCCGCCCGGCAGCTCGCCGAGGTCCGCGGCCGCCGGATCGCCATGGTCTTCCAGGACCCGCTGTCCGCCTTCACTCCGGTCTACCGGATCGGTGACCAGATCGCCGAAGCCGTCCGGATCCACCAGGACCTCGGCCGGACCGCCGCCCGCAAGCGCGCCGCTGACCTGCTCGACCTGGTCGGCATCCCCGACCCGACCCGCGCCCTGGACGCCTTCCCGCACGAGTTCTCCGGCGGCATGCGCCAACGCGCCATGATCGCCATGGCGGTGGCCAACGACCCCGACGTGCTGCTCGCCGACGAACCCACCACCGCCCTCGACGTCACCATCCAGGCCCAGGTCCTCGACGTGCTGCGCACCGCCCAGCGGGAGAGCGGCGCCGCCCTGGTCCTGGTCAGCCACGACCTCGGGGTGATCGCCGGCAGCGCCGACCGGGTCGCCGTCATGTACGCCGGACGGATCGTCGAGACCGCCCCCGTCGACGAGCTGTACGCCGCCCCCCGGCACCCCTACACGCTCGGCCTGATCGGCGCCGTCCCCCGGCTCGACGGCCGCGGCGGACCACTCGTCCCGATCCCCGGCTCCCCGCCCGCCGCCGGTGAACTCACCGGCCCCGGCTGCGCGTTCGCCGACCGCTGCCCGCTGGTCGAGGAGCGCTGCCGCACCGCGCAGCCGCCGCTCACCGGCACCGGCCGGCCCCCGTCGGCCCACCTCGCCGCCTGCGTCCGCGCCGACCACCTCGCCGCCGCCCGGCCCGCCCCCGCCGAGGTCTACCCCGTCCCGGAGCTGCCGCCCGCCGCCACCGTCCCCCGCCCGCGCGCCGAACGCGAGCCCGTCCTCGCCGTCCACGGCCTCACCCGCAGCTTCCCCCGCCACCGCGGCGGCCTGCTGCGCCGCCGGGCCGGCGAGGTGCACGCCGTCGACGGCGTCGACCTCGACATCCGGCGGGGCGAGACGCTCGGCCTGGTCGGCGAGTCCGGCTCCGGCAAGTCCACCACCCTGTACGAGATCCTCCGGCTGGCCGCCCCGCAGGGCGGCCGGATCGAACTCCTCGGCCAGGACACCGCCACCCTCGACCGGGCCGCGGTCCGGCGGTTGCGCTCCCGGGTCCAGATCGTCTTCCAGGACCCGGCCGCCTCCCTCGACCCCCGGATGCCGGTCGGCGACGTGCTCGCCGAACCGCTGCTCGCCCAGCGCACCCCCACCGCGGAGGCCCGCCGCCGCGTCCCCGAGCTGCTGCGCCAGGTCGGCCTCGACCCCGCGCACGCCGACCGCTACCCGCACGAGTTCTCCGGCGGCCAGCGCCAGCGGATCTCCATCGCCCGCGCCCTCGCCGTCCGCCCCGACCTGCTGGTCCTGGACGAACCGGTCTCCGCCCTCGACGTCTCCGTCCAGGCCGGGGTGCTCAACCTGCTCCAGCGGCTGAAGGCCGAACTCGGCCTCGCCTACCTGTTCGTCTCGCACGACCTGTCGGTGGTGCGCCACCTCGCCGACCGGGTCGCCGTCATGTACCTCGGCCGCACCGTCGAGACCGGCACCGCCGAACGCGTCTTCACCCACCCCCGCCACCCCTACACCCGGGCCCTGCTCGCCGCCGTCCCGCTCCCCGACCCGCCCGCCGAACGCGCCCGCCCCCGCCGCCTGCTGGCCGGCGACCCGCCCTCACCCGCCGAACGCCACCTCGGCTGCCCCTTCCGCACCCGCTGCCCCGTCCACCCCACCCTCGCCCCCGCCCAGCGCGACCGCTGCGCCACCGAACCGCCGCGCCCCGTCCCGGCAGCCCCCGGCACCGACCACACCGCCGCCTGCCACTACCCGGACTGAACGCGCGCCGGGCCCCGGACGGCGTCCGTCCGGGGCCCGACGCGGCGGGTCACTTCCCGTACACGCCGACCTCGTTGAGCGAGTAGCGGTTGTCGGTGCCGCGGGCCAGCAGCACCACCCGGACGTGCCGGGCGTCCACCGGGGTGAAGGAGCGGTTCTCCAGGCCGCCGCGGTCGGTGGTGGTGGAGTACACGGTGCGCCAGGCGGCGCCGTCGGTGGAGACGTCGATCCGGTAGGAGGTGGCGTACTGGTCGGACCAGTCCAGCACCACCCGGCCGACCTTGCGGACCGCGCCCAGGTCGACGTTCAGCCAGGCGGTGGCCACCGTCTTGGACGCCCAGCGGGTGCCGGGGTTGCCGTCCACGGCCTGCTTGGGCGGGTAGGAGACGACGATCGCGTCCTGGTAGTCGGAGGCGGTCGCGGTCGCGCCGCGGGCCAGGTTGGTCAGGTCGTCGGTGCGCCGGGCCGGGAACTCCACCACCTGCTGGTAGGTGGGCCGGTTCTGCCAGGCGATCCGCGGCACGGTGATGCCGCCCATCGCCCGGTGCACGATCGAGTCGGCGCACAGCTGGTCGCCCGCCGCGCAGTACTTGTCGGCCGGGTAGGTGGTGGCGGCGGGGGTCGCCACCGCCTGGGCGAGCGTGGTCAGCAGCACCTGCCGGCAGGCGCCGAGCGTGCCGCCGCCGCAGTACGCCCGGTCCAGCGGGCCGGTCACGGACCGGCCGAGCACCGTGCGCAGGTCCTTGTCGACGTACGACCACCAGCCGTGCTGGAACGCCGAGCCCTTGTGCGCCTCGCCCGCCGCGATGTCGCTGCCGCCGGACGTCCCGCCCAACTGCCCGCCCGAGGGCGTCTCGTTGATCGGCGCGACGGCCGTCAGCGCCCGCCACGGCCCGTCGCCCAGGCCGGGCCGGAACTCGCCCTCCACCAGCAGCGGCCACCAGGCGTCCAGCACCCGGATCGCCTCCGCGTCGGTGTACACGCCCGCGCCCTTGCTCGCCTCCCGGCGGTGCGAGCCGCCCGCCGCCCAGGCCCGCAGCTCGGCGACCGCGGCCGCCGCCGCCGGGTCGGTGACCGGCGCGGAGTCCAGCACCGCGAGCAGCTCGGGCAGCACCCGCTCGGCCCGCAGGTCGACGTTGGCGGCGTCCTCCATCGCCTTGACCAGGTCGGTGCGGGTGACGCCGCCGCGCTGCGTCAGCGCCTTCACCCGGGAGTCCAGCAGGTCGGCCCGGTGCACCGCGCCGTTGCCCCAGGCCGAGGTGAAGCCCGGGGCCTGCTTGTTGTTCCAACTGACGTAGTAGTCCTGGTCGGTGGACTGGGCGTGCCGGGCGGGCGGCTCGACCGCGGAGGTGTTCGCGGTCCGGTCCCAGCCCTGCCAGAGGTAGGCGGACCGCGCCAGGATCGGCAGGTCCGGGTCGGTGCCGGGCGCGCGCAGCGGCTCGGCGCCGGAGTTGTAGTACGCGGTGTGGTCGGCGTCCGCGTAGAACCAGTTGAAGGTGTAGCCGATGTCCTGCGCGGCGCGCTGGAACGCCGCCGCCGAGGTGATCGCCGCCGGGTCGTTGAACTGCTGGAAGCCGATCACCGAGTCCGCCTCGTGCCGGTAGGTGGAGCGCAGCGCGGTGTACGCCACCGGCCGCCCGCCGACCGTCCCGGTGTGGGTGACCAGCCCGTACGCCGAGCGCAGCGTCACCAGGTCGTAGGAGCCCGCCGCGGTGGAGTCCGCGGTGCTCGGCTGCCAGGCGTTGTGCCGGGTCAGCCGCTCGAACGGGGTGCACGTCCCGTCCAGCAGGTAGCCGGTGGAGGCGGTGCTCGGGGTGCCGCCGCCCGGCTCGCACAGGTCGACCGCGAAGGTGTCGGTGATGTCCTGGTTGGCGGAGGTCGCGCTCCACGAGTAGTCCAGGCCGCGGCCGATCTCCACGTAGAAGCTCAGCCCCGGGAAGGACGCGCCCCGGCTGCGCAGGCCGGGCCCGTCCAGCTCCTGCACCATCAGGATCTGCGGCGCGTAGTAGCCGGTCTGCGGGCCGAAGACCGCGATCGGGTGCCCGGAGGCGGTGTGCGCGCCGGACACCAGCAGGGCGTTCGACATGCCCTTCTTCGCGGTGATCAGGTCGGCGGGCAGCACGCCCTCGGCGCTGGACGCGGCGGTGGTGGGTGCGGCGGCGGTGGACGCGGCGGTGGGTGCGGCCGAACTCGCCCCGGTGCCCGTGCCGTTGGCGGCGTGCGGCAGCTCGGTCACCGACCCCGGGTCGGGCAGCGCGGTGCCCACCGGCGCGGCGGGCGAGGCCGCGTACGGGAAGCTGCTGCCGTCGTGCACGGTGGGCGTCGCCTCCGGGTCGTCCTCGGCCCGCCAGGCCGCGTACGCCCGGTCACCCGCCTC
The DNA here is from genome assembly GCF_044750705.1 of Kitasatospora sp. NPDC088783. Lineage (NCBI taxonomy): Bacteria > Bacillati > Actinomycetota > Actinomycetes > Kitasatosporales > Streptomycetaceae > Kitasatospora > Kitasatospora sp. NPDC088783. The sequence continues at coordinate 257,398 of NZ_JBIVKJ010000002.1, forward strand.
GGTGCCGAGCTGCTGGCGGAAGGCGAGCCGGGCCAGCGCGTTGCCGACCTCGCCGCCCCCGCCGCCGCCGAAGATCGCCCCGATCACCGAGGAGATCGCCACCACGTCGGTGGCCGTGAACGGCTCGATGGTCGAACCGTGGCCGGTCAGCACGTACTCGCCCGGGTAGGTGTTCGCGGCGACGTCGGCCGCCGCGAAGGCGTTCAGGCCCGCCACGTAGTCCTGGATGTCCTGCCAGGCCTGCGCCCCGCGCGGGCCGGCCGCCTTCACCCGGTCCACCTGCTGCTGGAGGTCCGCCTCGGTGTACGGGGCCACCGCCCACAGGCTCTGCTCCAGCGCCCGGTTGCCCGCCGCGCCGCCCGCGAACGAGGACAGCTGCCCGCGCCCCACGTGCCGCAGCACGTCGATCAGCCACAGCCGGTCCTGCCCGGCCGCGTAGCCCGCGCCGAACTCGGTGTCCGAGCGGGTCACGCCCTTCACGTGCGGCGTGCCGGTCGCCTTGTCCCGGGTGATGGTCACCCCGGCGCGCGGCGTGGTGGTGCTCTCCACCTGCCCGGCGGGCACCCCGAACGAGGCGTCGTCGAAGTAGCTCGACAGCTGGTCGGGCGTCAGGCCGCTGTAGTCGTGCAGCAGCGCGTCGTACGCGTCGACCTGGTCGGCGGAGTGCGCCGGACGGGTCCCCACGGTCTGGTGCAGCAGGATCCCGGCCAGCGTGGCGTGGCCGTTCTCGCCCGCCGTCAGGATGTCCTGGCACTGCCCCAGGCACGGGTCCCCGGCGGCGGGGGCGGGCCCGGCGGCGGCCCCGGCGGCCGGCTGGGCGGTGAGCGCGCCGAACAGCAGCGCGGCGGAGGTGAGCACGGCGAGGGCCGCCGAACGCAGTCGGCGGGGAACGGGGGCAGCGGGCACCTGGGCCTCTTCCTGACAGCGGGTATCGGAATCCGGGCGCACGCTAGTCCGCGCGGTGACCCCCCGGTAGGGGTCCCGCGCGCCCCGCCACGGAACTGTCATCCACCTGTCATGAACGCGAGTTGACGCCCCGTCGGCACACCCGGAAACGCGCACCCGCGACCGACGCCCGAAACCCCGCGCACCGGCCGGCTCGCCCGCCTCGAACCCGCCGAGACCGCCGTCCCCGCCGCCACCCGTCCCGCCGCCACCGGCCCCGCCGCCACCCGCCCCACCGCCGTCCCCGCCGCCCCCCGCCCCGCCGCCGGTCCCGCCGACGCCGCCGTCCCCCGCCCCGCCGCCGGTCCCGCCGACGCCGCCGTCCCCCGTCGCGCGTAAGCCGCCAAATCCGCCGAAAAGCCGCGCATGCCCGCCCGGAAACCGGGCAGCCGAACCGGCAGAACGACGAACTCCCCTCACCAAGGAGGCAGTTGTGAGCAACGGCATGTGGGGCTACGAGAAGGCGGAGGGCTACAACCCGGGCGTCGATCTGACCGGCTTCCGGGTCGAGGCCGCCGACGGCCACATCGGCAAGGTCGACAAGCACTCCTACGAGGCCGAGGACGGCCACATCGTCGTCGACACCGGCCCGTGGATCTTCGGCCGCAGCGTCCTCCTCCCGGCGGGCACCATCCGCCGCATCGACGAGGAGGCCCGCACCGTCTGGGTGGGCAGCACCAAGGACGAGATCAAGAACGCCCCCGAGTACCACCACGAGTCGCACGCCCTGGACCCCGAGTACCGCCGCACCGTCGGCGGCTACTACAACACCGGTCTCTGACGGCCCGCCACGAGCGCCACCGCACCCCGTCGGCGGACGGGGTGCGGTGGCCACCGGCGCGCCCGGACCGCAGGGCGCATCTGACGCGCCGTCACTCCGCCGCGAACGCCACCCGCCACTCCGGCCCGAGGAAGGCGGCCAGCCGTTCGGCCTCCGCCGTCACCGCCCGGGCCCGGGAGGCGGGGAGCGGGGCGAACGGGAGAGATCCGCAGCTCCGCTCCCGCGACCGCCCAGGTGCCCGCGACGGAGCCGTCCAGCAGGAAGGTCGGGCGGACCAGGGCCCGGCCCGGCATCACCAGGGGGCGGTGGGCGTCGGCGACCACCCGGGTCCGGTCGGCGTGCCCGAGCAGCAGGTTGTCGTAGGCGGGCAGGAAGCGCACCGGGACGGGCCGCTCCGGGTCGGCGAGCGGCGCGTCCGGCAGGTCGAACAGCTCGGTGCCCCGCTCGTCGCGGTACACCCGCAGCCCGGGCCGCAGCGCCTCGAACGCCGCGCGGGTCCGGGTCGGCCCGGACCAGTTCTGGAAGTCCCGCACCCCCGCCGGCCCGAACGCGGCCAGGTGGCGCAGCACCGCCGCGGCCACCGGCAGCTCGCCGGCCGGCTCCCCGGCGAGCGCCAGGGCGACGTTCGGACGGGTGCCCCAGGACCCCAGGCGGAGGACTCCGGCCCGTGCGCCATCGGCACCCGCAGCTCCGCCACGCCCGCCGGCAGCCGCCCGTCCCGCCCCGGACGGCACTGCGCCAGCGCCTGCCCGAGGGCCCGCCGGGGGAGGGGCCCGGCGGCCAGCAACTCCCTTGCCGCCAGGGCGATCCCGTCCGGGTCGAGGCCCTCCGTCGCCACCGCGAAGCACCGGGCCCGGGAGAGGCGCTCCAGCACCGGCCGGAGCAGCGTCCGCCACTGCGGCAGGTCCGCCCCGCCGGACAGGTGCCGGGTGCCGCGCAGCGACAGGGAGCGCACCAGCCGCCCGTCCGCGAGCAGCGGCCCCAGGTCCACCCGCCCGGGTTCTCCCGTCGAATGGCTCGCCTACCGCCACGCTACTGTTCTGACCGAGAACGTTCACCGGGGTGCAGCCAAGCCGAGTACGGTGATCGTCGGTGCCAGCGACGGTGTTCGGAGGGGCCCCACGTGGCCGAGATTTACGTGCCGGGACCTGAACCGGACTGGGAGGAAGCTCCGTCGTATCAGGGCGGGAAGCGCAACCCTGCGTTCCAGCAGAGCGTATGGGAGTTCGCCGCGAGCTCGTTTCGAGTGGTGGCAGGACTGCAGCCGCCGTTGAAAACGCTCGCGGCGCGACTGCGGCTGACGCTCGAACGGGGCTGGGAAGACCTGGGCTACGTGGATGTCGCCATGTTCCGCATCGGGGAAACGGACTTCGCCCTCAGCGAGCTCGAAGGAGCACCTGCCCGATACACCTTCGTCTTCGTGAGGCGCTCGGTGGAGGACGTGGAAGTGGCGCTGGACACCCTGCTCGGTGCTCTGGGCATCGGCCGCGAGGCGCTGGCGTTCCGTGGCAGCGTGGAAACGGGCTTCGACAACTGCAACGGCTGGCCCAGGTAAGAGGGCGGCCGTCCGGATTCGCCGCTCACGCAGCTTCGGACAGTGGCCTCCCTCCCCATTGGAGGCCCTTCTCGCTGCGGATGCGGGCGCGTTCCTTGCGTTGGGCGGCCAGGACGTCGGGGTGGCGAGCGTTGGCGTTGTGCCAGCGCAGGTAGGCGTGCAGCGCGCGGGTCTGGACCGTGTGGTTCGGATGGTTCGAGTTGGCGAGGGTGAACTGCCGCAAGGGCCCGAAGTGCGCCTCGATCGGGTTGGCCCAGGAGGTGTTGGTCGGGGTGAAGCAGAGGTGGACGTTGTTGTTCTTCGCCCAGCGGAGGATCTTCTTGCCGTTGTGGGCGGAGAGGTTGTCCAGGATCACGTAGACCGGGGCACCGTCCGGGCGGGCGGCCCGGATCGATCTGAGCGCGGCCAGGGTGTTCACAGTCCCCTTGCGGCGCCTGTTCAGGCCCAACAGTGTGTCGTCGCCGATCGAGTAGCAGCCGTGGAAGTAGGTCACGCCATGGGTGCGCTTGTAGGTCGCGGGCAGCCGCTCGGGCCCGCCCTGTTCGGCCCAGCAACTGCCCGCGGTGGGGCGGATGCCGAGCGGGCCGAACTCGTCGAACGCGAAGATGCGGTCCGGGAAGCGTTTCAGGACGTGCTCGATCCGGTCGAGCTTGGCGTCGTAGTCGGGGTCGGTGGACTGCTTCCACGTCTTGGTGTGCTGGAAGGTGATGCCGCGTCGGGCGGGCAGGCAGCGCAGGGCCTCGCGGCCGATGCGGATCACTCGACCGTGGACTCGGCGCGGGTAGGCGAGGAGTTTGCGGATGGACCAGCGGGTGAAGGGCTGGCCGAGCTTGGCCGGGCGGGTGGTGGCCGTCTGGACGACGAAGTCCTCGTCGTCAGTGCTGAGGAGGCGGGGACGGCCTCCCGCCCATCGAGGGTCCAGGCAGGCCAGGCCGATCTCGTTGAACCGGTGGATCACATCCCGCACGGTGTCCTCGTCCGCCTGTACGAGCTGGGCGATGACCGGGACCCGGTTGCCGCCGGCCGAGGCCAGCAGCATCATCGCCCGCCGGTAACGCACCGAGCTGGTGCTGCCCCGACGCACGATCCGCTGTAACTGCTGTCCTTCCTGGTCCGTGAGCCTGCGGACCCTGACCGGCTCTGCCACCGCACCCCTTCCGGGCTGAACGTCTCCCGACATCCAACCGGCCGAAGGCCTGCCAGCGCCAACCCGGCGGACCTATGCGGTCACAGCACTACGGACCGCACCGGCCACTTCCCGTCCGCAGTTCCCGCCCCCGGTCCCCACCCGCCCTCCGTCCGGGGCGTCCGGGTGTGTCGTGCGGGCGGGGCGGTTCCGGCCGGTCAGGATGGTGCTTTCGACGGGACCTCGAGGAGCAGCCTTGGACGTGTCCGCGGGTCTGTGGGCCGGCACCATCGCGGTGCTGATCGCCCTGATCGTGGCCGACTTCTTCATCGGGGGGCGCAAGCCGCACGAGGTCTCGATCAAGGAGGCCGGGGTCTGGACCGCCGTGTGGGTGGTGCTGGCGGGGCTGTTCGGCTGCTTCGTGTGGGGGTACGCCGGGTCGCGGTCGGCGGTGGAGTTCTTCGCCGGGTACGTCACGGAGAAGTCGCTGAGCGTCGACAACCTGTTCGTGTTCATCCTGATCATGGGCAAGTTCGCGGTGCCGAGGATCTACCAGCAGTGGGTGCTGATGTTCGGGGTGGTGGTCGCCCTGGTGCTGCGGGCGGTCTTCATCGCGGGCGGCGCGGCGCTGGTCGAGCGGTTCTCCTGGGTGTTCTACCTGTTCGGCGCGTTCCTGGTCTGGACGGCCGTCAAGCTGCTGCTGGAGGCCGGGCAGGACAAGGAGGCGGAGGAGTACCACGAGGGGCGGCTGCTGCGGCTGATCAAGAGGCGCGTCCCGTCCACGGACGAGTACCACGGCACCAGGCTGTTCGTCCGGGTGGACGGCCGTCGGCTGATGACCCCGATGATGACCGTCATGCTGGCGATCGGCACCACCGACGTGCTGTTCGCCCTGGACTCCATCCCGGCGATCTTCGGCCTGACCCAGGACGCCTACATCGTCTTCACCGCCAACGCCTTCGCGCTGATGGGCCTGCGCCAGCTGTACTTCCTGATCGGCGGCCTGCTGACCAGGCTGGTCTACCTGTCCTACGGGCTGTCGGTGATCCTCGGCTTCATCGGCGTCAAGCTGATCCTGCACGCGCTGCACGAGAGCGGCGTGCACGTCCCGGAGATCGGCATCGCGTTCTCGCTGGGCTTCATCGTGGTGGTGCTGGTCGTCACCACCGCGGCCAGCCTGCTGGCCTCCCGCCGACGGGACCGGGCGGCCGGCGCCTGACCGCTCGTCGGACACCGCCCGCCCGGCCGCCCGGCGGCGACGGGCTCAACCGCGCGGGCTGAGTTCCGCCATCGCGCTCCAGCCGCTGCCGGGAACCTCCACGTTGATGATCTCCGGGGTCCGGGCGATCGAGTCCGGCATCCAGGCCATCGCGGTCTTGAAGTGCTCCGACTCGACGTGCCGGGCACCCGCCTCGCCGTCCCGGAACGCCTCCAGCAGCACGTACTGGTGCGGGTCGTCGACGCTGCGGGACCACTCGAAGAAGACGTTGCCCTCCTCGGCGCGGGTGGCGGAGGTGAACTCCCCGACCCGCTCGGTCCAGTCCGCGCTGTGCTCGGGCCGGATGGTGAACTTCACAGCGATGAAGATCACGGCTGCTCCTCTGGTGTCTGGTACGCACACGGACACGTGTGCCGGCACCCGCCACCCTCCCAGATCCGCGCACCCCCCGCCGCCACCGCCCCCGCGCGCGCCGCCCCCGCGCGCGCCCACCGCCCGCCGCGCACCGCCCCCGCGCTCCGGCGCAGGTCCGGCCCGCATTGCGGTGAGGTAACGCTGCCGCGGCCACCCCTTGACCGGGTAACGGCGTGATTGCATACTCGCTTCCCGGCGGTTAATCGATTAAACAGAGCGGGGAGCGAGGTGGGAGCGGCGATGACGCGGGTGCGGATGTCCGATGTCGCCGCCGCGGCGGGCGTGTCGACGGCGACGGTGTCGATGGTGCTCAGCGGGGCGGGCAGCGACCGCATCTCGGCCCTGACCCAGGCGAAGGTCCGGGAGGCGGCCGAGGCGATCGGCTACGCGCCCAACTCGGTGGCCCGGAGCCTGCGCACCCGGCGCACCCGGATGATCGGCCTGATCTCGGACACCATCGCCACCACCCCGTTCGCCGGCCGGATGCTCGCGGGAGCGAACGACGCGGCCCGGGAGCACGGCCACCTGGTGGTGCTGGTGGACACCGACGGCGACCGGGCGCAGGAGCGGCAGGCGGTCGAGGCGCTGACCGGACAGCGGGTCGACGCGATGATCTACGCCCGGATGTGGCACCAGGTCGTCGACGCCCCGCCCGGCCTCGCCGAGGGCAGCGTCTTCCTGGACTGCCGCCCCGCGCAGGGGAGTTGGCCGGCCGTGGTGCCGGACGACCGGGAGGGCGGGGTGGCGGCGACCCGGGAGCTGGTGGCCGCCGGGCACCGTCGGATCGCCTACCTCGACGCCCCGCGGGGCGCGGGCGTGGTCGCCTCGGGGCTGCGGCACCAGGGCTACCTGCAGGTGCTGGCCGAAGCGGGCATCACCCCCGACCCCGCCCTGCACGTGCACGGCGAGACCGACGCCGGGGGCGGCCGGGCCGCCGCCGCGGAACTCCTCGACCTGCCGGCCGGGACCGGGCCGACCGCGCTGTTCTGCTTCAACGACCGGATGGCGATGGGGGCGTACACCGAGGCCCACCGCCGAGGTCTGCACATCCCGGACGACCTGTCGATCGTCGGCTACGACGACCAGCAGCTGATCGCCGCCGAACTCGACCCGCCGCTGACCACCGTCGCCCTGCCGCACTACGAGATGGGGCGCTGGGCGATGGAGGTGGCGCTGGGGGAGCGGGAGGCCGACCCGGCTGCCCCGCACCGGATGGAGTGCCCGATCATCCGTCGGGGCTCCGTGGGTCCGCCGCCGCCTTCGCGGGCGAGCTGAGAACGGCGGCGAACTCCTCGCAGTACACGGCAGTTGGCGCTGCCGATCTTCTGGAGCAACCACACGGCAGTTGGCGCTGCCGTCCACTCGGGTGCCGACTTGGCGGTCGGCCCCCGGAAAGGGACCACCTGTGCGCAATCCCCTCGCGATGGTAGCAGCGGCGAGCCTGCTCGGTACGGTCGCGCTCACCGGCTGTGCCAAGGCCAGCCACGACGGCACGTCCTCCGACGGCGGCCCGACGCGGATCACCATGTGGACCCACTCGGCGGGCAACCCCGGCGAGCTGGCCGTCTACAAGAAGATCATCGACGACTTCAACGCCTCGCAGAGCAGGTACGAGGTCGTCCAGCAGAACTTCCCGCAGGGCTCGTACAACGACGCGGTCACCGCGGCCGCCGCCGCCCGCAACCTGCCCTGCCTGATCGACATGGACGGCCCGATCATGCCCAACTGGGCCTGGGCCGGCTACCTCCAGCCGCTCGGCCTGCCCACCGGCCTGACCGACTCGCTGCTGCCCACCACCGTCGGCACCTACCGGGGCACGGTCTACTCGGCCGGCTACTGGGACGCCGCGCTGGCACTCTTCGCCCGGAAGTCGGTGCTGGAGAAGAACGGGATCCGCATCCCGACCGTCGAACAGCCTTGGAACCGCACCGAGTTCGACGCCGCGATCGGCAAGCTCAAGGACTCCGGCTACCGGACCCCGCTCGACCTGGGCGCCGCCGACAAGGGCGAATGGTGGAGCTACGCCTACTCGCCGATGCTGCAGAGCGCCGGCGGCGACGAGATCGACCGCACCGGCCTGAAGTCCGCCGCCGGCGCCCTCGACGGGCCGGACTCGGTGGCGTTCTTCACCTGGTTCCAGCAGGTCTTCAAGAACGGCTGGGCCAACGGCAACGGTCCGGTCGGCAACCAGAACTTCATCGACGACAAGGTCGCGCTCAGCTACACCGGCGTGTGGAACGCCAAGGACGCGTTCGACAAGGTCGGCTCCGACCTGCTGATCCTCCCGCCGGTGGACTTCGGCAAGGGGCCGAAGATCGGCGGCGGCTCCTGGCAGTGGGGCATCTCGACCGGCTGCGGCAAGGCCCAGTCCGAAGGCGCCCGCGCCTACCTGGAGTTCAGCTTCCAGGACAAGTACCTCACCGAGTTCGCGGACAGCCAGGTCGTCATCCCCGCCACCGCCGGCGCCACCGCGGCCTCCACGTACTTCGGCCAGGACGGCGCGCTGCGCCAGTTCGCCGTCCTGTCGCAGAAGTTCGCCCTGGCCCGGCCCGCCACCCCCGGCTACCCGGTGGTCTCCACCAGCTTCGAGAAGGCCGCCAAGGACATCATGAACGGCGCCGACGTCAAGTCGACCCTGGACGCCGCCGTGAAGGCGATCGACAGCGACATCAAGTCGAACAACGGCTACGGCAACTGACGCAGCGGCGAGCGGTGGCCGGGCGGCGCGCACGCCGCCCGGCCACCGGAAAGGCGTGACCCCATGACGGAGACCCTCCGCCTCGACACCCCGGCCGACCCCGGCCGCAACGACCCGCCACCCGCCGCCGGCGCCCCCGCGGGCACCGCGGCCCCGGGCACCCCGGCCGCCAGCACCCCCGCCGCCCCCGCGCCGCGGTGCAAGCGGCCCGGCGCCGCCCGCCGCGGCGAGGCCAGGGCGGGCCTGGCAATGGCCTCGCCCGCCGTGATCCTGTTGCTGGCCTTCCTGATCGTGCCGGTCCTGCTCGGCTTCGCGCTGTCCTTCACCAACGCGCGACTGATCTCCCCCGAACCGCTGCGCTTCGTCGGCCTCGACAACTTCGTCCGCGCGTTCACCGTCGACCCCACCTTCTTCCGGTCCATGGCCAACACCTTCGTCTTCGCGGCGGTGGTGGTGCCGGTGCAGGCCGGGTTCGGGCTGTTCCTGGCGCTGCTGGTCAACCAGAAGATCCGCGGCGTCACCGCGTTCCGGGTGATCTTCTTCATCCCGGTCGTGACCTCGATCGTCGTGGTCTCGATCCTGTGGAAGTTCATGTACCAGCCGGACGGCCTGGTGAACTCCTTCATCAACTCGATCACCTTCGGCGCCTGGCAGGGCACCGCCTGGCTGAACAACCCGAGCACCGCGCTGTTCGCGATCATCGTGCTGTCGGTCTGGCAGGCCGTCGGCTTCCACATGCTGATCTGGCTGTCCGGCCTGCAGACCATCCCGGAGGAGCTCTACGAGGCCGCCCGGATGGACGGCGCGGGCGCCTGGCGGCAGTTCAAGGACGTGACCTGGCCGTGCCTGCGCCCGACCAGGATCTTCGTCCTGATCACCATCACCATCGCCGCGCTCGGCCTGTTCGTGCAGATCGACGTGATGACCCAGGGCGGCCCGGTCGACGCGACCTCGACGCTGGTCTACCACGCGGTGCTCACCGGCTACCGCCAGCAGCAGATCGGGTACGGCTCCGCCCTGTCGCTGATCTTCTTCGTGATCGTGCTCGCCATCGCGCTGATCCAGCGCCACCTCACCCGCGACAAGGACTGACCGTGGCCCAGACCGTACGCGCGCCGCGGGCGCGCACCGAGACGAGCGAACGACAGCTGCGCCGGCGCCGCCGGACGTGGTCCTACCTGGTGCTGGTCGGCCTCGCGGTGTTCTTCCTGTTCCCGCTGGTGTTCATGTTCGTCTCCAGCCTCAAACCGGACGGGCAACTGCTCTCCGACATCGGCGGCTGGCGGGCCTTCCTCCCGGTCGGCGACATCAGCCTGGACAACTACGGGGCCGTCTTCGACCGGGTGCCGGTCGGCCGGTTCCTGCTGAACTCGCTGTTCGTGACGGTGGCGATCGTCGGCCTGGGACTGGTCGTCAACTCGATGGCCGGCTTCGCCCTCTCCCGCCTGCGCTGGCGCGGCCGGGGGCTGGTGACCAGCGTCGTCATCGCCACCCTGATCGTCCCGTTCGAGACGATCGCGGTGCCCCTGGTGTACTGGGTCGCGCACCTGCCGATCCTGTTCCTCCAGGACGGCGCCGTGGTGTGGGACACCGGCTGGCTCAACGGCTACCAGGTGCAGATCATCCCGTTCGTCGCGAACTCCTTCTCCGTCTTCCTGTTCAGCCAGTACTTCTCCACCATCCCGACCTCGCTCGACGAGGCCGCCCGGATCGACGGCGCCGGCTGGTTCACCATCTACCGCAAGATCGTCGTGCCGCTGTCCGGCCCGGCGTTCGCCACCGTGGCGATCCTGACCTTCCTGCCCGCCTGGAACCAGTACCTGTGGCCGACCATGGTGGTCCAGGACGAGAAGCTGCGCCCCGTCATGGTCGGCATGCAGTACTTCTTCCAGGACAACCCGGCCTGGGGCGAGGTCATGGCGTACACGTCGATGATCACGCTGCCGGTGCTGGTGGTCTTCCTCGCCTTCCAGCGCGCCTTCGTCAGCAGCGTCGCCGCGAGCGGCGTCAAGGGCTGACCCCCCGCCCTCCCCGTACCCCCGCCGACCCCGCCGACCCCGCCGCCCGCCGCGGCCGGGGGTCCGCGCGGCCTGCCCGAAAGGCCGACATGTTCACGCTGCCCGACTCCTGGGTCTGGGACTTCTGGTGCGCCGACGACGGCGAACAGCACCACCTGTTCTTCCTCTACGCCTCCCGCGCCCTGCACGACCCCGAGGCCCGCCACTACCGTGCCTCCATCGGCCACGCGGTCTCCACCGACCTGCGGAACTGGACCCGCGTCCCCGACGCCCTGGTCCGCGCCGACGCCCCCGCCTTCGACGACCTCGCCACCTGGACCGGCTCGGTGGTCCGGCACCCCGACGGCACCTGGTTCCTCTTCTACACCGGCTCCACCCGCGCCGCCGACGGCAAGAACGTCCAGCGCATCGGCTACGCCACCTCCACCGACCTGACCACCTGGCACAAGGCCGGCGCCAACCCGGTGCTGAGCGCCGACCCCGCCTGGTACGAGACGCTCGACACCGGCCAGTGGCACGACGAGGCGTTCCGCGACCCCTGGGTGTTCCCCGACCCCGACGGCGACGGCTGGCACATGCTGATCACCGCCCGGGCCACCACCGGCCCCGCCTTCGAACGCGGCGTGATCGGCCACGCCGTCTCCGCCGACCTGCGGAACTGGCGGCTGCGGCCCCCGCTGTCCGCCCCCGCCGCGCACGGCTTCGGCCAACTGGAGGTCACCCAGACCGAGATCGTCGACGGCAAGCCCCTGCTGCTCTTCTCCTGCCTCGCCGAGCACGCCTCCGACAGCCGCCGCGCCACCGGCACCCGCGGCGGCATCTGGGCCGCCCCCGCGCAGGGACTGCTCGGCCCGTTCGACATCGGCGCCGCGCGGCAGGTCACCGACGACCGCTACTACAGCGGCAAGCTGGTCCGCCGCCGCGACGGGTCCTGGGTCCTGCTGGGCTTCCACCACACCGGCCCCGACGGCGGCTTCGCCGGCGGGGTGAGCGACCCGATGCCGGTCTCCTGGGACGGCCGCCGACTGACCGTCGAGGGACTGCCCGACCCTGCGGAACCCGACCCCGCGGAACCCGGCCCCGCTCAACTCGAAGCCGCCGGGCCCGAAGCCGCCGGACGTCGGCCCGCCGAGGCCGCGTCGGTCTGCTGAGGTCGCGCCAACCGGTCGCGCCGACCGGCCGCGCCGAACCACCCGGCCGGGACCGACCTCCCGGCCGGGCCGAACCTCCCCCACCCACCCGGACACCACAGGAGTCGAGCATGACCCCACGCTCCTCGCTCCACCGGCCCGGCCGCGCCCTGCGCCTCGGCCTCGCCGCCCTCCTCGGCCTCGCCCTGACCGCCGCGGCCGCCGTCGCCCCCGGCCCGGCCGCCCCCACGGCGGCCCGGGCCGCGGACAGCCGCCGCGCCGTCTACCACTTCACCGTGCCCGACCACTGGAAGAACGACCCGCAGCGGCCGCTCTGGTTCGACGGCGCCTTCCACTCCTACTACCTCTACAACGCCGACTACGGGCAGGCCGTCGGCACCGCCTGGCGGCAGGCCACCAGCACCGACAACGTGGCCTTCCACGACCAGGGCGTCGCCGCGCCGAAGAAGACCAACGCCAACTACGACCTGTGGTCCGGCTCCACCGTCGTCGACACCGGCAACACCGCCGGGTTCGGCGCCGGAGCCGTGGTCATGATGGTCACCCAGATGGACCACCCCACCCCCGCCCAGATCGCCGACGCCTCCGGCCCGCAGGCCCAGTTCCTCTGGTACTCCACCGACGGCGGACGCAACTTCCGCCCCTACGGCGACGCCCCGGTCATCCCCAACGGCGGCCGCAAGGACTTCCGCGACCCCAAGCTGGTCTGGGACGCCGACCGCCACCGCTGGGTCGCGCTGCTCGCCGAGGGCACCGCGATCAGCTTCTGGACCTCGCCCGACCTGAAGAACTGGACCCGGGCGTCCCAGTACACCAACACCGGCCTGGGCACCCTCGAATGCCCCGACCTGTTCCCCCTGCGCGCCGACGACGGCACCGTGCACTGGGTGCTGGGAGCCAGTGCCAACGGCTACCTCACCGGCGACCCCAACACCTACGCCTACTGGACCGGCAGCTTCGACGGCACCGCCTTCACCCCCGACCGCGCCGCCCCGCAGTGGCTCGACCACGGCTTCGACTGGTACGCCGGCGTCACCTGGGAGGACCCCGCCGCCCCGCTCGACCACCGCTACGCCACCGCCTGGCTCAACAACTGGACCTACCCCCACACCACCCCGACCTGGGCCTCCGACGGCTTCAACGGCACCGACGCGATCACCCGGCAGCTCAGCCTCAAGCACGACGCCGACGGCTACGCGCTGACCTCCCGCCCCACCCCCGCCCTCGACCTGCACGCCGCGAGGACCACCGCCCTGGGCACCGTCCAGGTGAACGGGACGACCACCCTGCCCTACCACGGCACCGCCTACCGCCTGGACGCCGACGTCAGCTGGAGCGCCCTGGACAACGTCGGCGTCCAACTGCGGGTCTCCGCCGACGGCACCCGGCACGCCGACGCCGGGATCTTCCACGACTTCAGCTACCTGAACCGCGGCCGGACCGGCAACCCCTCGGCCGACGGCACCCACCTGGAGTCCCACGCCCCGTGGGACCCGGCGCGGACCAGCGCCCACCTGACCGTCCTGGTCGACCGCACCAGCGTCGAGTACTTCGTCGACGACGGCCGCCACGTCCACTCCGACGAGGTCTTCGCCGACCCCGCCGACGACGGGCTGAAGCTCTTCACCAGCGGCGGCGCGGCCACCTTCGCCAACCTCACCGTCACCGAGTACCAGGACCTCGCCCAGCGCCCGGCCCGGCCGCTCGCCGACTTCGAGGGCGGCGCCTACGCCCCCGGCTGGAGCGGCACCGGCGACCTGGCCGGCACCGCCCCGACCGTCGAACAGCTCCCCGGCTCGGTCGGGACCGCCGTGCTCGACACCTTCGCCGGCCGCGACACCGCCACCGGCACCCTCACCTCGCCCGCCTTCACCATCGACCGCGCCCACCTGCACCTGCTCGTGGCCGGCGGCGCCCACCCGCTCGGCACGCCCGGCGCGACCAGCGTCAACCTGCTGGTCGACGGGCAGCCGGTGCGCACCGCCACCGGCGACGACAGCGGTACCCTGCGGCCCGTCGACTGGGACCTGACCGACCTCCAGGGCCGCACCGCCCGGCTCCAGGTCCTCGACGACGCCACCGGCGCCTGGGGACACCTGATGGTCGACCAGGTCGTCCTCAGCGACTGACCCCGCGACCGACCCCCGCGGCGGCGCGCCCGACCCGCGGCGCGCCGCCGCACCCCGTCCCGCCCTCCCGTCCCGCCAACCCCGACACAGGAGCAGCCGAGCACCATGGCAGAGCCCACCCCCGCGGACGTCGACCTCCTCGTCATCGGCGAGTGCGTCGCCGACATCGTCCGCACCCCCGGCCTCCCCGACCGGCCGCACCCCGGCGGCAGCCCCGCCAACGTCGCCTACGGACTCGCCAGGCTCGGCCGCCGCACCGCGCTGCTCACCCAGCTCGGCGAGGACCCGTACGGCGAACTGATCCGCGCCCACCTGGAGGCCGCCGGCGTCACCGTCCTGACCGACGGCCAGGACGTCCCGACACCCACCGCGATCGTCACACTCGATCCCACCGGCAGCGCCTCCTACGAGTTCGCGATCGACTGGACCCTGGCCCCGACCCCGACGCCCCGCACCCGGCACGTCCACCTCGGCTCCCTCGCCTCCGTGCAGGAACCCGGCGCGGCAGTCGCCCGTCGCCTGCTCCGCGAAGCGCGCGCCGCCGGGGCCACCGTCTCGTACGACCCCAACGTCCGCCCCGGCCTGGTCGGCGAGAGGGCGGCCGCCGTCGCCGCCGTCGAACACTGCGTCGTGCTCAGCGACCTGGTCAAGGCCAGCGACGAGGACCTCGCCTTCCTCTACCCCGGCGTCCCCGTCCGCGACAGCGCCGCCCGCTGGCTCACCCTCGGGCCCGCGGTCGTCATCGTCACCCGGGGCGGCGACGGCGCCTTCGCCCTCACCGCCGACGGCGAGGTCCGCACCGACGCCCCGCGGACCACCGTCGTGGACACCGTCGGCGCCGGAGACTCCTTCATGTCCGCGCTCCTCGCCACCCTCGACACCCCCCGCCCCTCCCTCGACGCCCTGACCACCGCCCTCCGCACGGCCGCCGCGGCCGCCGCGATCACCGTCTCCCGCGCCGGAGCCAATCCCCCCACCGCCGCCGAACTCGCCGCCCCGGACGGCGGCCCGCACGGGTGAGGCGCCGGTGCGCCCGGGCCCGAGGTCGCCCTCGCCCCCGCCGCCGGGCAGGGGCGTTCGAGGACCGTCCGCCCCAGCCCCTACGATGTGCGCCATGACGACAGCCGGGCCGGGCGGCCAACTGATCGACGGCCGCTTCGAGTTGCTGGCGCGGCTCGGCGGCGGCGGAATGGGCCTGGTCTGGCGGGCCAGGGACACCATGCTGCAGCGCGAGGTCGCGCTCAAGGAGGTCCGCCCGCCGGACCCGGCGATGCTCGCCGCCGACCCCGCCGCCGCCCACGAACTGCGCGAACGCGTGCTGCGCGAGGCCCAGGCGCTGGCCCGGCTCCAGCACCCCAACGTGGTGACCATCCACCACATCGTCGACAACGCCGAACTCGCCCACCCCTGGCTGGTGATGGAACTCGTCACCGGCGGCTCCCTGCACGACCGGATCACCCGCGGCCCGCTCTCCCCGCCGGAGGCCGCCCGGATCGGCCGCGGCCTGCTCGCCGCGCTCACCGCCGCCCACGCGGCCGGCATCCAGCACCGCGACGTCAAACCGGGCAACGTCCTGCTGCGCACCGACGGCACCCCCGTCCTCACCGACTTCGGCATCGCGGCGCTCAGCGAGTCCACCAGCCTCACCGCCACCGGCGCGCTGATCGGCTCGCCCGAGTACATCGCCCCCGAACGCATCCGCGGCCACGAGGGCGACCCCGCCTCCGACCTCTGGTCGCTCGGCATGACGCTGTACGTCGCCGTCGAGGGCCACCACCCGCTGCGCCGCGCCAACAGCATCGCCACCCTCGCCGCCGTCCTCGACCAGCCCCTCCCGCCACCGGTGCGCTCCGGCCCGCTCGGCCCCACCCTCACCGCGCTGCTCGCCCGCGACCCCGCCGACCGGCCCGACGCCGCCCGCCTCGACCGGCTCTTCGCCGCCGCCGAACAGGGCATCGACGGCACCCTCGGCGGCAGCCCGGCCTTCTCCCCGACCGAGACCAACTCCCCGCCGCCGTACCGCCCCACCGGGACGCCCACCCCGCCGCCGTACGCCCCCACCGAGGCCAACTCCCTCCCGCACGCGCCCACCGGGACGGCGCCCGCGCCCCGCCGCCGCCGACGCACCAGACCGGTGCTGACGGCCGTGCTGGCCGCCGCCGTCGCGGCCGGGCTCCTGGGGTGGTCGTTCCAGCAGGGGTGGTTCGACTCCGCGAAGCCCGGCGGCACCGACTCCGCCGCGAAGGCCCCCGCCACCGCCCTCGGCACCCCCGGTACCTCGGGCACCCCCGGGGCCGCGCCCACCACCGCCTCCCCGTCCGCCACCGCGCCGTCCGCCACCGCCCCGTCCGGCGCGCCGTCCGCCGCCGACCCCGGCCCCGCCGCCGACCCCGGCACCGGCCTGCTCACCCCGGACGGGGTCCGCGGCCTGGTCGAGAAGATCCGCGCGGCCACCGGCAGCACCACCGTCATCGACATGTCGATCTATCCGGAGTACGCCAGTGCCAAGGTGCTGACCAAGGACAACCCCAAGCACTACGACGACGTCAGCTACCGCAACGGCAAGATCACCAGTGAGCCCGGCGGCACGGTCATCCCGGGCGAGGACCCCGCCGACCTCACCAAGATCGACTGGAACCAGATCCCGACCGTCCTGGCCACCGCCAAGACCAAACTCGGCGTCCCCACTCCCAAGTCGACCTACATACACGTCGACTACGGCTGGTTCGCCGACGAGATCACCATCCGCTACTACCTCTCCGGCGACTACGACGAGGGCGGCTACCTCACCGCGGGCGCCACCGGCAAGATCCTCAAGGTGGTGAAGTCCTGACCGGGGCCGGCCGTCGGCCTTCGCGACGGACCCGGCCGGCCGGATAGGCCCTGCCGAGGCCGGCGGGCACCGCGCCGTCGCCGGCGGACCTCGACCGGGCGGCTCCGCCCACCGCTACCCGTCCGCCGCCCGCCGGTCCTGCCGGTCCCGCCGCCCGAGCAGCCGCACCCCCAGGGCCAGCCAGCCGGCCGCCAGCAGCCAGCCGCCCAGGACGTCCAGCGGCCAGTGCACGCCCAGGTACACCCGGCTGGTGCCGATCGCGGCGGCGAACAGGGCCGCTCCCGCTGCCGCGCCGCGGGCGGCTCCGGGCCGGGCCCGGGCCAGTGCGACGGCCAGCAGTCCCGCGGACAGGGCGGAGGTGAAGGCGTGCCCGGAGGGGAAGGAGAAACCCGAGGCGTCGAACGCCCAGCCCGTGCGCGGGGGTCGCGGCCGGGCGAAGGCACGCATCAGCCCCTGCCGGAGCAACTGCCCCGCCAGCAGCCACACCAGGGGGGCCAGCAGCACCGCCGTCCGCCGGGCCCCGGCCGGGCGGCGGGTCCGGAGCGACACCGCGCCCGCCGCCAGGGCGAGCAGGTACGGGAGGACGCCGGTGCCCAGCTCGGTGACCGCCACCGCCGCCGACCGCGCCCCGCCCGGCCGGTGCGTAACGCTCCAGCGCACCGCCGCCGCCTCGAACCCGAACGGCGCCCACCCGTGCACCGCGACCACCACCGCCACCAGCGCGAACGCCCCGCCGCAGGCTGCGGCTGCCACCGCCGCCACGGCCGGGCGACGACGCGGGGCCGTGCCGCTCACCTGGACCCGGACCGGCGGTGCGAACGCGGTGGCGCTCCCGCGTCCAGGGGGCTGGCGGTCGGCGGGGCCGAGGAGCGGAACATGGTCGAGGCGCCTTTCCGGAGGGCGGCGGGCGGCACCGTGGCGACCGGCACGGCCCAGGTGTCCTGAACGGATCCTGAAGACCTGACGGCGGCTCGGCACCGCGCCGCGCCGACCCGCCACCCCGGGGACCACCGTCCGGGCCTGGACGCCGGGGCGTGACGGGTGCCCGGCCGCACGGCGGCGGACCGGCTCGCGCGGCCCCGGTGGCGGCCGGCAGGCCGGGGCGCTCGCACCGGCGGGTCGGCGGACCGCCTTGCTAGGAAGGCGGGTTGGGGCGGGTCAGCCCCAGGTCGTAGGCGAAGATCACCGCCTGGACGCGGTCCCGGGCACCGATCTTGGCGAGCACCCGGCCGACGTGCGTCTTCACCGTCGACTCCGAGAGCACCAGCCGCCCGGCGATCTCGCCGTTGGTCCAGCCCCGGCCGACCGCGACCAGGATCTCCCGCTCCCGGCCGGTCAGCGCGGCCAGCCGCGGGTCCTCCTCCACCGGGCCGGGCGGCCGGGCCGGCAGGTGGTGGGCGTACGCGTCGAGCAGCCGGCGGGTGATCGCGGGCGCCACCACCGCGTCGCCCCCGGCCACCGCGCGCACGCCCGCCAGCAGTTCCTCGGGGCGGGCGTCCTTGAGCAGGAAGCCGCTGGCCCCGGCCCGCAGCGCGGCGTGCGCGTACTCGTCCAGGTCGAAGGTGGTCAGCACCAGCACCCGGGAGCGGCCGCCCGCGGCGACGATCAGCCGGGTCGCCTCGATGCCGTCCATGCCGGGCATCCGGATGTCCATCAGGACCACGTCCGGCCGCAGTTCGGCGGCCAGCCGGACCGCCTCCGCGCCGTGCCCGGCCTCCCCGGCCACCGAGGTGTCGGGCTGGCTCTCCAGCAGCATCCGGAAGCCGAAGCGTTGCAGGGGCTGGTCGTCCACGATCAGGACGCTGGTCATGCCGGGCCTCCGGCCGGGTCGAGGACGGGAGGAGAGGGGGAGGAGGGAGGGGCGGGAGGGGCGGGCTTCGTGGGTGGGGGAGCCGGGGCGAGGCCCAGGTCGGTCGCGGGGGTGACGTCCAGGTCGGCGACCACCGACCAGCCCCCGCCCGGGGCCGGGCCCGCCGCGACGGTGCCACCGTACAGCGCGGCCCGCTCCCGCATGCCGGTGACGCCCTGGCCCTCCCCGGGCGGGCCGCCGGGGGAGGGGGCACCGCCCGGCGGGCCGCCGTCGTCGTCGACCCGGACCAGCAGCCGGGCCCCGGCCAGCGAGACCGACACCCGGGCCCGGACCGCCGGGCCCGCGTGCTTGAGCGTGTTGGTCAGCGCCTCCTGGACGATCCGGTAGACCATCAGCTGCACCCCGCGGTCCAGCGACTCCAGCGCGCCCTCGGTGCGGTGGACCACCTCCGGCCCGGCCGCCCGGATCCGCCCGCACAGGTCGGTCAGGTCGGCGATGCCCGGCTGCGGGGCCAGTTCGAGGCCGTCGCCGTGCTCGCGCAGCACGCCCAGCATCCGGCGCAGCTCGCCCAGCGCCTGCCGCCCCGAGTCGCCGATCAGCACCAGCGCCTCCCGGCCGCGCTCGGGCGTGGAACGGGCCGCGTACGCGCCGCCGTCCGCCAGGGTGATGATCACCGACAGGTTGTGGCCGATGATGTCGTGCATCTCCCGTGCCACCCGGGCCCGTTCGGCCGCCGCGGCCAACCGGCTGCGCTGGTCGCGCTCCACCTCCAGCCGGGCCGCCCGCTCGCGCAGGCCCGCGAGCCGCGCCCGGCGCATCCGCACGGCGATGCCCAGTGCGACGGCCGCCGTCACCGCCGTGGTCAGGAAGAACAGCACGTCCCACACCGGCACCGCCGGGGACATCCGCACCGCCACCGCCACCGCCCCCACCGCGCTGGCCGCGCACGCCCAGGCCAGGGTCCGCAGCCGTCCGTGCAGGGCCAGCGCGTACAGCGCCAGCAGCAGCGCCGCGTCCGCCCGCTGCGCCGCGCCCAGCGACCACTGCACCAGGAACACCGCGCCCACCACGGCGAACGCCGCCCCCGGCCGGCGGCGGCGCCACAGCAGCGGCAGCAGCAGCGCGGCCTGGAAGGCCAGGGCGGCGGGCAGCGGCAGGTGGGTGAAGACCACGCGGTGCCCGCGCGGACCCTCCCCGTCCCCGTCGCCGTCGGCGTGCAGCAGTTCCGGCACGCCGAGCAGCAGGAACGCCCAGGCCACCACGGCAACGTCCAACAGCCACGGCCACCGCCCGTCCAGCCCGCGCAGGCGCTGGCCGACCCGGGCCAGGCGGTCCAGGAAGGGGTGGCCGGGCGCGGTGTCGGCACCACCCGGATCGGACACGGGAGACCCCCAGGGTGGTCGGACGGCGGTGCGCCACGGCACCCCGGGAGTCGCTCGCCGGGGCACCGTGGCAGGTCGGTAGGTCGGTAGGTCGTCAGTGGATCAGTAGGTCGCTACGTCGGTGGGCCAGTAGGTCGACAGGTCGACAGCTCGACAGGTCAGTCTGCCAGGCGTCGGACGCTCGGCCCGCACGCCCTCGGCCCGCACGCGCACGGCCCCCGGACGTCCGACCCCCGGACGTCCGGCCGCCGCGCGTTCACGCGTCGCGCCGCACCAGCCGTACCGCCGCGCCCGCCAGTGCCGCCGCCGTCCACAGGGCGAAGACGGCCAGCCCGGCGCCCGGCGACAGGGTGGCCTGGTCGTGCTGGAGGGCGAAGACCGCCTGGCCCGCGTTGCTCGGCAGGTAGGGGCTGATGTGGTCGTGCCACGAGCTGGGCAGCAGTTGGACCAGGCCGGGCACCAGCATCAGCGAGGCGACCAGCACCGAGATGCCGCCCGCGATCGAGCGCAGCAGCACGCCCAGCGCCACGCCGATCACGCCCACCAGGCCCAGGTACAGCCCCGCGCCGAACAGGCCGCGCAGCACGCCCGGGTCCGAGAAGGTCAGTGCGGCCCGGGTGCCGGACAGGATGCCGCTGCCGATCGCGAAGGCCGCGAACACCCCGGCGGTGGCCAGGACCAGCGCCACCGCCCCGAACACCGCGGCCTTCGCCCAGAGCACCGGCAGCCGGCGCGGCACCGCGGCCAGGGTCGAGCGGATCATGCCGGTCGAGTACTCGCCCGCCGCGATCAGCACGCCCAGCACGCCCAGGGCGAGCTGGGCGAAGTTGGTGCCGAACAGCGAGAGGGTGAGCGCGTTCGCGTCGGCGAAGTCGCGGTCCATCGGACGGCCCGAGTCCAGCCGGGACTTGAACTGGAAGGCCGCGATCAGGCCGAACGCCACCAGGAAGAACAGCCCCAGGCCCAGGGTGATCCAGGTGGAGCGCAGCGACCAGGTCTTCGCCCACTCCGAGCGCAGCACCCGGACGCCGGTGACCCGGTACGGGGGGCGGGCGGGGCGCTCGGCGGCGGGCGACGGGGCGGGGGACGGGGCGATGGCGCTCACGCGGCGCTCCTGGAGTCGACGGCGGTGGTGGCGGTGGCGGTGGCAGCGCCACCGGTGGTGGTGCCGTGGTACTCCACGGCGTCCCGGGTCAGGTCCATGAACGCCTGTTCCAGCGAGACCGTCCGGGTGGCCAACTCGTACAGCGCGATGCCGTGTTCGGCCGCGACGGTGCCGATCCGGCGGGCGGTCAGGCCGGTCACCTCCAGCTCCTCGTCACCGGCCCGGCCGGTGATCTCCACGCCGGGGCCGGTGAGCAGTTCGCGCAGCTTCGCCGGGTCGGCGGAGGCGACGGTGACCCGGTCGCCGCCGGCCTGCCGGACGAGGTCCTGCACGGTGGTGTCGGCCAGCAGGCGGCCCCGGCCGACCACGATCAGGTGGTCGGCCACCAGGGCGACCTCGCTCATCAGGTGCGAGGAGACGAAGACGGTGCGGCCCTCGGCGGCCAGGCCGGTGAGCAGGTTGCGGATCCACAGCACGCCCTCCGGGTCGAGGCCGTTGACCGGCTCGTCCAGCATCACCGTGGCCGGGTCGCCGAGCAGCGCCGCCGCGATGCCCAGCCGCTGCCCCATGCCGAGCGAGAACGCCCCGGCCCGCTTCCCGGCCACCGACTCCAGGCCGGTCAGCCCGATCACCTCCTCGACCCGGGCGCGCGGGATGCCGTGGGTGTGGGCCAGCGCCCGCAGGTGGTGGAACGCGGAGCGGCCCGGGTGGATCGACCTGGCCTCCAGCAGCGCGCCGACCTCCTGCAGCGGCGCGGCGTGCTCGGCGTAGCGGCGCCCGTTGACCCGCACCGAGCCGCTGGTCGGCGCGTCCAGCCCGACGATCATCCGCATGGTGGTGGACTTCCCGGCGCCGTTCGGACCCAGGAACCCGGTCACGCTGCCCGGACGCACGGTGAAGTCGAGCCCGTCGACCGCGGTCTTCTCCCCGTAACGCTTCGTCAGCTGCTGCGCCTCGATCATCCGGTCCGCTCCCTCGCCGATCCCGGGCCGGGCCGTCCCGACCCGCCTCCTGCCGCCACGCTAGGCCCCGGCCGGGCCCGGACGGCGGCACCTGGGGACGATCATTCGGCCGCGGGTGGTACCGCGGTACCACCTCCGGCCCCGAAGGCCGGTCCCAGGGCGGCGACCAGACGCCGGATCAGTCCGGCCGCCGCCCCGCGCGCCCGCGTCGTCCTCGCGGCCCTCGCCGCCGTCCCTGGTCGCCGCCGTCCGCCGCTGAGCCGACCCGCGCCTGCTGCGCGACCTGTTGCGTCCGCCCGGCTGAATCCGCCCGCCCGAACGGCTGGCCCGCGCCCCCGCGCGCATGCGGCCCGGCCCGCCGGGTACACGCGCCAGCCGCAAGAGCACAGAAGCACGAGGGCCTGACAGCCACAGGAGGAGCACCCATGCGCATCGGATACACCTTGATGACGGAGCAGCGCGCCCCGCAGGACCTGGTCGCCGACGCGGTGCGCGCCGAGCGGGCCGGGTTCGACTTCGCGGTGATCTCCGACCACTACTCCCCGTGGCTGGACGAGCAGGGCCACGCGCCCTACGCCTGGGCGGTGCTGGGCGCGGTCGCCCAGGCCACCGACGCGCTGCCGCTGATGACGTACGTGACCTGCCCGACCGTCCGGTACCACCCGGCGGTGGTGGCGCAGAAGGCCGCCACCGTGCAGCTGCTCTCCGGCGGGCGGTTCCGGCTCGGGCTGGGCAGCGGCGAGAACCTGAACGAGCACGTGGTGGGCCGGGGCTGGCCGCCCGTCGCGGTGCGCCAGGAGATGCTGGCGGAGGCCGTGGAGATCATCCGGGCGCTGTTCGCGGGCGGGTACGTGACGCACCACGGCAAGCACTTCCAGGTCGACGGCGCCAAGCTGTGGGACCTGCCCGGCCAGCCGCCGCCGATCGGCGTCGCGGTCTCCGGGCCGGTCTCCTGCGCGACGGCCGGGCGGCTCGCCGACCTGGTGATCGCCGTCCAGCCGGAACGGGAGCTGCTCACCGCGTTCGCCGAGGCCGGCGGCGCGGGCAAGCCCTCGGTCGGCCAGGTGCCGGTCTGCTTCGACCGGGACCGGGACGCCGCCGTCGCCCGCGCGCACGCCGAGTTCCGCTGGTTCGGCGGCGGCTGGAAGGTCAACGCGGACCTCCCCGGCACCGCCGGTTTCGCCGCCGCCAGCCAGTACGTCCGGCCCGAGGACGTGGCCGGGTCCATCCCGTGCGGCGACCGCGTGGAGGACTTCCTCGACGCGGTCCGCCCGTACGCGGAGGCCGGGTTCGACGAGCTCGCGCTGATCCAGGTCGGCGGCGACAGCCAGCCCGCGTTCCTCGACTGGGCCGAGCACGAGCTGCTGCCCGCGCTGCGCGCCGCCTGACCCGGAGCCGTGGCGCCCGGCGGGGCGCCCCCGCGGGCGCGGCGGGGGGGCGGCGCGGGGCCGGGGGGGCCAGCCCCCTGGTCGCGCCGGCCCCCGGCTGCGGGGACCAA